>NZ_OBQM01000023.1:0-62216 GCF_900221055.1 Paenibacillus sp. RU5M | reverse complement strand
AAGTCAAAATTAAAAGGCATGAGCCCGGTACAATACCGAATTCATGCCATACAGGTTGCATAAAAATATTTGTCTAACTTTAAGGGGTCACTTCATTTACGGCACCCTGGTTTTTGTTTTTCAATTCAAGTCGGGTCAGGAATTTGTTTTTCTTCCCACGGCGCAGCACGACAAGTTCGTCAGATAGTTATGCATCTTGCCACTTAAAGACTCTGTGACTGTATAAAAGCAATCAAGTTGTCTCCTAATACAAAAAGAACGGCATCTCTGCCGTTCTTGATGGACTCTCAGGGACTCGAACCCTGGACCAATTGATTAAGAGTCAACTGCTCTACCAACTGAGCTAAGAGTCCATATGATGTTCTTGTATGGAGCCTAGGGGGATCGAACCCCTGACCTCATCGCTGCCAGCGATGCGCTCTCCCAGCTGAGCTAAGGCCCCAAATTATGAATGTAACAAGTTGTCCAACACTGCAATGCTCCGCAGGCGACTCCTATATCATATAAAATACAGCTTTTGCTGTCAACAACTTTTTCTTGAAGCTAAAGTGATTGGAGAAGAACAACCTTTTTACTGGAACACACAGATGGTAACCCCAGAATGCTCTTCCCCTTTTACCCGTTTCACTAATCCTCGTTGTTGTCTTTGGACAATAAAGATTTCAGTTCTTTCATGAACATATTGATGTCTTTGAATTGACGGTACACCGAAGCAAAGCGCACATAGGCTACTTCATCCACTGGAAACAGCTGTTCCATCAGCAGTTCGCCAATCTGACGGCTCTCTACTTCTGCATCGGCTGTATTTCGCAGAGACTTCTCTGCCTCAGATACCATCATTTCCAGTGTCTCCACAGAGACCGGACGTTTCTCACAAGCCCGAATCAGGCCACGGAGAATCTTGTCCCGGCTAAATTCCTCACGACTGCCATCTTTCTTGATGACGATCAGCGGTGTTTCTTCCACCATTTCAAAAGTTGTAAATCGACGGCTACATTGCTCACACTCACGACGACGACGAATCGATTTCGATTCATTGGCCGGCCTTGAATCAAGCACCTTTGTGCCCAGGTAGGCGCAATAAGGACATTTCAAATCAGATCACTTCCCACATTTTACTTTTTACCAGAAATTGCCTGCATGCATTTAGTTATGAAAATCGTATTGCCGACACATAATACTTTTACCAACCGCGAGGAGGTGAACAGCAATGGCACAAAGCAATGGTAACTCCAACAACCTGGTGGTAACTAAAGCTTCCGCAGCTCTCGAACAACTGAAATATGAAGTTGCTCAAGAACTCGGAATCAGCATCCCACAAGACGGATACCAAGGTAACATGACTTCTTACGAGAACGGTTCGATCGGTGGATACATCACGAAGCGTCTGGTAACAATTGCAGAACAGCAATTGGCAGGTCAATACCAATAATATCTGCATCGTAATACGGTACACAGAGGAGCATGGAGCGGCCGGTGAACAACCGGCCTGCTCGGTGCTTCTACTTATTTTAGAGCATGAATCCAAAGTGTCTTAACTTAGAACGTATTATAGATCTTTACATATTGATTATAATAATAAATGACGCGTTGTACATAGTGCCGGGTTTCACCAAACGGAATATCTTTGACCGTCTCGAATGAACCGTCCCATACGCCATCCCTTAACCATGAGTTCACTTTACCTGGACCTGCATTGTAAGCAGCAATCATAGCCGCTTCATTCCCGTCAAATTGATCTGACAGATTACGTAGATACCAGGTGCCCAGCTGGATATTCCTTTCAGGCTCGTGCTTCAATTCTTCCAATGAGGTTCCCGGAATTTTGGCTTGCTCCATAATCCAGTTCGCGGTGTCAGGCATCAGCTGCATTAATCCGATGGCACCTCTCTTGGATTCCTTGCTTGTCTTAAAATTGGTCTCCACCTTGATGATGGAAGCGATGAGAAACGGATCAACCTCATAACTCTGAGACTGGGCCCGAATCTCTTCCTTATAATGAATCGGATAGAACCATGACATCCAATTGGTATTCAGGAACAGCACCAATACAAAAGACACAAACATCAACAACAGTACCCGTTTCTTACGCAGCAATCTCATATTAGGCCCTTACGATGCAAAAATGAAATGAGTTGCTGCTCCGTCTCTGACCACAAGCCGCTGTTATCGATAACCACGTCAGCACGCTGCTTCTTATCTTCAATATCCATCTGCACGTCTATACGGGCATCTGCCTGTTCTGCCGTCATTCCATCCCGGCTCATCAGTCGTTCTAGCTGCACTGACCTCGGAACGTAAACAACCATCACCTCTTCGAAGCCATCCTCCAGCCCTGACTCGTACAATAACGGAATATCCGATACGACCAGCTTGTCCGAATGTTCAAGCTCGTACAGAGCAGCGCGCTCGCGCATCTCCTTGCGGATCGCTGGATGTGTAATAGCCTCAAGTGCCTTACGTTCCTCTGGATTCTGAAAAACAATACTGCCAAGCTTTTTCCGATCCAGTGTTCCGTCCTCATTCAATATGGCTTGTCCGAACCGCTGAACAGC
Organism: Paenibacillus sp. RU5M; assembly: GCF_900221055.1. Classification (NCBI taxonomy): domain Bacteria; kingdom Bacillati; phylum Bacillota; class Bacilli; order Caryophanales; family Paenibacillaceae; genus Paenibacillus; species Paenibacillus sp. RU5M. The sequence goes on along the minus strand of NZ_OBQM01000023.1, from coordinate 59,661 downwards.
CGCAGCCAAAACGGGATGCCCGGGCAGCATTACTTCCCGGGCAATCACATCTGCATCAATGAGCAACGCTCCCTTACTGGCGAGAAAGGCGGACACGCTGCTTTTGCCTGTCGCGATCCCGCCGGTTAAGCCAATATTCATTATTTCACCTCACAACAACTTCATTATTCCCATAAACATTAATAAAAGCGCAGGTAACACAGATAATCTTCGCATCCACCGCAGAGCAGCAAAGCGCAACCCAACTTTCATGCCCAGTGACAGAAATGCCCCACTAAACAACGCAATAACTAATGCTGTCCACAAAGTCGGAAATCCCAATAATGCTGCCCCTAATCCTGCACCAAAAGCATCCAGAGAAAGGGCTATCCCCAGCCACATCGCTTCTTGGACGGATATACTGCCCGAGTTATCCATATCCGCCTTCGAGGGACTACGCAGGATCTGAATAACCACACCCAGCTTCCGCAGCTCAAGTGTAAAGACCATTCGTTCCAGAGATCCTCCAGAAGCAGATGGCTCAAGCTCCAGCGCGAGCACCTGATTCCTGCCCTTCGACTGAGCTTCTGGTGAGGCTTGCGTACTACTGCGGATTGTTCCTGCTCCTGCTCCTGTTCCCTCACCCACTCCATTGTCCGTTTCCAGCTGTTCCTTGCCCCGTTTTCGAATGAGTTGCAGCAACGACCATGCGCCAATACCGATCAGAATAACCGCTCCAACAATTGAAGCCACGTCCGGAGATACGACATGAGACAGAAGCACACCTACTTGCATCGATAATGCAATAACCAGACCCGAACAGATGGAAATGACGACAATGGATAACAGCGGAATTTTAGTTCTCCGCAGCCCATATGTAATCCCGACTCCAAAACCATCTAAACTAAGCGCCAAAGCAAGCGCCAGTAATGAAATAAAATGATGCAGCACCCCGGATTCCTCCCCTGTGCGGAACTCGTTCCAACTGGCGGCTGCCAGTATGGGTATACGCCCGCTTATTTCTGCCATATCAGTATATGGAGGGAGGAATCCAAGGGTGCTACAATTTGACGATTTCGTTCATGCTACCAAACCCATCAACGATTTAGAGCAGCGGTTGACAGTTTGGACAGTAATGCGTGCCCCTACCACCTACAACACTCTTCTCGATTAATGTGCCACACGTTGCACAAGGTTCAGACTTGCGTCCATATATTTTCAACTGATGCTGGAACATTCCCATCTCGCCCTGTCCATTGACATAGGACTTAATGGAGGAACCTCCTGCATTCACCGCATCCTGGAGCGTAACCACGATCGCTTCATGCAGCACGGTTAACTGGGCTTCGGTTAATGTCTTGGCAATGGTTTCTGGATGAATTCCAGCGCGGAACAAGGCCTCGTCCACATAAATATTCCCGATGCCGACCACATATGCCTGATTTAACAAGACGGCTTTAATTTTGGTCGTGCGTTTGCCAACAGCATCACGGAATGCAGCTACAGTAAACGCAGGATCAAGCGGCTCCAGCCCCAGTTTTAACAAAGGTTTGGATACCAGTTCCTCCCCTGCATTGAAGAGATGCATTGTACCGAATTGACGGACATCCTTGTAACGTAATTCTGTACCATCGGTAAAGTGAAAGATAACATGGGTATGCTTCTCCACTTCCTCATGCTGTTGGTATACCCCGTACCTGCCTTCCATCCGCAGATGGGAGACAAGCACCAGCCCGTCCAGCAAAATACGCAAAAACTTGCCTCTGCGCTCCACACCGATCACGGTATGTCCCTTAAGTTCCATTGCAAATGCATCTATGTCGTCCGGCCGCTGAATAATCCGCGGCAAGCTAACGGTAACGGAGTCAATGGTCTTGCCAACAATAAGTTGATTCAATGTTCTTCTGACTGTTTCGACTTCCGGTAATTCCGGCATGATGTTCTCACCTCCCCTATATTATAACGGAAGATGGCGCTCAGCGGGACCCCTTCTTGTGTCGAAAACAGTTGAAAAATATTTTGTAAAATAACGGAAAACCCGCTTGGGATCTATTATTTAGCCTCGTACCAGTTTTCTCCGTAGCTGACTTCCGCTTTTAGCGGCACTGACAGCTCCAATGCTTTTTCCATCACCGAAGGAACCAGCTCTTTCATCAGTTCCATTTCATCCGCAGGCACTTCGAATACAAGCTCATCGTGCACCTGTAATAGCATGCGGCTCTTCAGCTTGCGTTCACGCAGTGCTTCATCCATCTGTACCATGGCAAGCTTGATGATATCTGCCGCAGTTCCCTGGATCGGTGTATTCATTGCTGTCCGTTCCGCAAAGGAACGCAGGTTAAAGTTGCTTGCATTGATTTCTGGCAGATAACGACGGCGTTCCAACAACGTTTTGACATAACCATCCTGACGGGCTTCCTTCACAATATCATCCATATATCGGCGCACACCCTGGAATACTTCAAAGTATTGATCAATGAACTGTGCTGCCTCTTTCCGCGTGATGTGCAGGTTCTGAGACAAACCGTAGTCGCTGATCCCGTATACGATACCAAAGTTAACCGCCTTGGCAGAACGACGCATGTCTCCATCCACCTCTTCTGGCTTCACGCCAAACACATCTGAGGCCGTCTTCGTATGGATATCCATGTCCTGGACAAAAGCTTCCTTCAGCCGCTCATCATCTGAAATATGTGCAAGGACGCGCAGTTCAATCTGCGAATAGTCTGCTGCCAAAATGGACCACCCTGGTTCGGAAGGAACAAATACCTTTCTGATTTTACGGCCTTCCTCCATCCGAATCGGAATGTTCTGCAAGTTCGGGAACTGGCTGCTAAGACGTCCAGTAGCCGCAATCGTCTGACGGTAAAACGTATGCACCTTGCCATCCTTATCTGAAATCTCTTTGAGCAGTCCTTCTACATATGTGGACTGCAACTTGGCAAGTTGACGATATTGCAGAATATGTTTGACTACATCATTATATGGAGCCAGCTTCTCCAATACTTCGGCATCCGTAGAGTATCCTGTCTTTGTTTTCTTCACCACAGGCAAACCGAGTTTATCAAATAAAATCTCACCCAGCTGTTTCGGTGAATTCAGATTGAATTCCGTACCGGAAAGCTTGTAGATTTCCGCCATCAACCTACTTATATTTTCTTCGAACTCACTACCCAAAGCCTTCAAATCTGCCGTATTAGCCTTAATCCCCTGTTTCTCCATATCTGCAAGAATACGTGACAATGGCATCTCCAGTTCATGGAAAAGTGCGTTCATCTCATTACTCTCCAGTGCCTGCTCTTGGAGTGGAATAATGGCTGCTACTGCCGCCGCTTTACGACATAGAAAATCGCCCAATATATTCGCCTCAGGCACTCTGTATTTTGCACCTTTGCCCATAACCGAATCATCCTCCACGAGGGAAGGCAGACCATACTTCGTGGTCAGGCCGCTAATCGTCTGATTCGATTCAGTTGGATCAAGCAAATAGGCAGCCAATTGCACATCAAAGGACGCTCCAGCAAACTCAATGCCATGCGCATGCAGTGCCAGATCAACACGATGTAGATCATAACCACGCTTGGGTTGATCTGCATTGCCGAGCCATTCTCGTACTGGGGCAGCTGCATCTGACTGGAGCAATTCGGAAGACAGGAATGTATAGGTTTCGGCTGAACCAACAGCAAGTCCAATGAGTTTCGCCTGATGCGGGTTATCACCATGTGTCTCCACATGCAGCACATCAATGGATTCGAGTGAACTGAACAGTTCACTAATCGTTTCTTCTGTTGCAATGGAGGATTCCACTACGGCCGCCGGAACGGCTTCCTGTTCAGAAACTACACTTGCACGGAATGACAGGCGCTCTAGCAAAGACTTGAATTCGAGCTTGGCCAAAGCCGGACCTGCCAGTTCCTCTTTTAAGCCAGCAAACTGCATATCTTCCCAAGTTTGTTCCAATGGAACTTCACGGTGGATCGTGGCAAGCTGCTTGCTCATACGTGCATCTTCGGCGTGAGCCTCAATTTTTTCTTTCATTTTGCCCTTTAGCTCACCTGTGCCGTTAAGAACTTCCTCAACCGAACCGAACTGGTGCAGCAGCTTCAGAGCCGTCTTCTCTCCAACACCAGGAATGCCCGGAATATTGTCGGACGCATCGCCCATCAGACCTTTGAGGTCAATGATTTGCAGCGGGGTCAGACCATAGCGCTCCTTGATCTGAGCGGGATCGTATAGCTCAATCTCGGTTACCCCTTTGCGCGTAAGCCCGATATGCACATGTTCAGAGGCAAGCTGCAGCATATCTTTGTCACCTGACACAACGAGAACCTGTCTTCCGGCTTCATCCGCACGTTTCGTTAATGTTCCGATAATATCATCCGCTTCAAACCCTGCAAGCTCAAACTGGGCAATCCCGAAGCCCTGAAGCAGCTCTTTCAGCAGCGGAAATTGTTCCGACAACTCCGGTGGTGTTTTCTCCCGACCACCCTTATACTCCTGGTAACCTTCGTGTCGGAACGTAACTTTGCCTGCATCAAATGCCACCATCACATGTGTCGGTTTATGTTCTTCCAGCAAGCGCAGCAGCATCGTGGTGAAGCCGTACACCGCATTGGTGTGCAAGCCTTTCGAGTTAGTTAGCGGTGGCATTGCAAAAAACGCCCTGTAAATAATGCTATTTCCATCTATAAGAATAAACTTGTCCATTCCAGCACCTCGCGTATCGTATGGTCAATCCTTCAATCACATCTACTCTCATGATACCATACACACCTGTTACAACAAAAAAATTAGTCATCTTTATAGGCCATGATCTGGCCTGCAAAAAAAGGAACTCCCTCCGCGGATGACCTGTTCACAGGCCGCCCGAGAGAAAGTCCCTTCATTTCGCTACGAATAATACCCCAATTCCACTAAAAACGGTTACCTATTGATTCAAATCAGGGCGTTTTCCTGTTACCAGATACACCGTGCTCTCACCAATGTTTGTTGCGTGGTCACCAATCCGTTCGATATAACGTCCTACCAACATCAAGAGCATCGCTTGGGAAGCCTTATTTGGATGGTCTGTCATAAACGAGTAGAGGTCACTGATCATATGACTGTACAATTGGTCAACCTGATCATCGGTCTGAGCCATTTTGTAGGCCAGATCCGTATTTTCTTTCAGGAAGGATTCAATGGATTCCTCAATCATGGACTTCACGATTTCCGCCATTCTTGGAATATCCACAAGCGGTTTAATGAGCTCCTGCCCATCCATACGAAGGGTCACTTTGGCCACATCCAGCGCAAGGTCACCCATACGCTCCAAGTCACTTGAGATTTTGAAGGCAACAATAATGCGTCGCAAATCCTTCGCTACCGGCTGTTGTGTAATGATGAGCTTGGAACCCAATTCCATAATCTTGTCTTCCAAGGCATTCAGATTCGCATCATTCTTGATGATGACCTGAGCTTTCTCGGCATCCATCGTCTGTAAACTTTCAATAGCACCATCCAACGCTGTGCCAACATGCTCACCCATTTGCCGAAGCAGTGTGCGCAGTTCCTCAAGCTCCTGATCAAATTCTCTTCTGCGAATCATAGATTCCATGTCCTCCTTATCCATCATCTCCGGACACGCCGGGATCGTTCGAACTCAGCTAGCTTATCCGAACCGTCCGGATATATAATCCTCGGTTCTGGAATCTTGCGGTGTGGAGAACAATGTTTCTGTATCCGCTGCCTCCACCACTTCTCCGTTCAGGAAAAATACCGTACGACCCGATACACGAGCAGCTTGGTGCATGTTGTGGGTTACCATTACAATTGTGTATTTGTGGTGCAGTTCCTTGACCAGTTCCTCAATTTTGAGCGTTGAGATTGGATCAAGTGCAGACGTTGCTTCATCCATCAGCAGTACGTCAGGCTGCACGGCCAGAGCACGTGCAATACAGAGGCGCTGCTGTTGTCCACCGGAGAGACTGAGTGCCGATTTTTTGAGCACATCCTTCACTTCATCCCACAGTGCAGCATGAACAAGACTCTGCTCAACCAAACGATCCAGTTCGGCTTTTTGCGTCACCCCATGAAGTCGTGGTCCGTAGGCCACGTTATCGTAGATCGATTTTGGAAAAGGGTTAGGCTGCTGAAATACCATTCCGACCCGCTTGCGCAGCGTCTCTACTTCAATCTCATTGCTATAAATGTCGGAACCGTCCAACATAACTTGTCCTTCCACACGTACGCCTGGAATCATGTCATTCATCCGATTCAATGTACGAAGCAAGGTCGATTTACCACAGCCCGACGGACCGATAAACGCGGTAACTGTCTTCTCCGGCAGGTCCATCGATATATTTTTAAGCGCGTGATGCGTATCATAGTATAAATTAAGTCCTTCAATGTGAATGAGGTCCTTCATGGATGTTCACTTCTCCTTCGCGGCAGGGACAACCAGATTCCCTTACGTAGACCGATGCCAATGATTGAACTTGGCTCTCGGTCATCTATAATATCCTACCCTCTCATTGTAAAAACAGTATCACTTTCATGTTAACGGAATGTAAAAAGAGACATCTTTCACACCCATGACCCTCCTATCCGATCATTGTGTATGAATGATGCCCAGCCTATCTTCGTTTAGTCATACGCCCGGACCATATCTTCCAGTCTCTCCCGAATGTGCTCGGCCAATTCTCCAGCCGTTTTGCCTTCCTTCGCGATATCCTCTGCAATATGGGACATGCCTGCTACAGCCGTGTTCAGCTGTTTGAATGCAGCCCCTCCTTCGTTTACATGAACGGAGCTGCTGTCAATCTCTGCCGCGCTTGCTCTCACCAGTTCTACAGTCTGTCTGGTCAATCCTCCGATATCATCCAGTAAAGAGGACATATTTCCCGCAACCTCACGGGTCTGCTTGGCTAGTGCACGAATCTCACCAGCAACGACCTGGAAACCCCGTCCGTACTCCCCCGCATGTGCCGCTTCGATGGAAGCATTCATAGCGAGTAACCCACTTTGGTCAGCCAATGAACGAATGGAACGTGCCATCCCGGAACCCATGTCGATAGAGCTCAGCATGTCATCGGCGTGTTTCTGCTGACCCTCCATATGCTGATATACACGGTTATAGGAAGCATCAACCTGACTGAGACTGCTCGCTCCCCGTTCGGACAACTGCATGATCTGAGACGCTTCTACCCCAGCCTTTTGAGCGGCTTGAACCAGTTTGGTGACGGAGTCGTTGATTCTCGTTATTTCCTGTCTGCTCTGTGTAATAATATGTACACGTTCTTCTGAAGCCACATGCTGCAGTTTACGGGAAAGGGACATAACATCCCTCATCGTCAACACACCCAGCAATCGGTCTTCTTCCGTAACGATCAAACAATCGTAGAAATATTGCTCACTGCGTGCAAGAGCGATGTCAATAATCGCGGTCGCTTCTGCGTGCACATCGACAATAACAGGAGAAGAGTCAGCTGCGTGTACAACCGGCTTACGATAGAAAAGATCTGCCGCGAAGCGTCCATTCAACATTCGGTATAATGTCTCTCGCATCAACAAACCTAATGGCCGCATGTGATCATCACATAATACAATACACGGATATTCCTGATCCTGATTGAGCAGGCTTGCCGCTTCCCCGCAGGTAGTGTGAACGTCAACTACAGGTATTTGACGGCAATAGTCCCGTAATGAAATTACATTCTCTTTGGTGACCCCAATTTCATCTTCATCTTTTTGTTCTCCCATGGGAGCTACAACTTGTTCCTGTTGCGTATTTATCATTTCTTCGGGCTGGTCGGGCTTCACTTCGAGCAACATGGGCATAAATGCGCAATCTCCTTTACGTATGAGCTCCGTCCTGAGGTGGAATATATAGGTATAAAGTATCACTCAGACAGCTTCATCCTACTCCCTATACGTAAAGGAAAATAATTGTTTATGTTAACGGAATGTAAAAAAAACTCCCCGATCATTGTTAACTTGAATGATGGGGAGTTTTTCTTTTTACAACCAATTTATAACCTACACCGCGAATCGAATCAATGTGAACCGATTCCGGGTCCAGCTCCAACTTTTTCCGCAATGAACTAACATGAACGTCCACCGTGCGCTGTCCTCCGATATAATCGAAGCCCCAGACCGCATTCATCAGATCATCCCGTGTAAGCACAACACCCGGCTTCTTGGCCAGATAAAGCAGTACCTCGAACTCCTTGGGACGAAGACTGATGGATTGTCCACCCAGTGTCACTTCATACTTCAAAGGATAAATCTCAAGCTCTCCCAGAATAATACGGGAACCATCTTTATCCTCTGGTTGCGGCAAATCTTCACCGTTCGAATAACGTCTTAACACTGCATCTACGCGAGCAAGCAATTCGGATACACCAAATGGCTTCGTAATATAATCATCGGCCCCTGATTTTAAGCCTTGTACAACTTCGGCTTCACCGTTTTTGGCTGTGAGAATAATGACCGGTGTGCTAACACCCTGAATTCGTAACTTATTCAGAATATCCAGACCGTTCATTCCAGGAAGCATCAGATCCAGCAGAATCAGATCAAACTCCTGGGACAACGCCCGATCATAACCTGAAGATCCGTGATCCTCAGCAATAACATCATAGCCCTCTTGTGTCAGGTTGTACGTAAGCAATCTTGATAATGTTGGTTCATCTTCAATAACGAGCAAACGCTGCGCCATGATACCCCTTCTCTCCTATAGGTTGTCTGTTGCCACAACACTTTCATTATCATAGCACCTAATTGTTAACTCTGTGTAAAACAGCACATTCCTTTTACATTTCACTTCCATCGCACTAGATTTCTTCATCCTGAATTAATGGAAGGATAACACGAAACGTAGTCCCCATGCCAAGTTCACTCTCTACAGACAGTTTGCCATGGTGCAATTCTACCAGATGTTTCACAATTGAAAGTCCAAGTCCAGTGCCTCCCGAATTACGGGATCTGCCCTTGTCCACCCGATAGAAGCGTTCAAAAATCCGCGGCAAATCTTTCTTCGGAATACCAATTCCTGTGTCGGATACTGCAAATACAACTTCTTCTTCGTCCTCATTATGTTCAACCGACACTTGTAATTTTACCCGTCCGCCCTCAGGAGTGTAATTAATGCCGTTGGATAACAGATTAATAAAGATCTGCTTCATTTTATCCTCATCAGCTTCAATATACAATTCTTCGGGAACATTCATCTCCAGGCGAATCTCTTTCTTCTCAGCCACCTTGGACAGGGTACCTAGAACCATCTCGAAGAACGAATGCACATGCACTGGTGAACACTGCAGGGGAGCCCGTTTGGACTCAATTTTGGACAACTCCAGAATATCTCCGATTAATCGATTCAGTCTGTCACCTTCATCATAGATAATCTGCAGGAATGAACGCTCCGTCTCTTTGTCCTGTACCCCGCCGCTGAGAAGCGTTTCGGCAAAACCTTTGACCGCGGCCACCGGCGTTTTGAGTTCATGAGATACATTCGCGACGAATTCACTGCGCATTGATTCCAGCCTGCGGATTGCTGTTACATCCTGCAGAAGGAAGAGCATCCCCCGATAAGCGCCGTCATCTTCGGACATCGGTACTCCATCAATACGAATTAATTTTTCGACCGGATTGAACACACTTACTTCTTCATGCATCGGTTCTCGCAATGCAACACTCTCTTCAATCGTGCGTGTCAGCTCATAATGCCGCTTCAATTCAATATATGGTTTGCCAGTAACCCGTTCTGCCTGAATGCCAAGCATACGCTCCGCTTCCCGATTGACCAGCGCAATAGATTGACCAGCATCGATCATTATAATGCCGCCCGTCATGTTGGCAAGCACACTTTGCAGCAGCGCTTCATTATCCCTGATCGTCTTCAGTTGCATCTGAAGGCTGTCTGCCATTCCGTTAATGGCAAGTCCCAGTTGACCGATCTCATCATTACGAGTTACATCCACTCTAGCATCATAATCCAGCTTGGTGATCCGGTGAGCCACCTTCGTAATATGCTCAATGGGCGATGTCAGTCCCCGCGCAACCCGGTAACTTACCAGAGCCACAATCAGGAACAGAAGGCCCAAGGTGAAGAACATCAAAATCCAGCCCTGCTGAAGACCCTGATCAACAGCTTCAAGACTCATGGATAGTCGAATGTAACCATCAAATTTCCCACTGGGTAACTCGATCATGTCGCTTTGATCCGAATTCACAGGAAGCGCCACATACAGCATGTCCTGCCCTAATGTTGCACTATAACGAATCGACTGACCATAATTTTGCCCAACCGCTTCTTTAATCTCCTGACGGTTCAAGTGGTTGTCCATCGAATTGGGATCGCTCTCCGAGTCGCCAATGACCGTTCCGTCTTTATTGATAAAAGTTACCCGTGAATCCGTCAGTCGATCCAGCTCAACCGCACGTTCTGAGTAATATTTCTGTGTCTCTGCATTTTTTGGATTGGTTGCATCATGGAACGGGAACGTTGCTTTTAGCAAGTTGATCTCACGCACCATCGTTTGCTCCAGTGCATTAATGTGAGTAGTCTTAAAAACTCTGCCCATCGTATACCCCGCCACAATGACGGAAATACCGATCAGCACCATCATAATGATGGCAAGGCGAATTCGGAACGGTCTCATCTATCTCTTCCTTTGTTATAAAATTAATAATTACATATCCATTTCTATTCGATCACCACGAGTGGTGGGTTGTGAAATGACAAGAAACTCTACGTCTGCTTCGCCCCGATTCTGCATCTGATGTGGCATGCCCGACGCAATTTCTATCCCTTCATGGAGTTCAAGCACAAACTCTTCCCCGTTAAGTTCCATACAAGCCTCACCGCTAAGAATAAAGAAAAACTGACGACTTATCGAATGGTAGTGCCGGGTTTCAGAAGTTCCTGCAGGCATACGTTCATGAATAATGCTCAGTGTTTCATCTTGAACGAGATGCCAACCATCGCACTGTCCACCCCATATATAGTGTGCCGCATTTTGTTTGCTAATCTTCATGTGACCGCCTCCGAAGCTTACTTGTCGGTCTATATCATATCACAGATAGCATGGAGACCCTGCCATTTTTGATTAGCAGCACGCGGCGTCAGTTCTAGAACTATCTCCAGGCAAGCCTAATGATAAAGTATCATGGTTGCATCAACGCCGATCCCGACTTTTGTAAACTGGATCAAAATCATATCTCTTCCGCTATATGCTCATTAAAAAAAGACGTACCGACCAGTCATGCTGGTAACGATACGCCTTCGTTTGAAATACGTCGTCAATGGATTATCCGTTGACCACTTCGCCGCCATTAACGTGCATCACCTGACCGCTCACGTAGGAAGAATCATCCGAAGCGAGATATACGTAAGCTGGAGCCAGTTCATTCGGTTGCCCTGGACGTTTCATCGGCTGAGTAGCACCAAATTCACTCACCTTTTTCTCATCAAATGTGGATGGAATGAGCGGGGTCCAAATTGGCCCTGGAGCAACAGCATTCACACGAATTCCCTTCTCCACAACATTCATCGACAAAGAGCGTGTAAAAGAAGTGATAGCTCCTTTCGTAGATGAATAATCAATTAACGTCGGATTTCCGCGATATGCGGTAATGGAGGTTGTATTAATGATTGTACTGCCTTTCTTAAGATGTGGCAGAGCAGCCTGTGTAATATAAAACATGCCAAAAATATTTGTGCGGAACGTACGCTCCAGCTGTTCTGGAGTAATATCCTCCAGCTGCTGCTGGGGATGCTGCTCCGCTGCATTATTCACGACAATATCCAGCTTGCCTAGTTGATTCACTGTCTGCTGCACGGATTTCTTGGCAAAGGCATCGTCACCAATATCACCGGGAATCAATATGCATTTGCGTCCTTCCTGTTCGACCTGACGCTTGGTCTCTTCTGCATCCTCATGCTCACTCAGGTATACAATCGCTACATCCGCGCCTTCCTTCGCATATGTAACGGCAACAGCACGTCCAATTCCACTGTCTCCACCCGTGATCAGAGCAACCTTATCTAACAATTTACCAGCTGCTTTATATTCAGGTTTCTCAAACTCTGGTTTGGGGTGCATCTCCGATTCGATACCCGGGCGCTGATCCTGATGTTGGGCAGGCATCGTCTTTTTGTTTTGTGTGTCGGTTGACATCTGGCATTTCTCCTCTCAAAATGGAATGTCCTGATTCAGATTCATTCTGTAGGATGGCATGAACAATACAGATTAATCCCTTTTCCCATGCTCATGCTCCAAAGTCACTGTCTCTTGCCTCGATACATACTTACCACTCGCTTTTGGCCGTTAAACAGAAAAATTCCCAATACTCTAATGGCTGTTTCTTTATCGTTTCTCGCAGACATGCTGTCAACTGAGGCAAAGCCGCATTGAATTCGACCTATTATGCCAATCATTCGAAAATTTTATCGAAATTGAACGGATTCACCAACCAAATTGTATTCCTATGCCGTATGGGCTGATGTACAATGTACAGTATACAGATAAGCTTTAAATAAAATTAATCCAGTTTGGATGAAGCGATGTCATGCATTCATGCTTCCCAACTAAGCAAATATTCTGATCTAATATGGAGACCAAACCCATGGAATCGCACATTAATTCTTATATAACACTTGTAGCAACTTCAGCTGTGCTGAATGTTTTTCTGTGTTTATATACTTATGTTAGAAGAGCAGAAATCCCCAGTTCGAAAATATTCATTCTCTATACAGCAGCTCTGTCGGTTTACACCTTCGGTTACGCGATTGAACTCGCCAGCAATACACTGGAGCAGATGAAATTCTGGACGGTCATCGAATACATTGGTATGCCTTTCTCCGCCTCTCTTGGGCTGATGCTCATGATGCAATACACGGGTAAAAAATTATCCAAAAAAGCTTCTGCTGCACTGTTTGTAATCCCTTCCATTACCTTGTTCATGGTGGCAACAAATGATTTACATCATCTTTTCTATAAAAGAGTATGGCTAAGAGAAGACAGTTCCGTCCCTCTAATGGATATTGCCGTAGGGCAATGGTACGTTGTTCATGGCGCATTCACCTTTTCCTGTCTGTTATGTGCCTGCCTTATTCTCGTCGGACAATGGAAACATACCAAAAAGATGTATCGTCGTCAGTTACTCACACTGATCACTTCACAGCTTATTCCCATGGTAGCGGCCTTTGTGTATTTACTTGGTCTGACCCCAGGTGGTATGGATCCAGTTCCGGTTCTCATGTGCATTACATCCGCAATGTATATCTGGGCTATTCTATCCTCCCGACTGCTAACCATCGTACCTATCGCCAAGGATAGTATCTTTGAGAGCATGCGTGAAGGTGTTATTGTGCTGGATAGTTCCAATCGCCTCGTCGATTACAACAAATCTCTGCGTGATATGCTCCCAGAACTTGATTTCAGCATGGTGGGTCAACACCTTAACGATGTATGGCTGTCGCTTGCCGGTGAGACCTTTCCAGTGGAATATGGCCGAGAAGGTCTGCAAACCGATCTGTACTGGCAATTGAACGGAGAGACCGTCTGTTATCAGGTGAGAACCTCTTATGTGCATAACAAAGAAGGACAAGCCGTTGGCACACTGATTATGCTGATTGATATTACAGAGCAACGTTTCCTACAAGAACAATTGAAGCAACTGGCTTACTTCGATGGTCTCACCAAAATATATAACCGCACGCAGTTCCTGCTTAGAGGTCGAGAGATACTGAGTGAAGCCCAGCTTAATCTGCGGCCGACGGCCTTTATATTATTTGACATTGATCATTTCAAACGAATTAATGACACCTATGGACATGACGTTGGGGATCAGGCCATCATTCATGTGGTCTCTGTATGTAATCGTTATCTGAATTCGGAGATGTTGTTTGCACGTTATGGAGGAGAGGAGTTTGTTATCGCGGTACCCAATGCCTCCCTCCAAGACGGTGAGCAGCTTGCTGAGAAGTTACGCGTGGCTTTGTTGAATGACCCGCTGGAGGTACAAGGTACTCGTATTTCACTGACTTCAAGCTTCGGAGTGGCACAATATAATGGAGGGTCCGATTCTCTGGAATCCTTGCTTCGTGATGCCGATACGGCACTATATGAGTCCAAGCGTAACGGTCGTAACACCGTATTTGCCCACGCTGTAAGCTTGGGTTAACTAAATGTAGCGTTTAACTACGTGAGCCATATATGCCGTTATTTCAACACTAGCACCTTGATGGTTGTCAGACATCACCCCAGACGGAGCGAACAAAAATAGACAGCCTCTGGGCTGTCTATTTCAATACGGTTCAAGACCTTACTTTCTTATTCAGCTTGTCCCAACGTTTGAAGTGCAAACGCTTTAAGTTCAGCTCGCAAATAAAACTCGTTCGCAGCTATTGTTAGATCACTTGGTTGTTCACCATCAGATACACCATAATGAGCAGGAATACGGCAAGCAATGTGCTGAACGTACGAATCTTACTTTGTTCTGCACTGACATCACGGTTGCTTTTCACAGCCTCTGCTGCCAAGCGTAACGGTTTACCCATAATGCCACCGATTGCTGCAATAGCCAGCAACAGAACCACTACCACGCCCATCCACAGATAGGAATACTCACCCTTGGTCATCAAGTAACCACCCGTAAGAAGCTGAATTACAAGTCCGTACTGTGCGATACGGTTTAATGAACGGAGCGATGCAAATGCTCCCTCTTGAGCGGCAGCACTCAATGTACGGATTTTGCCCACAACGAATGGCAAGATCAGATAGAAGCCCATCGCCAGTGCTCCAATAATATGGAGCAAATACATAATCATTGTCAAAATGTCCATCCTCCTCAAAAATTTCAGTCAGTGTGCTATACATCACATCTCATTATACTGGGGAACTTATCCAAAGAAAAGAAAACCTCCGGATGATCCGAAGGTTTTCTGTCTGTTCCTGTCAAAAAGTTTTCAAACTTACAAGTTAACTACTGAAATGACGTTACGAACCGAATCCGCAGATTTGTCGAGTCCCGCTTTTTCTTCAGCAGTCAGTTCCAGTTCAAATATTTTCTCAATTCCGTTACCACCCAGAACGGTTGGCACACCAAGGAACAAGTCGTTGTAGCCATATTCACCTTCAAGGTAAGCAATAACCGGAATGATTCGTTTTTTGTCTTTCAAAATGGCTTCGGTCATTTGCACCAATGAAGCTGCTGGTGCATAATATGCGCTGCCGTTTCCGAGCAGGTTAACGATCTCACCCCCGCCAACACGTGTGCGTTGTACGATGGCTTCAATGCGCTCTGCCGGGATGAGGGTATCGATTGGAATACCGCCAACGCTGGAATAACGAACGAGTGGTACCATATCGTCTCCGTGGCCGCCAAGAACGAATCCACGGACGTCTTCAACCGATACATTCAGCTCTTGTGCAATGAATGTGCAATAACGTGCAGTATCCAGAACACCGGACTGGCCGATTACGCGGTTTTTAGGGAAACCAAGCGTCTGATAAGCTGCATATGTCATTGCATCTACCGGGTTGCTTAGAATAATGACGATGGAATCAGGGCAATATTTTTTCACATTTTCACAAACAGACTTCACGATTCCTGCATTCGTGTTGACCAGATCATCACGGCTCATACCTGGTTTACGGGCAATACCTGCCGTAATAATAACAATCTCCGAACCTGCAGTATCCTCGTAGTTGGAAGTACCGACGATATTGCTGTCGAAGCCCTGAACAGGACTAGCTTCCCACATGTCGAGCGCTTTACCTTTAGTCGGGTTTTCCAATTGCGGAATATCAACCAGAATAACATCCCCGAGTTCTTTTTGGGCAAGCATCAAAGCCGTTGTAGCTCCGGTAAATCCGGCGCCGACTACTGTGATTTTTTTGCGCTGAATAGTCACGATTCACATCTCCCCTTACAGGTTTTTAATGATTTGATCAGCAAATTCAGAACATTTCACTTCAGTAGCGCCGTCCATCAGACGTGCAAAGTCATAAGTAACTGTTTTGTTGTTGATGGATGTTTCCATACCTTTGTAGATCAGGTTAGCCGCTTCTTGCCATCCCAGGTGCTCAAGCAACATAACGCCGGACAGAATAACGGAACCAGGGTTCACGACATCTTTGTCTGCATATTTAGGTGCAGTACCGTGAGTAGCTTCGAAGATAGCATGTCCTGTTACATAGTTGATGTTCGCTCCTGGAGCGATACCAATTCCGCCAACTTGTGCAGCCAGTGCATCGGACAGATAGTCACCGTTCAGGTTCAACGTTGCGATTACATCGAACTCACCTGGACGAGTCAATACTTGTTGCAGAGCGATATCGGCAATAGCATCTTTCACGATGATTTTGCCAGCATCTTCAGCTGCTTTTTGAGCTGCATTAGCTGCATCCGTACCGTCTTTTTCTTTAATGATATCGTATTGTGCCCAAGTGAACACTTTGTCAGCGAACTCGTCTTCAGCAACTTCATATCCCCAGTTTTTGAAGGCACCTTCTGTAAATTTCATGATATTACCTTTGTGTACCAATGTAACGCTCTTACGGTTGTGATCGATGGCATATTGTACTGCTGCACGTACCAAACGTTTGGAACCTTCGGAGGAAACTGGCTTGATACCGATACCGGAAGTTTCAGGGAAGCGGATTTTGTTTGCACCCATCTCCTGTTGCAGGAATTGGATTACTTTTTTCACTTCTTCTGAACCTTCTGCGTATTCAATACCCGCATAAATATCTTCCGTATTCTCACGGAAAATGACCATGTCTACCAACTCAGGACGTTTAACCGGAGAAGGTACACCATCGAAATAACGAACAGGACGCAAGCAAGTGTACAGATCCAGTTCTTGACGAAGCGCTACGTTCAGGGAACGAATTCCGCCGCCAATTGGTGTAGTCAATGGTCCTTTGATCGCTACGATATACTCGCGAATAGCTTCAAGCGTATCGTTTGGCAGCCACTCCCCGTATGTATCGAATGCTTTTTGTCCAGCAAACACTTCATACCATGCGATTTTTTTGTTGCCGTCATATGCTTTTTCAACAGCTGCATCCAATACACGTTTGGAAGCTTTCCAGATGTCACGGCCTGTACCGTCACCTTCGATAAATGGAATGATCGGGTTATTAGGTACTTGCAGTGTACCGTTATCAATTTGAATTTTTTCGCCTTCAGTTGGGTGAGCAAATTTTTCTAATTTCATTAGTATAATTCCTCCTTGGGTTTCGTAGATGCAGTATGATAACACACCGCTTGTCTTATTGGAGGAAGGGTTATGAACGTGCTGCTAATTTCAGCCAACATGTTACACCCCTTCACCCCGTCCTTTTTATTATACTGGTTTTGATGCCATTAGCGAAGTTCGATTGAAACGTACTTCTGATCTGTTGGGCCTGTGTACTCGGCACGCGGACGAATAATACGGTTATCCGCAAGCTGTTCCAGAATATGAGCAGTCCAACCTGATACCCGGCTAATCGCAAAGATCGGTGTAAACAGGACCTCTTCAATACCTAATTGGGTATATACGGAAGCGGAATAGAAATCTACATTTGGTTTCAGACCTTTTTGTCCTGTCACCAGTTCTTCGATCTTCACTGACATATCGTACAGGCGTGTATCGTTGTTCATTTCACCCAGTTCCTTGGACATCTTTTGCAGATGTTTCGCACGTGGGTCTCCATTTTTGTAGACACGGTGTCCAAAGCCCATGATCTTCTCACGGTTGTTCAATTTTTCTTGAATAGCTGCTTCCAGACGATCAGGTGTTCCAATCTCATTCAGCATTTTCATAACGGCTTCATTTGCACCGCCATGCAATGGCCCCTTCAATGCGCCAATCGCAGAAGTTACTCCCGAATAGATGTCGGAAAGCGTAGCTACTGTTACACGTGCTGCAAATGTAGAAGCGTTCAACTCGTGATCCGCATGCAGGACAAGCGCTTGATCAAGGGCTTTAACAGCGGTCTCGGCTGGTTGTTCTCCAGTCATCATATATAAAAAGTTTTCTGCGATGGAAGCGCCTTCTTTTGGAGCCACAGGTTCTTTGCCCTGACGGATACGGGCTATGGCTGCCACAATGGTTGGCAACTGCGCTTGCAGCTTAACCGCTTTGTTCTCGTTCGCTTCCGCTGTCATCTCGTCAGCCTGCTCATCGTACAGAGCCAGTGCGGATACCGCGGAACGCAGTGCTGCCATGGTACTCATGTTTTTCGGATACAATTGGATTTGTGCAATCAACTCGCTCGGAATCGGCGCGTAATCGCTCAGGCTTTTGCGAAGGGATTTCAGTTCATCCGTAGTTGGCAATTTACCAAACCACAGTAAATAGGCAACTTCTTCAAAGCTTGCATGTTCTGCCAGATCGTCAATATCGTAACCACGGTATGTAAGCACACCGTCTACAATGGAGCTGATCGAAGAGGTTGTTGCAACGATGCCTTCCAGACCTTTGGTAGCTGTCATATTACATCTCTCCTTTAATAAACGAAATCAAGAACCCATCCAGAGTGTCATCTACGTGCTCAAACGCACTCGTCCTTCTTTTGTAACCATTTACATTTTAAAATTAATAAATACCTCAATATCCGGTTTTCATATCTGTCAATCGGTATTTCCTTATCTCATCATACTGGATTTTGTCGTTTATGTGAACATGATGCGAGGTCATCCGCACATCAAACTTCTTTATCGGACTGATAAAGCATTTTTGAAAACCTTTACAAAAACAAGGTTGACATTTTATTCTTTTTATATAAATCCGTGCTATAAATCAAGTTTTTATTGCTATATTTTGTGAACATGAGGCATACTCTAGGCAAAAGAAAAGATATAATTCGACGACATCCTGGCGTTTCAAATCAGTGTATTTGCTCTATATTAACTAGATAGCTTCCTATGCTTCCTTCGTGGTAGCTTGAAATGGAATAAGGAGAGTTGATGCTTGGATAGAATCATAATGAAACGCCTGTTGCGCGGCTTATGGGTGATTATTGCGACCATACTCATTGCCGTTGCTATATACCTGCTGTTCCCGCTGTTATATCCTTTTGCCATCGCCTGGATTATCGCTTATGCGATGAACCCTCTGGTGAAGTTGCTTCAATACAAGGCCCGATTTCCCCGCTGGCTGGCTGTAACCTTATCACTAATCATTTATTTCGGGGCCATTGTCGTCGTATTGTCTGCTGCGGTAACCCGTATGGTAAAGGAAGTCATTTCACTAACGACGAGCTTCGACCTTCATGTCGATGAGATTAAGGCTACGTTCATCCGTTGGACCCAGAATGACACGATTCAGAGTTTAATTGGACAGATCAATGAATTTTACAAGGAAAATCCCAACTATCAGGAGACCATTAACAGCAATATTAGCAAAACAACCGAAACGGTAGGTACAGCTGTAACGGACCTGGTCACCGGATTTTTCAACATGATCCTGAAC
Organism: Paenibacillus sp. RU5M; assembly: GCF_900221055.1. Classification (NCBI taxonomy): domain Bacteria; kingdom Bacillati; phylum Bacillota; class Bacilli; order Caryophanales; family Paenibacillaceae; genus Paenibacillus; species Paenibacillus sp. RU5M. Next base: position 40,232 of record NZ_OBQM01000023.1, on the reverse strand, counting down.
CTGCTCACTTCTCTCCCCAATATGGGAGCCGTATTAATCGTGGTTCTGCTGTCAACTTTCTTTATAAGCAAAAGTTGGACCAGACACAGCATTACCGTATCGGGCTGGGTACCCTCATCCATTCGCAAACCGATTACCGACATATGGAATGATCTGAAAAAAGCCCTGTTCGGTTATGCACGAGCCCAGTTGATCATGATCTCCATCACCGCATTATTTGTCATGATTGGATTGCTTGTGCTCCAGGTTAAGTCTGCCTTCACGATTGCATTGCTTATCGGTCTGGTGGATCTGCTTCCTTATCTCGGCGTTGGCCTGGTGATGGTTCCCTGGGCAGCATACCTGCTTATGAATGGAGACTTGTACCTGGGAATCGGCATCAGTATTGTATATCTCATTGTGCTGATTGCTCGCCAAATCATTGAACCCAAAGTGCTTGCCAGCAGTGTCGGGTTGGATCCTCTGGCCACATTGGTTGGCATGTTTGTCGGATTGAAACTGTTCGGTGTACTCGGTTTGATCATCGGCCCTGTCAGCCTCGTTATCCTTGATGCATTTAATCGAGCGAACGTGTTCCGTGATCTCCGAACATATATTATTAACGGACGTGTCCGATGAAATCATGATTTCTGCTTTCTGTCATCCGCATATAATCAAGACTAAAAAAGGCACCGCTCATCAGACTGAATCTGATGGTGGGTGCCTTTCTTCAACTGATGCTGGTATATCCTATTTTTTCGGACCACGATAAAACTTAATACTTCCGTTTCTCATTTTTTTCTCCAGCCAGCCCAGGAAGAATAGACGGTACACTGAACGTGTTACTGGGAACAACAGTGTAAAACCGATCAGATCTGTGATAAATCCCGGGATCAACAGTAGAAAACCACCGACAAAAATAAATAGTCCATCTACCATTTTCCTTCCGGGCACCTTACCGCGCTCCATCTCGGATTTGGCATCAATAAGTACTTTTCGTCCTTCAAACTGCAACATTGCTATACCGATCAAGGACGTGAGAATCATGAGAAGCAATGTCTTTCCGGCTCCAATCCAGTCACTCATAAGAATGAAACCAAACAGTTCAATCACCGGAATGATTAATAGCAGGGCCCACATCCATCTTCGCATTACGTATTACCCCTTTCCTGAAAGCCACACTTTCTCAAGCGCGCTGTAGAGCTCAGAAGCTGCCTTATCCAGCCTGACTGGCTTCCAGTCCCCATTGACCCATACATGTTGGGTAGAGCCTGTAACCAATCGTTCACCAGGAAGGGACTCCTCAGATGACCATACTCGTTGCCCGCTGCCTATCTGCTCATTAAGGTCTGGAGTCATGCGCCTTATGTCATACTCATAGTTCAGTCGCAGACCACTAAATGCAGCAATACGGGTGAAAATGATGATGTCATCATCATACCGGGCAGGTTTATGATATTTCACATCCAGTCCGGTTACCGGAAGCAGTAACCCCTGTTCCTCCATTTTACGATATGTATACCCCATTTGGCGAATCATCTCGGTTCGACCGATTTCAAACCAATTCAAATAGTTGGCGTGATAGACCACACCCATCTGATCACTTTCTTGATAACGCACGCGAAGGCGTGCCGTGTACCAACTGCCATTGCTTTGTTGTTGCATGTTACCGGCCTCCTTCGATATACCAATTATTACGTATCTAGCGACGATAAAGTCTCATAAAGATGGAAAAAAAGCAACGGGACGCAAACGCCCCATTGCTTCATTCCTGTTGCTTCTCGTCCAAACACAATTATGCGTTGTTTGGAATTTGGCTTACTTTGATCAGGTTAGTGGAACCCGAACGACCCAAAGGTACACCCGCTGTAATAACAACAAGATCTCCTTCTTTTACAAGTCCGGATTTCACGCCGCCTTCAATTGCATTTTCAAACAAAGCGTCAGTGGAATCAACAAGTCTTCCTTTGACTGGTGTTACACCCCAAGCCAGTGCAAGACGACGGGAAGTTCTGTCTTCCGTTGTCACCGCGATGATTGGAGATTCTGGACGATATTTAGAAATCATGCGTGCTGTATGACCGGATTCAGTCGAAGTAATGATCGCTTTAGCGTTCAGATCTTGAGCTGACAGGGCAACAGATTGGCTGATTGCTTCAGTAACTGTTGTTTGTTGTGCAACACGTTGTTTCAGATACAGCTCTTGGTAAGGCAGAGCAGATTCTGCTTTTTCGGCAATACGGGACATTGTCAGAACGGATTCAACTGGGTATTTACCAGCAGCTGTTTCACCAGACAACATGATTGCATCTGTACCGTCGAAGATCGCATTAGCCACGTCACTTGCTTCTGCACGTGTTGGACGCGGGTTGCGTTGCATCGAATCCAGCATTTGTGTAGCTGTGATAACCGGTTTGCCTGCAACGTTACATTTTTCGATCATGCGTTTTTGTACCAATGGTACTTCTTCCGCAGGAATCTCTACACCCAGGTCTCCACGAGCAACCATCAGGCCATCGGACACTTCAAGGATTTCATCCAGGTTGTCCACACCTTGTTGGTTCTCAATTTTGGAGATGATTTGGATATGTCCAGCATTGTGTTTTTCAAGCAATTCACGAATCTCAAGGACGTCGCTTGCTTTACGAACAAATGAAGCCGCGATGAAATCGACACCTTGCTCGATACCAAATACGATATCGTTAGCATCTTTTTCAGTAATACCCGGCAGAGAAATGGCAACGCCAGGAACGTTAACACCTTTTTTGCTTTTGATCGTACCGCCGTTAACGATACGGCATTTGATCTCGGTGCCTTGTACTTCCACCACAGTCAGTCCGATCAGACCGTCGTCGATCAGAATTGTAGATCCCGGTTCAACATCACTCGGAAGATCTGCATACGTAATGGAGAGACGTTCTTTGGTGCCCAGAATTTCTTCTGTTGTCAAAGTGATGTACTCGTCTTGAACCAATTCGATTGGCTCCACTTCGAGTTTACCTGTCCGAATTTCCGGTCCTTTGGTGTCCAGCAAGATCGCTACTGTCTTGTTCAGCTCTTCGCATGCTTGGCGAATTGCTGTGATCCGTCCGCCGTGCTCATCGAAATCACCGTGGGAGAAGTTCAAACGGGCCACGTTCATACCGGCCATAATCAATTTTTTGGTATTCTCCAATGATTCACTGGATGGACCAATCGTACATACAATCTTTGTTTTGCGCATTTTGGGTTTCCTCCGATTTTAAAGGTCTATCTTTTTATCTCTTTTTCTTTTTCCAACTATTAAATTTACTATACTTTTGCTCATTTGTATAGGAAATTCGTCACATCATTCAGCATTTCCCGACAAATTACCCGCTGGATCGACTTCAACAGGTACTTGAGGGGCTTCAATTTGCACCTCAGGTTCAAACGTGACTGATCCAATCTTACGGAATTTCTCATACCGATCCTGCTTCAATTGGTCACCAGTCCAGCCTTTCATCTCGTCCAGATGACGAACCAATGCCTCGCTAATTGCAGCCGCAGATTCTTCATAATCCCGATGAGCACCACCGCGTGGCTCAGGGATTATTTCTTCAATGACCTCCATCTCAAGAAGGTCTTTGGCCGTTATTTTCATCGCTTCGGCCGCCTGATCTGCCTTGGATGCATCTTTCCAAAGAATGGACGCAGCACCGTTCGGAGAGATCGCTGAGTAAATCGCATGCTCCAGCATCAACACACGATTACCCACAGCCATAGCCAGGGCCCCGCCGCTTCCGCCTTCGCCGATGACCACTATAATAACAGGCACCGAGAGCTTCGCCATTTCCAGCAGGTTACGGGCAATAGCTTCCGATTGACCTCTCTCTTCAGCAGTATTACCCGGATACGCCCCTTTAGTATCAACGAATGTAATAATTGGACGACCAAATTTGTTCGCTTGCTTCATGAGACGCAGCCCTTTTCGGAATCCTTCTGGATGTGCGCTCCCAAAAAAACGGGCGATATTATCCTTCGTATCTTTCCCCCGCTGTTGGCCGATGACCGTTACTGTTTTTCCGTTTAGCTTCGCCAGTCCGCCAACAACCGCCAGATCGTCTCCGAACATGCGATCACCGTGCAACTCAATGAAATCGGTAAATATCAATTGGATTAAATCCAGTGCCGTCGGACGCTGCTGATGCCGCGCCAGATGCATTTTCTGGGCAGCCGTTATGCCGGTATAAATCTCTTCTTCGAGTCTATGATAACGTTCTTCCAGGCGGGCAATTTCATCAGTGAAGTCGATGCCTTTTTCCTGTCCAAACTGTACGAGCTCTTCGATCTTCTTGCGCATCTCAACCAGAGGCGCTTCATATGGCAACTCACCCGCCATTTAGACCCCTCCTTTTTCACTATGCATGTCTAGAAGCTTGCCAAGGGTGGCTCGAAGTTCTTTACGATGGACCACCATGTCCAGCTGACCGTGCTGCAAATTAAATTCTGCCGTCTGGAAATCATCAGGCAGTTTCTGACGGATCGTCTGCTCAATGACGATTCTACCGGCGAAGCCAAATACAGCTCCCGGCTCGGCGATGATGATATCACCAAGGCTCGCAAAACTGGCCGAAACCCCACCTGTCGTAGGATCGGTAATGACCGAAATATACAATCCGCCCTGTTCATCCAAACGGGACAAAGCCGCACTAGTTTTCGCCATTTGCATAAGGCTAAGAATACTCTCTTGCATCCGGGCACCCCCAGATGTTGAGAAAATGATCAAAGGTAAGCGTTTCTCTGTTGCATGCTCAATCGCACGGGTAATTTTCTCCCCTACAACCGAACCCATACTACCTGTGAAGAAGTCGAAGCTCATGACAGCAACAACCACAGGCAAACCTTCTAAAGTTCCCTCACCCGTAATGACAGCTTCCTTCAGTCCTGACTTCAGGCGCTGTTGTTCCAGTTTGTTACTATATCCAGGGAATTCAAGTGGATCAACTGATACCATATCAGCGTCATACTCCACAAACCCTTGCTCATCTAGAACCATGGCGATACGTTCCATTGCGTTCAAACGCATATGGTAGCCGCAAGCCGGACATACTTTCAGGTTTTTTTCCAATTCCTTGCTATATTGAATCGTGCCGCATTTGCTGCACTTGTTCATAAGTCCTTCAGGTATTTCCCGTTTTGGACGTTCTCCAGCTTCCTGACCTTCGCCACGAAGCGCACGCTCGGAAGGTATGGTGGCGTACTTCCGTTTTTTCTGGAATATATCTTTGAACACAACTACACCTCTCCAGCCGTTGATTTGATGGCCGCAACCTGCAGTCCGTTGCATGTAGCAACTTCATCCGCGCGCTGCGGTAAACCGCTTACGACCCATACGCTGCCATGGGCCTTGTCCAGCATTCACAACAAAAAAATCCGCCGGTATAAGGCAAGGATCAGCGGCTTCTGTCAGCACGATTGATGTTACCTGCAATAACCGAAAGATTGTTGCGCTGATGTTTGAATCTGTCTTGGTAGGGTCTCTGGGAGCAATCTGGTCAGTCCTTGTCCTAACAAAAAAAGAAGGAAGGACAGCAGCATACAATACATGCAAGTCGATTCCTCTTTCCGCTTACGCGGTCAGTCCCTTATGTACCATTGGTACTTCTTCATCTGCCAAGGCACGTCTGATATCGAATGAATCAGGAATGCAGAATCGAATTCAGCACTTCCTGAACCTCTTCCAATTCCCCTGAAGGGACGCGAATCTCAAATTGCTGCTTGGATAAACTGATGGGACGGGTCTGTACCAGAAAACCTTCTTCCGAAAGCTTGGTCTTAATCTTGTCCGCAACCTTTGCTGTCGGTGCAATGTAAATCACCGTCCACATGCCATGTCCGCCCCCTAAGCTAATGTTCAGAGCCCGTATATTGGACTAATGATAACATACCTCACTTTTTTTCTGCAAGGAAGGGTTCGGGACCTTTGGGGAGAAAACGAGATCTAGAGGGACATTTGTCCCGCGAGGATAACCGATATGGTTGATACAATGTTCCTAAGACTTTCTTTATCAAAAAGGAATTCGAGGCCGCTCAGGGCAGCAACAGCCACCCTGGATGACCTTCCATTGAACAAACAAAAGATACCAAATGAATGAAAAACACAAATGAAGAAAATCAGATATCAGATGGATATTTCTTGGCTTTAATATTTTTGTGAGCAATTCGGGCAGAAGCAGCAGCGGCGAGCCCGGCAACCAGGTCGTCCAGAAAAACATGTATAGCTGGTCCTGCTTCGTTCAGATCATGAATGACACCAATCTTTTCTTTATCCAGATAACCAAAACTGGTTAAACCGATCATACCATACACATGGGTAATGCCAAGAGCAAGAGTCTCGTCCACTCCATACAGGGATTCATCCGCCTCCATAATTGCCTGCAAAGGTTGCGGCAAAAGGCGTTTCTCAGCAAGCTCGTCGAGGGCTATACCTGTGTACAGCGTATATTGCACCTCACGTTTCTGCAGTACCGATTTTACACTCGTGACACAGTCATCCATAGTCAGTTCCGGGTGGTACCCTTTTTGCAGACGATATACAATTTCCGCGATTGCATCAATCTGTACACCCCGCCGGGCCAGCATGGCTTCTACGATTTCATATGACATATCTCGACCTCCCGCATCGCTCCCCCGAGGACCCCCAGGTCCTTCGGTGTTCTCAAGTGTATGCGGCAAACTTCCAAAATGTTCATAAAAAATGCGGAATACGCATTCGCTTTGGCAGTCAGCTTATCCTATAAATTATGTAAAAAGATTCACATATTACATTCTTGCTTGCGTTCAATATCTCCTTCGCCTGCATACCTGATGGAATTGGTAAAATAAATACAAAAAACCTGCTCGGCAGTTGGCCGAACAGGTTTCATCATTGGAAATAAGAGAGGTGTCACAAAAGTCATGAGCATGGCTTGAGACACCTTTCAAGTTTTATTCGATTCGGACCTAACGAATCCAGCGCACGTTATTAGCTCCAATTTCCACAGAACTGCGGTTTAACGAATCACAGAGATGTTATTTCGTCATTCTATAAAGTCGTGCCGCAGTTTTGTACCGGAGTACCGTCACTGAAGTTCGTTAAATTTTGCATTTTACGATCATCCGCCTTTAAGGCGCGGTAGATTCGTTAGCGCTTTGAATCGAGAAACAATCTCTTGCGTGATAGGCTATTATTTTATTTTGACCGTGCCCTCACCCAGCATCTTCTCCATCTCGGAGAACAAAGAGGGCGAAGGTTTAATCCGGTAGGCATCACTCAATGCGAGCAGCTTCTGCTGCTGTTCATAGAAGAGCACCGTCGCCACCGGGCCCGAATGCTGCTGAAGCAACTGTTTCAGTCGGGCCAGAAGCTCGGGCTTCTCCGACTGCGGGGTGATCTTCACGAACACCCGCTGCTCCACCACTCGCGGCCCACGACTCTGCTCCGTGCCGCCAGCGGCCTCAGGGGCCCGACGAGCCACGGAAGCGGCCCCATTCGCATCGGACGCGCCAGATCCACCCCCAGCGCTGTGCGACGCTGCCGGACCCTGGCCTCCGCTGCTGCGTGCAGCTCCAACATTCACGCCTGCGCTGCTGCGCTGAGCTCCTGCTCCCGCACCGCCCGCCTGCCGTGGCGGAGCCGCCGGGCGCCAAGCACTGCCGCCGGGCTTACCGCGCCGTTCGCGGCTGCGCAGCTGCTGTTCCAGTGCCGCCGGTGACAACGGCGCCACTTCCTCAGCCAGCAGCTTGAACCCTTCGTCCTGCTGCTGCACCTTGGCGCGCACGACGAGCAGTTCACCTTTCCCGACATGCTGCTGGCTGCGCCGCCATACTTCGGGAAAGAGAACCACTTCACAGCGTTCAATCTGGTCTTCCAGCTCCATGAACGCCATAGCCTTGCCCTGTTTCGTCGTAATCGACTTCACAGACACGACCATCCCGGCTGCCACGGCCATCGTATCGTCAGCCGCTTCCGTCAGCTCCATAATGCGATCTGCGCCGCTGGATTCAAGCACATCTTCATAGTCATCTAATGGATGACCAGATAGATACAAACCTAACAGCTCACGTTCCAACTCCAATTGCTGACTCCCGGAATAAGGCGGAATTTGAGGATATTCAATCTCCCAGTTCGGCGTCTCGACAAAATCAAACAATTGAATTTGCAGATCCTCACGTTCCTTGCGCCATTTCAGAGCCGCTTCCACGGTCTCATCCAGCATCGCCAATAATTGGGCACGGTGCCCGGGCAATGTGTCAAAGGCTCCCGCCTGAATAAGCGATTCAATCACACGTTTATTGCATACACGCAAATCGACGCGACGACAAAAATCGAGTAGGCTGTCGAACGGTCTTTCCTGCCGAACAATCATGATACTCTCCATCGCCTGGGTACCTACATTTTTTACTGCAGCCAGACCGAAACGTATCGCCCCGGTTGCTGTATCTACATCCGAGTTCTGATCCGACAATCCATCTTTCTTCTGTACAGCAGACATTTCATGCTGTTCAGAATGCGAGGACTCCTCTTCCCCAGTCCCATGCAGACGTTCTGCTGTAGAAACAGTCACTACGCCCGAATTAATCCGATCATAGGACTTCTCTGGCATAGCCGTTGCTGCCTGCCACTCATATGCACTACCGTCTTCGTCTGGTGCGGGACCCGGGTCATCTGGTAGAGGTGCTTCACCGTACTCCGCTTGTCCGGAATAATGATCATCAACATGTATGGCATGTTCCATCGTAGAACTTGCTGTACCACCCTCCCCATGTTCTCCCTCTAAACGTTGGGTTTCCGCCGCTTGTCCAGCCTTTGTTCTGTTGGTTGATGCAAGCACAGGTGTAAACAGAATGCCGCTCTCATTCACATCCGGTGGAAGTACTTCAATATCCATGCGACGGCATTCCACAACGTACTCCGCTACTTTGCGGTGACTGCCCATAACGGCAGTTAACATGGATGCCATAAAATGAATGGGATAATGTGCTTTCAGATAAGCCGTCTGGAAAGCAAGCACGCCATACGCAGCGGCATGAGCACGTGGGAAACCGTAGTTGGCAAACTTGACGATCATGTCATAGACTAGGTCTGCCTCCGCTTCGCTGTATCCTTGCTTCAGACTGCCCTGAACGAAATGCCCACGTTCAAGATCCAATACTTCCCGTTTCTTCTTGGAAACCGCTCTGCGGAGCAAATCCGCTTCACCGAGAGAGAAGCCTGCCATCCGGGAAGCAATCTGCATAATTTGTTCCTGATATACAATAATGCCATACGTATCCTTGAGGATGGACTCCAGATCCGCATGCGGGTAATCCACTTCGATCTGTCCATGTTTGCCCTGAATGTATTTGGAGATGAACTCCATTGGGCCCGGACGATACAAGGCCAGCACGGAAATAATATCTTCAAATACACTTGGCTTCAGCTCCTTCAGGACACGACGCACCCCTGCGGATTCGAGCTGGAATATCCCCATCGTGTCGCCTCGACCAAGCATCTCATATGTGAGTGCATCGTCGTCAGGAATATGACGGAAATCCGGAATTTCGCCATTCTCACCAATCCAGCGCAGACAGCGTTCAATAATTGAAAGGGTACGCAGACCGAGGAAGTCCATTTTGAGCAGTCCAATAGACTCCAGGTTTTCCATGGAATATTGCGTTAAGGCCGTTCCCTCACTGCCCTCCTGAAGCGGAACAGCATCCGTCAGCGGATCACGGGAGATGACAACCCCCGCGGCATGCGTGGAAGCATGACGAGGCATACCTTCCACCTTCATGGCCATATCAAGCAATTCACGTGTTTTCGGCTTGGTCTCATAAAGAGCCTTCAGTTCAGGGGTGGCTTCCATTGCCCGCTGAATGTTAATGCCAAGCTGTGCAGGAATCAGCTTCGCTGCCTTGTCCACCTCACCGTAAGGCACATTCAATGCACGTCCGACGTCCCGAACGGCTGCACGGGCAGCCATCGTACCAAAGGTAATGATCTGGGCGACATGGGCTTTGCCGTATTTTTTCGCCACATATTCAATGACTTCGTCCCGACGTTCATCGCTGAAGTCGATATCAATATCCGGCATGGAGATCCGTTCCGGATTCAAAAACCGCTCGAAGAGCAGGTTATACTTCATGGGATCAACGTCTGTAATACGCAAGGTGTAGGCAACTAGACTACCTGCCGAGGAGCCACGTCCCGGTCCGGTAACAATTCCTTGCTGGTGAGAATAGGCGATAAAATCCCAGACGATCAGGAAATAATCCGAGAATCCCATACTGTCTATAACCCCGAGCTCATAATCCAGCCGCTGTTCAAGTTCAGCTCTGAGCTCCGAGTCCGTCCAACGTGATGATTCACTATAGCGCTCTTCCATTCCCTCTTCGCACAACTGACGCAGATAGGCAGAAGGACTTTTCCCTTCAGGAAGCGGTCTGTACTCCGGCAAAATGGATTTGCCGAATTCCAGCTGCAACTCACATGACTCCGCGATGCGAACTGTATTCTCCAAAGCCTCGGGCACATGGGGGAACAAACGCGCCATTTCTTGTTCACTCTTGAGATAGAGCTGATTGGTTTCGATGCGCAGCCGATTCTCATCATCTACCGTTTTCCCTGTTCCGATGCAGATTAACACATCCTGAAGCTCAGCGTCCTCTTCGGACAGATAATGCGCATCATTGGTCGCTACCAATGGAATATCCAGTTCTGCTGCCAGACGAATCAGCTGAGGGTTCACTCTTTTTTGCTCAGATAGCCCATGATCCTGCAGTTCCAGATAGAAATCGGCACCAAAAATATTTTTGTAACGCAGCGCCGCACGCTTTGCCTCTTCCTCACGTCCATGCAGCAAATGCTGGGGAACCTCTCCCCCCAGACAAGCACTTAGACAGATGATACCCTCGTGATGGGCAGCCAGACTCTCCATATCAATACGTGGTTTGTAATGGAAGCCTTCCAAATGTCCGATGGAGCATAGTTTCATCAGATTTTGATAACCCGTCATATTTTTGGCTAGTAAAATCAGATGATGGATCGGCTGATCCTTACGGCTTCCCCGCTCTTTGCGAGACCCGGCAGTCATATAAGCCTCACACCCAATGATCGGTTTAATTCCCCGCTCGACGCATGCTTTATAGAAAGGAATAGCACCATACATTACACCGTGGTCGGTCAATGCCAGCGTAGTCATTCCGAGATCCGCGGCTTTATTCACGAGATCCGGTATACGCGCAGCGCCGTCCAGCAAACTATATTCACTATGAACGTGCAAATGCACAAAAGAACTCATGTTTTTTTCTTCCTTTCGCCATGGACAGTCGCATCAACCTTTTAGCATCAGTTTACTGCACTGTCTTCTTCTATCCTTATTTGTCATCCTTCGGTTCAGACCGAAAGTCGTTTTCTGTATTACTGTAAAATGCTCTATTAATGAAATGAATGAAATATTAGGATTCATCCTAATGGAGCGTGTTTTATTATTCTATTTTATCATAACGTTTGGGGGCACGCCCATACAATAGAAGTACAAGCCGCTCCCCCTGTTACGGACCAGAGACAGGAGGTATGCTGCTGGGTCTGAAAGGGGTGTTGCCGGATGAGCACATTTTTGTCCAAAGCTATTCTTGATTTCTTCATTGCGTTTGGGATCGTGCTGGGCGGCGCGATGATTGGAGGTATAGGAGCGGTGGTCTCTCTCCAGCCTCCGACACAGACGATGCTTGATGTCGCTGGGAAAATTAAAATTTGGGCGCTCGCAGCGGCCGTTGGCGGTACAATCGATCCGATGCGGGTGATCGAAAGCAACGTACTGGACGGCAACCTGTCTCCGGCAGTCAAACAAATTTTGTACCTGATATCCGCCTTTATGGGCGCCCACATGGGTACTGAACTGGTGAAATGGGTTTGCGGTGGAGGACGGGGTTAGCATGACTCCAGGACAGCGCCCATGAGAATCCCGCCTTTTTCACGTTACCGCCCGCTTATGCGCATGACTGCTGTCTTTGTTCTGGGAATGATCGCCGGTTGTGTGGTGTACAATGGTGTATTTCACCTGAGTTACAACGAGTTGTGGCTCAACAATCAGGAGTTGCAGCTTCAGCTGCATCAGAATGAGGAGGATATTAAAACGCTGAAAAAATACAGTAAACGCCAAACCGTCATCAAGGAAATCAAGGTCCGTGCAGAAGACTCTGACAAAGGTCCGGACGAGGCCTCCCTAAAAGTGATGTTGCAGAAACTGGGGGATGAACTTGAGGTGCTCCGGGGTCGCGACGTCTTCAATATTGATGAGTACAGCAAAATGACGCGGATTATGCTGAACCAAAAAGTGTATACGGTCAGAGAAAAGGAATATACCGTCCAGGTGAAAACGATGCTGGTGATGGAAGGTGTGCTGCAAGTTTGGGTACAGATTCGGATGCACGTTCCGGCTTAGGAAATGGATGACAGCCCCGGAAAAAAACTGCCCTTGCCCTCTGCCTGCATGGTACAATAAGGGCAGTAAATGCTTTCCAGAAAAGGAGCTGCGTCTTTGTGTTCATCGATGTACTCAAATATGCCCTAATCGCCATCTTTGCCCTGGCCATGGTCTGTTCAGCTCTGAACAGCATTCGTTCGCGCAGGACCACTGATCCCATCGCCATAGGTCTTTATCGCTCATGGACCAACATCTGGATGGGTAGCATGCTGATTATTCTTTCCCTCATCCTGATGTTTGTGTTTACCGGTTCTACGCTATCCGTTGTTGTGGAAGCGCTATTTCTGATTATGGGAGCGTACAATTTATTTGCCGGATTACGTAACCGCAGTTACTATGCCCGTCTTCAGCAGCATGCAGACGGTGGAACTGGCAAGACATCCGGACAATCTGCCTGATGCACTTAGCACGATGTCATTGCTTTTTGCCAAAAAGAGAGTATCCTCATCTATCGAACAAGCCTGAACCACGCCGATTTCGGGGTACAGTTCACTCTTTCGATAAGAGGATACTCTCTTTTTCTAGGCATGGTCAATGGATTGCAGGGTCATTACCGCTTTGCATACAACATTCCCATCACGGGAAATGACAATATCCATTTTGCAGGTCCGACGGCTTGTCTCCAGAATAATGGGACGAACCAGAATCTGATCTTCAATCTGTACCGGACGAACAAAATACGTTGTTACATTATCCACGACATGGTCGTTTCCTGTAACATCCCAGGCTGCGCGCCGTCCCGCCTGTGTCATCACATTCAGCAGAACGCCTTCCGAGATGGTACCGAGGTCTGTCGCCATCTGCGGAATGATGAATCCGTGGAAAAACAATTCGTTCTGCTCTCCGCGCTCTTCCGCAAACCCATTCCAGATCAGATGATCAAACGTCTCTCCAAGCTGTGGCTGCTTCTGTGCATCACGCATCGCCTGCAATACTTCCTTACGTGTGACGGATGCAATCAGTTTACGATTCCGATCTACAATCGGCAGGAAGTCAATGCCTTCCCACGTCATGATCTGTGCAGCCGAAGCCAGTGAGGTTTGCAGCGAAGCTGTGATCGGGCGGCGTACAACACACTTCTCAATACTCTGATCCTCTTTTAACTCGCTCACATCTTTGAGACTAACAATACCGATAACCCGGTTCCATTCATCTACTACCGGGAAGCGATGCTCTCCCGTTTCGGAAACCAGCAGATGAAAATCCGCGGCTGAACTGGTCACCTTTAGCACCTGAAGACGCGGTTTCTGACCGATAATGTCCTCTACCAACATAATCTTTTTCTTAATCAGTCGATCGAAGATCGCACGGTTAATCATTGAAGCTACCGTAAACGTGTCATGTCTGGAGGAAATGATAGGCAGACCCAACTCATCAGCCATCACTCTCACTTCACGGCTTGTACCGAAGCCACCTGTAATTAATACACCAGCGCCCTGTTCGAGGGCAAGGGAATGTGCATTGTCCCGGTTACCAACAATCAACAGGCTTCCCGCGTCAATGTAACGGGCCATGGCCTGCTCTTTCATCGCACCGATCACGTACTTGTGAAGCGGTTTGGCTAGACCGTCACTTCCACCCAGCACATGACCTTCGACGATGGTTACCACATCGGCAAAAGTCAGCTGCTCGGTCATACCGCGAGGTCTTTTCTCGATCCGCACTGTTCCAATTCGTTCCTTGGTCACGACCAGTCCGAAGTTCTCTGCCTCTTTTACCGCACGATATGCTGTTCCTTCACTTACGCCCAGCTCCCGCGCCAGTCCGCGTACCGATATTTTACTGCCTACCTTCAGTTGTTCAATATGTTGAAGCAATTGTTCGTGCTTCGTCACGTTTTCTTCCTGTCCGTCCATCTGTACCACCCCCCAAGATGCATCTGTACTATTCTGTATCTATTATAACACGACCTTAGGAAAATAACCCCATTCTACGTACCTTTCTCCTAAAGAACCTCGCTACATTGATCTGAATAATCGGAACAGCAATTACGGGCATAAAAAAAGACCGGTTCCTTTTATGCCAAAGGGAATCCGGCCTTACTTAGACAGATAGAACCATCTCTATTACCATGTCGTATGTGATCCAAATCTTATACAGATTTGCTCTGCTCCTGCTTGTCCACCAGTTTCATCTCCCACTGCCGAAGCTTTGCCCGCCGAACAGCTTCCAGTGCACGCTTCTTCTCTTCATCCACACCAAGAATAAAATGCAGATGTGCACCAATGATTAATAACGAGAACAGCACCCATACGATGCCAAAAATATTAACCCAGTCCATTCCACCAGCAAAGGAAATCCGCGGCAACGCAATAACCAGCATCGACAACGCGATAACCAGATAGATCACATGTTTTGCTTTCTTTAACCTTTTCACCATTCACAGCTCCTTCGTTCTTGATCGACTCTATATGTCTAGTCTATGAACGATAAGGAGCTAATATGAGAGGTTCAGGCAAAAAAACGGGACAAGGTTTAGGCTTCAGCGCCACCGTACAGATGACCCAGGCTGTCTGCAATAATTTTGTTCACGTCTTCGATAATGACACTCAGGCGACGTTCAGCGTCAAACAGACGACGGATATTCAGGTTCAGGCTCAATACTTCGAACAGTTTCTCCATTTTCTCCATTTCGTCCGGTGCAGGCATATCCCCACTCATCATGCGTTGTTGCAATTCCATCTGTTGATCACGAAAATTATCCAGCATAGCCTTTGCTTCCGGATCTACTTCGATCAGCTTCATCGCAGAAGTAATTTCTTCCACCTCGCTGCTTTCTCTCAGTGCTTTGGCCAAATCATTGGCTTTGTCATAAATGTTCACTATAATTCCTCCTCAAATTGGGTTGTTCTTCTGTTATCCATTCGTATTCATTCGCATTCTCATCGCAACGTTCACCCGTGTTAATACACGTATTTCACTTCCGTCAAACAAAGGTTGCGGAAACATGCCATCCATTACCTCCCGAGCATCAAATGCATTTAATCCAAATGGGTCAATCACCAAGGGTTATATGTCCTCATATGATGAAGCACATGCCATGTTCAGATGCCGTTCAACTTCGAGATCAGACATCAAGTTGCCGCCCGGAAGGAGATCCGTGATGTCCACTAAAAAAGTAACGATTCAGGTTACCGGCTCGGGCATCCTGCAGGACGACGTCATCATGCTGGGCGAAGGGGTGCTCAAGGCGCTTAAAATCCCTTCGGGAAGGCCGCTTAAGCTGCAATTCGGCTCTTTCCGCCGTGAGGTCACTGTCATCCCTGTTCCTAGGTATGACGGTCTGCGCATCAATCAGACGGTAGCCAGCAAGACCGGCCTTGTTCCCCGTTCGGTCCTGAGCATATCTTATCGTTCAGCCAGCCGTACGCTGCGCCTTGGACCTTACATCAGTGTATTAGTTAGCCAGGATTACCCCGATCAGCCCGATCGGCCCTTTGGCTCCATCACGATGTTCTGTCAAGAACTGGTGAACGCCTGCCGGAAGAAGGGCGCCTATGTATCCTTTTTCACACCGGAGGATATTGGAGCGGTAACGGGTTATATGAAAGGCTGGGTGTATGATGACGGCTGGAAAAAGACCGTTCTGCCTATAGCAGACGTCGTCAATAACCGGCTGACGTCCCGTAAGCTTGAGAACAAACCTAGCGTACAGCATTTTATGAAAGAAGTAAAATCGCTCTACGGTACACAAACCTTCAACGAAAAGTTTCTGGACAAAAATGAAGTATTCGATGCCTTGAAGTCCATTTCAACACTGAAGAGGGTACTACCCGAATCCCATTTGCTCAAAGCTTCCGCCACACTCAAAACGATGTGCAATCGATATCCGGTTGTCTTTCTGAAGCCTGTTCGCGGGTCGCTTGGCAAAGGTATCATCCGGGTCTCTCGTCAAAGCGACGGCAGCTTCCTCACCCTCGCTACAAGCGTTGGGGGGACCCGAAAACAAACGTATGCTTCTCTGGATAAACTGTATGCCAGTCTGTCTGGGAAAATGAAAACAACGCGCTACCAGATCCAACAGGGTCTTTCCCTGATTGATAACAGCGGCAGACCCGTAGACTTCCGTGCGCTTGTGCAAAAAAACCGTACGGGCAAATGGAGTGTCACTTCCATCGTCGCACGTATTGCAGGCGGCAGTCACTATGTATCCAACCTGGCACGAGGTGGAAGTCTCAGCACCGTCAAGGAAGCTGTAGCCAAAACCCAATTATCCTCATCAGCCAAAGCTTCTGCGTATGCAGGATTGCATACGGCGGCGCTCGATATCGCCAAAGGCATTGAAGGTGCCATCCCCGCCCATTTCGGTGAACTCGGCATCGACCTTGCCTTGGACACCAGCGGAAGGGTCTGGCTGCTTGAAGTAAACTCCAAACCATCCAAGAACGATAATACGCCACTTAGCGAGAGCAAAATCCGGCCTTCGGTCAAAGCGATGCTGGAATACTCTACCTATCTGGCCGGATTCTGAAGAGTCATCCATTAGAGGAGGTGCAGCGGCATGTTCCTGCAACATCAGACAAACACACTAGCCATCCTGGTTCGGGCAACAGAAGGCTCGCCTCCTTTCGTGGATGAACTCTTCTGTCGTCGTCTCAGTTTGGAAAGCGACCGTTACGGCCTAAATATCATTGTGCTGGCCGTAGCGAATAACCCCAGCGTATCTCGGCTCACACAGGGCTATGTATTTGACAGAGGAGAATGGAACATCGTGCCTCTTCCTGCTGTGGACCTAATCATGGACCGCTGTCTGCTCCCACTTCCCAGAACATTCAAACAGCAGCTTCAGCAGCTAGTTTCCTCAGGCAACGGACACCACGGTCGTTACTGGTCTGCTTCCTTGCCTGGTAAATGGAAGGTATATCGCGCCTTGTCTACTGATATAAGACTGCGTGCTCTTCTTGCGCCTACGACACTTCTTCAGTCGGATACCCGATGGGAGAAATGGCTGGAGCGCTGGCCGAAAGGCATTTTCTTCAAACCTGTATCGGGCACCCATGGTAAAGATACGTTTCGCCTTTATCGCGAAGATCACCACACCTCCTGGATTATGGAGGGCAGAAATACTCGCAATGAATTGATTCACCGTACATTTGAGCATCGCCAGGATGTCTCTGCCTGGCTGGATTCACACAAGGCCGGTAAAAAGATGATCTTACAGCCGTACCTGGAACTGAGTCATCACGGACGACCATTCGACATTAGAGCCTTGATGCAAAAAAATGGGCAAGGACGCTGGTCTCTAACCGGATGTATGGTACGGGAAGGGCCGGCTGGCTCACTCACTTCCAATTTGCATGGAGGGGGAAAGGCGTACCCTGTGCATCCTTATCTGCTGGAACGATATGGGAGCAAGCAAACCAGCACTCTACTGGAGAAGATCAGGCAGGCTGCTGCCCGCATCCCTACCCTGTTGGAAAGCCAATTTGGCAGACTGGCCGAACTGGGTCTTGATTTCGGAGCAGATGTTCAGGGTCGCCTCTGGCTGATCGAAGTGAATTCGAGACCGGGACGTTCCTCATTCGCAGAGGCGGGTGACCCCCGTATGCACAGTCTGACCTACACCCAGCCGCTTGCCTATGCCCGTTATTTGCTGCAACAACATGTTCTCACGGACGTGAAGCGTCCAATGAAAATGCCGAATACATCCAGCACAGCTGGCCTGAAACCCATCCCGATTCACGGCGGTTGAGGCACGCAGCGCCCCGCTGCCATGGAGCCGAAGGATCTTTTCAGGATAGGAGGATAAATCATGAGTTTGACCTTTTGCAATCTGCATTTCACACAGCAACCGGATAAAGTGGTTTATGTATCCAACGCATTAATGAAAAGCCTAAATCTAACCGGCAAAAAAACGATTCATCTGCGGTTTGGCCGTGACCGGGTGCCCGCAACCATCAAACCGATCAAAAAGGCTGGCAAACATCTCTATCTCGCTTCTGGCATACGCAATCTGATGAACGTTCCGAAACGGGGCAGCATCTACCTCCGCAACTTGCAGAACGATGAAGTCCAGTTGGGTCCACTGATCGGGGTGCTGTCTGACGGACCTTCGTCTGGCTCCAATCCGTTTGGTTCCCGTACCGGTTTTATCAAACAACTGCTCCGAGAAGGAAGCCGTAAATCCTATATTTATGCGTTCACTCCAAGAGATATCAACTGGCAGAACGAAACGGTGTCCGGTTTTTTCCTTAATGACAACGGAAGCTTCAGTCGGAAAACGGTACCTCTGCCAGACGTCGTGTATAACCGATTACCCAGCCGCCGCTCTGACTTCTCACCAGCGATCAATCAGCTGCGGGAGCGATTCGTTCGGCGCAAAATTCCTTTCTTCAATTGGAGTTTCTTCAACAAGTCGGATATTTATAAACTGCTGGAGAACGACCCGGCAGCAGGACGCTATATTCCTGAATCCATCACCAACCCGACGGTAGAGCAGATGAAAGAAATGCTGGAACGCCATCAGTTTGTCTATTACAAACCAACAGCAGGAAGTCTGGGCAACGGGATCTATCGATTGACCTATTCGCCCAAACGTGGATATTTCGCCCGTTATCGCAAAAAAGGCGGCAACGCCCTGCTGCGTTTTGGTTCATTTAATAGCCTGATGCGTATGCTTCAAGGCAGACACGGCAAACAGCTTCGCGGTTATGTCGTTCAACAGGGTATCCGGCTCATTGAGATCGACGAATGTCCGATTGATTTCCGCTTTCACATGCATAAAAATGGAAACAATCAATGGGTGGTTGTTGGTATTGGCGCCAAGAAAGCTGGCCGAGGCAGCGTAACCACACATATCAAAAATGGCGGTTCCCTGATGACCCCTGAGCAGGCGCTCAGCCGCAACTTTGGCGACCGAGCGGGTGAAGTGCTTCAGCATGCCAAATCCGTCGCTATTACACTTGCCCAGGCGATTGAAACCCAGCACCAGCATCTGATTGGTGAGATTGGCTTTGATCTGGGCATTGATCAGGAGGAACATGTATGGATGTTCGAAGCGAACGCCAAACCAGGGCGCTCCATTTTCCGCCACCCTTCTCTGCGGGTGGAAGGAAAATCGTCGGTGGAGCACATTTTGGAACACTGCCTGTATTTGAGCAAATTCCGGAAGAGAGACGGTATTTGATGAGCCTGCATGATGATTTTAAACCCGTCATTGCCGTCCTGACCATGCATGATGATCAACGGATGTTCAGAGGAAACCATCAAAATTTCCTGGATATTGTGCAGACAGGCGAAAATATGGGATATGTGGTGTACGTCGTGACTGTAAGAGATTTGAATGTGAGCGGCCCCACCGTGAAAGGATACACGTACAACAATGGGATTGGGAGATGGACTTCACAGTCCTTCCCCCTTCCCCATGTACTCTACAATCGGATTCCCAATCGGGAAGATGAACGCAAACCTTCAGTACAGCGAAAAATTGAAGAATGCATGCATTCTGGAATCGAACTGTATAACCCGTTTTTCTTCAATAAATGGAATTTGTTCGAATGGCTCAAGAAATCCAAGTCTACCCAGCAGCTGATTCCCTATACTAGACGGATGCGAACTGCATCCTCTCTGGGAACGGTGTTAAGGTCACATCCCTACCTGTATCTGAAACCAGAGAGCGGCAAGGCTGGCAAAGGCATCATGATGCTCAAGTTTCAGGAAAAAGAACGTCTCCCTTACCGGCTTAAAATACAGAGTACCCGAAAAAGCACCACCTACAAAGCAGCAACCCTTTCCAAGTTATGGGCAAGAATTCGCAAGGAGACCGGGCACACACCTTATATCATGCAACAGGGTATTGAGCTGGCGTCGTCTCACAAGCGCCCATTCGATCTCAGGGTACTTGTGCAGAAAAACGGCAAAGGACAGTGGAGCGTGACCGGTGTTGGCGCCCGTCTCGCTGGCTCCCGAAGCATTACCACCCACGTTCCGCGTGGAGGTACGGTGGAGGACCCAGAGAAGTTGCTCACTGATCTGTTCGGGGAAGAAATGTCGACTTCATTGATGAAGCGGGTGAAGTCCACTTCATTGTTGATCGCGAGACAAGTGGAGCGAGGCTCAGGCCATACGCTTGGTGAAATGTCCATGGATCTGGGCATTGACGATCTGGGCGAGATCTGGTTCTTTGAAGCGAATGCAAAGCCGATGAAGTTCGATGAACCGCAGATTCGGCGGAGGTCATTGGAACGTATTTTTCAGTACAGCGCCTACCTTGCCCGTCAGTCCAAACGATGATGAACAGGAATAACAGCTAAAGAAGGTGATTGTTTGTGTCCTCACCTGTTCTGGGCATTATGACGTTGTACTTAAATGAACATCGCGCTCTGGAAGAACGGAGCATATACCGCAGAATGATCCTTGAAGGGCGCAAGCGGGGACTCGATATATATGTGTTCACACCTGCCGATGTACATCCAGGAGGCAAACAGATTGAGGCCATGGTCTTTCATTCGGGAAAAGGCTGGTCCCGGGAATGGCGTTCATTCCCGGATATCATCTTCGACCGCTGCCGCATACAGCGCAATCGCAGATTCCAGCAGCTGCTTGCCTTTCGGCAAAGGTATGGTCACTTGCTCTTTCTCAACCGCCCATTGCGTAATAAGTGGACCATCCATCAGACACTCTCGGCGAAATCAGCCTTTCGTGAGCATTTGCCCGACACTTTTCTGTATCAGGATATGTCCGACGTCAATCGAATGCTGAAGGCCTCCTCCCTGCTCTACCTGAAGCCCATTAATGGAACCGGAGGGCGCGGAATTCTCCGCATTGAACGCAGTGGCAGCGAGGCCAATACAGTTCTCGTACAAGGACGGGACCAGAAGCGGCGGATCATCACCCCGCGTAAAGTCCATCTGTCACGCTTGGGTTCACTTCTCCAGAACTGGAATATGAAAGACAAATATCTGGTTCAACAGGGGATTCAACTCCAGCTTCCGAATGGCCGTGTTCATGATTATCGAATGCTGGTCCAGAAGAACGGCGAAGGACAGTGGGAATTGACCGGATGTGCCGGACGGATGGGTGCGGAGAAAAGTGTTACCTCTAATCTGCATGGTGGTGGTCAGGCCATAGCGATGCACAAACTGATGAAACAATGGATCACGGATGAGAAGCAGCGAACAGAAATTTACGCAACGGCCGAGAAATTCGGGATTGATGTAGCTACGTTTCTGGAAAACACCTATGGCAACTTGTGTGAATTGGCTCTCGATTTGGCGATTGACAAGAGCGGGCACATCTATCTGCTTGAAGTGAATCCGAAGCCTGCGCGTGAGGTGTTTGCCCGCATTGGTGAGAATGATATCTATTCCAAAGCGATCACCCAACCATTGGAGTACGCCTTGTGGGTGTACCGCAATCATGCAAATACAATTCGTCCCCCTCGGGGGGTGAAGGTAACTAAACCGGTCAAACGCGTAAAAGGTAAATCCGCCACCCTCAAAAGAACCAGAGGATCCCGGTGATGACCGTCAGACTTCATTGGTAGTGAACCAAATCCTCCTTGAACTAAAAAACCGACCACTCCAATGTCCGAATGGACTAGGGGTGGTCGGTTTTTTGGGTTTTGTTCTACTCGGCTTCCCGATACAAACGAAGCAGTTCCGTAAAATCAGAGATCAGTACATCTGATCCTGCCAGTTCTTCGTCCCGTCCGAACCCTGCATAGGCACAGCCGATAACGGTCTGGTTATTCATTTTGCCTGCCTCCACATCCGAAGAGCGATCCCCTACCATCCATGCATCCTGAATCCGATGCTTCTCAAGCAGGATCTGAACCAAGTTAACTTTGGAAGCGGTCTTGTACTGTCCAGCACTATACACGCCTTCAAAGAGCGGCATGATCTCATGGGCGAAGGCCACGCCTTTGACATAGTCCTCCAGCCCGTTGCTGGCGACAAACAACCGCACACCCTGTTCTTTCAACGCTTTCAGCGTCTCTTTTACTTGTGGGTACAGCTGCGAGCTTCCCCCATCCAACCCTTCAATCTCCAACTGAAGCAGCAATTCGTCTGCACGTCGATGGGCCGCAACTGAAGCTTCGGGCATAACCACTTTCCATATATCCTCTAGCAACATCCCCAGGCTTCCCAGCATTCGTTCTTCAGGAGGAGTCTCTCCCTCAAAATGCCCTTCGGCCCGCAATGTATCAAACAGCTGATGATAGGCTGGCAACAACAGAGTTTCCGTCTGAAACAAAGTACCATCCATATCAAAAATCATCGCTTCCGGTTTACGCAATACCGTCTCTTTTGTCATGTCCAATGTTCCTTTCGGATTGGGATATGTATTCGGAATCGTTCCCCTTCCATGATAAACATAAACGTTTGGCAGTGTAAACCGCGCAATGTAAAACATCTGTATCGTCGACGCCATACAAAATCCACAAACATTATACTTAAATTAAACAAACTATATACAAGTAAACATCCTTTAAGTATAATACTGAAAATAGTTCTTTAGACACCACACCTAAAGGACTATAATAGCTATTGTTCAAGTTTTTTCGACAAATACATATACCCCAAGGAGAGGCATAACAAACATGAAAAAGCACAGGACCTTCAAAATTTTTTATAAGATTGGTTTAGGTTATTTGCTCGTACTCGCGGTGCTCGCTGGCTCTATTTTATTGATTCAAAACAGTATCAGCCAGTTGCAACGAGAACTGGACTTTCTGGTGGATCACGATATGAAGGTACATGATCTAACCTATGAGATTGAAAATATTATGGTGAACATGGAGACAGGACAACGAGGTTATGTAATTACAGGACAAGAAAACTACCTGGACCCTTATAACACAGGCGTTCAACAGAAGAATATACTCAAGGATCAGCTTGCGGTGCTTGTCTCGGATAACCCGGCACAGCAGGCACTTCTTGAAAAAATTTCAGCTAAAATGGATGACTGGATTCAAATCGCTGGCGAACCGGTTATTGCGCTTCGAAAAGCGAATGATATGGCGGCGATAAGGCAATTTTTTGTGGAGGACCCCGGCAAGAAGGATATGGATGAGATTCGCGGTTTATTGAATACATTTCGCACCAATGAGCTGGCGTTGACTGAAAATCGCACCGAAGCGCTGAAGCAAAAGAACAAAATTTTGAACTGGGAGCTTTACGGAGCGCTTATCGTTGTGGCCTTGATCTCGATCTTTGCAGCCTTGATTCTATCCCGTTCCATTGTAAAAAACATCCGAACAGTAATCCGCGCGCTGAATGACATCGGCTCCTCCAATGGCGATCTGACACTGCGCATTGCCACGCCGATGAAGGATGAAACGCGGGAACTTGCGGAGGCAGCCAATACGATGCTCCTTGGTTTGCAGCAGATGATGCTGGACGTCCAAAGCAACGCTACCACCCTGAACGCCGCATCTGACCGGCTGGATAAAGGCGTGTCCGACAGTCATCTGGCCGGAAAAGAGGTTGCCGCAGCCATGGAACGTGTGGCCGAAGGCGCAGATGAGCAGGTTGCACTTACACAGACGATGGTTGCCGCCATGGAACAATCCCTGACCGGACTCAACCGGGTTGCTGGCTCCGCATCGGAGGTTGCTGAACGCGCTGTACGCACAGAGTCCATTGCACTCGATGGACAGCAGCGAATTAATAATGCGGTTGGCAAAATGGGGACCATCGAACAATCCTTCCTGTCTGTTCAGGGAGCCATTCATGAAATATCCAAAATGTCCGATCAGGTCATCAACATTGCCGATTCCATGTCAGGCATTGCAAGACAAACGAATCTACTCGCGCTCAATGCTGGAATTGAAGCGGCGCGTGCAGGGGAGAATGGACGCGGATTCGCTGTAGTCGCTGGCGAAATTCGGAATCTGGCAGATCAAAGCGCCACCTCTGCCAAAGAAATTACAAGCATTCTGGAGACGGTCGTAGCTGGTATACAGAGCACCGTTCATGAAGTCGAAGGCAGTACACAGCATGTCAGCGAAGGCTTACAGACGATTGAAGACGCGGGCCAAGCCTTTGCGAATATTACGCAGCACATTCAAGACCTCAGCGCTGAGATGCTGGATGTATCCGCTGTGGTTGAAGAGCTCACCACAGGCAGCGAAGCAGTAATGACATCCATTAACGAAGTATCAGCCGTTGTAGAGGACACCGCATCTGCCACGGAGGAAGTATCGGCTATGACCGAGGAGCAGCTTGCGTCGTTACAGGAAATGGCGGATACGTCCAAGCAATTGAACGAAATGTCAGATGCGCTTGATCAATTGGTTAACCGATTCAAGCTGTCCTGACCCTATTGATCAGTCCCAGATAACACAAAGAAGCAGATCCCACTCTATAGGGATCTGCTTCTTTTTTTCAAAATGAAAGAACATTTAACATGAATCCTTTTCTAGCTCAGTACCTTTTTCGATCAGGATTGATCCGGATTACGCAGCGCTTCAAGGACAAGCTGTGCATGATAGCCATCGTTGAAATCGTATATTTTGGCAGGTTGGCCTTGAATACGGGCAATGACGTGTTTAAGTACAGGCAGCTGGCTTAAGGATTCATCTACTTCGACGGGAACAAGCGGCTCTCCGATGCGCCCACTCCATAGTTGGTCCCAGTTTTCCAAGGCAATCGTTCCTTCTGTACCGTAAACCACCATGGATACACGCTCTTCACCTGCAAAATGAGCAATCCCATTTAATTGAATTCGGGTTCCATCCTCTAGCTCCATCGCGGCCTGAATTTCATGTTCACATTCACCTGTATTTTGAGGAAATTGAACCTCACTGTTAATCACACGGATAGCACCAAACACATTTTGGATCATATGAATCCAGTGGATTCCCACTTCAAGAATGAATCCGCCCTGCTCGCGGCTGGTAATCCAGGCATTTTGCTGCCACGCTCGTGGCCACTGAGGGAATTGCAGAATCAGATCGATTTTGCGAATCTCACCAATCGTTTCCTGACGAATCAGCTCTTGCAATTTCACTACTGATGGTTCATGCGGCATGGAGAAATGAATTGCATGTACTACACCAGCCTTCTCGGCTGCCTCGAGCATTGCTCTAGCTTCCTCCACGCTATTGGCCAATGGCTTCTCACAGAATACATGAATCTTGCGCTTTAATGCCCCCATAACGACTGGATAATGATATTTAGGTGGAACTGCTATGTACAGCAGATCAACCGGATGTGTGTCGAGCAATTGCTTGAAATCCATATACGTCTTCGTCTCCGGATGCGAGGAAGCAAACGATGTCAAATTTTCCTCACTGGAATCGCACACTGCTACAATCTCTACTTTTTCGGATAGTTCTGCCTCTGTTGCCTGATGTATCATATGTATTCCCATTTTGCCCAGACCAATTACGGCCATTTTTATCGTTGTCATTTAACTCACTCCCATCGAATTTCAGTATAACAGAAAGCATAATATTGCCAATCCTTGCACGGGACGAAATGGAAAGCATACGCTTCTAATTTGATCTACACAAAAAAATACATCATATTATATATTATTTTACATTTAATTCTATAAATCTTGTTTATAGGTAATTCGTTGCAGGAATATATAACCAATTTATTTTCTCATATGGGACAAGACATTAAGCGTTTCCAACCTAAGAATCAGGAACTTATACTCATAAAAGCGGTTGACAAAAAACCACAAAAAAAGCTACTCTTCCTATTAACAAGGATTTATTTCCTTTTACAACCTTAGACAACGACATACACTCCAAAAATGGAACTTGACCTGTGGGTCCAAAAACCTATTTTGTGAAGCGAGGTGTCCCGCATGAGAACAGTTGCGGACTATTTGGCAGAAGCTCTGCGTAATTTAGGCGTTACTCATGTCTTTGGTATTATCGGAAAATCCATCTGTCCTGCTGTCCTGAAAATGGTCGATTACGGTTTGGAATTCATTCCAGGTCGCCATGAATCCAGTTCAGGCTTTGCCGCATCGGGCTATGCCCTCCAAACAGGGAAACTGGGTGTGGCCTTCGCCACTTCTGGTCCGGGCGGAACCAACTTGCTCACCGCTGCAGCCCATGCCAAGGCCAATAATTTGCCCGTCCTGTTTATTACGGGTCATCAATCCATTCAGGAATTGGGGCTTCCGCAATGTCAGGACTCTTCTTCCTACTTGGCTGATCTGGCGGAGATGTTCCGTCCTGCCACGCTATTCAGCAAACTGGTGGAGCGTGGTGATCATTTCAGCACCATATTGAATCACGCCCTTTCCATTGCACTCGGTCCCAACAAAGGGCCCGTCCATCTCTGTCTTCCTTTTGATGTACAAACCGAACAGCTTGCTGACTTTCGGGTTGTCATCCCGGAGCCAGAACCCCTGATTAGCGTATCCAACTTGAATCGTATCCTCCCCTTACTTCAACAGTCCAGTCATCCTTTAATTATTGCAGGCAAAGGCGTCAGCCGCGCCAGAGCCCATGATGAATTGCTCCATTTTGCCGAACATTTCAATATTCCTGTCATTACTTCTCCTGGCGGAAAAGGTGCCATTGCTTGGGATCATCCCCTATATCATGGGCCCTGCGGTGTTGGTGGCTTCCCTCATGCAGATGAACTACTGAATCAAAGTGATCTCTATATCGTACTCGGTTCACGTCTAAGTGATATGACGATCTGTAATTTGAAGCCTGAGAACCATCCTGCACATCTGATTCAATTCGACGCTGATCCTACATTCGTTGGTAAAATACTTAACGCTCAAACCTTACATATCACCGGAGACTTGAAGGACAACCTGCAGTTTTTGCTCGGTACACTGACAGAACAACCTATTGTTCCAAAAGAAACGACAACTGTAGATTACACCGTACCTCTCCCGGATCTGCCGAACCTGTCCCTGGCATCCGTGCTGGAAGAAATGAGTGAACTGCTTCCATATGATCATAAGCTGTTTGTAGATGATGGTAGTCATGGTTTTCATGCCGTTCAACGATATAAAGTCAAGAAACCCGGCAGCTTTGTGTTTGACGCCTACTTTGCCTGCATGGGTAATGCCATCGGCATGGCTATTGGGGCCAAGACTGCCGCACCGGAAGAAACCATCGTATGCATTACAGGTGACGGATGCTTCATGATGCTTGGAACCGAGATTAACACTGCTGTATGCAACAATCTGCATGTCATCTTCATCGTCGTGAACAATAAACAGCTGGATATGGCACTGAAAGGCATGGAAAAAACAACAGGCCGGATCGATGGCACCTTGTACGAGGTTCCCGTGGATGCGGCAAAGTTTGCGGAGTCTCTCGGCGCTGTTGCTTTCCGGGCGGAAACACGGGCCGAATTCACATCTGCTCTACAGACCGCGCAGCAGCTGAACCAAGTTACTGTAATTGAGCTTCTTACCGATCGCGACGAGATTCCACCCACGGCTCACCGTACCGTGACTTTGAATTAGGAGGAACATAGGCATGAGTGAACAAGTAACTCAAGGATTGGAGCGTTTTGCAAAGCTTTCGGGTGAATATGGTGCAAAAGCATTGGCACCCATTAAGGATCAGTTCCCTGAGCTCGCCGAGTTTATTATGGGAACGGCTTACGGTGATATTTTTCAACGTACCACTATTACCGATCAATGGAAGGAAGTTGCGATTATCTCCTCACTGATCTCACAAGGGCAGTATGAGCAGTTGGGGGTTCATTATACGATGGCGCTAAGTGTCGGTGTAACTGTAGATCAGCTCAAAGGAATTTTGCTGCATCTGGCACCTTGTGTTGGAGCACCGCGGATCATCAGTGCTTTTAATATATTGCTCGCTACACTGGATGAAATCCAATAATTCACTCTTCTACATTTTTATACACGATTCGACTTTTTTATTGATCTTATTACATCTCTACCTTTATAATATGGTTAAATTATCCTT
Organism: Paenibacillus sp. RU5M; assembly: GCF_900221055.1. Lineage (NCBI taxonomy): Bacteria > Bacillati > Bacillota > Bacilli > Caryophanales > Paenibacillaceae > Paenibacillus > Paenibacillus sp. RU5M. The sequence continues at coordinate 11,924 of NZ_OBQM01000023.1, read as the reverse complement.
CGAATCCGCCTACATCTCAGAAGCATTCAGCGAGGGCCTCAAGGCCTATGTCTTGGTGAGCGGGATAGCCTTAACTCATTTAAAGGAGAGATAACAATCATGGGAAGTTTTATACTGAATACTGACGTTCCGAACAAGGTGTTGAACATTGAACTGGAGGGCTCTTTCTCTCAAGAAGACGGTTTACGTTCCATCTCGGCATATCAGGACACGATCGCTCCGATTAACACCAAGGAGTATGAGCTGAATATTGATTGCAAAAAGTTGAATGTTACCGCTCCGGAAATTGTGCCTCTTCTCGAGGGCTGCCTGCAGATGTTCAAAAAAGATGAATATAAAAAAGTGGTGTTGACGCTTGAGAATAATGCCATTCTGAAAATGCAGCTGTCCCGTCTTGGACGGTCTGTCGGACTGGAAAATCTTGAGATCATCTCCACGGTTACGACCTAATAAACCAGGCGGACAAGCTGAGGGTTCACCCATCCGCTCAGAAGGAGAATGAAGATGGCTGGAATTCGTATTGTAGATATCGATATCTATCATCCAACGAACAAGGTGGGCAATGACTTTTATATTGAACATTTTGATGCAAGAGGTGTAGATATTCGGGGATTGTTAAAGGCACTTGGGCGTGATACACGTTACAAAATTGACAACGATGATGAAAACTCACTAAGCATGGCCTTTGAGGCCGCCAGTAATTTGCTCGAAAAGACCGGACTCACCGGTGCCGATATCGATCTGATTGCTTATGCAAGTCAAACGCCGGAATACATCTTTCCTACGAATTCCTTAATGATTCATCGCCTGATTAACGGGGCATCCCATACGATCTGCATTGATAGCAATGCCAACTGTGCGGGCATGACCGCAGCCTTTGAACAAGTTAGCCGTCAGATGATGAGCAATCCCAGAATTCGTCGTGCTTTGATTATTGGCTCGGATTACGTGGCTCCTCACGCCAGTCCGGATGATCCTGTATACTTCGCGAACTTTGGGGACGCAGCAGCAGCTGTCATTGTTGAGCGGAATGAGCAGGCTGTCGGTTTTATTGACTCGATCTATCAGACCGATACCTGTGTGTACGGCAATTCTCTTTTCCCGGCACAAGGTCTTGCAAAACTGGGCCAAACCGGTGTTGACGCGGGGGCCTTCCATGTCAAATTCATACCGTTTGATGATTCCATCTGTGTAGGTGCAGCCTCTGAATCGATTCGAACTTTGCTGAGTCGTAACGAGATAGGAGCCGACGAGATCAAAGCCGCTTGTTTCTCCCAATTATCTATTGGCAATATACGTGCTGTATCCGAAAACATTGGCATTGGCGAAGATATTGCCGTCTACATCGGAGACGAGTTCGGGTACACCTCAACCAGCAGTCCGTTTATTGCATTACATCGAGCCATTACATCCGGCCAAATTCAGCGTGGTGATAAAGTGCTGTTCTGGACAGTCGGAGCTGGGTGGCAAAATGTTGCCATGGTCGTTGAATACTGAGAGCTTGACACGGAATTCCAAAAAGCAGGGCAGCCTTTTTTAACAAAAAAAGGATGGTCCTGCTTTTTTATTATTTTATATTTGAATGATAACTTACATTGGATAACATTCCATCCCCATTACTTCAAAACCAACGAGGAGCATGCTCTAAACGTTCCTTTCATCGCAAAAACCGCTCCCTTTGCAGAGAACGGCAATGAGAATGATATGTTGTCCTCATCAGAAAATCTTCTTTGTCTCCCGATCATCCTTAAGAATCTCGACTGCCTCACGAAAACGCAAGGAATGCACAATCTCCCGTTCCCTCAGAAACTTGAGACTGTCCTGTAGATCCACGTCATCCGTCAGATCGATCAACCACTGATATGTAGCCCGAGCCTTCTCTTCCGCTGCAATATCCTCGTACAAATCTGCGATTGGATCCCCTTTCGAAGCAATGTAGGCTGCTGTAAATGGTACACCGGAAGAATTCGTATAGAACAAAGCAGAATCACGCTGTGCATAGTTCGGCCCAAGCCCCGCTGCTTCCAGTTGCTCCACAGTCGCATCCTTTGTCAGCTTGTAGATCATTGTTGCAATCATCTCAAGATGAGCAAATTCCTCCGTCCCTATATCATTCAACAGCCCGATAATCTTGTCCGGAATTGTATACCGCTGGTTCAGATACCGCAGGGCAGCCGCCAGTTCTCCGTCTGCGCCTCCATACTGTTCAGCCAGCAATTTCGCCATATGAGGATCACATTTGCTAACCCGAACGGGATATTGCAATTTTTTCTCATACACCCACATGCAGACGCCTCCTCTTTTAAATCAAATCCTACCTGTTACGATCCCTCGAGTTCCCGGCCTGGAACGACTGCAAGGAAACCCGAGGATGTTATCTCACACTTGCCAAGGCCATGGTGTCTGGGACCATTCCCACGGATATTTGGAGAAAGCATGCCCAAAGTTCATCAGCGGTCCGTACAATTGCTGAAACTCATGTGCCACTCTCATCCGCTCCTGGCTGAATTTGTTGTATTGCTCGATGCTTTGATAGTCGCCCGGGTGGGTGTCCAGATACAGATTCAGCTCAACCAATACAAAATCCAGGGCCTGAAGTTCCTCCAGCAGCTCATAGTATTTTGCATCACAGGCTTTGGGTGCTTCAGGTTCCATCTGCTTCCACCTTCCTTCCCTTCGAGCTCGCAGGTGTATAAGGACTGTATAAAGCAGGCCACAACGTTCCAATTCTTAAAGCTTCTGCGGGACTGTACTGCGGCCAGCCCATCGGCTGAAATGGGATAAACAATTGCGGAGGAACCAGGTACGTCCGAATCGTCTTCGGTGGACATGGATCAAACGGCCCCACAAAAGGGGCGTAAGCACGAAGCTGCGGATCTGACACAGAACAACGCCTCCTTCATCACTGATTTGGTACATTCGACATCCCTACATTACAAGCTTTCATTTCCCGTCTCTATAACCATATGTCGCTGTCCCCCAAGTTAATCCCATATTTAGCGGAACGCAAAAAAAGACCTTCGAACAACTTACCCCGCTGGGCAGTGTCCAAAGGTCACTTCATTTGATATGGCGGCATAAGCATCAATGATTATTTCATCAATACTCAGTCCCTGTTACGTTCACGATCATCATCCTGCATCGAACCTGGTTCCTTTTCTATTTCCACCTTATCTTCTTCAGGATCGGGTCGCTTATATACCTTCACACGGGTAATTCGGAGACGGGTGGATTCTTCCACTTCAAAGACATAACCGTTTTGCTCCCGTGTTTTACCTTTGACCGCGCTGCCTTCCAATTCCTTGAATAGCCAGCCGCCAATCGTATCGACTTCCTCATCCTCAATGACAGCTCCTGTCCATTCATGGACCTCTTCAATCAGGGAACGACCATCGATGGAAAAGGCTTCTCCACTGCGCTCCATATGCGGACGTTCGTCTTCGAACTCATCATATAGATCACCAACGATCTCTTCCAAAATCTCTTCAGCAGTCAGCAAGCCGGCTGTACCGCCATATTCGTCGACCACCAGCGTCATCTGGGAGTGCTTTTTCTGCATCAGACGAAGTACATGACTGATCTCCATCGATTCAGGAACATTCAGAATTGGTCGAACAAGCGCAGCCAGATCATGCTGCTGGGCTGGTTCAGCGAGAAGCAGATCGGTAATGTGGATAAATCCGATAATCTCATCCTTATCCTCAACAGCTACAGGGTAACGGGAATGCTTCGTTGCATTAATGATTTTCAGGTTTTCTTCCAGCGACATATGAGTGTACAGACAGTCCATATCCGTACGTGGCAGCATAATTTCACGTGCCAGCATATCGGAGAAATCAAAGATGTTATCCATCAGTTTGATTTCATCCTTGTCGATAACACCACTCTTCGCACTTTGCTTCATCAAGATGCGAAGCTCATCTTCCGAATGGGCCTCCCCTTCGCTGGCGGGTTCGATGCCCGCCAAACGCAGCAGTGCATTGGCTGATACGTTCAGTACCCAGATGAATGGGAAGAAAATTTTATAAAATAACAGCAACGGCGCCGATAGCAACAAAGCCACTCCGTCTGTTTTTTGAATCGCCAGAGATTTGGGCGCAAGCTCACCCAGTACAATGTGCAAGAACGTAATGATACAGAAACCAATGATGACCGATACCGTGGATATAAGTCCTGTGTCCGCTACACCAAGCTTGAACATCAGAGGTTCTACCAGCAATTCGGAAATAGCCGGTTCACCTAGCCAACCAAGCCCCAGCGATGTCAGCGTGATTCCGAACTGGGTTGCCGATAGATAGGCATCCAATTTACCATTCACCTTCAGTGCATAACCAGCCAACTTATTCCCTTCACTCTGTAATTGAGTGAGGCGTGTTTGTCTAACTTTGACCAGAGAAAATTCCGCTGCGACAAATACACCATTCAAAAATACGAGCAGAAACACACAGACCAGATTAAAAACCAACTGCCCAAGATGAAATTCGGTATGAATACCCAAGTCGAAACTCCCCTTTTCTCTCTATTTCAGGAATACACCTGGAATATCAACGTGTAATTGCTTTTCTCGATTTGAAATCCACACCTTTATAATACATATCTGCCACCAGCAGATTCGGACCGCAGCAAGAAGCAGCATCACAATGACAGTTCACTGTCTGATTCAAAGGATGTTCCGCCGACCACTCATGGAATACGTCATCCAGCTTCCGGTCACTAATGTTGCCAAACGCCGGGATGTCGGCAAAATCGGTAACATACACGTTCCCAGTGAACATGTTCACGTTAACTCGGTTACGACCATCGGGATCATTACGAACCGTCACTTTAGGCTCGCTATACAGGCGGTTGATCAGTTCGCGATCCTGCTCTGCTGCACTGCATGCGAAGAACGGAAGTGTACCAAACAGCATCCACATATCCTTGTCACGCACATCTAACAAACGATGAATTGCTGCTCTCATATGATCAAGGGAAAGCACCGGCAGCGAAGAAGCAAAATTCGAATTGTACATCGGATGCACTTCATGACGGACACAGCCCATCTCACGGATCAATTGATGAATGCCCTCAAGCTTGTCATGAGTACGGAAGTTAATCATGGACTCCGCAGAGATAAACATGCCCGCTTCACTGAGTTTTTGGGAATTTTCAATCATTTTCTCATACATCTTCACCGCGACTTCCCGTTTTACAGGTCTACCACTGTTGGCAAACCCGACTTGGTGAAAGTCATCGGCATTCAGATAATTGAATGAGATATGCATAACGTCCAGATAAGGCAGAAGCTGCTCGTACCGACGGTAATCCAGCGTCAGATTGGAGTTAATCTGGGTACGAATGCCCCGTTCCTTGGCATATTTGAGGAGCGGAATGATCATCTCATCCACGGTCTTCTGGCTGAAGCTCGGCTCACCACCCGTCAGACTGATCGTCTGAAGGTGCTCAACCTCATCCAGCCTTTTAATCATCAAAGGCAGCGGAAGCGCAGGTGCTTCGCGCATCGTTAACATATCTCCTACCGCACAATGCTCGCAGCGCATATTGCACAGATGAGTCACGGTCATTTCTACACTGGTCAGCACATGGCGTCCATATGTACGCAAAGAGCCGATCGGATCCCAAGGATCATTAGTCGGCGATAAAGGCATCGGTTCTACCGATCCTGAGTTTAGCATGGTCATTGTTCTTCACCTTATTCCTTTTATTAACCTAAAAAGTTTTATTTACAACATACCCCGTCTGCAACTTTTGGAGTTATCTTTAATCATAGCACAATTTCCTGTGCTCTGGCATGAGCATGCTCTGTCCATTACATGACAAAAAACGCCCGCGTAATATCAAGGCCTTGCTGGCCCGGATATTACGAAATGAGCGTTGACCCATTCGCCATTTGACGTAAGGATATCAAAATAATTCGCCACGCGCTGAAGCTGGCGTAGCGTCTTCCACACCCTCAACACCTGTAATCATAACAGACAACGCTGTAGACAGATCGATCTCGTAGGGTGCACTTAATGTCTGTCCGTCTGCATCCTTGAGAACACGAATACGTGGTCGTTGCGGAATGCGCGTATGGATGTCTGCAACAACCCCGACCTCCCCTGTACTCAGCGTGACGGAGATACCTAAGGGATAAATGGCTACGCAGTCACGGAATTTCTCCAGCATTCGCTGTTCATATAAAGTTCCTGAACCCGTGTATAATACTTCCACAGCTTGATGTGGCAGCAAAGCTTGTTTATATACCCGATTGGTTGTCATCGCATCATACGAATCGGCAAGAGCCAGCCATTTGGCGTACTCATGAATCTCTTTGTCTTTCAAACCAAAAGGATAGCCGCTGCCATCAATCCGTTCATGGTGTTGTAATGCGCAATGGGCAGCAAGGAGCGGTATACCCGGTTCGTCTTTGAGAATACGATGTCCATATGTAGTATGCTGCTGTATGATTTTAAATTCCTCATCGCTCAATTTGGCAGGCTTGTGCAGAATTTCTGGAGCAATCTGTGTTTTTCCAATATCATGTAACAAGGCACCCAGACCAATCTCCATTAATTGCTGGCGGGTATAACCCGATGCCACACCAAGAACCAGCGTATACACACATACATTAAGAGAATGATTATACAGGTCAAAATCACTGGCGTTCATATCCATCAGCATAATCATTGCTTCCTTCTGACTGCCGATGTCCTCCAGAATCGTATTCATTAACCCGCTAAGTGCTTTTCCGAAGTGTGGGATTCGGCTTTTGGTTTTGAGACCCGACATACTCTGAAACTGCTGTTTAATCTCAACCAACGCTCTGCGCCTGGTCTCTTCCTGCAGCATATCCGGAATGATGATATCCTCTGTTGCTGCATCCGAAATATACACATATCCAATCCCCAGGTCCTTCAGACGTCCAATCAACCGACTGGTCAGCTCCACTCCCTCACTCAGCAGAACCAAACCCTCTTCACTATAAATTCGTTTCCCCAGCTTCATGCCAGGCTGCAATAGGTTTATATGTACTAAACGCACAGCCTATCCTCTCCCGCTCCGTAGATGTAATTTCCACTAGCCGCCGCTTCAGCAGAAGGCAAGTACTTGTTAGATTTTATGCCAACGGGATCGCAGGCTGTCATCCAGCGCCCCAGGCCTTTTTAATTCCGTTTCGAGCAGGTCACGTATGAATTCAGGAAGTCGATACGATATATCCGTTCCAAGAGCAAGGGACGGATATCCCACGTTAAAGGTAAACATGTCGAGTGTTCCTACCACATATTCATGTTCATCATGAATCGGCTCGCCCTCAATATATATGGCACGGATTTTCTCATATGGAGGCGAATGGGGGTCATACTCCACATCCATACCATCCATGCACAATGTTCCTAAAATATCCCCACGAAATCCAAACCCGATAATCGGTTTACGTGAAAACTCTGACAACAGGGACTGCTCCAGAGCCTCCCGAATCTGAATTCCATTCAAGCATATTGTACAGGCATTAATGGGAGATGGACATAGGGAATGTAACATTCCCTTCGTGATATTCCCCTGCGGAAGATTTCCAAGGAGCTGCCCAGCGTTAACAAGAGACAACTGCGCTCCAGTGAACTGCCGAACTGCCTGGGCAAGCAATGACGCAAACGGTGACTCATGATCGTAATCAATGGTCAGCGTCCTGTCCGTAATAACGGCTGTTTGGCCCAGCGCACGCTCAGCTTCCGTCCGGTGTGTATCTATAGCCAGCGATACGCTTTCTTCGAGCAACATGTTCTGAACCGGAACACAGCCGCTGCTCACCAGTGTAAGTTCATTCGCTTCATATTCCCGCTCCAGTACCACCTTACCGAGCCACTGGCCAAACTTGCCTGCCGCCCCAAGCACCGTCTGACCAATGATTAATTGTTCTTCCAGTACATGATGTGTATGTCCGCCCAGAATGACATCGATGCCTTGGATCTGTTCAGCCAATCTGCGATCTGTGGAAAGTCCCAGATGGGACAAGATAACGACTACATCCACCTGAGGACGCAAAGCTTCAACTTGCCCACGCAGCGTCTCTACCGGGTCCAATACATCCCATCCCAACAATTCGTAAAAAGCGGTAAAGGGTGCTGTAGCACCAAGCAAACCGATGCGAAATGGCCCCTTCTCCAAAATGAGAGAGGATTTCATCCAGACTGGTGGCAGGCCTGTAGCCTGGTCCACAACATTTCCACATACAACAGGACACAGAAGTCCAGAGTAAGACTGCGCCAGTTGCTCGGATGTAAATGTTAGTCCTTCATTATTCCCAATCGTTATCGCATCATAACCAGTCAGGTTAATGACATCCACGTTGGCTGCCCCCAAGGTACCCTCCGTCTCAACTGCCATCCGGTCCATATGATCTCCGATATCCACTACCAGAAATTCTCCAGCCTGTTCCTTCTCGTGTCCGATCATGGCGGCGATGGAGCTCATGGAGCCAAAATGACTATGGATGTCATTGGTGTGTAGAATCGTTAATGTTTGCGCCTTCTTGGTGCTCATCACACCGCCTCCCTCTTATCGTCGATAACGTACATTCTTCTAATGGATAAGCATAACATTTTCCGCGTCGTTATGATATATTTATAGGGTTTAGAGATTAAAAAGAGGTGAGTAATTTCCATGAAATTAACAATTCAACTATTTGCAGGAATCGCTGAACGTCTGGGCACATCCCTGCTTGAATATGATTATCCCGGAACGGATCCAACTCCTGTGCAATTAAAAGAAAAACTGGGCCTTGCTTACCCTGAAGCGGCTGCTCAAATACGTGTTTCTTTTCTGGCAGTAAACCAGCAGTATGCTTCTGCCGATATTATAATCAAGGCCCAGGATGAACTCGCCTTAATTCCCCCTGTATCGGGAGGAGATGGTTCCCATTTGAATGGTGACGGACATCGTTCATCCCATCCTGAGCATCGTACGGATGATGGATTATTTCTGATCACCCAGTCCCCACTGTCCGTCGAAGCTACAACGGAGCTCGTCATTACGGCAAACCATGGAGCTGCCCTTACCTTTGTTGGCACTACCCGTGAAATGACCGGACAACAACGAACGGTTTATCTTGAATATGAAGCCTATGTACCTATGGCACTTTCTCAGATGGCAGCTATCGGCAGTGAAATCAATGAACGCTGGCCAGGCGTAAAATGTGCGATTAGCCATCGGATTGGGAAGGTAGACGTAGCGGAGATCAGCGTCGTTATTGCCGTTTCCTCCCCTCATCGCAGTGACTGTTACGATGCAAGCCGTTACGCGATTGAAAGACTCAAACAGAATGTCCCCATCTGGAAAAAAGAAATATGGGAAGATGGTTCCGAGTGGAAAGGTCATCAACTAGGACCCTGGAACCCCACAGACAATTAAATAACTAGTCATTCGACCTGTTCGACGGGTGATGAAATTAGTAAATAAGTCGTTGTCAACCCATTTTTTTCTTGTTATTATAATCATATATGTCGATATTAGTCGAGGAAAAGGTGGTTTACACGTGAGAGTGCATGTTACTGATCTTAAAACTGGCGACCTGTTAAAAAATGATGTGTACAACAGTTCGGGTCTCCACATGCTGATGAAAGGTTCCACACTCAGCGACGATGATATTGCCAAGCTGCTGCAGCACGGAATCGATTACGCAGATGTAGAGCATACAACATCTGACCTCCACTCTGATGCACAAACCTTACCTTCCGATCAAACCCGTCTGTTAACTAACCTGTTTAACGATACGATCAAAGGTACAGAATCTCTGTTTGGACAAGCGATGGAGAAGGGTTTTATTGATGAGACTCAGGTCGATGAAATACTGATAACCCTAACGGGACAGCTTGAAAAACAAAAGGACGTTGTCTCCTTGCTGCTGATGCTTGACGGGGATAACGACTATACCTACAACCATTCCTTACAAGTCGGAATGCTCGCTTTTTATATCGCCGGCTGGATGGGCTACAATCCTGAGGAGTGTCTAACCGTGGCCAAAGCAGGATATCTTCACGATATTGGCAAGTCCAAGATTCCTTCTGAAATTTTACATAAGCCGGGCAAGTTAACGCCGGAAGAATTCGAAGAAATGAAGAAACATACGTTATATGGTTATGAGATTGTCAAAGAGTCCACTCAGGACGAGATCCTTGCAACCGTTGCCCTCCAGCATCATGAGCGCGAGGATGGAAGCGGCTACCCTTACGGACTGAAAGGTGACGAGATTCATCCATTTGCCCGTATAACGGCTGTAGCCGATGTGTACAGCGCGATGACGACTAATCGGGTGTATCAGACCAAGCAGGAATTAATCTCCGTGCTATGCGAACTGTACAGCCTCAGCTTCGGCCAGTTGAATGCTGAAGTTACGCAGGAACTCATCAAACACATGCTACCCAATTTTATTGGCAAAAGGGTTCTGCTCACGACCGGCGAAACCGGTCTGATTATCTTGAATAACCCTGCGGATTACTTCCGCCCACTCGTTCAGACCTCTACAGCCTTCATTGATTTAGCGAAGGAAAGAGATGTAGCTATCGTTGAAATTTATATCCAGTAACCATTAGTATTTAGGTATGCGCAGCAGCAGTTAGAGTAACCCAAGCTCAAGTGAACTTCTTACACGGTTATATTATTTGACGCAAATAAGGGGAGCCGTTAAGGCTTCCCTTTTTGAATACCGATTTGTTCATCATATTAAATAAAGAATGCTTTAGTGATGATAACCAACAGAATGAACAGTACCAAGATCGCACCCGTGTTTGTGAACATATTGTATCCGCCTACGCCGCCTACGTTGCCCCCACAGCCATATCCTACTTCGCTCATGTGATTGCCTCCTCTTCATCAGGTATACCCTAACATATGACGTTTGCGTTGGGATGAACCGGGCGAACTGGAAACATTCAATAAATGGTTGTCTGCCTGCTTTTGCCTAAATCAATCTTCACGTATACTCCTGATCTGTTCGTTAACCTGAGGAACTGGAAGAGACCTTGATTCCCTTCTCCTTACGATACATGATGACAAGTAATCTCCAAAAGTCATAACTGCCTGTTTCGTTCATTATATATGGTTGGTAGTAATGATAAGCTTCCTCAGCCCAAGACGGACAAGCCATACTGGAAATGCTCTTCTGCTGCTGAATCCAGGCTGACTGGGATTCCAGCATCTTCCCCATCGCTGTTAATCGTGCCCTTTCCTCCGTCGTCATTGGGGTCCCCTCCTGTCCTTCAACCGTCGAACTATATTCAGATTGCAAATATATCCCTGGATCAACAACACCATTTTCACTAGCCGTGTATCCATACGAAGGGGAGCTCGTTTTGCGTACCTCATAATGCACATGCGGACCCGTGCTTTCACCCGTGCTCCCCTGGTTGCCAAGAAGCTGTCCTTGTTTCACTTGCTGTCCAACTTTCACTGCAATTCGGGAAAGGTGAGCGTAACAATGCAAGTAGCCCCTATGATCCTGTACTGCAACCGTAAGCCCGTAACCACCGAATCCTGAGCCTGTAGCACCTTCCGCAGCAAAACGTACAGTCCCGTCCATAAATGCATGTATGGGCCCATTCCATGGCTCTGTGACGAGATCGATTCCACGATGAAATGTCTGACCACCAGAAATAGGATGAATTCGATAGCCAAATGAACTCGTAATCCGATATCCCTTAAACGGATTTATGCTCATGTATTCACATCCTTTTCTATCATTAGATGCTTAAATCTAGTAAATGGCTTGTGCTATTGATCTTATTTTATTACAAATAAACCCAGGATAGAGCATCCCAGTTCGTTTCTACTGCAATCAGGACCACCCGTCCAATGAAGTGACCCCGTAAAGTTAGACACATTATATCTTTAAGCAACTTGTTGGGCATGAATCCGGTACCGTACCGGACTCATGCCTTTTAGTTTTG
>NZ_OBQM01000008.1:0-339556 GCF_900221055.1 Paenibacillus sp. RU5M | reverse complement strand
TAACGGCTTGTACTTTTTCTTCTGAACTGAATTTAGTCATAAAAAAACTGCACCTCCAATTGGTAGTTGTGTCTAACAATTGGGGTGCAGTTCATAGCGGGTGGTTTTTTGTTTCGCGCGTTACACGCACTCAACTGGCTAAAGCCATAATAAAAAAAGATCGAGGGATAAACTCCCTCGATCTTTCTTGATATGCTATTTAATTCACGTGAAACTGATTCAGCACAACTTTGCCACAATCAGAATCGACGTTTCGAAACGGGTTAGGGCAGTTGGATTAACCAATTGACCCTTCCATTTCGAATTTGATCAATCTGTTCATCTCTACCGCATATTCCATCGGCAGTTCCTTCGTGAACGGTTCAATAAAGCCCATGATGATCATCTGTGTTGCTTCTGCATCGGTCAAACCACGGCTCATCAGGTAGAAGAGTTGATCCTCGGACACTTTGGATACCGTAGCTTCATGCTCAAGCATGATGTTATCATTCATGATTTCATTGTAAGGAATCGTATCGGATGTGGACTCATTATCCAGAATGAGCGTATCACATTTGATATTGGATTTTGCGCCCTCCGCTTGGCGACCAAAGGAAGCCAGACCACGGTAGGTTACTTTACCACCATGTTTACTGATCGACTTGGATACAATCGTTGATGTTGTATCTGGAGCCAAGTGAATCATTTTCGCGCCTGCATCCTGATGCTGATTTTTACCAGCTACAGCGATGGACAGAACCGAACCTTTAGCTCCGCGGCCTTTCAGTACAACTGCTGGATATTTCATCGTCAGTTTGGAACCGATGTTGCCATCGACCCATTCCATCGTTGCATTTTCTTCTGCAACCGCACGTTTCGTAACGAGGTTGTAGATGTTTGGTGCCCAGTTTTGGATCGTTGTGTAACGAACACGAGCATTCTTCTTACAGATGATCTCAACAACCGCACTGTGCAGTGAGTTCGTGCTGTAGATTGGAGCTGTACAGCCCTCTACATAGTGAACGAAGCTGTCTTCGTCCGCAATGATGAGTGTACGCTCGAATTGTCCCATATTTTCGGAGTTAATCCGGAAATAGGCTTGCAGAGGCACTTCACATTTTACGCCTTTAGGCACGTAGATGAAGCTTCCTCCGGACCAGACGGCACTGTTCAATGCAGCGAATTTGTTATCTGCTGGTGGAATAACGGTTGCAAAATATTCACGCAGGATTTCCGGATGCTCTCTAAGTGCAGTATCCGTATCCATGAAGATTACGCCCTGATCTTCCAATTCTTTTTGCATGTTGTGGTATACAACCTCGGACTCATACTGAGCCGATACACCTGCGAGGAACTTTTGCTCTGCTTCAGGGATACCCAATTTATCAAAGGTTTCCTTGATTTCGGAAGGAACTTCCTCCCATGTTTTACCTTGTTTTTCAGAAGCACGAACGTAATACTGAATTTCATTGAAATCCAATCCGTCTAGATCTCCGCCCCATTTCGGCATTGGCATCTTTTCAAATTGTTTCAAGGATTTCAAACGGAATTCCAACATCCAATCCGGTTCATTCTTAATCTTGGAAATCTCGGTAACCACTTCTGCAGTCAGACCTTTACCGGTTTGAAAGATGGATTTGTGCTCGTCCCGAAAACCATATTTGTACTCTTCCATTTCTGGTGCTTTTTTAGCCATCTTGCTCTACCTCCCTATCGTTATTGTACTTTGTTCTCTTCGTCAATCCCTTTGCGTAATGCATTCCAGGCCAGAGTGGCACATTTGATGCGTGCAGGGAACTTGTTCACACCGGATAGGGCTTCGAGATCTTCATAATCGTCGAAATCGACTTCTTCACCTTTCATCAGTGAGGAAAAACGGTTAGCGATATCGAGTGCCTGTTCCATCGTTTTGCCTTTGACAGCCTCCGTCATCATTGATGCAGAGGACATGCTGATGGAGCATCCTTCACCCGTATATTTGGCTTCCTGAACGATTCCGTCTTTCAGCAAAATTTGCAGTGAAATCCGGTCGCCGCACGTTGGATTGTTCAAATTCACCGTGACAGCGTCATTATCAAATGTTCCACGGTTACGCGGATTTTTGTAGTGGTCCATTATAACACGTCTGTACAGATCATCAAGTTGCATCGCCAAAATACTCCTTTGTCTGGATTAAGGCGCTGACAAGCCGATCTACATCTTGTTCGTTATTGTATAGATAGAAGCTGGCACGAGCTGTTGAGCTAACTTCAAGCCAGCGCATTAGCGGTTGACAGCAATGGTGTCCGGCACGAATGGCTACGCCACTCGCATCCAGAACGGTTGCCACATCATGCGGATGAACATCCCCCAGATTAAAGGTAACGACACCCACATGCCGCTTCGCTGGGCCATAGATGGTTAACCCATCGATCTCGGCCAGTCGTTCTGTTGCATAAGCTGCCAGCACACTCTCATGATGTGCGATCTCATCCATACCAATCTGCTCCAGAAAATCAATGGCAGCTCCCAACCCTACCGCACCTGCGATAATCGGGGTTCCACCCTCGAACTTCCAGGGAAGCTCTTTCCAGTTGGATTCGTACAGACCCACATCATCAATCATTTCACCGCCGAACTCAATGGGTTCCATGGACTCCAGCAGCGCCTTTTTGCCGTAGAGTGCACCGATTCCGGTTGGTCCACACATTTTATGACCGGATAATGCATAGAAATCACAGTCCAGATCTTGAACGTCCACCTTCATGTGAGGTGTACTTTGTGCGCCATCAACAACGATGACAGCACCATTGCGGTGTGCAATTTCAGCAATTTGTTTCACAGGATGGATCAGCCCCATAACATTGGATACATAAGCGATGGCTACAATTTTAGTATTGCTTGTAATCGTCTTCTCAACATCAGCCAATTCAATGTGACCATCAGGCTGAAGCGGGATGTATTTCAATGTTGCACCTGTCTCCTTGGCAACCTGCTGCCAAGGAATCAGATTACTATGGTGCTCCATTTGCGTGATAACAATTTCATCGCCTTCTTTGCAATTGGCGCGGGCATAAGATGAAGCCACCAGATTCAGGGCTGTCGTTGTCCCGCGGGTAAAGATAATCTCCTGTGTACGGCGGGCATTGATAAACTTGGCTACCTTCTCACGTGCGCCTTCGTAAGCGTCTGTTGCACGGCTTCCAAGCGTATGAACACCGCGATGTACGTTGGAGTTCTCATACTCATAATAATGTTTGACTGCTTCGATCACAGCACGAGGCTTCTGTGAAGTCGCAGCACTATCTAAATATACGAGCGGGTGTCCGTTAATTTCCTGGTGGAGGATCGGGAACTGCTCGCGAATGGACGGGTTCATTGTCCCAGCTTCTTCTCAATCAGGGACTGCAATTGGGTGCGCAGTGCTTCCAGAGGAATATCCGCCACCACCGGAGCCAGGAAGCCATAGATGATCAGGCGTTCGGCATCCGTACGGTTAATTCCGCGCGACATCAAGTAATGAATCTGCTCGGCATTGACTTGACCAACAGAAGCCGCGTGACCTGCTGTTACATCATCCTCATCAATCAGAAGGATTGGGTTGGCGTCTCCACGTGCTTTAGGGCTCAGCATCAACACTTTCTCTGTCTGCTGTCCATCGGCTTTGGTAGCGCCTTTCTCAATCTTCGTGATCCCGTTGATGATTGCAGAAGCTTCTTCACGCATAACTGCACGTGTAATCATCTGACTTGGTGTATTCTTGCCGAAGTGACGAGCTTCTGTGGTGTAGTTGATTTTCTGTGAACCGGAACCTACAGCGATGACTTTGGAATCCGAACTAGATCCATTGCCTTTCAGCACGGTCATCGTGTTGCTCGCTGTATCGCCATTGTTCATTTCACCAACGATCCACTCGATCGAAGCATCATTCTCCAACACTGCACGACGGAATGAAACATCAGTTACATTCACACTCAGTTGATGAACCGATGCGAAACGTACTTTAGCACCGGATTTTGCGAATACTTCCACAACACCATTATGGAAAACAGGTGCGGACAATTCGCCAGATACATAGTTATCCACATAAGTAACGGAGCTGTTGGACTCAGCAACTACAAGCACATGCGGTGCAAATGTTGCAGATGCGTCATCCGTAAGCAACACTGCTTGCAGTGGTACTTCGATTTCGACATTTTTCGGAACATACAGGAAAACCCCGCCATTCCAAAGTGCCGCATGCAATGCAGCGAGGGAATGCTCATCGGCTTTCACTGCTGTGTTCAGATATGGTTTTACCAGATCGCTGTGTTCGCGAACCGCTGTAGCCAGATCTGTGAAGATAACTCCTTTTGCTGCAAGATCAGCAGACAACTTGGAATATACCGTACCGGAATTGCGCTGGATAACCAGACTGCCTTCCGCTTGGTCCTTAACTAGATCTTTAATGGAAGCTGGTACTTCCTCAAGGGAAGCAATCGCTTCACTAGCTTTATATGTTCCGTACTCGCTGACATTCCAGCGTTCGATTTTTTGTTTTTCCAGTTTAGGAAGCGCAAGCCCGCTCGCAAGCTTTAAAGCTTCGAGCCGCTGTTCGGTCAACCAGCCGGGTTCATTGTTGCTTTCCGACAAGGCGCGAAGCGCTTCAGATTCAACCGGAAGAATTGTTTGTGTAGTCATTGATTATCCTCCTCCGTTTTGTCTTTACGCTTCTTGACCTACAGTTTCGTCTGTAATTCCCAACTCTTCCTTAACCCAGTCATATCCTTCAGCTTCCAGACGGTGTGCCAGTTCAGGTCCGCCGGATTTCACGATACGACCTTGCATCATAACGTGTACGTAGTCAGGAGTAATATAGTTCAACAGGCGTTGATAGTGAGTGATAATCAAGAAACCACGATCTTCGCTCTTCATTGCATTTACACCGTTAGCCACGATTTTTAAAGCATCGATGTCCAGACCGGAGTCAATTTCATCAAGTACTACGATTTTCGGATCAAGCAGCATCATTTGCAGAATCTCGTTACGTTTTTTCTCACCACCGGAGAAACCTTCATTCAGGTAACGGTGAGCGAACTCAGGGTTCATGTCGAGTTCTTTCATTTTACCTTCCATTTGACGAATGAACTTGATCAGGGAGATCTCGTTACCTTCGCCGCGGCGTGCGTTAATTGCACTACGCAGGAAGTCGGAGTTTGTAACACCTGCAATTTCACTTGGGTATTGCATAGCCAGGAAAAGACCTGCACGTGCACGCTCATCTACAGCCATGTCCAATACATCTTCACCATCAAGTGTAATTGTACCGTCAGTTACTTCATATTTCGGATGGCCCATCAATGCAGAAGCCAGAGTTGATTTACCTGTTCCGTTCGGACCCATGATTGCGTGGATTTCTCCACCTTTCATTTCCAGGTTGATGCCTTTCAGGATTTCCTTACCTTCGATCGTCGCTTTCAGACCTTCAATGACGAAATTCGTAGCCATGTGTATTGTTTCCCTCCATTGATTAAATTGATGTTGTTGTCGAAAACGAAAAAGCGCCTATTATATCTGAACAGGGCTTCCCCTGAATTTCTCCTGTACTCGAATCTTCAAAGCAAGAACACTTTAGAATAATTCTAAACTGATTCTCAATGATAATCAAGTCATTTCCTAAGAACCTTTGTCTCTTGCATGAAACCTTATTCTTTCTGATTCTATAGTAAAAGACAAATTGAATCAAATGACAAAACTTCTACGTCATAAATAGACAGTGAGAAAAATCACAGGGATTCAATCTTTTATCAAATCTGATCCTCTCAATTGAAAAAGGACCTATCCATATCATGGACAAGTCCTTCCGATAAATAACATTACATTTTGAGCGTCTCGTTAATCTTCTGTACCTGTTCGTCAAAATCCGCAACGTCCACCACCGGCGTCATTTCACGCGGCACCGGACCATTCGGAATGGAAATCCATGAACGGCATCCGTTGTATTCAGGTAATACGGGAATCTCCATCGGTTCCTTCAAACGGTACACTCGGAGTATCAATACGTGGAGTGGATCTTTTCGTTTCCACTTTAGGCGATCTTCGGCAAAATCCGCAGTCCACATATGAAAGTCAAGAAGTCGATCCAGCATCTCCTGATCTCTGATCTCCAAATCCTGTGTCACTTCAGCATATGCTGTGAGACGGATCGTCGAAGCTTCAGGCACCCATTCGGCCAGTGATTCCTCAACATAGAAATGATCAGAGGACTTTATCAGTTCTTTACGCTGATGTTCATAAGTCGGATACAGATAGAATGCTGGACTTTTCAACTCAAAACGTCGGGTTTCCTCCACAATCCCGCCTTTGCGCATCACCATAACTTGGCGACCCGTTTCCAGCGCTTTGATTGCGGAGGCCCATTCTTTTAACGCTGGTATCGTTGTGCCTATCATAAAGTTCTCCTCCCGAAGTCAGTCTTGTCAGCAGTATAGACGCTCGGCGGCGTCCTGGCAACGTGAAAGATCGGTTAGAGTAACTGTATGGTTTATAAGCCAACAAACTCGGTAAATGCGGATGGAATTAGCCCAAGAAAGAGCGCAGCATCCACATATGTTTCTCCAGATCAGCTTTGAAGCCTGTCAGCATATCAGATGTTGGTTGGTCTTCCGCAGCGTCTGCCACTTCAATACCTTCCTGGTACTCGTTCGACAATGTAGCAAAATCTTCGATCAGATTCTGTACCATTGTGTTGGCATCTTCGCCACCAGCTGCTTCCTGAATGGAGGAAATCTCCAGATATTCTTTCATCGTAGCCGCTGGGCTACCTTTGAGGGTAAGAATACGTTCAGCAATTTCATCCATTTGTACAGTCACTTCATTGTAGAATTCTTCGAATTTTACGTGCAGTGTGAAAAAGTTAGGTCCTTTTACATACCAGTGATAGTTATGGATTTTAACATACAGGACGTTCAGGTTTGCCACCTGACGATTAAGTACTTGTTCCACCGATTTTGCTTGATCTGTTTTGTTTTTTGTAGCCATCTTAATCCCATCCTTTTATTATAAAATTAGTCTGACATTCACTATAAGCAGGGTACCCTGCCGTAAATGACAGAGATTTAACATTTCGGCACCACCCAGTGGTGGGGAGCCTTGTCGGCGGTATTTCTGTCAACCGTCCGGCCTATTTGTTTTTACCCGTACACCGGAAGTTCGAAACAAGTCCGGTATAGGCTGTCTCAAAAAAAGGGTACAAAATCACAGTTATTTCCGATATACTGACATATACCAAGCAAAGAAGTGGGTTTTCCTGTTTCTTCATATATATGGAGGTGGCATTCTTGTCCCAATATCACCCTTTTACACCCCAGGATGCAATCGAACTGGCCAAAACTTTACCGGGTCCGTTTGCGGCAGATGCGAATCTGGAATGTCGTGAGATCGGTGACGGCAATCTGAATTTGGTCTTCCATATCACGGATCAGAACTCCGATAAAAGTATCATTATCAAACAGGCTCTTCCTTATGCGAAAGTGGTCGGAGAATCATGGCCATTGTCTCTGGTACGTGCCAGAATTGAACGGGAAATCCTACAGGAAGAGTATCGTCTATGTCCGGGAATGGTGCCGGAAGTGTACCATTATGATGATGATCTCGCCTTAACCGTGATGGAAGATTTGAGCGATCATGTGATTATGCGTAAAGGCCTCATCGATGGCGGAACATATCCTCTTTTTGCACAACATATTGGGGAGTTCATGGCAAGAACATTGTTTTTCACGTCAGATCTTGGCATGAACCAGCAACTGAAGAAAGAGAAACAGGGCAGATTCGTCAATCCGGATCAATGTAAAATAACCGAAGATCTGGTCTTTGATGAACCGTATCGTATTGCGGAGAAAAATAATTATGAGGCTTCCATTGAAGATGAAGCGGAAGCACTTCGTACAGATGGAGAACTTCATCTTGAAGTAGCCTTGCTGCGCGAGAAATTTCTCACCCATGGTCAAGCTCTACTTCATGGTGATTTGCATACAGGCAGTATTTTTGTCACACCTGAATCCACCAAAGTCATTGATCCCGAATTTGCCTATTTCGGCCCAATGGGATTTGATGTAGGAGCCGTGCTTGCCAATCTGCTTCTCCACTACGCGTCGCTGCCAGGTCGAATTCAGGATCAGACGGCTCTTCATGAGCGTGAAAAGATTTTGCTGGATATGGTTCGTGACGTATGGACTGAATTCGAATCCCGCTTCCGTGGTCTGTGGAATTCCGATCTGGTTGATCCTATGGCCAAAGCACCTGGATATGAAGATCTTTATGTACAACAATTATTCAGAGACTCTGCTGGCTTTGCTGGCGCGAAAATGGTCCGTCGTATTGTTGGACTCGCGCATGTCGCAGATATCGATACGATCGAAGATGCGACACAACGTGAACGTGCTCAGCGCAAAGCGCTGGCGATCGGTAAAGCACTCATTAAGCGTAATCGCAATCTGAACACCATTGGTGAACTTCTAGATACAGTAGCTACTGCGGTTACTTTTATTAAAGCCTAACTCAAAGAATGATACGGCTTAACTCAAGGAACGGAGGAACATCCATGACAACCCCTGAACATCAGCCTCTGTCCTCCCTTATATGGAAACAGGACAAGCTTGAAATGCTTGACCAGCGTTTGCTGCCTGAAACAATTCTGATGCTGAAACTGTACACGCCCGAAGAGGTATGGGAATCCATCCACTCGATGAAAGTACGCGGTGCTCCGGCGATCGGGATTGCTGCTGCATTTGGTGTCGTGCTCGGTGCCAAGGCATATGACGGACTTGCCGTACAAGGCTGGCTGGATCATGTAAAATCCATCTGTGCTCATCTTGCTACTTCCCGTCCAACCGCTGTTAACCTGTTCTGGGCGCTGGATCGTATGATGCAAAAAGCCAGTGACCTCGCTGATTCCGGTGCAAGCATCGAAGATAGCAATGCTGCCCTTGAAGCGGAAGCACTTTTGATTCAAAAAGAAGACGAAGAAGTCTGCCGTCTTATCGGTGAAAATGCTCTTCCTTTGTTCGCAGACGGTATGGGTGTGCTCACACACTGTAATGCAGGCGGACTTGCAACCGCGAAATACGGAACGGCGACTGCACCGATGTACCTCGCTCACGAGCGTGGCATCAATCTGAAAGTATTCGCAGACGAAACTCGCCCTGTCCTTCAGGGTGCACGCCTTACGGCCTTTGAGCTCCAGCAAGCCGGTATTGACGTTACTCTGATCTGCGACAACATGGCAGGCATGGTCATGTCCAAAGGCTGGATTCAGGCAGTTATCGTGGGTACAGACCGCGTCGCTGCCAATGGGGATGTAGCTAACAAAATCGGAACATACAGCGTAGCGGTCCTTGCCAAAGCGCACAACATTCCATTCTATGTAGCCAGCCCACTGTCCACCATTGACCTGTCTACGCCATCCGGAGATCTCATTCCGATTGAGGAACGTGCTGCGGAGGAAGTAACAGAAGGATTTGGCAAACGTACAGCACCGCAAGGTGTGAAAGTATTCAACCCAGCGTTTGACGTCACACCTAACGAATATGTAACAGCCATTATTACGGAAAAAGGCGTCGTTCGCGCTCCTTTCAAAGAGAATCTGGCTGCCTTGTTCGCCAAGGATGAAGCTTAATTAGTGGAAACATGTTTTATCGTTTAATATAGGATTTGTACATGTAAATTAAAGAGAGGACTTCCCAGGGGGGAGCCCTCTCTTTAATTGTTGATTATTCAGGGATTAGATCATCTTGAGCAATGCTTCTACACCCGTCATGCCAACCGTAATGCCCATAGCTTCGGCTTCCGTTGTCACCGACTCCATAGGTGCATGCAGCAGCTGTTCCAATGTGCGCACGCCAACCGCCCGAGCTGCAATGATTTTGCGATCCCCAAGCTTCTCATTAAGTAATCCCACATCGAGTGCTCCGCACATGATATATCCTTTGGATGTATTAATCGTCAGTAATGTCGTTTTGGGCAACTTCACTTCTACCCCGACCAGAACATGTTCTCCAACCACAATCGGCTCCATCGTCACCATAATTTCCCGATACACCTCCTCTTCCACAGGTCACGATAATTGTATGCCTCATTCTGGATCGCCGTGTGGACACCTGCGGAAAAGGATTGGAAATG
Organism: Paenibacillus sp. RU5M; assembly: GCF_900221055.1. Taxonomy (NCBI): domain Bacteria; kingdom Bacillati; phylum Bacillota; class Bacilli; order Caryophanales; family Paenibacillaceae; genus Paenibacillus; species Paenibacillus sp. RU5M. The sequence goes on along the minus strand of NZ_OBQM01000008.1, from coordinate 329,440 downwards.
CATATGGTTTTACTTGATTTTGCCTAAGTGGTTGCTCATTTTCTATGTCTCCAGTACTATGATTATTGCCTTTTTAATGATATAGTGTATTGAAGCATGTTTTTGCTGACATATCTTTTAACGGGGCTGGGATCAATGAAAGAAACCTTATCCAACGAAGAAGAAATCGGCTTTTTATTCAATGTCGATATTCTTATTAAGAGCCGCTCGAATGCATTGGCACTGCAGTCCCTGTTGGAGTTCATAAACAAAGAGGAACAAATTGCAGACTTCCGGATTCAATCCGGCATAGAGCTTGGCAAAATTATTGAAGTGACTCTGCAGTCCAAAAAGGACTCATTCGCCTTTCTTCATAAAGAAAGAAAAAAATCACAATCCAATGCAAGACAGAAGAACTCTTCACCAAATCAAGCGACGGCTTCAACCGTTCCAGTTAAACCACAAAGTGAAATCGAAACACCTGCTTCCCAGAAAGCTCCTTCAACCGAAGCATCCAACACTACCAACGGAAATTCATTCGATGTATGGATTGATACCCTTATCAAAGAAAACCGTCTTACTCGGATCGTTGTGAACAACAAGAACGGCCGGCATCAGAGCATTCCATGCCGAATCTTGAATTTTGATCGGGATACCAGCATTGTAAGCGTCTACCATGTGGATGAAAAACAAGTGTATACGTTCCGGACCAATGAAATTGATGAGTTTCTTTAACTCAATGAGCATTCAAACAAAAAGCAACTTACGGGGAAATTCCATAACATTTCCCAGGCAGGTTGCTTTTTTAGATAATCATTCATGTAACAATGAACTGGTACATCATAATTTCTCCATAGCTACTTCCAGCTATTGTAAATAAATCATCACGAGCGATCTTTTCCCCGCTGCCACACGTCTATTGCTAATAACAACCATCCGACAATAAAGGCTACCCCGCCAATTGGCGTGATGGCTCCCAATATTTTAATACCTGAAATACTCAGTACATACAGACTACCCGAGAATATGATAATTCCGATAAACAGCAGGCGTGCTGCCCACTTGAGCTTGGTTGACGGTCCAAGTTGACCCGCTGTAAGACCAATAATCAGCAGTGCGATTGCATGTATCATGTGGTACTGCACTCCGGTTTCATACACGGCTATGGCGTCTGCACCAATTTTTTCCTTTAACATATGTGCACCAAACGCACCAATAGCTACCGAAAGCATTGTCAGTACAGCACCAAGCATCATCCATTTCCGTTGCATTTGCCTTCTCTCCCTTAATTCATCTCTCAACTATTATTTTAGCGAATCCTTGCAGTGTTTACCAGCCAGCTCCGATGCGGAAGGCATTTATATGTCTGGTTATATATATTTTGTTGCACTTTTGCCTCAAAATCGACGAAAACTGGCGTTAAACCTTGATTTTTATCGATTTTTATGGAAAAGTAAAAAGGAATGCCTTCATTCTCTTGATGAGAATCATAATACCCGGATTAGGTTAATTACACTCATGACCACGATTAAGGGAGGGATATACCATTTATGGATAATCAAAATAACCAGAATAACAATAATCCTTATCAATCCCGTTCCGGCACGAATTATTCAGATCCCAATCATGACGACCTGTTTACACCTTCCCCTTCCCCCTTGGAAGATCCATCCATGGGTCGATTGAAACATTCCGGGCCTGGTATTGCAAGTTTTGTGATTGGATTGGTCTCGATCATTGGTTACATGCTGACTTTTTTTATTGCCACAATGGCTATAAACAGTTCAATTGGCGTTGTAACCACACCGATCCAAGTGGAGGAGATTGCATTACATCCAGCAGTTGCCCTGGCTTCTCTGGCTGTTCTAGTTTGTCTGATTCTTAATCTGGCCGGAATCATTCTCGGCGTGATTGGGCTTATTCTCAAAAATCGAAAAAAAGTCTTTGCTATTATTGGAACCATTCTCAGTGGAGCCATGATCCTGGCGTTTGCAGGGCTTATTATTGCAGGTATCTATATGATGTAGAAGCGTATATCCGCTTTACCTTCATTCTTCAAAAACGATAATGAAATAACACTGATTCATCTCAACATGATCCATTTGATCCATTCTATTGCCAAATTTTCGTATCCAAAGGAGATTGACATGTCACGAATCAAAATTTTCACGGACAGCACAAGTGATCTGGCCCCAGCATGGATCCAGCAGCACGATATCGGTATCATCCCTTTATATGTCGTGTTCGGTGAGGAATCACTGAAGGACGGTGCTGAAATTAAGCCGGAGCAGCTCTATGAACGTGTAAGCAGGGATGGGCGTCTGCCCAAAACAGCAGCACCTTCACCTGCTGATTTCATGACGGCATTTCAACCTTACATAGAACAAGGGTATGATATCTTATATATCAGCTTGTCCTCTGAACTTTCGTCAACTTACCAAAATGCAAGATTGGCCAGTTCCGAGTTCCCGGAAGGTCGCATCTCTGTCGTGGATTCTCTGAATCTTTCTTCCGGGATTGCCCTGATGGTGATGAAGGCAGTTCATGCAGCAGAAAAAGGGCAAAGCCTGACGGAGATTACACATCTCGTTGAAGCCATCAAGCCAAATGTGCGAACTGAGTTTGTCATCGATACGTTGGAGTATCTGTATAAAGGTGGACGCTGCTCTGGCATGCAAAACCTGATTGGCAGTCTGCTGAAAATTCGCCCCGTCATTCGGGTAGCCGATGGCAAGATGTCTCCTGCCTACAAAGTCCGTGGCAAACGGGAAAAGGCGCTGGAACAAATGCTGCAAAACACACTTAACCATAAGGAACAGATCGATCGCGATCTCGTTATCGTCGTGCATACCATGGCCGAGGAAGACGCGCTTGATTTGCAAAAGTCTCTGCAGGAGCAGACTGGAGCACGAGTGGAATTAACTACGGCTGGTTGCGTTATATGTAGTCATTGTGGTCCCAAAACGATCGGTATCATTTACAACACGGTTTTATAAAAGGCCTCTCATCACACAGCATGTTTACTTAATGATTAGAATCATGTCTGCTGAAACCATTAAAGACCAAGCCAGAAAGGGCATCCCAAGCTATCGTAGCTCAGGATGCCCTTTTTCTATTGTAAACATGTAACATTAATAACTTTTTGTTTTCAGGTCATTCAAACTTTTGAACGCATATCCTTGCTTACGTGCCTCATCAATGATGGAGGCTAGCGCCTCTGTGTTATCCTTCGACACAGAGTGAAGCAGAATGACTGCTCCCGGATGAAGCTGTTTCAAGACTTGCTGACGTGCATACTCTGTCCCACGTTGCACTTTGGTATCCCAATCTTTATAGGCAACCGACCAAAACACATTAACGTAACCTTGGGCGTGGCTCTCTGCAAGCGTCCGGTTGTTAAAAATGCCACGTGGTGGCCGCAAGAAGGTCGCTTGCTGTCCAGTTAACCGATTGATCTCAGAACGTACCTGATCAAGCTCTGTTCTTATTTTTTCATTGGAAACTCGGGTCATATCGGGATGGCTCCAGGAGTGGTTACCCACAATATGGCCTTCAGCCGACATTCGCTTCACCAATTCAGGCTGGTCTTTCAGATAATGTCCGGTGACAAAAAAAGCAGCTGGCACCTTTTTGTCGCGCAGAACATCCAATATAGCTGGCGTAAACCCATTTTCATAACCGTTATCAAACGTAAGATACAGCTCTTTCTGTTTTGTATCCCCCAGGAAAATGGCATCATTATGCTGCAAGATCTCCTTAAATCCTTCCTGATCAATGGAAGGCAACTGGCCATTTTGGCTCTTTTTGAAGCCAAAATGATAAGCTCCATTTATTGGCGATGCTTCAGTATGTGCCGGTAATGTACCGAACGTCAATACAGCCAGCAGCATGTAAAGAACCATTCGCTTCATTGCTATCCGCTCCTGTTCCTGAAAAATTCGGTTTGTCGTTTCCTATCACGAACACCTTCAGGTAATATGCCACAGGAACAGCTAATGTATGTAAATTTCGATTACAGATCGCATCACATACTTACACACCATGGAGCCCCGGTTCTCATTTCTCCGTTCAAAACCGTTTATTGTCTCGCTCGGGATGATGAAACAATTCAAGTAAGGTCTGAGGTTTTCCACTGGAAGCCAACCATTCTCTAACCATCTCTATTGCACGTGTCTGACCATCACCACTATCCCGCCAGGTTAGCAGCTCAATTACTTTAATAATCAGGGCAGACATATTATGATTATCATGCTCAGAACGATCTGCGCGCAATTTATGATATAGAGCCTCCTGCTCCCAATCAAGTAAAATCTCGTCACCAATGGTAGGTTTCATCAATGTGTATGCTCTACCACACTCTGAACAGCGAACCGCACTGACCTGCTCTTGAGTAAAGATAGCGCGAATATCCTGATCGCAATCCGCGCACTGAAAATATACCTGTATGTTGTGTATGTTATTGTTCATGTTGGTCTTCCTCCTGCTATGTATGTACTACATCTATACCCGAATTGTCGTTGATTCACGCTAAATTCCGCCAAATTCAGAAGGTGCTATAATCTTGTAAATATGTTAAAATATTATACATATCATAAGTAGGAAGAGGCGGATATCCATGTCAAAGGAAGAGCGTAACATTACTTGGCAGCAATCCAGCTTAAACAGGCAGGACAGGGAAAAACATAACGGTCATCGTAGTCGTGCCTTATGGTTCACCGGCTTATCCGGTGCAGGAAAATCCTCGCTGGCATTTGCTCTGGAGCAGTACCTGTATGAAAAAGGGGTTCATTGTTACGTACTTGATGGGGATAACGTACGTCATGGACTGAATCGGGATCTTGGGTTCACGGCCGAGGATCGGCAAGAAAATCTGCGCCGAATTGGTGAAGTATCCAAGCTGATGGTAGATGCCGGGTTATTTGTTCTTTCCGCCTTTATCTCGCCAGATGCACAAGACCGGAATATGGTTAAACAGCTTTTTGAAGCTGATGATTTCATTGAAATTTATGTTCGTTGTTCGATCGAAGAGTGCGAACGACGTGATCCGAAGGGACTTTACAAAAAGGCCCGCAGCGGTGCCATTCCACATTTCACAGGGATTTCGGCCCCTTATGATATTCCAGAAGATCCTACACTCATCATTGATACCGAAGAGCTATTCATCGAAGAAGCCGTGCAAGAAATTGTGCAGCATCTGGAACGTGTGGGTGCTTTTCAGCTACCGCAGCCTGTTAGCAATGCCATCGTTCACTAATTGAAATAGCAATCAAATTGAATTACTTCCCTACTACACATAGATCAAGGCGCTGCCTCTAATGGCGCGCCTTTTTGCTTTATTCATTTCCGGATTTACCGAGAGACTCATTGCCCCACGACACCTGCTTGCATGTTTAACAGTTTGCTGAACGTGCCTACCGGATCAGTAGACAATTGCTGATAACCCCCTTGTTGGATAACCCGGCCCTCATCCAATACAATCACTCGATCTGCTGTTCGAATGGTGGATAATCGGTGGGCGATAACAATAACCGTCACATGCCCTTTCAGGCGCTCAAGAGCCTCATGAATATGCTGTTCGTTCTCACTATCCAGCGCACTCGTCGCCTCATCCAATACCAGTACAGAAGGGTTCCGAAGCATGGCGCGGGCAAGCACCAAACGCTGACGTTCACCGCCGGATAATCGGATGCCCCGATCACCGATAATGGTATCCAGTCCTTGCGGAAGTTTGCGGACAAATGTTGCAGACGAAGAGAACTGTAATGCTTGCCACATCTGTTCCTCACTGGCATTTGGATCAACCAGACGCAAATTTTCACGAATACTCGTATGGAACAGAAAAGGGTCCTGAGAGACATAACCGATTGAACTTCTCCAGGCTAACAATCGATTCTCGGTTAACGGCACCCCATCCACCAAAATCTGACCACTCTCCGGACGTATGAGTCCCATAATCAAATCAATCATCGTGCTCTTCCCGGCTCCAGACTTGCCTACAATGGCCGTCATACCTCTCGCAGGGATGGATGCATACGCTTCAAATAACGAGTAGGTATCGCTGCCTTCGTAGCGATAATTCACTTGCTGACACTCGATGGACTCCTTAAGCACCAGGGGTTCAATGGGCAGCATATCGCCATCTTTCTGCTGCTCATTCAGCTTGGCCTGGGCCTCCATTCTAACCGAACGAGGACCGGGAACCGTTGACTCCTCATCATATGGTTCACTAGCATTACCCGTTTTTTCGCTAATCTCACGGCTTTTCTCGGTCTCTGTCTGTAACTCTCTCACAATCTGAAACGCGGGCAGCATCGAACTCATATACTCCAGATTGGATTGAATGGATGTAAATCGTGGCCACAACCGTGAAAAGATCAGAATGATGAGCAACAAACTTGCCGGAGGTACAGCGAGCACATGCAGGGATAAATAGATAAAAGCAGCAATAATGACAGCCGCCGATATTCGATGAATCAATTGTGTGCCACTGTTCAACTGGCTGAACTGAATCACATTACGTTCAATCCGCCCACACATACGTTCAAACCAGCTAATATGTGATTTTTCGAGCATATTGCTCTTAATGTCCTTGATTCCGTTAAAGTGCTCTGTAATACCGTTATAATAGCTCTGGGAATATTCCGACGTCTGATCCCCAATCTGTTTTGCTCGTTTCACGAATTTTCTCAATACAATAAACAGTACCAATCCGCAGACCAAGACAAGGGTAGTTAACTTGGCAGACAACCAGAAGGCCAGGCCGATTTGAATTCCGGTGAAGATCAAGGAAGCCGCCATTTGCAGCATAATATTCGTTCCCTGACTGACCCGGGCAAGTTCGGTCGTTAATATATGATTAAAATCGGATTTTCGTTTTTGGAGAAAAAAAGACCACTGCGCCATAATGATGGCACGATAGGTTTCCATGCGCAGCGTTCGAACAAATTGCTGCTGAATTCGAGTGTTGCGAATCGTCTGAAGACGTTGTAGCCACGCCTGTCCAGAGACAATGAGAACAAAGGTCAACAATACAAGCAGCAACCGGCCATTTTCCGAAAAACGATTTAAAAATTCAGATATCCAGGGTAAGTGCAGACCTGTTGAACCCATTTCAAAAATACCAATAAGACTTAACATCGGAACGAGCATATAAATGCCTATTCCTTCCATCAGACTGATGCAGATCATGCCCAGCAGGTTCCAATATAACACTGGGCCCGTTACACGATGCAGTTTCCGCATAAAGAATTGTAATTCCGAAATCATACGTTATCCCCTCTCCGTCATCGTGTTCCTTTTGATTCGCCGCCAGAACCAGAGAAACGGACGTAACGGAAAATACAAAAAATGCAGTGAACGCGGAAGTGGTAGTTGGTCTACATCCCAGGTACTCGGATACAAACGTTCGATAAAGAAAAACAGCTTCTGCCTTGTGCTTCGCAGTGCGAATAGATAGGAACGATAACTCTTTACATCTGCCGGGCTCTCAATCATCTCATTTATGAACACTACGCCGCGTCTGGCTAATTTCTCTCCCGCACGTTCGTGAGCAGACAACAAAGCAAGATAATTGGCATCCAAAGGGGTGTCCATTAATACCGAAGCCAGATGAAGAGCTTGTGAACCGATAGATAATCTGCCTTCTGCTTTCAGGCGTCGCTCCACTTTTTTGACATCCAGTGGCATATTGCGAATCATCTGGTCGATATCCAGTAACCAGCGCATTCTGAACCACCCGTGTCTTGCGCCGTGCGTCACCAAATATGTCCACAGATCCTCCCTTTCCAGCATACGGACAGGCGTCTGGGTATAGGTGCTGAATCGGCTGCGTTTCCACAGTAATTCAAAATCGGTTTCTCTTCCGGAATCCGGATTAAGACGCCAATGGATCTCGACTTGGGTTCTTTTGACCGGGTGTTTGTAACAGATATGATGTTCCCGCCATTTCCAGCTGGCAACAGTTGGTGTTCTCTTGCCTTCCTTTGATTCATAACCAAGCGATTCAAGGATCTCTTCCGCAGACTCCACATCATCAAAGGGAATGAGAATGTCCAGATCTTTAGAGGTCCGCAATGAAATATCTCCGTATAAATCATGTGCCAGCGCGGGCCCTTTGAGCGTAATATTCCGAATGCCTCGTTCACGAAAAGCACCACACACCTGCTCCATTTCGGCGGTCAGATGTAACATGCGGAACGTATTGACTGTATATTGCTGCTTCAGGTTTTCCACTACAAAAGCGGGAATAAGCGCTGAATCCAACTCTTTTATGTTCAGATAGAGAACAGAGTACAGTCGATGATGATGGGCGAGCTGCAAAAAGAGCTGCCAGTCCATGTCCTTCATCCGTATTTGGGCGTCCTCAGGGGTTATTGCTGTTAGATCGCCTTTAATCATGCTCAAAATCAGCTTAAGCTCCTGCGGAAAATCCGCTGTATATTGTTCCCACTCATGTATCGTAGACAATCTCCCCAGCTCCCTTCTCAGGACACCGCTTGCCAAACACGCCGACAACCGTATATTGGTCCATTGTATCTGCTCCGGTCACAATCAGTTTCCCACTTCTCAGCCATGCATGAGCCATCATTTGGCCTTGTTTATTCCGTGCAGTACCCATATATAGAGTACTCTCCACTTTACGGCGTTCCAGCATCTTCATCGCTGCAATTGCCATGACAAGGCAACGGCTCTCCCATAATGTATACCTGCTGGCAATAAGTATAGCTTTAGAAATATTTCGTATTGTCGTCACATTGCTTCGGTTGAGTCCCGTCATCGGCGTTTCGTACATCGGTGTACCGAGGCCAGGAGCAATCTTGGCAAAAGGCATCGCCTTTAATATTCGTGCCCATCCAAGGTGAACATAGGCTTCCCATACCAATCCACGAATTTCACGCGGCAATGAACGATATGCTTTTATTTTTCGCAACATGGCTCTACTCTCCGCGGGTAACGTTAATTAATCCTTCATGCGTCAGATGCTCTAGAAATTGAATAACCTGCTCACGACATAGGTCTAGTTCAATCTCATATTCTGAGGCTAACACTTCAACCAATTCGGTCAATGTTCGTTCTTCACTGATCAGATCCCAGATTCGTCCACCCGTGCTGCCCAGATTATAGTACTTTCCGTTATGGATGCTCATCATGACTTTTTCCCCGCCCATGTCACTGACAAGATTGCCTTCCTTCCGCAACACACGGTCTTCCCCATTTATTGGCTTCGTTGCTGTCATTGTCCCGTATACACTCCTTTGCGTGCATATTCTGTAATTCGGTCAGCCATCTCAAATGCCGTAAAATCAGAGCCTGACCTCGTGATTTTGAAAACTTCAATACCGGCGGACAGCCGTGAAACCGTCTCGAACAGCCATTGTGCCAGACCCTGCCTGGAAACAAGTCCACTACGAAATGTATGAGAGCACAGCATGTGAAGGCGTTCCAATCCGGCAACTTCCTTCAGTTGTACGGGTTTCAGAATCTCTTCCGGCTTCGGATCAAGTTCAAAAACAGCGGCAAGCGGAACAGGTCTATCATGAAAATAGTGCTGAACCGGTATCGCGTATTTCGTAATCTCCGCATGAACCGTTGCGTAATCCTGTTCCTTCATGCCGAATCCGTCTAGACTGGGCTGCCATAACTTTTGCTGCGGATAACCCGGTGATACGATTGCTCTTCCTCCTGCATCCCATGTCAGTGCCACGACATCATCCGTTAAGAGTGGAAAGCCGCGTGAGGCAAGTGCAGCTGATAAAGTGGATTTGCCTGCACCCGAGTGTCCAACAAATGCATAAGCCCAACCATCAATGACCACCGCACTTCCGTGCAGCGGAAGAATGCCGCGCTGCATCATAATGACGGCCATACATGTGCCCAGCACAAATAACCTAACCTTTTTGTCATCAGCTCCCGTTTGAGGGGATACCACGATGCGGCGTCCTTGTTCCATAAGAAACAGACCCGTATCCTCGATCCGAAAAAAAAGACTGCCATTTCGGGATACAAAGTTATCGCTCCCCACATCCCACGCTTCCCACTGTGCTGCCAAATCAGCTATTTCAATGTGTACATCCGTATGGGCAGTTAGAGAATCTGTATCGTTCTGTACGATTTGGAGTTCAGGCATTGGGAATTGGCTCAACCAACGCAAGCCATACGCTTCATACTGCACAGGCAACAATGAATGACTCCTCCTTCGCAATTCTGCTTGTAAGTAAAAAAGCCCTTATATTCGCATTGCTCAATATAAGGGCGGAGGCGAAAAGTTGGAATATTGCCCTTTCCGCCCTTCTAAGTATGATGGCACATGTTAAAACTAAACAACTTAGGAAGTTGGATCGTAGAGATCAGCATCGTGGACAGTAATCCAGTCGATCTGTCTGTAACCAATTCCCGCCATCGTTTGGTTCACTTCCAATACTTCCAGTGCTGGTGCTTGCCATTCCTTTTTTTCCATTTGCATCGTGTTCACCTCCTCTCGTGAGTCAACTGATTAATGAACCTGTAACCCGGTTCATATCGCTACGCCCACTAGCTACATCAGAACTTTCGGATGAATCGATACACGATCAGGCTATGCATCATCAACCGCAAGTCGGGGTGGGAAGCGAGCTCCGGCCGAGGGTTTGGAAAATTCGCAAGTGCGGACTTGATTCGCTCTGTGTTCAATATGCCAGCGACCCGGCTGTCAGAACATAACGCACGCAATTCGGCAGTAAAATCACCCCAATTGGGAATCATGCGGTGCAACCAATCCGCGGGCTGAACACCGCGCACTCGCTGGTTTAACCTCACTTTGTCAGGCAGCTCAGGCGATGTAGCCCTCCGAATCAAAGCACGGTCCGTTCCTTGATTAACATATTGTTCAATCGGTACAGACAGACAGAAACGAATCACTCTGGCGTCACTCGTAGGATCACGCTCCCACGCCCGATAACGAAGGGAGCATTTGGTGGCGACAGCACCATTTTTGTTCGCAATGGCCAGGTTGTTGAATTTCTCTGCCCGTACTTTGAGCGCATCTGCCTGCGCACCACCTTGCAGAACGATAATTGATTTGAGCCGATCCAATACGCCTGTTCTTCTAGCAAACTCCGGATGGATTAATTGCACCGATGCGGCTTGGGCAGCTCCCTTTGACATGGATTTAAACAATTCCGGATAAGCTTTACGGCCCGTAATTTTGGCAATTCGTGAGAACTTCATCCCGGTTCGTTCACTGTACTGCTGCATTTCCCGTAGCCACCGGAACCAGCGTCCGCTTTTTAGCAAACTGGCGTAATAATCTAGTGCTGGGCCCCAGGAGACCGTGAAGTTACCCCGGGCTCCAGTCAGTAGAATGCCTGCATCCTGCTGGCTCGCTTTTTCATAAAAACCACGAATCCAGAAGGAATTCTCAAAGTATTTATAAGGCATTTCCATAATATCAAGCCAGGTGTCCACTTCACTAAGTGGGCTTCTTCCCTCAAAATCAAGATAATTCTCTGTGATATTACCCACATGATTAACCGTAGACTGGATAAACGGTCGTTCATCTGCTAACAGTGTTTTCGATGTATAATCCGTGAAGTCAGGCACCGGAACATAGCTATACGCATTTAACGTTTTTCCCTGTCTCCGCAGTGTTCCTGAGGCAAATCCAACCACAGCTCCGGAATCCAGCCCTCCGCTTAAAGCAGCAGCCACCTGTCGATGCGTTCGCAAACGCGATCCAACAGCTTGACCAAATACCTCGCGGAATGCTTCTACATATTCCCCATCGGACTTGAGCCGTAGAGTCTCCACTTCGTCCCAGCGATGATATTGTTTCTGTTCCAGCCTTCCATCCCTGAAGCTAAGCGTATGGGCAGGGGGCAGCTGGCTCACTCCGCGATAGACGGTAGAATGGATATCTGCTGAGTCATGCATGTCGGGAATGGCAAGAAATTCGGACAACCAGATCTCATCCAGTTCTTTATGTACACCTTCCAATTGCAGCAACGGATTCATTAAGGTACAGAAGGCAAACCGCTCACCATCATGCCGAAAATAAAAGGATCTCATGCCCGTAATATCTCTGGCAGCGAAGAGTCTGCGCTTGCGATCATCCCAGATTGCGAAGGCGAAATCGCCAAGCAGTTTCTCTGCCATATGTTCATCCCACCGCAGATAGGCTCGCAGGATCAGTTCACTATCCGACAATCCTGCTAACTCCGCTCTTGATATGGACAGTTGGTCTGCCAATTGCTCCCGATTATCCAAAATGGCATCCGACGTGATAGTCAGACCGCTCACTTCATCATATAAAGGCAATTGCTCGCTGACCGACTCCGGCGTAATCCACTGGGCGTGGCAGCTCAGAAAAGCTTCATTTCCTTTCCAGACCCCCGTTGTATCCGCTGGAACGTGGCCTAGACTGGCATATAGGCGCCAACTGTCCTCCCACAACGCTTGCTGACCATCGGTGTGAACAATTCCTGCTATAGCGCTCATGACTTTCCTCCCCGGAGTATCTTGCGCTGTGAAGCCCAGGCGCTTATCTGGTTACCAAACGGAATCAAGGATTTGATACGCTGAATCTTACTGTGAGCAGAGGCAAGCTGTACCTTCAATCGTTCCCGCTCACTGTACCCTCGCTCCAGCCGATTATCGGCTGCACGTAATGCGGCTTCCAACTGCCTGATCGTTGCCAATGCGGCCAGTGTCGGGTCAATTGCATCGGGTTCATTCGCTGCCTGATTATCCTTGTTTCCATCTGGAGTGTTGCTCGCTAGGTCTACAGGCTGCATCCGGTAACCTTGCTGCCAGCTGCTGCCCGTTGCTTCTGAGAATTGACGCGTTAGCTTGGATATGACTTCCTCATCCGGGCCAGCTTCGTAACGTACACCCGTCCATTGCTCGGCTTCTTCGAGCTGTTCACTGTAGCCCATCCGATGGAATAGATCTGCGCCTATCACCCGGCAATAGAATTCAACTTCCTGTGGATCGAGTATTTTTTTCCAGTTGTTAACAGAATCTTTATGAGCTTCCTGATGCGAAGATAGAAACGGATCACCGACACCCATACTATAGAACATATTGGACTTTGTACTGTCCACAAAGCGTCCATATTGCTCTATTCCCTCTTCATATCCGATGCCAAGAAAACCGCATAACTTTTCCATTTCGTCCCGAGGGTTGGAGACAAGTTGTTCGTACTGAACTTCATAGGCATTCGTGTGTTTGTCCGCAAAATAATCATTTAAACGGAGCATACCCAGTGTGAGATCAATTGCTTTCATATTAAGGTTCGGACTCTGCAAGCTGCGAATCAGTTCGAATCCTTCTCCTGTATGGCGGTTTACCTTTTTGTAGGAAGCAGCTATGGCAAGGGGGTTACGCTGGAGATGAATGCGCTTGGACTGTGGAAACAGGCGATCAAGCCATTCCAGCATATAATAGTAACGAGGAGATTTATCTACGATGAAGTCTGCCCCACTCCCCTCCAGAAATCCGTTATAGATTTCAAGAGCAAAGCTTCTGCACGCCTTCTCAAAACCTTCGTCTGATACCATAGCACTGTAAAATTGACGGATGATTGCACTTCCACCATAGGGGCGAGAATCAGCCTTCTGCAAATCTACAAGATTCATCAGAAACCACATCTCCTGTGTGGCAAATACACGGCTGTGATTTTGCAGCATCACGGTGGATAGCGAACTTCCACTGCGAGGTACACATAGTAGTAAGACAAGTCCGTTACCATGAACATCTACCAATGGCAGCCTCTCCTCTGTAAAATTAAAATAAGCATGCAGTTGGTATAGCTCTTTATATCAAAATCCGCTAATAATCCTACTTGGGAATAGGTAATATGGATGATGTACTTTCGACAATTTTTAGATACGATATGTATTCATACTTTTACTCTATGATACAAAATGTATCATGTCAATCTTTTATTTTCACCTTTTCATAATATCTTTCTATCCACTCTATTCTGTTCTCTGTCGTTTAAGCACTTATACTTATTCTATGACCCTCAACATCTATAACTGTTGCATAAACATGAAAAAGCTCCAAAGCAGTTTACGAATAAACAGGCCCACGGAGCTACTATTATTAATGATGAACATTCTATAAAACGTTAATAACCACTCATCCAGTCGATCTTGCCTCTGAGCTTTTCCCCGAAATGGGATGATGCATCCATCCCTGCCCTTCTTCCTGATCCGCCTGAATCGCATCCGACATCCCCTGCTGCACTTTCACAGTCACTAGCACTGCAATCCCCACAGCAAAAAAGAAAATTAGAGACAGAATCCCCCAACGGGTTGACCCTGTTAATTGGCCTACCCAACCAAATACAAACGGCCCAAAAATGGAAGAAAATTTGCCTGTAATATTCACAAATCCAAAATACTCTCCAGTTCTGCCAGCAGGCATCAAATTGCTAAACAAAGAACGCGCTGTCGATTGACTTACGCCCTGCACTACGCCAACCAGCCCAGCGAGCAGATAAAAATGGATGGATGATGTCATGAAATATCCTAAGATAACGATGCATATGTAAATGGACAAGCTTACCATCAACACCTGCTTCGCGCCCCAACGCTGTGCCCATGCCCCCAGCAGCAATGTACAAGGAAATCCGATAAACTGGGTCAGTAACAAAGCAAGCATCAGATCTGCTGTCCCGATCCCAATGCTTGTTCCATAAATCGTTGCCATCAGGATAATCGTGTTAATGCCATCATTGAAAAACCAGAAAGCAACCAGCATGCGCATCAGCTGCGGAAAACGCCGGATCTGGCGAAAAGTTTGGCCAAGTCTGCGCACGCCCACACCGGCATATGCTTTCCATGACTTGGGCATGTCCGGTGCTGCAGGACGGCGTGGTGCATGGCGGAATAACGGAATGGAAAATACCAACCACCACAACGCTACGGAGATAAAAGCAAGTCTTGTTCCCGCAAGTGTGCTCGCCATCCCAAACCACCCAGGCTGCTGAATCATGAGCATATTGATCGCAAGCAACAATCCTCCACCAATATAACCATAAGCATAGCCTTTAGAGGAGACCATATCTCTTCGGTCCGCTGATACCAGATCAGGCAGCATCGCATCATAGAACGTGTTACCACCCGCAAAACCGATTGTCGAAATGACCAGCAGTGCAGAAGCGAGCAGCCAGTCTCCCTCCCCAATGAAGCTGAATCCGAGCGTTGCAACGATACCAATGATGGAGAATACTCGCAGAAAATCACCTTTGCGCCCCGATAAATCCGCTAATGTCCCCAGCAAAGGGGTTAACAGCGCTACACATAACATGCCGATGGAATGGGTGTATGCCAGATATGATGCTGCAGTATCTGTATCCAGTGTAGCTGCAGCCACGGAAGCGTAGAAGACGGGAAGAACGGCTGCAAGTACCGTCGTCGCATAGGCCGAGTTGGCCCAATCATACATAATCCATGCCTTAACTGCCCGTTTATTCAAATGGGATCCTTCCTTTGCACACATCCTCTGAGGGATGCCAAGTAAACACCTTGTCCCTATTGTAAAGGAAGTTCGTCACACTTGTTCATCGTTTCTGTAAAAAAGTTCCGGACGATCGGTACAATTTTAGTTGATCCAGGAAGGCAAACTTGCGTAATTGTATCATTTTATCTACTCACGCATCACATATCGTCCCCGCCCGTGAATATACTTAATTACCGACAGGCCAAACTGTGCCGCGTAATCAATGGGGGGTGCCTACATGTCAAATTCACACCAGCCTTACTCGTTCGTCGTATCCCGGGAAGATTGGTCGCTTCACCGCAAAGGGTACCAGGACCAGCAACGCCATCAGCAAAAGGTTAAAGATGTCATCAAGCAGAATCTGCCTGATTTGATTACTGAAGAAAACATCATTATGTCCGATGGACAACAAATCATCAAGGTACCAATCCGCAGTCTGGATGAGTACCGTTTTGTGTATAACTACCAAAAGCAAAAACATGTGGGGCAGGGAGACGGTGACAGTCAGGTCGGGGATGTCATTGGTCGTGATCCCGCTTCGAAGAAACCAGGCAAAGGTGAAAAGGCCGGAGATCAGCCCGGGCATGACATTGTTGAAGCCGAGGTGAGTATCGAGGAATTGGAAGATATGCTTTTTGCGGAACTGGAGCTTCCGGATCTGAAGCAAAAAGACAAGGATCAGATTGAGACACATACAGTGGTATTCAACGATATTCGCAAAAAAGGCATGCAGTCCAATATTGACAAGAAACGCACCATATTGGAGAACTTGCGCCGCAACGCCACTACCGGCAAACCGGGTATTCACCATATCAGTCCGGATGATCTGCGTTACAAGACGTGGGAAGACAAAATTATTCCACAGTCCAATGCAGTCATTATCGCCATGATGGACACTTCCGGGTCTATGGGCTCCTTTGAGAAATATTGCGCACGCAGCTTTTTCTTCTGGATGACCCGTTTCCTCCGCCGTCAGTATGAGAAGGTCGAGATTGTTTTCCTCGCCCATCATACCGAAGCCAAGGAAGTTACCGAGGAAGAATTTTTCACCCGCGGCGAAAGTGGAGGCACCATTTGCTCCTCTGTATATATGAAGGCACTGGAAATTATTGATAGTCGTTATCCGCCTTCCAGCTACAACATCTACCCTTTCCACTTCTCGGACGGAGATAACCTGACCTCGGATAATGAGCGGTGTGTCAAACTGATTGGTGAATTGATGAAGCGCAGCAACATGTTTGGATATGGCGAGGTGAACCAGTACAACCGCAGCAGTACACTAATGTCCGCCTATCGTCATATCAAGATCGACCAGTTCATGTATTATGTGATCAAAGAAAAAGGCGAAGTGTACAAAGCTTTGCGCAGCTTTTTCCAGAAACGGGAAGGAGGCAGCGTAAGATGACAGATGAAATCCGCGACCTTGAATACGCCATTGCCGAGATTATGGAGATTGCCGATGGATTCGGCCTGGATTATTATCCGATGCGTTATGAAATATGCCCTGCCGATATCATCTATACCTTTGGAGCGTATGGTATGCCGACCCGGTTCAGTCACTGGAGCTTCGGGAAGACTTTTCATAAAATGAAGATGCAATATGATTTTGGACTCAGTAAAATTTATGAGCTCGTAATCAATTCCAACCCTTGTTACGCCTTCCTGCTGGATGGCAACTCGCTGATCCAGAACAAGCTGATTGTCGCACACGTGCTGGCTCACTGCGATTTTTTCAAAAACAATGCTCGCTTCTCCAAGTCGAATCGTAATATGGTGGAGAGCATGGCCGCGACGGCTGATCGGATCAGCAACTATGAGATGGAATATGGTACAGAGGCTGTTGAAGCGTTCATCGATGCCGTTATTGCGATTCAGGAACATGTTGATCCACAGTTGATCAAACCCCGCCATTTGGACAAACAACGTTATATGGAGATGAAAATGCGGGAGCAGCGTGGGGAGAAAACGCCAAAGCCGGAAGGTCGCTATGATGACTTGTGGTCCCTTGATGATACCCAGCCCGAGGAAACACCTGCGGAGGGAATACAAGTGCATCACTTCCCACCAGAACCGGAAAAGGATGTCATGTGGTTTATCCAGGAATTTTCCGAAGTGTTGACCGATTGGCAGCGGGATATTATGAGTATGATGCGTGAGGAAATGCTCTATTTCTGGCCGCAGATGGAAACGAAAATTATGAATGAAGGCTGGGCCTCCTACTGGCATCAACGTATTATACGGGAGCTGGACCTGAACAGTGAGGATACGATTGAATTTGCCAAACTGAACTCTTCCGTCGTGCAGCCATCCAAGCAAAGTTTGAATCCCTACTATTTAGGGCTGAAAATATTCGAAGATATTGAACGTCGCTGGGATAACCCGTCCCGCGAAGAAAGAGAACGTTTTGGGCGTCAACCAGGGCAGGGTCGTGCCAAAATGTTTGAGGTACGCGAATTCGATTCCGATACCTCATTTATCCGCAACTACATGACCAAGCAATTAACCGAAGACCTCGACCTCTATGTATTTGAGAAAAAGGGCCCGGACTGGAAAATTACCGACAAGTCCTGGCAAAACATACGGGATCAGCTTGTATTTTCACGCATCAACGGTGGTTCTCCGTATCTCGTCGTTCAGGACGCCGATTACCTGCGCACAGGAGAACTCGTGCTCAAGCATCAATACGAGGGCATCGAGCTGGATCTGAAATATATGGAACGGACCCTGCCTTATCTGTACCGGCTTTGGGGGCGTACCGTCCATGTGGAAACACGGGTGGAAGATAAACCGATCTGGTTCACATATGATGGCAAGAAGCACCACCGCAAGTTTTTATCATAAGAACACAAAAAAGCGGCAAGTCCCTGGCATATGGCGGGGACTTGCCGCTTGGCATTTCAGTGAACTTAGAGAATCGATGGAGTTCCATGCAGCCGCAGCGGCACAAAAAAGTCATGCTCCACTTCGCTTGCCGGCAATGGACGGCTGAAATAATATCCCTGAATTTCGCGGCAATCATTTTGCATCAGAATATCCAGCTGTCCTTTCGTCTCGATCCCTTCCGCGATCACTTCCATCTTCAGATTCTGAGCCATTGATATGATCGTGGCCACAATCGCCTGGTCACTTCGGCTCTCCGTAATATCCGTCACGAACGAACGGTCAATCTTTAACTTATGAATTGGAAAATGCTTCAAATAACTCAGCGAGCTATATCCTGTCCCGAAATCATCCAGGCTGATTTTGACTCCAAGCGCTGTAAGTTCATTCAGAATACCTGTGGATACGGATGCATCCATCATCATGCTCTCTGTAATTTCCAATTCAAGATAGCGGGCATCGAGGCCCGTCTCCGTGAGTGCATTTTTGACCTGCTCCACTAGGTTGGATTGATGAAACTGCTGACTAGACAAGTTAACGGATACCGGAATGAGTGGACCGCCACTGGCATGCCAAAGTTTCATCTGTCTGCACGCTTCGCGCAATGTCCAGTTCCCGATCTCATAGATCAGGCCTGTCTCCTCAGCTAGTGGAATGAACACATTCGGAGACAGAATACCCTTGTCTGGATGATTCCAGCGAATCAAAGCCTCCACGCCGATCATACGGCTGTCTTCTGTACGTATCTGGGGTTGATAATACAAGACCAGCTCATCTCGTTCCAGTGCTTTGCGCAAATACCCTTCCAGTTCAATTCGTTCATACAGCTCCGAATCCAGTTGGGCCGTGTAAAACTGAAAACCGTTCTTGCCGTTTTTCTTGACTTCATACATGGCAGAGTCTGCATGCTTCAACAACGCATCCGCTCCTGTTCCATGATACGGATACATTGCGATCCCGATGCTGGCTGTAACGTAAAAGTCATTTTCCTTTAATCGATAAGGTAGCTGAATCGCTCGAACAATCCGTTCGGCCAGTTCGGCCACCCGTTCATCATTCCCCTGCTCATTGGTAACAACCAGTGTGAATTCATCGCCCCCCATACGAGCAAGCATGACATTATCCGTCGCGTTCGGGTCTGAATCTTGGATTGCACTCATAATTCTGCTGCTCACTTCTCGAAGAAACACATCTCCAATGGAATGTCCCAGAGAGTCATTAATCATTTTGAAACGATCGATATCCATCACCATAACCGCAAATGAACTTCCTGCTGCCCCCGAAGTCGCGATCGTGCTCTCCAGCACATCATCCAGCTTGCGTCGATTAGGAAGCCCGGTCAGCGGATCATGCAGAGCCTGATGGCGGATGCTTTCCTGAGCCTGTTTCTCCTCGGTGACGTCTTTAATCAGGATGTGGCTTCCCTGATGTTTACCATCAATCAGTACAGGCACTACAGCGATACTTAGATCAAGAAGATTTCCCTGAACATTTTTCATTTTGCCCATGAAATGCTGCTGCTCACGGCTATCATCATCCCATTCCACATGATGCATTTCACTTGCCCAATGAATATCAACATGCTTTGAAATCTCATCAATAGAATGATGAATAATCTCTCTTTCTTGGTACCCAGTAATTCGTGTGACTGCAGCATTAATCCCCTTGATAGCCCCTTGCTTATCCACCGAAATAATGGCATCTGAATGGTTTTCGTACAGGGCTTGATACCACTGTTCATTTTCATGAATCCGGCGATCCTTCTGAGACAGACGCTGATTAATGAAGATGCCGAACAAGGTTAACCCCAATGCAATAAAAGTACCCGCAGCGATCAGATATGCGAGAAGTGAAGTTTCAATCTGCATCCCCGAACCAGCCATTGCATCATGTGCATGATGAAATTGTGCAGCTGACATCCCTGTATAATGCATTCCCGAGATGCCCAGCCCCATAATGAGTCCGCTGCCCATCTTGTACACCCATGTATAACGTGACTGATGCTGCCGGAAGAAAAACATGAGCCACAAGGCAGCAAATGAAGCTAAAGCTGCGATCAGGATGGATAACAACACTATCCCTGGTTCATATGTGATGGTAACCGACATGGCAGCCATTCCGATATAATGCATGCTGCTAATGCCTGCGGTCATGAGCACCCCTGCGATCAGGAGCTTGCTTATTTTACCTGACTGCTGACCTGCAATAATTAACGCAACACCAGATGCAATGATTGCAAGCAGAACGGATAGAAAGACCTCACCTGTGGAATACGACACATGCATGGGAAGAACAAAAGCCAGCATGCCCACAAAATGCATGGACCAAATTCCCAAACCCATAGAGACTGCGCCGCAGGTAAGCCAGACATTTCGGGACATGCCCTTAGCCAGACTTACTCGGCCCGCAAGGTCAAGCGCTGCATAAGAAGCCAACGCTGCAATAATGTAAGATAAAATAACCAGTTCTAAGTTGTACGTTCCATGTAGGTGCTCCACTCACTTTGTCCTTTCAACCGGGAAATGCCTTGTATGTATGCAAAATGTAAAAAAAAGCGAGTGCGCTGTCTGGATGACAGGCACTCCCTCCACATCATTTGTCTGGAGACCACCGACTTATTATAAAGCCAAAGTCATACATCTCTAACCCGTTAATATTGATGTATATAGTCTAAACGTCCCAGACGTGAAAATCAACACTTTTTTCCAGATAAAACGAATGTTTAATATTGCGAATTCCCATCCACCACGCGCCTTGCAGCCGTTTATCCCTCCATGCCATCCTTTCCTCACCACCTTATTCACCTTGGACCAGTTTTGCCTTCTTGCGAACTTCTTCGGTCATCGTCTGTTCATAGCCCTTCACATCGAGCTTGTTGAATTCCTTCACATATTCATCCCAGACCTTGTCAAAGTCAGCCGGACTGGAGAGGACTAGTTTGGGCACATATTTCTTTTGCAAATCTGTACGTTTCTGTCCATAGATATGGGCTGGGGAACCTTGATCAAAAGCAATGCTCCAAGCCGGGTACCATGGACGTTCATCCGGCGCAGCGAACAGTTGAGAGAACGTCTCCACGCCATACTTCTCCAGAATGAGCTTATCTCCATCCGTATAGGAGAATTGGGCAACTTCGGGTTGTCGTTCTACACCGACAGAATTACCGTCAGGCAGAGTCGATCCATTACCGTAACGCGGCCAGCTGTACTCAAAATATTTGAATCCGAACGATTGACGGAACTCATCTGAATCTGTTTTCCGGATCATTTCCGCAGAGCGCGTAAACCGCCCCTTGACATCCACTTCGTAGGTTTCTCCTTCGATCCCCCAGTTGGACAGAATCTGATTCTCATCCGTTAATAGGTTATCGAAGAATTGGATGATACGGACCGGATCTTCTGCACTTACAGTAATGCCAATCCCCCGGTTATTAACAAAGCTCGGCGGATCAGTATACTGATCCTTGGTGTTTGCGTCGTACACAATCGGCAGTGCCATATAACGCAAATCTTCATTACCGGCTTCCTTCAGATTGTTCATTTCCTGCCCTACCTGCCAGGCATAATCAAAGAATCCAAGCACTTTCCCACTGGTCACTTTCGCAAGATACTGGTCATAGTTATCGACAAAGGAGGACTTATCAAACAGCTCTAATGAATTCATTTCATTCAACTTCTGCATCCAGCGTTTGGTCTCTTCCGTAAGCCCATAGTCCTTGGCTTCCTGTGTCTGCATATCCACCATAATGGCTCCATCATTCGGATAACCTGCAAGGTGCATGGCCGGATTAGTGATCGTAAAAAATTTATCATCATACGTCAACGACAGGAATCCAGTCAATCCTTCATCCTTATGTTTGTCAGCGTATTGTTTAATCAGATCCATGTATTCATCCAGTGTGGTGATCTTTGGATATCCAGCCTCCTTCAATACACGCCGCTGTATCCAGAATGCACCTTGATCCACATTCGGATTAGGCAGATAGTCTCCAACTACTGCGCTCATGGGCAGAAAATAAATGTTGCCATCTTCCTCTTTCATCAGGTTGTAATACGGCTCATACACCCGTTTAATGTTGGGTCCATACTGATCAATCAGATCGTTGAGAGGAATAAATGCACCCGCATCCACGATTTTGTCAATAGCCCCATCCGGGACCATCACATCCGGGTACTTATTGCTTGCAATCATCGTTCCGATTTTGGTATTAATATCACCAACCAGGTATTCAATTTTGAAATTAACCCCGGTTTGTTCCTCCAGCTTTTTGCCGATTGTGGTTTCATTTGTATTGATGTCCTTGCCTGAACCCGCTTTAAAATACGAGAATGTCACTTTCTCTGTGCTTACTTTGCCGTCTCCCCCCGCTCCAGCTTCCGGTTTAATCTCACTTCCTCCCCAGGAACAAGCCGTCACCATGGTTAAAGCTAATACTGCCGGCAGCCAGCGCTTCAGCATGTGATTAACCAATATGAACGCACCCTCTTTCCCCCCTCTAATGTAAGCACTTTCATTATAAGGTTGATGACAAACTTTGTTTACCGGATAAACTATAGGTTTATGCCTTAGAATGTTTAATGCTTTGGTGGATTGGATGAATCTTCAAGGGGTAAACCAATTTCCACACGTGTGCCTGCCCTAGGAGCGCTATCGATCTGAATATGGAACCGGCTATCGTAGATCAGCTTCAGACGATAGATGACATTCTGTACACCTACGCGATCACCCATAGCGTCTTCCGTTTTCACGTAAGAGAGCAGCTGATTTCGTTTGTCCTCTGTCATACCTGCCCCGGAATCCTCCACCACACAGATCAGTTCTGTACCTGTTCGTCGAATACAAAGCCGAATTTCCCCGCCTTCCTTCAGTGGTTCGATCCCATGAATGCTGGCATTTTCAACAAAAGGCAACAATGTCATCTTGGGAATGGAACAATTCGCAGCCTCTGGGTCCAGATCAATCGTATAATCCAGCTTGTGACCGAAACGATATTTCTGGATTTCAAGAAAACAGGTCACATACTCCAATTCCTCCCGTATGCTGACTTTATCCCGATTCCAGGTGAGGGCATTTCGAAAAATTTTAGCCATATGATAAATAATTCGTGCCGTCTCATCCTCATCTTTCATGAGGCTGCGCATGCGGATGGTCTCCAGCGCGTTAAACAAAAAATGCGGATTAATCTGGCTCTGCAATGCGTTTAATTGGGCATGCCGCCGCTGTAACTCCAAATTTTTATGTTGAATGTCTGCTACATAGACGTCGTTAATCAAACGATGGATCGTCATCGTCATGCGATTGAATTCGGCTGTAAGCTGCCCAATCTCGTCCGACGATTCCGGCTGTCTGATCGGTTCAAATCGCTGATGCTTCACTTTTTCCATGTGTTTCAGTATTCGAGCCAGCCTCACGTGGATTGTGCGTGTCATCCAGATAATAATCCAGGTCGGCAGGATCAGATTGATACAGGCCAGCACAACGACAAGGTGACTGGGTTTGCCCAATTCCTTGTAAATTTCGGATTCATCGAACACTCCGTTGATTTTCCATCCCTCCATTTCACCGGACAATGGATAGGCCATTTCGAACTCTTTCTTACTTTGTTGATCCATGACATCACTATAATTCACGAGTTGACTGGACCATGGGATACCAGAATCCGTCGAGTAGTCTATTTGTCCAGCCGGATTAATCAGATACAGGTTGCCCTGTACGTTAAGGTTGGTGAAAATCTGGCGAATCGTCGATGGCTTCAGATCCAGTCGTACGAACTTTTCCTTCCACCCGGGCAGAGCTTCATAATAATTGAGTTTGCGTAAAATGCTGAACGTCTGCCGATTCCCTTCAGGACCGGATCTCATCAGAATGGGTGCGGAATGTTTACTGTTTGCCAGCAGCCTGTATGGCTCGGACTGTCGAACCTCTTCGGTTAGAAACTCAACTCCCCCGGAAGGCAGTACACTTTTGTTATCCACATATATCGTCAAACCTTGGAGGGAGCGGTAGCCGGAGTAATAGGTATTCAAGATTTTGCGAAGATAAGAATCGTAGGCTTCGATATACTGAACCGGATTGGTGTAATTCACATCCAGCATGTCATTCAGTATACTGTCCGTATAAAAGCTTGAGGAAAAATCGGCCGCATTGCGAATTTCCCCCATAAATTGACTTCGAATCTGTTCCATTCCTTTGGAGAGGTCGGCCATTCGCTGGGATTTTACGTTCGCTATAGTCACCTGATAGAAAATAACATTAGTTAGAATAACGGGTACGAGTACAAAGAAGAGATATAAGATCAGCATTTTATCGCGTAAGCGGATATTATTAAAAAAGTTGAGCTTCACGCTTTCATCTCCCTACCCTTCATCCATGATGCGATTTCGATATTCCGTAGGAGCGCATGATTCCGTTTTCTCAAATTGAGTTGCGAAATAATCACTGCTTCCGAACCCAACCCTCTCGGCGATTTCATATACTCGCATATCCGTCTGACGCAGCAGCTTCTTGGCTTCCTCCATCCGAAGTTGAAGCAGGAAGTCGTTGAAATACATGCCATACACCTTGCGGAAGCGTTGACCCAAATAGACCGGATTCATGTAAAATATGGAGGCAATACTTCTCAAACTAATATTGCTGCTGTAGTTGGCTTCAATATAATGTTTGATTTTTGTCATGGCACCCCTGTGATTGTACTGACGCTGTTCCGCCAGCTTCCGCGCTGAATCTAACATGAAAACCGTCAACAACTGTCTGGCCTCAGCCAATGTTCCCCGATCTGCTTGCCATGCCAAAATTAGCTTGAACGAAGGGATCTCTTTCACATTCGCCTCAGCCGATTTCAGAATCGATAGTACCGCTGAGATCAGTTGGTGGATTGCAGACGTCACTGCAACAGGAGCGTAATTGGCCGTTCTCATATCGGTGAACCATTCACCCATTGCATACTCTAACGCCTGAATCCGTTGTTCCTCCATAAGTGTCAGGAGCTCCTGCTCCTTTTCATGATCGATATGCACCCACTGTACAGACTCATGCAGCATGTCATCATACAGAACGATCCCACTCTTCTCTGAAATAAATTTATAGGAAATCGCCTTCAGTGCGGTTTGATAGGCATGTCCAATGAGTAAAGGTTCATAACAAACCTTCCCGATATATATGCATACAGAGTCATGACCCATTTCGGCGAAGCAGGATTGCATTTGCCCGGCAACCGCATGTAGATTCATTGAATAAGGGCGTAGATGTTCCGCAGTTAACAGAACTCCGATACGTTCGCCGTGCTCTTTTACATGCAGATATGAGCGATTTTCATACATCTTTCCAAGAACAGACTGCACAATCCGGCCAAAATTTTCTCCGTTCCTGGCCCCCGTCCCCTCCTCTTGAACAGTATCCGAAACCTGGAAATGTGGCGTGTTATTCTCAAACAGCAGATATGCCAGCGGATCGTTAGCACTTGTACCCGTCAGTTCAATCCATTGTTCAACCGTTTCCAAATCCGATTCGCCATAAATAAACTGATTAAGTAATCTGACGTATTCCTGCTCCCATCGGGTTTGTTCAGCATGCTTGCGCCGATTCAACTCCTCCGCCAGCTTGCGTAAAGTCCCTTCCAGTTCAATCTCATCAATTGGCTTCAAAATATAATCCTGTACCCCGTACCTCACGGCCTGCTGGGCATAAGCAAAATCATTATATCCACTCACGATGATAAAATAGGGCTGTTTGCACTTATTTAGAACCTGCTCATTACGCTCAACCGTGCGCCGGATCAATTCCAGTCCATCCGTCTCCGGCATACGTATGTCCGTAATGACAACGTCAGGCTGTAGCTCTTCGATCCGGGTACTAGCCTCATCCCCATCATTCGCCTCTCCAGCCACTTCGAACCCGCATGCTTCCCAGCGGATCAGTTTTCTAAGTCCTTTTCGTGCGTATACTTCATCATCAACCAGCAGTACCCGATGCATGCCCATCACCCTTCCCTTTGAATGACAATTGCAGTGTCCCTATATTCATCAGTAAAAAGAAAGCGATTACATAAAATTTTGTATTATTCTGCCTTTTATTGTTAAGGTCTGTGTGGTAAAAAGTCAACAGCTTTTCCTGCAAGCATTGCACAACAACTTCTGATCTCCGTTATTTCCCAAAAAGAAATGGCATACCAAAAAAGCACAGCCCATAGGCTGTGCTGGTTCGAAGACCTTTACGCTTGCACAGGTGCAGTCGTTTGGCGAATCACCAGATTGGATGGCTCCGTAACGACTGGAGGAGTATATGCAGGATTCTCAATCATGGCGATCAGATATTCGATGGATTTGATTCCAATGGAATGAATATTTTGATTAATCGTGGTCAACCCTGGTTTGAACACTTCCGCATAGTATGTGTTATCAAATCCGACAACAGATACATCCTCAGGCACCCGTAAACCATGCTTCTCAATTTCGTGGATCGCACCAAAAGCAGACATATCTGAAGCACAGACAATCCCCGTAGGCTGGTCCTTCAATGCAAGCAATCGGCGAGCTGCCTTACTGCCACCATCGAAAGAATAGTCACAGACCTCCAGATACACCGTTGAATATGGAATGCCGCAGACTCGCAAACCTTCCCGATATCCATCCAGTCGAAGATTCGCTACAGCAGGCCCAAGTGTACCTGAAATATAGGCAATTTTCTGGTGACCCAGTTCATGCAAATGCTTCACACTCATAGCTATGGCATTTGCATTATCCGTCGTTATGTATCCTGCCCGCTTGCCAAACAAGTCGGTATCAACGAACATCGTCGGAATCTCAGCAGTAACCAATTCCTGAATACTCTCGTTGTCTCTTCCTTCCCCGAATACAACAACGCCATCCACATTTCGGCTGCGGCAATGTTTAATAAAGGAGTATGTCGGATCATCAAAACGTGTAGATAAGCGAACAAGATCGTATCCGCTGTTTTCCAGCGCTGTTTTGATTCCTTCAAGCAACTCCGATACAAACGGATTGGTAAAAGGAACCGTCAACAATACACCTACCGTCCAAGAACGGCGTTTTACAAGTCCACGTGCAACCACATTCGGTTGATATTTCAATAGTTCGATGGCTATATTGACTTTTTTGCGAGTTTTGTCACTTACATCGGGATAATCGTTCAGCACTTTGGAAACGGTTGCAACAGATACGCCCGCCTCTTTGGCCACATCATGGATAGAAGCCACCTGATCACCTCAACCTCTTTCAAATCCCCTGTCTCCGGCTGCATTCACTATAACATCGGCAGGTTTGTCTACCCATTATAGCTTAAAACAGCCAGAAACGGTATCTCAGCTTCCAGCCAGTATTACCGCCTATTCCTGTTGATCTAATTTCCTGAGATCAAGTGCCAGTTTCTCCATAGTGGTAGCAAAAACCGCAAGCTCTTCTGAACGGGATGCCTGACGCCTTGCTCCCGAAGCAGTGTGCTCTGACTCCTGTTGAACACTGCCCAGCTTCTTCATGATCTGTGCCAGGTTCGACTGAATTTTTCCTTGAGCTTCTCGGGAACTAGCCGCAAGCTTGCGAACCTCACTGGCAACCACCTCGAATCCCCGTCCAAATTCTCCTGCATGTGCAGCTTCAATGGCGGCATTCAAACCCACTAGATGACTCTGATCCGATATTTCACGAATGATCTCACCCATTTTGCCAATCTGATGAATTTCCTTAGTCAGCTCTTCCAACAGTCCATTGGCCTGATCCTGAGAGGCAGCCGTTTCTCTGGCCACATCAGAGATCGCCTGAGCATTTTCGTTCAATTCACTAATCATGCCCGTCAACTGCTGGGTAATCTGCGTGATCGCCAGCAACGTATGCTGCTGATCTTCAGCGAGTTGATTTAATTTTTCCTTTTCCTTCTTCTCGTAAGCCTCCAATACAAGCTGTGAGTCGAGGTTGAACATTTTACTAAGGGCCTGAATGACCACATGCCAGCGTTCAGGAATGACTTGCTGGAATATGCTTGTTGCAATATCGAGATAAACCATATACGTGCCCAAGTAATAATCTTCGGACAAACCAATGCGGGAATGGACTAGTCCGATTGCAATGCGCTGTTCAATGTATGCATCATCAACTACACCATCGGTCATGGATAACCAGTATAGCTTTTGTGTCTCCTTCAAACGATCGATGGAAGAGAAGCGGGCAATCAGATCGACCAAATTCGGATAATTGCCCACATGATTGTAGAAGTGGTCCACCACTTCGTCCACGACTTTCTCAAAAGCAGGTCGATGATCAGCAAGCAATTGCAGATCTCCGGCGGTCAATCCAATATAATCAAGTTGTTGTTGTCTTGCTATAGCAATACTCATAACTAGTTCTGTCAGCTCCTTAATAACCACAAAAAATATTAAATTGTAAATATCTGTATCGATTATAGACTAAATGACCTAATTTAACATATACCATAAGAACTAATTTGTCATGGAATTGACCTTCTTTGTCAGTTTATTAGTCTTAATTGTACATCTCCCCCATATAAAAAGACCCCTGACCCTGCTGTGAAGGAGCCTCACAGCAGGCGTCAGGAGCCTGATCCGGAATGGTTCGTTGCAGATCAGCGATTCAACAGGCTGCCCACATAACGGAGCAGTTCATTCGCGCTGGCTGCGGTATATCCATGTTCTTCAATCAAACGTTTAATCACTTCATTCATTCGTTTCAGTTGCGTCGCATCTGGTGTCTTGGTTGAAGTTGTAATCTTCACAATATCCTTCAAGTCAGTGAACAGTTTCTTTTCAATCGCTTCACGCAAACGATCATGACTGCTGTATTCGAACTTCCGTTCCTTGCGGGAATAAGCCGAGATGCGGATCAATATCTCTTCCCTGAAAGCCTTTTTGGCATTTTCGGAAATACCGATCTGCTCCTCTATCGAACGCATCAAGCGCTCATCCGGGTCCATCTCCTCATCCGTCAGTGGATCACGAATTTTGGCCCAGTTGCAGAATGCCTCGATATTATCGAGGTAATTTTCGAACAGCGTTCTGGCCGACTCTTCGAACGAGTAGACAAACGCTTTCTGCACTTCCTTCTTCGCCAGCTCATCATATTCTTTCCGAGCCAGGGCAATAAAGTTCAGATAACGCTCACGTTCCTCTTTTGAAATCGAAGCATGCTGATCCAGACCATCCTTGATCGCCCGGAGAATATCCAGCGCGTTAATGCACTGAAGGTTTTGCTTAATCAAAGCACTGGATATCCGGTTGATGACATAACGCGGGTCAATGCCCGACATGCCTTCATCCAAATATTCATTTTGCATCTCACGCAGATCAGCTTCTTTGTACCCTTCGACTTCTTCACCGTCATACATCCGCATTTTTTTGACCAGATCCATGCCTTGTTTCTTCGTTTCTTTCAAGCGGGTAAGTATGGAGAAAATGGCTGCAGTCCGCAGGGCATGCGGTGCAATATGGACATGCTTCATATCACTTTGCTGAATGAGCTTGCCATAAATCTTCTCTTCCTCGGAGACCTTCAGGTTGTAGGGAATTGGCATGACGATCATCCGGGATTGCAAGGCTTCATTCTTTTTGTTGGAAATAAATGATTTGTACTCGGATTCATTCGTATGCGCCACAATCATTTCATCCGCACTGATCAAGGCAAATCGGCCTGCTTTAAAATTTCCTTCCTGCGTCAGTGATAACAGGTTCCACAGAAACTTCTCATCACATTTCAGCATTTCCTGAAATTCCATCAATCCACGGTTGGCCTTGTTCAATTCACCGTCAAAACGATAGGCGCGTGGATCGGACTCGGAGCCGAATTCAGTAATGGTTGAGAAGTCGATACTTCCCGTCAGATCGGCAATATCCTGGGATTTGGGATCGGATGGACTGAATGTTCCGATTCCCACCCGGTTATCCTCGGAAATGGTGACCCGTTCCACTCGCACCTTGCTGATATCATCGCCATATTCGGTCCGAAGACGCATCTGGCAGGATGGGCAGAGATTGCCCTCAATGCGGACACCGATCTCCTTTTCCACTTCGGGACGAAGCTCCAGCGGAATCAGATGCAAGGGCTCCTCATGCATTGGGCATCCGTCAATGGCGTATATAGCACCCTTCTCTGTGCGGGAGAATTGTTCAAGGCCACGTTTCAGCAGCGTTACCAGTGTTGACTTACCTCCGCTGACCGGACCCATAAGCAGCAGAATCCGTTTGCGAACATCCAGACGGCGTGCTGCCGAGTGGAAATATTCTTCCACCAGCTTTTCAATGGACCGATCTAGCCCAAAAATCTCCTGTTCAAAAAACTTGTACCGTTTGTGCCCCCCAACTTCTTCCACGCCAAATGATTCAATCATCTGGTACACTCGTGCGTGAGCCGTCATTGCCGGAGTCGGGTCCTCTCTCAGCAGTGCAATATAATCTTCAAATGTCCCGTTCCATGATAAACGGTCACTCTCTGCCCGATGTTCCGCAACGCGTTCAAAAATATTCATGCTTGGTACCTCCCATGGCTCCTTTAGTGTGATTGTCAACCATTCCGAATGGTATGAAGAAATCAATAGAATTACGGCTTGTGCTTGAATACCAATCTTGCGGTCCGGATTAGTCCCGCCACCCTCTGTCCAAACATCATGTATTGTTGTGAAAAGTGTATTACATACCTATGCGGCAAATCGGATAAGTTGACCTCTTTTTTTCGATCTGCAGGTCTTAATTTGAGGCTTTCCCTGTTCTATCAGACATCTTGTGCGCTCAGAAAAAAAAGAACGGATATGATATAATGAAGGTTCTAAATTCAGAAAACGGAACAATAGATGGCCAGAGACGAGCCACTTCAGGAAAGGAGCAGAAACGATGGCAGTAAAGTACGAAACCGAGTTATATTCGCCTGTAAAGGCTTTTTTCGAACGACGCGGCTACGACGTGAAGGCTGAAGTCAAACATTGTGACCTGGTTGGGGTCAAATCGGATCAGAATGAACCACTCATTGTGGAGATGAAAAAAACATTTAATCTGTCTCTGCTGTTACAGGGAATGCAGCGCCTGAAGCTCAGCCCCTTCGTGTATCTGGCAGTTGAGCGGAACCGCAGCAAGCGTGGTGCCGTGAACCAGCGCTGGGGCGAATTGACCGCACTGTGCAGACAACTTGGGCTAGGGCTTATCACCGTTACGTTCTACAAAACCAAATCACCTCTGATTGATGTGCTGTGCGAACCTGCTGCCCAAGCTCCTATGTCTGGTAGCGGCAGCACCGGTGTCCGTAAAGGCGGTATACGGCGGCAACGACTGCTGAAGGAATTCGACGAGCGAAGTGGTGACTACAACACAGGAGGAAGCACACGCAGGCAGCTGGTCACCGCTTACAGGGAAAAAGCATTACGTGTAGCTTCCGCCCTTCGCGCTCAGGGAGAAGCCTCCCCCGCCTCGATCAGTAAACAGACAAGTGTGGGTTCCGCTGCGGCCATTTTGCAAAAAAACTATTATGGCTGGTTCGAGCGCTTATCCCGTGGACGATATGTGCTGACGGTTAAGGGTGTGCAGGCACTAACTGAGCATGCTCACATGCTTGAGGATAATGATATGATTGAACGGAGTATAAATGAACTAGAAATGGATATTTCCTTGAATCAACATGACGACAGTGAGCTTGAGTTTATTGCGGAAGTAGCGGAGCCCTACCTGATCCATGGAAAGAATGACTGAGGCAACAGGTAACGTAGCTTCATGCAAAATGAAGATGCGAAAAAGCCCATCATCTCGAATGGAGATGATGGGCTTTTTCGTGTTTCTATATATTAGGCTATTAGAAGCTTGCTGCTACTTCGGAAGCCAATTTCAGACCTG
This sequence comes from Paenibacillus sp. RU5M, assembly GCF_900221055.1. Taxonomy (NCBI): domain Bacteria; kingdom Bacillati; phylum Bacillota; class Bacilli; order Caryophanales; family Paenibacillaceae; genus Paenibacillus; species Paenibacillus sp. RU5M. The sequence continues at coordinate 297,261 of NZ_OBQM01000008.1, read as the reverse complement.
CTGCTACGATCTCTTGGGAACGGTCAGGTGAAGCATTGTGGCCTTCAACGATAACCAGTTCAGGGTTTTGGATACCCCAGAAGTTCAGTACATTTGTTACATATTTAACGGACATTTCAGCGGATGCCATAGGCTCTACGGAGTAAACTCCGCCACGTGCGTTCAACAATGCCACTTTTTTGTCGCCTACCAGACCTACAGGGCCTTCAGCAGTGTATTTGAACATTTTTCCAGCTTGGCTCAGGTAGGAAATGTAGTTCACCAGTGGTGCTGGAACAGTGAAGTTCCACAGTGGGAATGCAAATACTACTTTGTCTGCTGCCAAGAATTGATCTTGCAATTGTGCTGCCAGTGCAGCTGCTTTTTGCTCTTCAGCAGTTGCTTCGATACCATTAGCGGCTTTGTATCCACCTGTAATTACAGTGTTGCCGTAGTAAGGAATATCTGTATTGTAGAGATCCAGTTCGGTAACTGTGTCACCTGGGTGGGATTCTTTGTATGCGCTCAAAAATGCATCGTACAATTGTACGCTGACTGCTTGATCTGCAGGACGGTCGTTTGCTTTGACAAATAAAATGTTAGACATGTTCGTTCCCCCGTTAGTTAAAATATATGAGTGCTTCTCCTGAACTTGCAATGATTGCAGCTTATATAAAGAAAACAACAACTCATTAATACATATTATATATAAAAATGTTAGTGGATGCAATAACGTAATTACTTTGGGGGTAACCTATTTGCTTCCAAATCCAATGCCTGGAACTTCTGTTGTCCCAGGTTCCAGGCATGAATTTGACCCTACATTCTTTCTTTTCTAAATCCGGTTTAGCTCCGGGCTGTAAACTCTGTTATGGACTCACTGATCAGATTCATGCCAAGCAGCAACTCATCCCGGCCCGGATGGCTGAAGTTCAACCGGATGTACCGATGATCCTGTTCACCCGTGGAGCAGAGGGAACCGGGAAGGAAGGACACCCCTTTTAACAGCGCTGCTTTGAGCAGAGCTCCGCTGTCCAATCCATCCGGTAACTGTACCCACAGATACATCCCCCCTTCAGGAATGCTATACTGACTGCCTTTCCAACCCGGGCGCTTCAACAATTCGAGCATAAGCTTGAGTCTGGTCTTATACTCCCTGTTCAGCATGGAGAGATGATCACTCCACTTAAAAGGAGAATGGGCAAGCAGTTGATACAATAACCGCTGATTCATGGGACTGGACTGTCCGTCTGCTATCCGTTTCACGGAGGCCATAGCCTGGATCAAGGCCGGATGTCCGGCAGCCCAACCTGTACGCAGGGCAGGTGCTACAGTTTTGCTAAACGAACCAATGTAGAGAACATGTCCACCCTGATCCGCTGTATCCAGCGCAAAGAGGGAAGGATATTTCCGGTAGAAGTCTGCTGGTTCCAATCCATCGAAATGAAGTTCACCATAGGAGTCATCTTCCACGAGCAGCACTCCGTAGCGTGAACACAGATCAAGCACAGCCTCACGCCGTTCCATACTCCAAAGCACGCCGGTTGGATTGGAAAAACTGGGTGCAGCAAAAAGCAGCTTCGGTCTCACCTGCTGCATGTGATGCTCCAAAAGGTCAGGCAAAATGCCATCCCCATCGCCTGTGACGGGCACGATTTTGGCACCTTGCATCTCCAGAACCTCGAGACAGCCTGGAGAGGTAGGATGCTCGACCAGTACGGAATCTCCAGGCTCAAGCAGCAAACGCATCACAAGATCGATGGCCTGCTGAGTCCCTGTGGTCAATAAAATCTGCTCCGGGACTGTCCGTATGCCCTTGCGAGCATTCCAATCATTGTCCAGCCATTCTCTCAACGGTCTGTACCCTGCCGGCTCGCCATACTGCAATGCGGAGGGTCCGGAACTAAATACAGACACCGCTGCTTCTTCCAGCAGTTTGAATGGAAACAGCTCCTCCGCAGGCAGTTCTTCTGCCAGAGAAATGAAATAATCCCGACCAGACATCTCACGTATGTCCCTCAGCGGTGATGTCAAAAGCCTGTTTGTACGGGAGGCGAAGAAATACTTCATCGGTCCGTTCCCCTTTCATCCCTAATCCGAACTGTGCTCGCAGTCCGTAGCCCCTACAACCTATTCCTGTTGGACACTGAATATGACCAGACCGGAAACTTGACGAGTCATCGTATATAGGGATTCATGGAACCATGCTCGTCAGGATACGGTTTTGGTCTGCCTCGCATATAAAGCGTAACGTTCAATCGCCTGTGCCCTGCTGCTTACATCCAGTTTCACGTATATTTTACGCAGGTAATTATCAATCGAACGTCTGCTAACGTTAATCTCACTGGCTATTTTATCATAGGTTACGCCCTGAACAATTCTTTCCATGATAAAAGTTTCGGTTTCTGTTAATTCAACAATAAGTTCTTCTGCAGGAGATTCGACGGGCTGAGCCCACTCTGAACTGGCTAACCATGATAAAGGAATGGATACACATCCCTCACGCAACCCGGAAATCAGATGAATCAGCTGGCTAGGGGAAGCCTGTTTGGACAGCATACCACTAGCACCAAGACTGATCAGATGACGAAATAATTTTACATTGTCCTCGTCCGTTAGAATAATGATGTGACTATGAGCCGACAGATTTTTCATTTGGGATATATACTGATCCGCCTGGCCCTCAGGAAGCCGGTAATCCATCAAAATCAGATCGGGCTGGTGAATGTTCACCAGGTCAAGACCTTCGGACCCGGTCGAAGTCATCCCCCGTACCAACAGATCCTGCTGTTCTTCCAAAATCAATTTTGTTCCCAGCATGCTGGTGGGGTGGATATCTACGATGACCACCTGCCATACTTTTTTCATTGTTGTTCCCCCTGTTATGTATTGGACAAATTCCTTTTCTACCATCAGCCATGATAATGCCTCTATCCTTGCGACAGTCCGTGTATAGAAGAAGTAAAAGTCGGATAATGTCGAAAAATAGAAAAACACTTGATACAGCTGTAAGAACAGCTCTATTTCTACTGTATTTTGCTGTCGTCACATCAGGACTTTTGTCTTCCCAAGCGAAGAAAGATCAAAATATAGTATAAATTTCCTGCATTTCTATCTAAAAAAGTCGAAAAACTTGCCCAAAGTTCCTACTTATTGCATCTATAAGAAATTGTATCCTAGGACTTCCTTCCGATGCAATCTCTTTTTATCCTATTACTCAAAGAATTTCATTTTTGCGTAATCAATAGTGGCATGATAGAATGAGGACTGGAAAATTTTTTGTACCTATAAATAACCAGGAGTGATGATATGAAACCTTCTGTCCAACCTTCTGACATCCATCACACCCGGAGCGCCAAAGGTAAGGCCGGATCTTCAGTCAAGCTGTTTCTGGTCATGTGGATTGTTCTCATTGCACTTGGAGTACTCGGAACCTACTATTATAGTAACCACCTCCAGCAACAGATGATTAATCAGCTTCAGACCCATAATCAACAGCAGATTGCAGCGCTCAAAGCCGACTACGAAAAGCAGCTAACAACGATATCCAAGGAAGTAGCGGACCTGCAGGGCCAGGTGCAGTCCTTTAATGAATTACTGACTTTCACCAAGGATAATGCAAACGATAAAACCGACAACAGCAACAAATTGTATACCCAACTGAGCGAAGTCAAAAAACAACTGGAGACACTCCAGAAAAAGATGGACCTGCTCAAATGATTACACCCGTAAAAAAGGTTAATCGTTTATTTATGCTTGCACTTGCTCCTTTTGTTGGATTGATGTTATGCATGCTGCTGATTCGTCCTCCGCTTGAACCGGGAGACTTCATTCATTCCGGTCTGGCTGAAGAGAATGTTACACCCCGGACCCAGGCAATTAGCCAAGAGCTTGCAGGGGCAAAAGAAGCTGCTGTTCAGACTTCTTCTTCTATTAAAAGAACAACACAGCTGTACAATCAGACAACGAGTACGATGTCGACGCTTGTACAGAAGGCTACGGTTCAAGCCGCTCGCCCGGAAACGATCTACAATCAACGGATCTCATCCAAGCTGGGCGTTCCGTTTGAACGGATAGACAGTGATCGAGTTACGATTGAACTCTATAGGGTCAATCCAGGCGCCTATAAAGGCTATGCGATGAAAATCAAGCTAAAAGACCCCACGGCCATGAAGATGGCTCTGGACAGCGAGCCAGGCCGATCTGAGACAACTATGCAAGCGGTCAAGCGCAGCGGTGCCATTGCCGGAATTAATGCCGGAGGATTCGCCGACAGCGGCGGAAAACGGTATCCGCTGAGTACTACCGTTATGGACGGCAAGTATGTGAATGGTTTTCAGGCCAGCTTTAAGGATCTGTTTTTTGTAGGTCTTGATAATGCCGGTAAGCTGGTAGGCGGTAAATTTTTCGACAAAAGTTCCCTGGATCGCCTACAACCCCAATTTGGTGCCACATTTGTACCCGTGCTCTTGCAGAATGGACAAAAAACGGTCATTCCCGCCAAATGGAAAGTCTCACCCAAGCGGGCTCCACGCACCGTGATCGGCAACTACAAGGACGATCAATTGTTGATTATCGTTGTTGACGGGTATAACGAAGGGGGCAGCTCAGGAGCCACCCTGGAAGAGCTGCAAGGACGTTTGTACAAACTTGGCGTCATGGACGCCTATAATCTGGATGGCGGCGGATCGTCCTCACTCATCGTGAACAACCGGGTTGTGAATAACCCTTCGGATGGGAGCCTCCGACCGGTACCTACTCACTTTTTATTTTACAAATGATGGAGTGAAGCATTTCTTTTCTTCCTATAATGGTTATAATAGAAGTAAAGATTTTGCAGGAGGTGCTATGGTATGTCATTTTCACTGACATTTTGGATTATTGCAATTGTATTGGCTCTCTTCCTTACAGGCATTCTCACTTCATCCTACAACAATGACAAAACTAAGGGCCTTTAAGGGCCAAGCCTCTCCTGGTGAGAGGTTTTTTCATTTTATAATGGGTCAAATAAACAAGCTAAACAAGAGACAAGGCTTAAAAGAATGCTTCAATTCTTCTAAGCCTTGTCTCTTGCTGTACAGTCGTCGTTTAACACAACATCCATGGAATGAAGAGGGGGCAGCGTCGTCAATAGCTAACCGCCTTTTCACCTTGGGCTTGTGCAAGATATGCTGACTGTACCTTGCTGTTTACCGACCCGCCCTCCACCAGTGTCACGTAGATGCGTTCATGATCAACAGGCTCTCCGGCAATAATCTTGATTAATTGTTCGGCTGCCAGTGCGCCCCATTTTCGTTTGGAATAATCAATCGTGACCAGTCTTGGCTGCACATATTTGCTAAGTTCAATATTATCAAATCCGATAATATCAATCTCCTGACCAATGTTTAACTCGCTATCAGCGAGCCGGTCACACATCCCAATCGCCATCTCGTCATTGAGACAAAACACCCCAACTGGTTGAGTATATTCCTGAATAATACGTTCGGCTGCCCGTTCTCCGCCACTCTTCTCGAAATCTCCGGTAATTTCGATCCATTCCACATTCGCTTCCCGCTCCGATACTTGCCTCACAGCCTTCAACCGCTGAGCCGAGTCAAATGAACCTTCAGGACCTGTCACGACATAGATCTTCGTGTGTCCCTGTTCGATCAAATGCTCCATCGCAAGGGTTGCTCCTGCCTTGTTATCCAGTAGAACCTGATTAATATTGGGGTGATCCAGTTCCCGGTCAAGAACGACAATCTTGTGTCCTATGTCTGCATATTGCATTAGTTCCTTGCTCGCAAATGTATGATCCAGAATGACAGCACCATCAATCATTCGCTCCGGAAGCATTCGATGAGATTGTTTCCCGCTGCACACAATCAGGTCGTACCCTTGCGCGTTACATACAGATTTCATACCACTAAGTAAGTCTCCATATACATCCCCGCTAAAATCCGTCAGAAATACACCCAGAATTTTGGATTCTCTCTTCTTCAATGTTCTGGCAGCAGCATTGGGAACATAGTTCAGCTCTTTGGCGATAGCCAAAATTTTGGAACGGGTCTCATCTGTCACTTTGTTGCTACCATTCAGAGCGTATGACACGGTAGAGATCGAAACTCCCGCCTGTTTGGCGATATCCTTGATACTGACCACATTCTTCGCTCCCCTGTTATGTTCATCAGGCCCTTCGAAATCGAAGGACCTGACATCTAAAATATTTATACTTGATAAAATGGACTAACGTTTACACGATTAACTGTAAATCTCAATCACGTTATTCTCGCTCAGGCTCTGTTCAAGCTCCTTACGTGAAATACGCAGTCCACCAAGACGATAAGGTTGTTGCAACCTAGTCGCATCCAGTTCCTTGCCATTCAGCACAATACGTTGTACGGCCTCTCCGCTGAGATGATAGACGAAGGTTACCTTTTTGCCGGCAAATTGGAAATCAAAATGCAAGCCATCCAAGCTGACAGGTAACACAGGGTCCAGAACCAGATCTTCTTCCTCCTGGCGAATACCCAGGGCGTTCGAAATGAGCTGATTCATGTAGATTCCCGGTCCACTGGAGTAGATTCTCCAGCCGCCCTTCACCTGCACATCTCCGGTGCGAAGCTTATCGAACTGCTCCTGCGCTGCATAACGGTTGTTGAATTTCCCGTCAGAACTGCTGAAGTAGGCATTACTCTGGCGTAGATCTGCGTTAGGAACAGCTTCCTGAATACCCACTGGATTGATAATGCCCAGCCCATTCCAGACCTCATCCGGGTTGCCCAGCTTCGCCATGGCTTCAATATAACGGATGTGAGCATGAACATATTGCAAGCCCACTTCACGTCCGAAGTTGGATGCCTGCTCTGCACGTTTGAAATGAGTGCTGACGCCGCCATCATATTGTGCTGGACGATTCATCAATCTGACACCATCCGGGCAGTACAGCTTGTCCTTGATCAGTTCATAATGGGATTGCGCTTGCTCAGGTTCCAGCAACTCGGCAATCATGCTGCGTGTCATCGGCAGCAAACGGTACTGAATACCTGTCTCGCTGTCATCCGGATGCAGCATGCGCTTCGCTTGTGCCGGATCTTCCATATATACAAAGCCCGGAATCACATCGGTATCCAACATATACTTGCTGAAGTCCCTTTTCACACCCGCTGCCATATCGCTTAATTCCGAAGAAAGCTCCGGTTTCACAGGCGCAAGCGCTCTGGATAGCTGCTTCAACGTTTGATAGGTGAGCGCCACAGTCCAGCTGCTGACCATATATTGCTTCAATTGAGCATTGGCAGGCTGTAATGTATCGTCCCAGTCCCCGTCACCATATGAAGAGAGGAATGTATCATGCAGGAAATGACTGCGGATATACTCCAGTTCTTTCTGGGCATGCTCCAGCACGCTGGCTGTCTGATCAGTAAAGTCAAAACCATGTTTTACGGTATAAGGTACTTCCTCATTCAGAATCGAATAATCCTTGGTGGCAATCAGATAATCACTTAGCACTTTGAGAGGCCAAACAATAATGTCACCATGGCTTTCTTCCTGCTGAACTTTGAAATAACGATCGAACATAAACCATTGCGGCCAGTTACCGTCATCCTCATACTGATGCGAATATACCGTCTTCAGAATGTCGCGAACCTGCTCATACTTTTGTGTAGCCATAAAGTATTCGACCGGACCCTGGCAGACATCCCGTGTACCCCAAGCTGCACCGCCATATTGCTCCAATCCGTGAGGAACAGAGTAATGCACCAGCATATTGTGGGTGTACCACCATGCAAGAGCATTCACTTTGAACAACTCATCTGCTCCTTGCTTCTGAGGTTGAGACAAATGGAACCCATTCATCACTTCTGCATAGAAGGTACGATAAGCTGCCACTTCCTCTTCGAAGCTGCGTGTCGAGGATGCAATCTGTCCTCCTTCCAACAGCCCTTGAATGGTCAATGTCCATTCAGCACTGCTGTCCAGTCGTAAAGTCGTCAGTGAGTCGTCGCCTGCGTTTACTCCACTAGCCAGTTCAGTCTCATCGCCAACCGTCACTCCTGCTCCGCTTACCCGCATGCGGTACTCCAGATTAGGATATACTTCGGCACTGAGGGAGCTGTGATCTGCCTTGAAGATCAATTCACCATTCTGCTCCGAAACATGAACAGGAAGTTCATATTCATTCACATTCATCGTAATCTGATTGGTAATCAAGTATCGATAAGCTATTCCTTTTTCCGACTTCACATGAAGATGTACTTCAGGAGTATCCAAAGTTGTATAATTCGTGATAATCAGCGTATCCTCAGCTGTTTTGTAATACCAGCGAACATAGTTGAAGCCCATTTCAAACAGGGAAGGCATCGTGAGTAGGTGGAAGATTCCTTCAACCTCGACGTAGATCCGCTGACCGGATGATTTGGGTATGTTGAGTGCGCTACGTGCATTGCTCATCATTTTATTGAAGTTCGTATTTCCCACAACCACATGGGAATTGAAGATACCATACATATAGGAAGACGTTGTGATTACGTTCTGACCCAGCTTCACATTGTTACCACTCATCAGAATATGTCCATGCGGACGTTCCACACGCATTTCCTTTTCCTTGAGCACAATATGCTCATACGTATCTGTAAAGAACGCCAGCAATTTACCATCCGCGCGCTCTTCTTGATGTCTCTTCGAAGCCGGGAAACGGGAATTCACTTCTTCTTCGGTCATCGATAAAGTAGGCAAGGGTTCACCCACTACCGGATGGAGAGATACTTTTGGGAATACGTTGGATACTGCTTGTACCGTGCTTGCATTCTCTTGACGCTTCGCTTCATACTCGTCCCAAGCCTGTTGGAGAACATCCTGGTATTCGAGTTCCTTCACCGCTTCAGCGTGGTTAGACTGAAAGAGTCCATAGAACACAAAGCGAGCTTCGCCACTCAACACCACTTTTTCGGACTGCAGGGCTGTATATGCAAATTCATACTGGTACACTTCATTCGCAAGTGTTGGCTTACCCAGACTTTCAGGGACATTCGTCTCCTTGTAACTCAAGCCAAAGAACTGAAATCCATCTGTGGAGTAACCTGCTGCACGGGTTAATGAACCCTGTTGAAGATAAGGAAAAGCCCCGCCCTGCGGTTGATTCTGCCGTGAAGCTACGATATATCCAAGTTTCGCATCCTCAAATACGGCATGGTCAATATATTGCGACAAGTAAGCCTCATTGCTGCGTACCGCACCTGGATCGGCATTGCCGACATCCTGGCCATAGACCACGTCGACCTCTTCTCCATTACCGTTTACGGTTACATCCCAGAACCATACACCTTTTGTTGTTGGAGCAAATACAACCTGATAGCCTACACCCTCAGCGGTACCTGTCCATACCATACGACTGCTGTCGGTGCTCACCTGGCTGTCGGAGTGAATGCCAAGCATTGGCACAAAACGAATGCCAGATTCACTGTGAAAACGCAAGTATAGATTGTTCATGGAGCCGTCCACCGGACTAGCCATCCACTGATTAATCATCGTTGTTCCACTTACAGCCTTGAACAAATCACCGCTTTCCCAGAACGTAAAGCACAGGTCGCCGGATTGTACGTTGATTTGAGATTTATTCATGGTCTTCATATATCTATTCATATCCTCCTATCCTGCCTTGTTCCCTGCTGCTGAACAGAAGAGAAGAAGGCAGTGCAGATTTGCTGCTTTTGTATGATGAGTTCAATCATTCATCGATATGAGGTGTATCCCATTACACCAGCTTGAACGTGCTCTCCAATGTATCGCGGCTATTCGGCCCTACGAAAATGTGGAATGTTCCCTTATCACTGCGATGACTCAAATCGGAATGATGATAACGAAGCTGTTCTTCGTTTAATGTAAATGCAGCCGTACCACTTTCACCCGGTGCGAGTGACAGCTTGACATACCCTTTCAGCTCACGCATTGGACGTACAACTTCACCAGTGACATCACGTACGTACAACTGAACCGTCTCTACGCCAGCACGTTCGCCAGCATTGGTTACACGCACTTGGATTGTCAGAGGTTGATCAGCAGTCATTTCATTGCTTGAAACTTCCAGGTCACCATACTCAAACGAGGTGTATGACAAGCCGTAGCCAAACGGAAGCAGCGGATCATTCGGACTATCAATATATTTGGAAACATAACGCTCTTCCGTCTTTTGCGGATTGAGTGGACGTCCTGTATTAAAATGATTGTAATATACCGGTATCTGACCTACAGATTGCGGGAAGGACATCGTCAGACGCGCAGATGGATTCACCACACCTGTCAATACATCGGCAATGGCCGCTCCACCCTCACTGCCCGGGAACCACGCTTCAAGCACAGCATCGGATTCTTCAAATACACCATGTAAGTCCAGAGGGCGACCGTTGAAAATAACGCTGGCGATTGGTTTGCCGGCTGCTTTGAGCTGTTTAACCAATTCCAGTTGAGCTGCTGGCAAACGAATATCCGTACGCGATCCACCTTCACCACTCATTTCGGAATCTTCACCAAGTGCAAGCACGATCAGATCGGCTTTGCTTGCTACTTCAAGCGCTTCAGCAATCTGTTCAGCGGTGATCGTGTGAACGTTGCTGCCTTGAGCAATATGAACTTTCCCGGCAGTAAGACGTTCCTGCAAAGCAGTTCCGAGTTTAACGGCATCTTCTTTGACACCTTCACAGGACCACCATCCGAGAATGTCTTCACTTTGGGCAAAAGGTCCAATTAACGCTACATTGGCTTCTGGCTTGAGTGGAAGAACGTCATTATCATTTTTCAACAATACAGCAGATTTGGTTGCAAGCTCATACGATACCTGACGATGTTCTTTCGAGAACACGATCTCGCGCTCACGCTCCGGATCCGCTGCACGCAGTGGATTATCGAACAATCCCAGCTTTTCTTTCAGTTGCAGAATACGCAGCACCGCTTCATCAATAAGCTTTTCTTCCACTTCTCCGTTCTTGATCAACTCTGGCAGATGATGAACATAACAAGGTGTCATCATCTCGATGTCCACTCCTGCACGAATGGCGCGGTATGCAGCTTCACGATCATCTTCAGCTGCGCCATGAGCAATCATCTCGCGAATGGAAGCCCAATCCGAGATCAATACACCATCAAAGCCCCACTCGTCACGCAAGATGTCACGCATGAGCTTCTCATTTCCGCTCGCTGGAATACCCTCTACAGTATTGAATGAAGCCATAACCATTTCGACGCCTGCATCCAGTGCTGCCTTGTAAGCCGGTAAATAGTACTCACGCAAGTTGCGTTCAGACATGTCGACCGTGTTGTAATCACGACCACCTTCTGCTGCCCCATATGCTGCAAAGTGTTTTACACAAGCCGCCAGACGATCCGGCTCATCCTTCAAACTGTCGCCCTGATATCCACGTACAAATGCCGCAGAGAACAGACTGTTCAAATAAGGATCTTCGCCTGTCGTCTCCATTACTCGACCCCAACGCGGATCACGAACAAGATCGACCATCGGTGCAAAAGTGACATGGAGGCCAGATACGGCGGATTCACGTGCTGAAATCTCAGCACTTTTCTCAGCCAGTTCGGTGTCCCATGAACAGCCAATGGCTAGCGGGATGGGGAAAATGGTCTTAAAACCATGCACGACGTCCGCCATGAACAAGAGCGGAATGCCGAGACGGCTTTTTTTCAGGTAAGCTTGCTGTACATCTATAATGGCCTGTGCACCAGACAATCCCAGAATGGAGCCACTGGCATCCACGGACTGCTCCGTGATTCCCATCTCTTCCATTGGACCTGTGATCTGACCTTCAACATTGGTTCCTTCATAAAAGTTAGCGGTCAGCTGAAGCAGCTGGGCCGTTTTTTCTTCCAGGGTCATTTGGTTTACAAGGTCTAGCAACTGCTCGTTATTCATAGACATTATCCTCCACTACATGTTGTTGAAATAAAGAACCCGGCTGCGTTCGGGGAGAGACCGCGCACCGGGTTCGATTGGATGGGACAGACAGAACACACCTGTCATATCCCATCTTGCTAATTACTGAATGATTACTTGAATTCTTTGTTCAGTTCATCCAGATAAGGTTGAACCAGGGACATTTTACTGTTTACCCATTCTTTCCAGTTCGCTTCAAGATCTCCATTTTTGAGGATCAAGTTGGCATATTCATTCTGGTAGTCGAATGAAGCCTGACTTTTAGCTTTGGAATCGTACAGGTTGATATCCCAGTCGTATGTTGCGAGTGACTGACCTTCTGTACCGAGTTTTGCTTTTTCCTCGAACAGCTTCACAGCTCTATCACGGTAATCCTTTTTAATTGCAGGGTTTACAACACTAAAGTCGTCACCCAGCAGGTACAGACCTTCGAAACGTGCTGGGTATTTGTCTTCCAGAACAGTTCCTTCTGGCAGCAAGCTAACCAGTTCTTTGTTTTCATCATATTTCCAATCTTTACCTTCGAAGCCCATGTTGATGAGCAGTTGTCCTTCTTTGGTAGTCGAGTAGTCGATCAGATCCATGATCCGTTCGAATTTCTCGTCACTGATGTTCGGATTGAAGATCAATGCAGACCAGAAGTTCGCTTGCTCCATGTTGCGGTATTTCCCATCATCACCCAATACGATTGCTGTGTGTACCAGGTCATCACTATCTACACCCAGATTCTTTCTCATATCGGAATCCAGACCTTGTCTGTACGAAGCCAGTCCGCCCAGACTTGTTACTGCAGCTGTACCTGTTACTTTGAAGTTGTTTTGACCTTCATTGTTTTTCCATGTGTAGAACTCAGGATTGAGCAAGCCATCTTTGTAGGCTTTTTGCATCAATTTAAGTCCTGTCAGAGTTTCAGGATCTGATGGTCCCCAGTGGAACTGTCCATCTTCTCCTTTATAGAACGGAGAGTCAGTCATGGCATGCACACTGTTCGGCATAATGATATTCGTCATGGCATCTGCCGCATTGTAGGACAGAGGTACAAGTTTGTTGCCCACTTTGCCTGGATCTTTTTCTTTCACAAGCTCAGCGTATTCATTCAATTCAGTAGTTGTATATGCATCTTTCAGTTCGAAACCAACCGCTTCAGCCCAGTCTTTGCGAAGCGCAATAACACCAATTTGGTTCGTCAATGGGTCAGCAGGTTTGTTCTCGAAATAGATTGGTCTTGGCAGGACGTATGTTCCACCCGTCAGTTCTTCCAGCTTGTCTCCAAGACCGGTCAACTTGTAGGCTGCTGCCACGTTAGGCCAGCGTTCTTTCCAGTCATCCGGGAATTTGTAGAACAGGCCTTGATCAATACTGTTCATGGCATCGCCATGCACGTAGTTCCATACTGCTACATCCGGCAAATCGCCAGAGTTGATCCACAGACGAAGCTTCTCGCCCCATGAATCCCAATCGATATAGTTGTAATCCCATGTTACATTGAACTTGTCTGTCCAGAACTTGTGGAAGTCATTATCCAAGTTCCCGTTTTTAATTTCTGTCAGGTTAGCTACTGAGATGGTCAGGTTGTCTTTGTAATTTCCCTCTGCATCTTTTTCGTTACCACCTGAAGCTCCTTGGCTGGAACAAGCGGTCACCATCAGCATAACTACACTAAGCGTGATGGCAAAGAGAGCTCTTACTGACAACTTTTTGTTCGTTTTCATGTTTTACCCCCATGTTTTTTAGTAGAATTTTAATGCAAAATCCTATACGTATAATCAGGTCTTGATAGCCCCTGTTAATACCCCTTTGGCAAAGTGTTTTTGCAGCATTGGGAAGAAACACATAATTGGTACCATGGTGACAAATACTGCCGCCATCTTCATACCCATTGAGAAATTGCTTGCTTGGGCAGCATCCACACTGGATGCATTGGATGCGTTCGTCTGGGATGTGACGATAATGTTTCTGAGTACATTCTGGAGCGGTAACTGATCCGCTTTTCGAAGGAATATCATCGCATCATACCAACTGTTCCAGTACGCCACACCGTAGAACAACGTGATTGTAGCCATAATTGGTGTAGCCAGCGGAAGAACAACTGAGAACAGAATTCTCCACTCTCCTGCTCCATCCAATCTCGCCGATTCCATCAGCGATTCAGGCAAGGTATAGAAGTAGTTCATCATCAGAATCATGTTGAAAGCACTGAAGCTTCCCGCCAGGATAACGGACCACAGCGTACCTGTAAGGTGAAGTGATTTCATGATCAGGTACAGCGGTACAATACCACCATTAAAGATCATGGTGAACAGTACTAAGAAAAAGAGAAATTTCTTGAACGGAAATTTGTTGCGACTAAGGCCATATGCCATGCTTGTTGTCAGGAACAAGCTGAGTGGCAAACCGATGACTAGCAAAATAATTGTATTTTTGTACCCCGACAGAATCGTTCCGTCAGCGAACAACGCCTTATAGGAATCCAATGTCCATTCTTTAGGGAACATCAAAAATGGATTGTCAGCATATTCTTTTTGTGTTGCGAACGAGATCATAATGACATTCCAGAACGGAATCAGAATCATCAGAGCAAGCACAAGTAAAATGGCGAAAATAATGTAATCGAGAAATGTCATTTTTTCTGTACCAATTCTCGGTTTTTTGTTAGACTTCTTACTCATTTCATTTTTCCTCCTCTCTTATCGGAACAAACCGTCTCCGCCAAGCCACTTGGCAAATCTGTCTGCGAGAAGCAGCAAGACCATATTCACGAGGGAACGGAACAAGCTGACCGCTGTCGAGAATGAGAAGTCCGTTGAGGACTGGAACGTAATCCGATAGATATATACATCCAATACTTCCGATACATTTTTAGTTGCGGCATTTGCCAAGTTGAAGATCTGGTCGAAACCGGAAGACATCAATCCACCAACCGACAGAATGAACATGACGGTGATTGTTGGAAGAATGTTTGGCAATGTAATCTTGAACATTTGCTGCATACGGGAAGCACCGTCAATCTGCGCCGATTCATACTGATCCTGATCGATACCGGAAATGGCTGCCAGGAAGATAATCGCACCCCATCCGCTTGATTTCCAAATATCCGTCAACAGCAGCATCGGTACAAAGTTAGACTCGGAACCAAGGAAGTTAATGGTTGGCAATCCAAGCAAACCAAGTGCGCTGTTTACCAGTCCGTCATAAGCCAAGACGTTGATGACTACCCCGGATACGATGATCCATGAAAGGAAGTGAGGGAACGTAAGAACCGTCTGGAACCACTTTTTCCCTCTGCGCATCCGCAATTCATTCAACAACAGGGCAAGAATAATCGGGAACGGGAACTGAATAATCAGTTTTAGAATGTTGATGTACAGCGTCCGCCATACCGCGTCAATAAAGGTTGGATCCCGGAAAACGTATTTGAAATTCTCAAATCCGCTCCATGGGCTTCCCCAGATCCCCAGGTTTGCCTTGTAGTCTTTAAACGCAAGAGACAGGCCACCCATTGGCATGTAGGCAAACAGGATCAGCCAGACGAGCCCTGGAATAAGCAGGGTGTACGTCATTCTGTGCTTCCAGATTTCACTCCAGAGCGAATTGCCTTTCAAGTTTCCCTTCAGCTTTTTGCTAGGTCCTTCGGCTGCAGGTTTCAAATTGCATCTCCTCACTCTACTTTGGTCTTGTCGTTATACAGAAAATCAAACATTGTTCTCAGGTGTTGCTCCCAGAATCTCCATTCATGGGTACCCGGTGTCTCCACATACCGAAACTCAAAATCCGTTTCCTGCATGTATTCCGCGAATTTGCGATTCATATCCACAAACGGATCAATGTCACCACAACAACTCAGAATATCCGGTAAATCTCCACCTTGCTTCAACAGCTTGGCAGACAGTGCGTACAGGTCCTGATCAGGTTTTACCTGTAACCGTTCTCCAAAAACCGCTTTCATTTCCTTGATCATGCCTGATGGCATCTCCAGATCGTGAAGCCGGGTCTGAATATCAGTTACACCTGATAAGGACACCGCTTTGCGGTACCTCTCGGGATATGTCAGTGCACATTTCAATGCACCGTACCCACCCATGGATAGACCGGCTACGAAAGTCTTTGCCGGGTCTGTATTGAGATTGAGCTGACGCCTGCAGAATTCAGGCAGCTCCTGAGTGATGTAATGGAAGTAATTCAGGCCGTATTCCATATCGGTGTAATAGCTTCGGTTCGCTTCCGGCATAATGATGGTACAGCCATATTGTTGCGCATACATTTCAATTGTAGTCAAACGTTGCCATGTACTTGCGTTATCGCCTGCCCCATGCAGCAAATATAGCGTACCGCCTGAAGTGTCTCCGGAGTCACTGGACACTACATGTATGCTTGTATTCATGCATAACGTAGGCGATCCGGTTTCGATCGTTATATGCGCCATATGTAACCCCTCTCATCGTCGGCTGCTGTCTGTAAACTTCTGTTTCTCTGCCTTTTTGTTGCAACTTCCAGTGATTCCCCCGTATTTCGCTCGGTTATCGAAACGATTTTCTCGAATCGTTTCAAAACATAGCCAACGTTGATTTACTTGGACTTGATTACAACACATTTTACGTGGAAGCGATTTCTTCGAATCGTTTCGAATAAATCATAATCCCGAAGTACAAACCCTGTCAATAACCTTTTTACAAATTTCGCGCTTTTTTCTCAAAAAACTGATTTTCCGTGATAAAATTTGCGTCAAAAGGCACTTTTAATTTGAAACAATTTCCTTTAAGTAACCGTTTGCACCTATTCATTGACATTGAACTTCGTTTGTACTAACATAAGTTCTAATTTTTGATCCAGATTGCGGAAACGTTTCACCAACAGTTAAAATTCTTCTTTTTTAGAAAGGATGTTAAGATGTCTAGTATTATTAATTCTTTTGTTCATCACATAGATGAGCAGCAGTTAAACGTTCATTCTGTTCGGGTATTGCAGAGAGGGGTTACAATCGGAGCGTGGGATCGCACCAGCGATATGCGCCGCTTACAGCATTCTGTCAGCAAATCGTTCACCTGCATGGCGATTGGACTTGCTTTGGATGCGGGCACACTTACACTTGAATCCAGACTAGGAGACTATTTCACATCACCAACACCTGCTTCCCATTTAACAGCCTTCCCTCCTGCGGACCTCACCCTGTACGATTTGCTGCGAATGTCATCGGGGCATGACGTACCTGTGTTATGGGCAGAAGAGCGAGCCACCCTTCCTGAGAAAGATTGGGCGAAATATTACATGTCCCTTCCTTTGAACAGAGTTCCTGGTGAAACGTTTACATACAGCAGTGCAGATACGTTTATGATCTCCGCCATGTTCCAGGCTGCCTCTGGTCAAACCGTTAAGGACTATCTGACTCCCCGGCTATTCGAGCCACTGGGCATTACGAATGTAGAGTGGGAGACTTCTCCCTTAGGCATTACATTGGGCTGTGCGGGCCTGCAACTCACCAATGAGGAATTAGGCAGGTTCGGTCAACTGTTGCTTCAGGAGGGCCACTGGAACGGCGAGCAGCTCATTCCTGCGGAATGGATCCGATTAGCGACAACACAACAGATCCCTACACCAGGAGACGGCGACTGGGGACAAGGTTATGGATATCAATTCTGGAGATGTTCCCATAACGCTTACCGTGCTGATGGCGCCAATGGTCAACTATGTGTTGTCCTACCGGAGCTGGAGTCCGTCGTTGCCATCAATAGTGATGAACAAAATATGCAAGCCATTCTTGATCATGTATGGTCAGATATATTGCCTATTCTGGAGGGGATCATTTGATTATACGAGCAGCCACTCAGGCAGATTATGCGGAGTTGAGAATCATCTATCTCGAGTCGCGACGTGCCCGGTTCCACTGGGCTAAGCCGGAAGAGCTGTCCCTACAGGATTTTGATACAGACACCGTTGAAGAATATATCCTCGTGGCTGAAAATGAAGAAGGACAGCTTCTCGGCTTCGCTTCGCTATATCTTCCCGAGAACTTTATTCACCTTCTGTTTATCCATCCCGGTTTTATCGGCGGGGGTACAGGTTCACGCTTACTTGATGCGTCAATTTCACTTATGCAGCAGCCTGTTCGATTGAAATGTGTATCTGATAATCATAAAGCAATTGGCTTTTACGAACGACAGGGTTGGAAAAAAGTCATTGAAGAAGGTACACCCGGGGAGAAATATTGGGTGATGGAATACAACACGAATAGCTGAATCCATTCGTTTGATCCCGGTAAATTGGAAGTGGACATGATTTTTCCACACAAAAAAAGTATCATGACCTTTAGAGGCCATGATACTTTTTATTTTACCCGTGCTGTGGAAGCTGGGTCATTTCATCTAAACATTGTGCGCATATGTAACGCTCTTTGAACTCATTGACTTCTTCCATCGATCCACAAAAAATACATTTTGGACGGTATCTCTCTAGAATGATATGGTCCCCTTGTACTAAGATCTCTACAGGATCTCCCTCATTCATTTGATACCTTTTACGCAAAGATTTAGGCAATACGATCCTACCCAATTGGTCAACTTTGCGAACGACTCCAGCTGGCTTCATAGCTACGGCACACCTCTCCTATCTTACTCTAAATTTCTAGGTACATTTGTACTATGTTTATTAATTCGCCAAGATTTTGTCGAATCCTGCTGGAAAAAAACATTTTTTGTCCTTTTTTTTGAAAAATGTTTTTTTAGCGAATTCTAACCGTCACTTATACGCGAATTGGATTAATCAAGACCCGGGAAATTAAGTTGACGCAATGCCTCATACACAATGATTGCTGCTGAGTTTGACAAGTTCAATGATCTAACATCACCTGTCATCGGCATCTTCATACAAGTTTCTGGATTAGCAGCAATTAACTCTGGAGGAAGGCCTTTGGTCTCTTTACCGAACACCAGAAAATCTCCATCCTGAAACTTAAAATCGCTATAACGGTTCTTTGCCTTCGTGGTTGCGTAGAAGAAACGCCCTTCAGGATACTGTTCCTGAACCTCGGCAAACGAATCATGATATTCAATATGAACGGCATGCCAGTAATCCAGACCCGCGCGTTTCAGTGTGGCATCATCCGTACGGAATCCAAGTGGACGCACGAGATGCAAATGTGTGCCGGTAGCCGCACATGTACGAGAAATATTGCCCGTATTTGCCGGAATCTCCGGTTCAACCAGAACGATATGTAAAGCCATATGTGTTCAATCTCCTTTTCATTTCATGTAAACGACAATTCTCTAATCTTAAAGAAAAGCCCTCCACACGTCAATGTGGAAGGCTCTGGTAAAACACAAGTGTAATGCTTGAATTCACAACTCGCTGCCAGGTTATTTATCCATTAGTCTTCTGGAAGTGGGACATGAAGTCCGTAAGTGCTTTAACACTTTCATATGGAGCAGCATTGTAAATGGAAGCACGCAGGCCGCCAACACTCCGATGCCCTTTCAGACCAACAAATCCTTCTTGCTCCGAAGCCTTGATAAACTGTTTCTCCAAGTCCTCGTTAGCTAAGCGGAAGGTCACATTCATCAGGGAACGATCTGCCGGATTTACACAGCCACGGTAGAAGTCTCCGGAGGAATCGATCGCATTATAGAGCAAATCCGCTTTCTTCACGTTCTTCTGTTCAATTCCAGCCAATCCGCCTTGTTCCTCGATCCATTTCAGAACCTCGTTCACCATGTATACGGAGAAGGACGGTGGTGTATTATAGAGAGAATTGTTGTCCACATGTGTACTATAACGAAGCATCGTCGGAATCGTTTTAGGAGATTCACTAACCAGTTCTTCGCGAGCAATAACAACCGTAATCCCTGATGGGCCCAGGTTTTTCTGTGCACCCGCATAGATCATGCCGAATTGATTAAGGTCAAACGGTTTGCAGAAAATGTCACTCGACATGTCGGCAATAAGTGGAACTGAACCGGTATCCGGGAATGACTTGAATTGAGTTCCCTCAATTGTTTCGTTAGACGTCAAATGAACATAAGCTGTGCGATCCGGGAAGCTAAGATTCGACACATCCGGCAATTTCATATATTTATCCGCTTCGGAAGATGCAGCGACCTGCGTCTCCCCAATCAGTTTCGCCTCAGACAGTGCCTTCTTGGCCCAGCTGCCTGTCATGACGTAACTGGCTGTCTGCCCTTCCCCGAGCAGGTTCATCGGCAGCATGGCGAACTGAGTGCTGGCTCCGCCCTGAAGGAAGAGGACCTTGTATCCCTTGGGGTTGCCTAGCAGAGACAACAAACGCTCCTGAGCTTCATTATGTACAGATTCGTACACCGCTCCACGGTGAGACATCTCCATAATCGACATCCCTGTATTCCGAAAATCAACAAATTCTGCCTGAGCACGCTCCAGAACCTCAAGTGGCAACGCCGCAGGTCCTGCATTAAAATTATACGCTCTCTTTGTCACAAAATCCCCCGCCCTTTCCATCCGTAGCTGACATATGAAGTGAATATTATCGCTATGATATCAGTATTCCCTATCTGCTTCAAGGGCAATAAGCACCGAAGCTGCGAATCAGGGTTATCAAATTCCTTTATCACCCTGCAAAGTTAATGCACTACATCGTTCAATTCAAGGAAAAGCCTCCGAGAGCGAGTCCCGGAGGCTTTACATTGGGAACAGTTTCTGTTCCGACTGGATTAGCAGTCGAAGTAGAGGCTGTACTCATGCGGATGAATGCGAATTGCCACTGCTTTTGCTTCGTCACGTTTGAGGTTGATATAGTTTTCGATGAATTCTTTCGTGAAGACGCCGCCTTCAGTCAAGAATTCGTTGTCCGCTGCCAGAGCGTCAAGCGCTTCTTCCAGGGAAGCTGGCACACTGCGGATATTTTCTTTGTCTGCATCAGACAAATCATAGATGTTTTTGTCGAGTGGACCATATCCAAGCTCAGTTGGGTTGATTTTGCGTTTGATTCCATCCAGACCCGCCATCAGCATTGCAGCGAAAGCCAGATAAGGGTTAGCTGTGGAGTCCGGTGTACGGAACTCGATACGACAACCTTTTGGTGTCACAGCTGCAACCGGAATACGTACTGCTGCCGAACGGTTACCTTTGGAGTAAACCAGGTTAACCGGTGCTTCATAACCAGGTACGAGACGTTTGAATGAGTTCGTACTAGGGTTAGTCAAAGCAATCAGAGCTGGTGCGTGGTACAAAATGCCTCCGATGTAGTGCAGAGCCATTTCGCTCAGGTTTGCATATCCCGCTTTGTCATAGAACAATGGGGAATCGCCATCGAAGATGGATTGGTGAACGTGCATTCCGCTACCATTGTCACCAAACAGTGGTTTTGGCATGAATGTTGCTACTTTACCATATTGACGTGCAGTGTTATGCACGATGTATTTGTATACAAGCAGGTTATCTGCTGTTTTCTTCAACGTATCAAAACGGAAGTTAATTTCGGCTTGACCAGCTGTCGCCACTTCGTGGTGATGACGCTCGATCGACAGGCCCGCTTCTTCCAAAATGCGACACATTTCACTACGAATATCTTGTTGTGTATCCACTGGAGCTACAGGAACGTATCCGCCTTTAGTGCGAACTTTGAAGCCCAGGTTACCGCCATCTTCCTTACGGTTGGTGTTCCAAGAAGCTTCTTCGGAATCTACGAAATAAGAAGAGCTGTTCGTGCCGCTCTCATAACGTACATCGTCGAAGATGAAGAATTCGGATTCAGGTGCGAAAAATGCTGCTGTACCTACTCCGCTTTCTTTCAGGAACTCTTCGGCTTTGACTGCGATACCGCGTGGGTCACGCTCATAACGCTCGCCATCCGGAGTGAAGATATCACACATAACATTCAATGTAGGGTGTGCTGTGAACGGATCGACAAAAGTCGCTTCAGGATCTGGAATCATAACCATATCGGACTCTTCAATTCCGCGGAAACCTTGAATAGAAGAACCATCAAAGGCTACTCCATTTACAAAAGTGTCTGCGTCAACTGCCGAAGCTGGTAACGAGATGTGGTGCGCACGACCGGATAAATCTACAAAACGAAAATCTACCCACTCGATGTTGTTCTCTTGAATTGATTTCAATACGTTTTCAACCGACATGTATTCGTCCTCCCAAATATTCCGAACATTAAACAACCCCGCTAAGAAAATGTCCATATTCGAATTTTTTTCTGTCGTCATTATAAAATCTCAAATGTGACATCGTCAATACTTATGTAAGGTATTTTTTGCAACTATGTAAGCTATGCTAACATTTTATAAACCTATTGATTTCACTTAACAACGTAAATACACTATATTTAACTGGTTTAATGCGGTAAAGCAGGGGTATATTTAGCCTAAATTATGGAAATAACATTACATCATAAATGTTTCTTATCACCTATGATTAATAAATGCGTTCAAGGCTCCAAATAACATAAAAACCGGACATTTTGTCCTAGCCTCATTCTCATCGAACGGAGCCAGGGCAGATGCCCGGATGATATATATTACCTATGCTATGAAGATCAGTTATACGCCTACTCGTGCTGGAAAGAACTCCGCCGGTTGTTTGGCTGTGTTGAATGTTTTACCCACGATTGGTGCCAATTTCTCCAGATCCTGAAGCAGGTTGGCAAATTGGTCAGGGAACAAAGATTGCACGCCGTCACCCGTCATGGAATTATCCGGGTCCGTATGCATTTCGATAATTAGGCCGTTAGCACCAGCAGCAACAGAAGCCTTCGTCATCGGTTCAACCAGCTCACGGCGACCCGTACCATGACTTGGGTCCGAAATGACTGGCAGATGACTGAGAGACTGCAGAACAGGGATGGCCGACAAGTCGAGCGTATTGCGTGTGTAGGATTCGAATGTACGAATACCACGCTCACACAACATTACATTCGGGTTGCCACCCGCAAGAATGTATTCAGCCGCATTCAACAGCTCATCATAAGTTGCACTGAAACCACGTTTCAGCAGTACCGGTTTGCCACACTCACCCAATTTGCGCAGCAAATCGAAGTTCTGCATGTTCCGTGTACCTACTTGCAGAATGTCTGCGTACTCGGCACAAATATCCACATATTCAGGCGTCATGACTTCTGTAATGGTCAACAGGTCATGTTTCTTGCCTGCTTCAGCCATCATGATCAGACCTTCAACACCCGTTCCCTGGAAGCTGTACGGACCTGTACGTGGCTTAAATGCACCACCGCGCAGCACCTGTCCACCAGCAGCCTTAACCAGTCCGGCAATCTCATCAATCTGTGCAGCTGATTCAACCGCACAAGGTCCGCCCATAACGACGAGTTCTTTGCCGCCAATATCTACTCCTTTGATGGAGATTACGGTATCTTGAGGATGGAAGTCACGGCTTGCCAATTTGTAAGACTTCGAAATCTTGACGACATTCTCCACACCTTTCATTTGACGGAGATGCTCAGCCATTTTCGGCTCTACTTTACCAATAAGGCCAATGATGGTGCGGTCCTCTCCACGCGAGATATGAACCTGAAGCCCTTCCTTTTCAATTGTAGCGACGATATCCTGAATATGTTCCTCCGGAGTAGCTTTACCTGCAATAACGATCATTATAAATCCCATCCTTCCTTGTATGAGAGCGCCTAAGCGCGTCTGATTTAATCTCCAAAACTCTTCTTCACTTAAACGCTTGTTCGCTTTTAAGCTTTTATCCACTAAAGTAAATATAACATATTCACCCTTTTCAGTCAAGCCGACTCTTATCCCCCTTAAAAAAAAGAATCCTGCAGTCAGTCACCGGATTTCGGCTCTGTACTGCAGGATTCTTATAATAATGTTTGTTTACGTTGTACGAGTCTTTTCCCTTACAGGAGGTAATAGCTTGCTCATATTCACCGTACGCTTGATTTCCCATGTTTCCGGCTTGTCATGTTCATATTGCTCCAGATACAGGATGACTTCCTTCGTGATCGGTGTTGGTGTAGATGCGCCCGAAGTAACCGCCACCTTATTCACACCTTTCAGCCATTCCTGCTGAATCTCAGCCACATCTGATACACGATATGCCGTTACACCCGCAATTTCCTCCGATACTTGTGCAAGTCGGTTGGAGTTATTACTGCGAGGATCACCGACAACAATGACCAGATCGGCTTGCCCTGCCTGTTCAGCAACAGCTTCCTGACGTACTTGGGTAGCCAAGCATATCTCATTATGAATTTCTGCGCCTGGATACTTCTCCAGAAGACGGCTCATAATGTGTTTAATGTCCCATTGGCTCATCGTTGTCTGATTCGTAATAAGGATTTTGCCGGGAGGTACGTTCAGTCCGTCAATCTCCTCTTCCTTCTCGATCAGATGAACATGATTGGGTGCAACACCAACCGCACCTTCAGGCTCTGGATGGCTCTTTTTCCCGATATAGATAATGTCATATCCTTCAGCCGTCTTCTCTCGAATAAGGTCATGGGTTTTGGTTACATCCGGACAAGTTGCATCCACTGTAGTCAAACCTTTATCACGTGCCATCTTGCGCACTTCCGGAGATACACCATGGGCAGTAAAGATCACTGTTCCGCTCTCTACTTGGCTCAAAATATCAATCCGGTTCGGTCCGTCCAGTGTAATAATGCCCTCATCTTCAAAAGAGTCCGTCACATGTTGGTTATGCACAATCATACCCAATATATAAATAGGCCGTGGTAGGTCCAGATTGCGTGCCGCCTGGCGCGCGAGCACCATCGCATCCACAACTCCGTAACAATATCCCCGCGGCGAAATTCGCAGTACTTCCACTTGGTTGCCACCCGCTTTCTTTCTCGGCAAAGATAGCCGATGTAATTGCAGTCCTTTCTATTATAACCTTATTCGATAGGCGGAGCAAAGACAACCGGCAACCAAATGATAAAGGTCGTTCCTTCTCCACGTCTGGTTACAACCTCGACAGATCCTTGGTGTTCCTCAATGATCCACTTGGCGATCGACAGTCCCAGACCTATACCTGGTGTGGCACCGCGCGACTCATCTGCCCGATAGAACCGGTCAAAGATAAATGGAACTTCATCCCGATCCATTCCGATGCCCGTATCACTGATGCGCAGTCCTACCTGACCTTTATAAAGTATTGCATCAAGCGTAACCGAGCCATCTGGAGTGTACTTGAAAGCATTCTCGATAAAAATAAACAACATTTGCTGCAAATAGTCCTTGCTGCCGTTCACATAAATGCCATTCAAAATCGATAGATCACCTGGACGCCAGTCAGCCTGGTGATCAAGGAATTGCGATCTGCGAGCCACTTCCTGCACCAGAATCTGCAACGGGATCGGATTCAGTTCGATTTTCTGTCCTGTATCGGCTCTGGCCAAAGACAACATGTCACTGATCAGTCTGCTCATGCGTTTGCCTTCATCCGCCATGTCCTCTATCGCTTCAAGCGACATTTGTTTAACCGTTTCTTCGTCCAGATTCGGTCGGTCCGTGCTCTCCTGATCCCACAGCTTCTTAAGGAAGTCCACATTGCCACGGATCGTGGTCAGCGGTGTACGCAGCTCATGTGAAGCATCAGATACAAATCTGCGCTGAGCTTTATTCGTCTCCTCGAGCCCGCGGAATGACAGCTCTGTTCGTTCAAGCATATTATTAACTGTTTCAATCAGACGTCCAATCTCATCCTTTGGACCCGTGTATTGAATACGCACACTAAGGTCATCCCCGGACTGAATCTGATTAGCGGCATCAATCACATTGACGAGTGGACGCATCGATTTACGAGCCAGAATCAGACCCGAAGTAATGGCAAGCGCCATCGCTACAAGCCAGCCAAAGACCAGAATATTTCGCAGAGCCTCCAGCAATCGTTCCTGGGAACTAACATTGGCACCGACTTGAAGGAGCCCCCTTATTTCATTGGTCCCCTGAAGAGACAAGGGCTGTTGATTCACCAAGAAAGGGGTCCCATTGACATAGATCTTGGATATGCCACGCTTTTTCTGAATCTCATTGGATTTCACAACGGGAAATTGAATCTGAAGTTTCTCCATATTGCCTGAGATTTTACCAGATCTGCTCTGGTAGTCCCACAACTGGATGTATATCTGAGCTTCCTGAAGCTGACTTTCCGTAAAAGGGTCCAGGTCCAGCGACTGTGAGAGCGGATTGACACCAATCTGATTCGTAATTCGTTCACTTTTATCTTTCAGTTGCTGTTCCACTTCTTGATACGTATTAAAATAAACAAAAGCGTAGATCACAACTCCCCAAAAAATGAGTACGGCTGCCAAGATGCCTGAATACCACGCGGTTAATCTTAACCGAATGGACATGTCAGGAGTCACCCCTCAAAATATAGCCGGCTCCCCGGATCGTCTGGATCAAACGTTTGCCGCCGTATTCTTCGGTTTTTTGTCTGAGCATGGCAATATACACTTCGAGCACATTGGATTCACCACTGTAATCATAACCCCAGATTTTATCCATAATCAGATCACGGGACAGCACACGTTTCGGATTTTGCATGAACAGATTCAGCAATTCGAACTCCTTGGCAGTCAGTTCCAGACGCTGACCGTCACGCAACACCTCACGAGAATCATTATCCAGAATAATATCCTCATACATAAGTCGATTATCAGGCGTGTCTGCTATATCCGCTTTACGACGCAATAAGGCACGGACACGAGCCAACAGTTCTTCAAGCGCAAACGGCTTCACGAGATAATCATCTGCACCTGTATCGAGCCCAATTACCCGGCTCTGTACTTCATCTTTGGCAGTGAGCATTAGCACGGGCACTTTGCTCCCCGCTTCTCTGAGTCTGCGGCATACTTCAAACCCGTCAATTTGCGGCATCATGACATCAAGAACCACGATATCCGGCTCTTTATCCATCAGCTTACTGAGGCCCTCCGCCCCATTCGAAGCTGTCTGTACCTCATATCCTTCAAAAGCAAGTCCCCGCCGAAGCATGGAAACGATTTTTTCATCATCATCAACAATCAGAATAGTTGAGCGCATGGTCTTTCTCCTTTATCCCTTAACGTTTTAATCTTATTGTAACAGCCAAAAGCGCAATCTGCATCTTTCCAAACACCTTGTTGCTTTGCGAGTCAGACCTTGATGGAGTACAAACGAATATAGTGCAAAAAAAGCGAAAGGGCCCTCGAACCCTTCCGCTCTTCTAAACCTTATTCTATAACCCATAATTCGGCATTATGGTTGTTGTTGCTGTTGATCCGTCGTTTGTGTAGTATCATAATCGTTTTTGTTGCCGATTTTGAGTTTCACATCCATTTTTTTACCGTCCCGAACAACATTCAGTGTCACTTCACTGCCAATTTCCTGTTTCTTGATGAAATCAATCAAATCCTGACTTGTGCTGTATGCTGTGCCATTGGCACCTGTGATGATGTCATAAGCACGCAGGTCTGCTTGGTAAGCAGGGGATTGATAGATCGTGCTGGCTACAACTGAACCTTCAGTGATATCCGTTCCCATCTGTTTAGCCACTTCAGGCGTAAGGGCCATCAGAGATGCACCAATGAACGGTACGGGCTCTTTGGGAACTTCTTTATTTTCTTTCAAATATTTAACCGCATCCGAGATTACACTCGAAGGAATGGCAAACCCAATACCCTGGGCATCCGCGCTAACCGCAACGTTCATACCAATGACTTCACCATTCAGGTTAAGCAATGGTCCACCGGAGTTACCAGGATTGATGGAAGCATCCGTTTGTAACAAGTGGCTGTACTCACGAGTTTTGCCGGTTTCTTCGTCCGGAATGCTGATGGTACGTTCTTTCGCACTCAACACACCTGCAGTAACTGTGTGTTCAAATCCTTCCGGGTTACCAATAGCTACAAGCCATTCACCAACTTGAGTACTGTTAGAATCGCCCAGTGGAGCGACAGGGAAAGCATCATCGCCACTGTTTTTCTCAATTTTCAATACGGCAAGGTCAAGGTCGAAGCTGCTTCCCAGCAATTTTGCTTCATACGGTTTGCTGTTGTTCTCCAGCGTTACCTGAATCACATCTGCACCCTGAACCACGTGTTGGTTCGTCAGGATGTAGCCTTCTTTGTCAAAAATAAATCCGGAACCAATGCCGAGCGGAACCAACTGATTGCTGCTTTGTTGCTGTTGCTGCTGATTATTTTGGCCTTGGTAGCTATCTGTTCCACCATTGCTTCCGTTACCAAAGAAGTATTGGTACAATGGATCGCTCATCGTAGAACCACCCTGGCTGCTGCTGCGTGTAGACTGCTTGGCAAGTGTTTCGATTTTGACGACAGCCGGACTTGTACTCGTTACTACAGAGGATACATCCTCTTTGCCCGTTGGCAGTAATGACGCTGTCACGTTATTGCTGCTGCCTGAGTTAGTAGGAGAAGATGACTGACTGGAGCTTTCATTGTCTGCACTTGTCAGTGCTTCCTGTGGTGTAAACATGTTTGTTCTGTCCGCTGTATACATCAGCACTGTAATGACCAGCATCCCGGCGATAAAAGAGAACAGGAGCGATCTTACGGAAGAACGTGGCCGACGGTTATTATAATTCCAATTCCCATTGTTCTTGCCGCCGTTCCCCTGATCTCCTCCGTTGCCTGAACCATTGCCGCCGCCCCCTCTGGAGGACGTATTAGCTTGATCAGATGATTCGTTATTGTAATTACTGTAGTAAGTAGGTACGGGCTTCACGGGTTCAGGTCTTGTAATCTCTACATTTCCTTCTTCACGTTGATTATTTTCCCCATTATGACTTGCTGTATCTTCCTGATTCACGGACTGAAAAGGTCCGTAAGAATAATAATAGGAGGAATCGTCCGTCCCTGATGAATTGCGATTCTCCGCTTGTTTAGTTTCATTTTCCTCGTCTTGACGGTTCGCTCTGTAATTACGTTCGTCCATGCCTCTCTACCTCCCAATCTCTTCTTCGCAAGAGATATTCTTTAACTGTCCTTATTTTGTACTTTAAACCTTAACCGTACCTTAAAAACAATTAAAAAGGAGATAAAAGCACGCTGTTATAGAACATTTTTCCCGCCAAATCTGCATTCTAACCCTTATTCTTCACCCAGCCCTGACGATGAGCGTAGATTGCCAGCTGTGTCCGATCGTCCATTTCACATTTCATCAGCAGATTGCTCACATGAGTTTTGACGGTTTTGATACTAATATGTAGTTCTTCCCCGATGTCCTTATTGGTCTTGCCCTCTGCAATCAGCAAAAGCACTTCCTTTTCCCGTTCCGTCAGGCCGGATTCGTTCTCTCTTGCTGTGCGCTGCCTGATGCCACGGGTCAATGCCTGTGATACGTCGCCTGTCATTACAGGCATACCTCGGTATGCTCCTTGCAGAGCGTAGATCAACTCTTCAGCAGATACTGTCTTCAGCACATAACTGACGGCACCGGCTTCAATCGCTTGTACCACAAGGTCATCCTCCAGAAAACTGGTCAGCATCACAATTTTCATCCCTGGAAATTCGGTCATAATCGCTTGTGTCGCTTCCGCGCCATTCATTACCGGCATCATCAAGTCCATCAGGATCAGATCAGGCAGTTCGTTTTCTCCCAGCTTGCGCAGCTGATTCAATGCATCCTGTCCGTTACCCGCTTCCCCCATCACATGAAATGTAGGCTCCAGCATAAGATACGTTTTTAACCCCATCCGCACCATATCATGATCATCCACAATCATTACATTTATTATTCCGCTCATTCCGTTTCCCCCTCTGGTTCTTTCGGGAATTTCGGGATGAATACCCGCACCGTCGTCCCCGCTCCCGGCTTCGATATAATCTGAACCTGACCCCCAAGCTTCTCTGCCCGTTCACGCATCGTTGATAACCCGTATGAACCAGGACGTTCTGCTTGCTGTAAAAACCCTTGACCATCATCGCTAATGCTCATGCTGATCTGATGTTCACTCTCTCGTATGGACAGGCTGACCAGACCCGCTTCCGCATGTTTGACCACATTAGCGACCGCTTCCTGAATAACAAGAAACAGCTGGTGCTCGATGGCATCGGAAATTCCGCCATCCAGTTCCAGCTCTTTCACTCCTTTTAAACCATTCTGCCTGCAATAATCCGGGAACCAGCTATCCAGCGCTTCGCCAAGATTCCTTCCCTCCAACTCCACTGGGCGAAGCTGAGCGATAAGCCCACGCATCTGCCGCTGTGCGATATGCGACATCTGAATAAGTTGCTCCAACACTTTGCTACCATGCTCGGGATTCATCTCCAGCAAACGTGGTAAGGAAGAAGCCGACATATGCATGGCAAAAAGCTGCTGGCTGACCGTATCATGCAAATCTCTTGCCATCCTTTTGCGTTCTTCAATCACAGCGCGTTCGGATGCCTGTTCCTTTTCAATGACTTCCTGCTCACCAAGCCGCTGAAGCAATCTCATTTTTTTCTCAATCGAATCCATCATGACATTGAATTCCTGATATACCCGTCCGAAGGAGGCATCATCTGCCTCAGGCATACGAACAGCGAGATTGCCCTTAGACACTTTCAGCATGTTGAGATCCAGAAGATCAATCTTGCGTTGAAGCCGTAAGGCGGCAATATAGCCCGTGATTACGGTAGCCAGGAGTACAACAGCAACATAGGTCCACGCACGCTGACGCCCTGTTCCCATCAGCACTTCCCCGTACAGCAAGTAAAACCCGCCCAAAGTAATGAGTCCGGTCAGCGCAAAATACATCATCAGTTCCCACTTATTTGCTTTGAGAATCGTTCGAATCATGCGTTAACCCACCTTGTTCACTTTGACATCTCCAATAAACACACTAACGACAATCCGTACTTTTTTTCCTGCTTCGCGATAATGCGCCGTTTCAGCCTGAGCACTGCTTAGGAATCCACCCCGTTTTTGATTTAACAGCGACATGTCTCCAATAAACGAGTTCGTCGTTACAGTCACACCCAGATCCATATCTTCCGGTACAAATACCTTCACATCCCCGATAAAAGAGGAAATGTTAATCTTCGTCTCACCGTAAGGTATTTGCGCCTTCGTCAAATCAATCACCGTATCGCCAATAAATGCCGAAATATTCATCGGTTTCAGGGAGAACACTTCCTGTCCCATATACATATCACCGATAAATGCCGATTTGTTAATTGTATTCCCATGGCCACCATAGTAATTCGGATCATCATCATAGTGGTCATCGTTATCAAATGTTCCATATTCCTTTTTACTTGAACCGTAACCTTTATGCTTGTGATGATGATGTTGATGTTGATGTTTATGATGGTGTTGATGTCCGTGTGTTTTAGGGTCTTCCTTATCTGTATAGAATGAGCCATGTGAATCATTCTTGTGTTCCTGTTCCGGTTTGCCAAATGTTTTCTCGAACTGTTCATCAAACGAAGACGGCATTTCCAGGTCCTCAGGGGACAATGGCTTATAAGGTGGCTCCGGTGGAGGAGGCGGTGGTACTTGGTCATGGTGTTTCCGGTCACGACGACGGGGTCCGATCAGAACGAACAATCCCCCACCAATCAGCATTACCGGAATTAGGTAGCGAATGAACTCGCCCATGGAATAATCAATCCACCCCAGATTGCGTGCCAAGAAGTATCCACCAATCGCCAGTACAATGGCCGGTCCAATCAATGCATGACTCCCATTACGCCGAATTTCGGTTATACCTTTTACACCCCACCAAATCAAAAATAACGGCCAATATGTTCTGAACATGTATCCGATATCTATGTCATATCCCAATTGCCTGAACAATATTATTGCGCCAATCGCAATAAGAGGAATGCCAACCCACCAGCGGTCCCGCGTAGATCGTTTCATCGCTCATGTCTCCTTTGTCTGTATTCTGTATCCAGTTTACATCAGACAAGGATTGGTTAACAGCGGCGGCAGATGGAATTGATCTCAGTCTCCAGACCGAGACGGAAGGGTATTTATGTAAAATATTAAAAACACCCTGGAGAAATACTCCAAGGTGTCTGTGCATTGATTTACTTTTGTGATTTGCCTGTGTTCTCAGTACCGAACTCAGCATTGTATTTTTCATCAGGTGTTTGGAAGTTATCCTTCACTTTGTTTTGGTGCGATTGTTTCACTTTGCTTGCTGCATTCTCTTCTCCAAACTCTGCATTGTACTTCTCGTTTGGCGTTTGTGAACCTTGAGATTTCTTAGCCACGACGATCACCTCTCTCTTCATATTTACATTGCATGTCTGCAACGCGGGGTTCGTCCCCAGAGAGTATTATGTGAAGAGTGCGCGTGCGTTATTCATGTATTAAAATTCATCATCATTATACGGCCTTGTCCAGCCATGAATCGGGTACGGATTTGTACACATCGATGGCTTCCGATAATTCTTCCAGCATTTTTTCAGTGCATTTTCCAGCACCTTGTTTGATCACCTGTACTTCGACGTCCTTTTTGCCCCATTCTTTATACACTTGCTTTGTGGTAGGGAAATAAAGATCAATTTTATTGCCCTTGATCGCCGAGCCCGTGTCTGCAACGATGCCGTAACCGTAACCGGGAATATATAAAATGGAACCCAGTGGGAACAGCTTCGGATCAGCTGCAATCGTTGAGACCGTTTCTTTATCACGGCGCACCTTTACACCTGAATACGTGATTCCGTATTGAGGATGTTTTGGGCCTTTTCCGGTTGATTCCACACCTGCAGTGTATCCGGTAGCCGTCACTTTATGCGTGTCCAACACCTGTTCTGTACGCGGAGCGAGCACCGGCATGGATGGGTCAACTCCGGTCTGCTTCTCCGGAACTTCCGGCCGTGGAATAACAATAGGCTGTGGAGACCATAAAAACCCCATATAGACCAAGGTTGTGAGCTGAGCCTGATCGCTGTATTCATAAACTGCCGTTTCAGAATGTACGCCTTCAAGCTCTCCTGAAGTTTCGCTGTGCTGATTCTCCACATACATGACTTCATTTTCCTCTTCGAAGGTATATGCTTCTACCTGATTCCAGCCCAAGACTACTCCGGCGAACATTACACAACAAGAGATGATTAACCTTATGTTTTTCTTTTGAATTAAGAATTGCTTTTTCATTATAGAACCTCCCCCTTACTGCAAAGGTTTTCCAAAATGAAAAAATTCTATACTTTTCACCTATTAAGGCTTTTAAACCGGATGTCAGAAAACCAGAAAACAAAAAAAAAACCGTCTGAACCCTTGGATTTACTCCAATATGATTCAAACGGTTTTCTATTATAGAACCCACAATTCAGGATTACACCAGTCTTGTTGCAATCTCTTCTTTGAGCTGGGCTACAATTTCGTCCACAGGTTTCATGCCGAGGTCGCCTTCTCCACGTTTCCGCACAGATACACCCTCTGCATTACGTTCATTTTCACCAACGACGAACATGTAAGGCATTTTCTCAAGCTGTGCTTCACGAATTTTATAACCAAGCTTCTCGTTACGCAGATCCGCTTCAGCAGAGATGCCTGCACGTTTCAGTTTCGCTTCCACTTCACGTGCGTAGTCGTCGAAGTTGCCGGATACAGGAATAACCTTCGCCTGTACAGGAGACAACCACAGTGGCAGAGCCCCTGCAAAGTTCTCCAGCAAGAATGCAGTGAAACGCTCCATCGTACTGATTACACCGCGGTGGATAACGACCGGACGATGTTTCTGCCCATCATCTCCCACATATTCAAGCTCAAACCGCTCTGGTAAGAGGAAGTCCAATTGAACGGTAGACAATGTCTCTTCTTTGCCCAGTGCTGTCTTGATCTGAACATCCAGTTTTGGACCATAGAATGCCGCTTCGCCTTCTGCTTCATAGAATGGAAGGTTGAGTTCTTCCACAACTTCACGGAGCATGCGTTGGGACATCTCCCACATCTCGTCATTCTGGAAGTATTTCTCGGTATCCTGAGGATCGCGATAGGACAGACGGAAACGATATTCGTGAATGCCGAAATCTTTATAAACCGTTTGAATTAGCTCAATAACACGAGCGAACTCTTCCTTGATCTGATCCGGGCGTGCGAATATGTGAGAGTCGTTCAGCGTCATCGCACGTACACGATGCAGACCTGTCAACGCGCCCGACATTTCGTAACGATGCATCATGCCAAGCTCGGCAATCCGGATCGGCAGATCACGGTAGCTGTGCATGCTGGACTTGTACACCATCATGTGGTGAGGACAGTTCATTGGACGAAGAACGAGTTCTTCATTGTCCATAACCATTTTCGGGAACATGTCATCCTGATAGTGCTCCCAGTGACCTGATGTTTTGTACAATTCAACATTACCCAGCACCGGTGTGTACACATGCTGATATCCGAGGCTCTCTTCCAAATCCACGATATAACGCTCCAACGTCCGGCGCAGCTTGGCACCATTAGGCAACCAGATTGGCAGACCTTGTCCAACCAGTTGGGAGAATGTGAAGATTTCGAGTTCCTTACCCAGTTTACGGTGATCCCGTTTACGAGCTTCTTCCAGGAAGTGCAAATGCTCATCAAGCTGTGCTTTTTTCACAAAAGCTGTACCGTAAATACGTTGCAGCATTTTGTTTTTGCTGTCTCCACGCCAGTAAGCACCGGCAACATTCATCAGTTTGAATACTTTGATTTTGCTGGTGGATGGTACGTGTGGTCCACGACACAAGTCGAAGAATTCACCTTGCTCATAAATAGTGATAACACTGTCTTCTGGTAAGTCACGAATCAATTCGAGCTTGTAAGGATCGCCCACTTCTCCGAAGATTTTGATCGCTTCCTCGCGGCTAACTTCCTTACGCACAATCGGCAAGTTCTCATTAACAATACGTTCCATTTCCTTCTCGATCTTTTGCAGATCTTCGGGATTGAGAGGTTGTTCCAGATCCATATCATAGTAGAAACCATCTTCAATGACAGGACCAACGCCGAGATGTACCTCTTTGTTTCCATATAAACGCTTCACAGCTTGAGCGAGCAAGTGAGCTGTACTATGACGCATCACTTCCAGGCCTTCTGGTGAATCCAGTGTTACGATCTCCACCAATGCTCCCTCTTGAAGTGTTGTGGACAAGTCCACCACGATTCCATCCAGTTTGCCGGCTACGGCATTTTTGCGAAGTCCGCTGCTGATCGAAGCGGCCACATCTTCAATGCTGCTTCCGTCGGCATACTCACGAACCGAACCATCGGGTAGTTTAATGTTAACTGCCATTTGTCTCATTCCTCCTGTAAATTCAACCTCTGTCCATACATGATCATGGATGGATAATCTATTGCTGTTCCTGCAATTTTTGCAAAGGAACGCAAAAAACACCCGTCCCGGCAAAGGGACGAGTGTTGTATACTCTCGTGGTTCCACCCTAATTCAGCTGCTTCATCCGTATTGGAAGTACAGCCCTCATTGGCATGACGGTAACGGGCATGACCCGGCATATCCTTACTCATGGATGACTACCTGTATTATAGAGGCAATATTTATATCCATTTTCAAAACTGCAGCTACAAAGGGGTAAACCAAACGTGGCATCCGGAGGAAATTTCAGCCTAGTTCCCTCTCTCTGCACTGACCGTGCGTATGGTTCTTGTCTTTGTCAACGCTTTTGTTTATTGTTCCATAACAACCTCAAATAAATATCATGGATCAACAGTTATTATAATTGCCGATATCACTTGCGTCAAGACCTGTCAACAATCCGGAGCGCAGCACTTCACACTCAGGGCAATGATGGCATAATTGCACCTTGTCTTCAAAGATCTGACGGATCGTAGAGATGATAGGCAGATCTGGAGTGCGTGTATGCAGCATGACCTTTTCAGGCGAGATGGAGATCAGCGTACTCACGATCATGTCTTCGATATCCATTTCCAATTCAAGTCCAGGCATCTCTACAACGACCTGTTCATCCTTTTGTACGGGCAGCACATTAAGCGCAGCATCCAATACTTGAAATTCATGCAAACCTTTGTGTATCAAATGTACAAGAGGTACTTTCGCCTCCTGAAAGAACACAAAATATTTGAGTAGCCCCATAAACTCTTCATATTGACGATCCATCCAGAATTCATCCAGCGCATATTCTACCAGCTCATGAAGTTCCTGCTTATATGGCCGAATCCGGAAATTAAGAATGCCTTCAAGATGAAAAAAATGCACCTCTTCCAAATCTTGCTTCAAACCATTGGCCAAAGTGGTACGGCGACGCTCGCGCAGGCCTGGCTGATCCAAGTCACCATTGAATAATAAAGGCATGCAAATCCGATTTACCTTCTCCACCTCATGTTCATCCATGACTGAGCAGGCCTTTGAGATCATCTCTTCCACCATAATACGTTCACGTGTATCCATGATGTAATCTGCAAGTCCAGTGGCAAGCAAATCACTGATCTGAGGCAGCCACTGCTGGAAGTCAGCGTGATTCTCATTGCCTCTGCATACCCAGGCCGCTCTTCCGTCATTATGTTTGAAGGTGAGCCGAAATCCTCTTTTGCTTATATGTAAACCTTTGGTTTTTTCCTTCACACAACGATAAAATTGATCCGCTTCCTCCTGCCCTGATACATCGGTCCATACGGCGAACAGTTCCATAAGAATCACTCCTTTCCTTCCTGTTCAAAGTATATGGCAAGGCTGATAGGGATATACGAAGCGGATTGATGGAAAGCGTGTCATGATTTCTCAGTATATTATCAATCTGTTTGGAGTTAAGACAAAAATGTGTTATTATTTTTATAACAGTATGTTTCACGGAAAAGGGGGGAAGCCAAAATGAGACAACAACCAAGAAT
Organism: Paenibacillus sp. RU5M; assembly: GCF_900221055.1. Classification (NCBI taxonomy): domain Bacteria; kingdom Bacillati; phylum Bacillota; class Bacilli; order Caryophanales; family Paenibacillaceae; genus Paenibacillus; species Paenibacillus sp. RU5M. The sequence continues at coordinate 260,631 of NZ_OBQM01000008.1, read as the reverse complement.
ACTCCGTTACGCTTTTATTATCATTTTGTGCGTATTCCAAGCGTTGTCCTTCCCTATTCCGATGCAGTCGGAATCCGCTGTCGAGGTAACCGTTGAGACGACTTCCAACAAGGAAGTGCTTGTCCACACATTGGAGTCTCAGCAGAAACCTGCCATTCGCAAATACCCACAAGTCATGTCGAAGTTGATTGCGGTCACGCATAACAAACCTGTCTTTCTTGTGCTCGCTTTGTTGCTAATGCTGCGAATTCCTACACCGCGTCTACCCTTTAAACCGTTGATTTGTCTGTTTAAACGCAGATTATTTCTGCTACCCATCAAATTCACCAGTATGTATGTATCTCCCACCCCTATAGCACCAAAATACGTGAACGCTCTTAACTAGCCTTTACACCGTATTTTAGGTTGCTTTGCATGGAGACACCTCTGTCTGATAGACGGTGTGCTTGTGCATAACTTTTAACCCTTTTAGCAAATGTTAGATATCGATCAGCCTCATTGGCAACACCTATTTGTTAGCATCTATTTTGTTATCCCCATTTTCATTAAAAATTCACAACACAAGGCTGTGTGTCAGGAGTCCCTGGCTCTGTTTACCCGCATCATTTAATGTTCCTAAGTTCAGCTGTTCATTCTATTTTCGGGAAATAAGCCTGTCTTCTGTGGCCAGCCCTCAATTTAAGGAGGCATACTATCCATGGATGTACGCGAAACAGATTTGCCGGGAATCGGCAAGAAATTTCAGATTGAAACGAGCAGTGGAGATAAAATTATTGTCATTATTCACGATGACGGTCGCCGGGAAATGTACCATTTTGAGTACGATGATCCAGACCAAAGCATCTCCATGATTACACTTGATGACTATGAAGCAAGACAGATTGCTGCCATCGTTGGTGGATTGACCTATAAACCAAAGCAGCTTGAAAATATTGAAGTAACGTTTGACGATCTGATTATTGAATGGTACAAAATCGAGCCATCCTACGGATGTATCGGTAAATCTATTGGTGAACTGGACGTACGTCAAAACTCAGGGGCAACGGTTATTGCCGTTGTAGAGAAGAATCACAAAAAACATATCAGCCCCGGTCCGGAGGTCGTGATTAGTGCAGAGTCCACGGTAGTAGCCGTTGGCGAACGCAATCAGCAGAAACTGTTTAAATCCCTCCTCCTGACTGGAAGGGGGTAAATAGATGGATCATTTGATATTCGAAGTAGGTCTGGCCCTTGTGCTCATTGCGGCAGCCGGCCTTTTATCGGCAAAACTAAGATTTTCGGTCGTTCCGTTTTATATTCTGATCGGGATGGCTGTTGGGCCACATGCTATGAAAATCTGGCATCTGGACTTCCGTTTCATTGAAAGTCAGCCGTTTATTGAGTTTATGGGCCGCATTGGTATTCTCTTCCTGCTCTTCTATCTAGGGCTGGAATTCTCGGTTGGTCGTTTGATCAAATCGGGTAAATCCATTGCAGTCGGCGGGTCTATCTATATCGGGATTAACTTCACGCTGGGATTAATATTCGGTTTTATGTCCGGTTTCCCAGTTGCAGAAGCACTTATTATCGCAGGTATAACTACCATCTCTTCCAGTGCCATCGTGGCCAAGGTACTCGTGGATTTGAAACGAACGGCCAATCCTGAAACAGAGATGATATTGGGTATTATTATGTTCGAAGATGTATTCCTCGCTGTATATATCTCGATCTTGTCCGGACTTGTGCTTAGTGATTCATCCTCCATCGGAGGCGTCATCATGTCCGCACTTATTGCTCTCGGATTCATGCTTATCGTGATTATCCTTGGACGCAAAGCAACACCGCTACTAAACAAATTGCTTAAAATTCGATCGAATGAGCTATTCTCTCTCGTTGTATTCGGAGCCTTGTTCCTGGTAGCCGGCTTCTCTGAAACCATTCATGTTGCCGAAGCGATTGGTGCATTACTGGTTGGTCTGGTGCTTGCTGAAACAGAACACGCGAAACGGATTGAGCACTTGATTCTACCGTTCCGTGACTTCTTCGGAGCAATCTTCTTCTTCAGCTTTGGATTGTCCATTGATCCGTTGTCCTTGGGTGGCGAAGCCGTATGGTTAGCTCTGATTGCAGTTGTTATTACATTGTTCGGTAACTTCCTAGCAGGTATGATGGCCGGACGCAGTGCAGGACTATCGCCCAAAGCATCGGCGAATATTGGATTAACCATTGTGTCACGGGGTGAATTTTCCATCATCTTGGCCAACATGGGTAAAGCCGGAGGACTGTTGCCAATGATTCAACCGTTTGCCGCGCTCTATGTCCTAATTCTGGCCATTCTGGGTCCTTTATTAACCAAAGAGTCCAAACATGTATTCCGTTTATTGGATAAAATATTCAAGTTCAAGGATCCTCGGAAAAAGAAAGAAGAACCAAAGGTTCTGCAGAAAGAAGGATAATTCCTTATGTCTGTACAGAACAGACACACTAACGTACTTCGCGGCTCTTACGCCGATCTTTCTGTGACTAACCCAGGGAGAATGGCTCGAAAGCCGCACTAAGGAGGATGACCTATGAAAGCACCTCTGATATCGGCTAATCCGGTGCCACAAACCGCCAAGACCAGATTATCATCTGCCCGTCGCATGTTGAATTTATTGTTTGTAATAGCGGGTGGAATTCTGGCCTCCGTGGGACTTGAATTGTTTCTACATCCCAATAAGATCATTATTGGAGGCATTACAGGTATCTCTTCGTTGTTCGCCCACTGGACCGAAATGAGGATTGGTTTGTTCCTGTTTTTGTTCAACGTTCCGTTTATCTTTCTGTCCTATAGACTCGTGCAAAAGAAATTCGTACTGGTCACTGTTCTGGGTTTGGTTGTCTTTTCGATTGGTGCCATTGTGCTTCATCCCATGCCGCCGCTTGTCGAGCACCCACTGGCTGCCGCCATGTTTGGCGGATTATGTCTCGGTCTAGGAATCGGTCTAGTCGTGCGGTATGGTGGGACACTGGATACGCTGGAAATCGGTGATCCGTCCTCCCGTCCACCTGAACGTGTATTTAGCGGGAAACGGATGCTTATCGAAAAAATAATCATGCTGCTCAACTTGTTGATTCTAACCGCCGCTGGTGTTGTCTTCGGTTGGGATCAAGCGATGTACTCGGTAATTGCTTATCTCATTGCATATGAAATGGTGTATATTGCATTCCGCGGATTCACAGCTAAGCGCAAAATATGTATTTTAACTACACAAAGCGCTCAAGTTGAAAAAGCCATCCGTAAACGGCTGCGCCGTGAACCTGGAACATTGGCTGCTTCAACGGATCCAGGGCATCCAGCTGTCGCTGAAGGTTGGATCCAACACGTTCCGGGAGCGCTCTACTATGAGATTCATTTCCTCGAAATGATCTGGCTCAAATCCATTGTGCGTCATATTGATCCACATGCAGGTATTGTGACAAATCCGGAAAAATAATAGCTCATGTAAGTTGAACTAAAGATATTTACACTGACACTACGATGACAGAACAACCTTCCAATCGCTGTTATCCCCAGATTTTTTCGATTCCCTTTTCTGAAGGGAAAAATCCGGGGATAAAGGCGAACGCTTCGCTTTTTCAGGTTTTTTTCTGTCCTCTTCGTTATCGTGTAATTTTAATTCAACTTACAAAAAACGCTCTCTTCCCCTATGGATGGACAGTATTGTCCAGTAAGGTCAGAGAGCGTTTTTTTCTGTTATCAGACTTACTTGTTATTATAGCTCAACGATGGCTTTGACTACATGTGAATCTGGCAATAACCATTGATCTATTGCAGTAGGTAACTCATCAAATTCCACTCGGTGTGTGATATACCCATCCATGCTTAATTTCTTTTGACGCAAGGTCGACAGGACTTGTTCAAAATCTTCACGGGTTGCGTTTCGACTGCCCAAGATACTCATCTCCCGCTTGTGAAATTCGGGGTCATGAAAGGTAACATCCGCTTTCACCAGTCCCACGAAAATAAGTTGACCACTATGAGCAACATATTGAAACGCCTCATTCATCGAATTCACGTTACCTGTTGCATCGAAGACAGCTGTAGCATAGTCGCCTCCCGTAATTTCAGCCACTTGTTGTACAGAATGTTCATTGGCCTGTACCAGATCATCCGCTCCAGCCCAAGTCCGGCTAAGCTCCAGCCTGTCCAGATTACGATCAACGGCAATGACACGCGCCCCCGCCTGTTTGGCAAATGCCATCACACCCAGACCAATCGGTCCAGCTCCAATGACAACAACCTGTTCACCAGGCCTTAGTGCTGCTCTTCTGACCGCATGAGCACCAATACTGAGCGGTTCTACCATCGCTGTTTCATCCAGTGTAAGTCCTTCGGCTTGGATCAGATGGGAGACAGGCACAACGATTCTCTCTCGCATGCCGCCGTCCACATGTACACCCATCACCTGCATGGACACACAACAATTCGTTTTCCCTGATCGACAGGCGATACAATGCCCACAATGCAAATACGGAATAATACTTACCTGATCCCCAGGCTGTAATCCTGCCTCGTTCGGACCGATTTCTTCAATAACAGCCGCCAGTTCATGACCCAGAACACGAGGATAGGTAAAGAATGGCTGGTTGCCTTTGTACGCATGCAGATCTGTTCCACATATCCCAATCCGCCGAATGGCAACCAACGCCTCTCCTTCTGCTCGTTCCGGTTGAGGCAGGTCCTGGAGCTTCAATTGATCTATTTCTTCACATACAATGGTTCTCATCGTTGTTCCCCCTTGGGTGCTTCTGCTGTCGTTTTGCTTAGCTTCGTATTATATTCAGGTCGTCCGCTTGACCACGTCTCGTTATGCAATGGAGCCAGAATGCGCAGCACTTCATCCAGCAGGATCTGATCGATCGGTTCCTCTACCCAGGCTGCATTATTGAGGATATTACGCTGGCTGGCACTGCTCACCAGTGTTGTCGGAATTCGTTCATTCGACGTGGAGAATTGCACGGCCAGCTTGGCAATGTCATTACCTTGTTCTGTACAGAAGCGGGCAGCCTTCAGGCAGAGCTGTTTCACCTGATCATCTGCCGGATGCCAGGCAGGAGCCCCTCGGGTACTCAACAAGCCCATAGAAAGAGGCGAAGCATTGACGAGGCCAATTTCTTTTTTTTCCAACAAGGGCAATAACGACAATAATGAGGTATCATTCAATGAATAATGACAATACGAGATGATCGCATCCGCATCGATCTGTGGCAGAACCTTCTCGAACAACGGTAGGGGCAATCCACAAATCCCTGCATGGCGAATGACTCCCTGCTCCTTTAGGCGGAGTAAGGTTGGGAAAGCTTCTTCAATAATAATATCGGCCGAGACAAACTCAATGTCATGCAAGAACAAGATGTCAATATAATCGGTATGTAGTCGATCCAGACTCTCTTGTACACTATCATGTATCCGCTTACGCGAAAAATCAAATGCATTCTCCCCATAACGTCCAGCCTTGGTCGACAACGTAAACGAGCTACGTGGCAAACTACGGATGGCTTCTCCAAGCACCGATTCAGCCTTCGTTAATCCATAATAGGGCGAAACATCTATATAGTTCATCCCTGCATCTACAGCGGCGTGAACCGTACGGACACCCTCACCTCGGTCAATATCACGAAATACTGAACCTAGAGAGGATGCTCCAAAGCTCAGTACAGGTACTTCCAATTCCGTCTTCCCAAGTCTTCTTGTTTTCATCGGCCTGCCCCTTCCCAGCATGTCTGCTTACTCACGTGTCCTTTCATTGTAACAGTTGAATTTCAAACTAAAATATCGCCAAATGCGTAATATGTACTGTTTGATGATCTTTGAATAATCGCTTGGTGTGAAGTGAAATTAAAAAGTCCGCCGATTCCCCCTTAAAGAGTAATCAACGGACTTCATATCCAAACTGACTGAATGATTCTTATCCATTCAATTCATCAGCGTGATGTACTATAAAATAAATATTAGTTCTGCATTACAAAATCTTGTTGAATGGCATTATTCTCATCAAACGTCCGCAGGATGTCATATCTTGTGTTACGCTGTGCTGGAATATAACCGGACTCCCGAATCAGTTGCGTAATGGAACCAATGTTGACTTTGTACGTTGCGCCTGCAGCAGATACCACGTTCTCTTCAATCATGGTGCTACCAAAGTCATTGCAGCCAAATTCGAGTGATTTTTTGCCGACTTCAGGTCCCATCGTTACCCATGAGGATTGAATGTTTTTGATGTTGTCCAACACCAGTCGACTGATCGCTACCGTCTTCAGGTACTCTTCTGGCGTCTGACGCTCCAGCTTCAGATTCGTATTATCCGGTTGGAATGTCCAAGGAATGAACGCCAGGAATCCTTCGGAATCATACTTGTTCGCAATGCACTCATCCTGAGCTTCACGTACACGAAGCAGATGCAGTGCGCGCTCTTCCATCGTTTCACCAAGGCCGATAACCATCGTTGCCGTTGTGTTCATACCGATACGGTGAGCTGTCTGCATAACGTCCATCCAATCGCGCCATGAACCTTTCAAACGGCTGATTTTGCGGCGTGTACGGTCATCCAGGATTTCCGCACCACCACCAGGCAGAGAATCGAGTCCCGCTTCGTGAATTGCACGTACAACCTCTTCCAAAGTAAGACCGTCGGACACTTCAACCATTTTCATAATTTCAGCTGGCGAGAAGGAGTGCATCGTAATATTAGGGAAACGCTCCTTGATCGCTTTGAGCAGGTCAGTGTAATAGCTAAACGGCAGATTCGGATTCGTTCCGCCTTGCATCAAAATCTCGGTACCATTTACGTCTTCGGTTTCTTGAATCTTCTGGAAAATGACTTCATCGGGAAGTACATATCCTTCGTCAGAGCCAGGTCTGCGGTAGAAAGCACAAAAACGGCAGTACACATCACACACGTTCGTGTAGTTGACGTTACGCCCAATTACAAATGTTCTGTATGGTTCGGGGTGCATGCGTTTTACAATCACATTGGCGGCGGCCCCGATTTTGTCTACTTCATTTGATTCAAACAGCTGAATCGTGTCTTCCAAGTCCAAACGTTCGCCCCGAAGGGCTTTATCTAAGATACGGTCTACCGTACTCATCGTAAAAAAGCCTCCCTCATGAAGAGAAAATATAATCACGATCCGTCCCAACTTGCTCATATAGATGAAAGTTTTGGTGGCAACATCGCATTTCTGTACTCCACATATCGTAACACAGGTTACATGTGAAAAAAAGCACCTTATGAGAAGGTGCTTTAAAAATTAATAAAAATGTTTACATATGCTATCTAATTTCATTTCTTTTTCAGCGGGCTCTAACACCCGTGTTTCAATACTGTTCGATCCTACGAGTCCTGAAGTGCCTGATCCAGATCTGCAATCAGGTCATCGATGTCTTCCAGACCTACAGAGAAGCGCAGTAATCCGTCAGTTATACCCCGATCACGACGAACCTCAGCCGGCATAGCCGCATGAGACATCATCGCAGGATAAGACAAGATACTTTCAACCGCACCCAAACTCACGGCAACAATTGGCAATTTCACACGATTAAGTACTGCCTTGGCCCGATCGCCTGAACCAACGTCAAATGACACGACTGCCCCGTATCCGCTTGACTGACGTTCATGAGCTTCACGGCCGGGATGATCCAGCAGCCCCGGATAAAATACAGCCGTAATATCACTGCGTCCACTAAGCCATGCAGCCAGCTTCGCTGTGCTCTGTTCACTGTGGGCCATACGCGCACCCAAGGTTTTCATACCACGCATCAGCAGCCAGGATTCCTGAGCCCCGAGCACGGTTCCAAGTCCATTCTGCAATTGTTTTAGCTGTGTACCCAATGAATCCGTACGAGCAACGGCTAAACCTGCCAGCACATCACTGTGTCCGCCAAGAAACTTGGTCGCACTATGTACGACAATATCCACCCCGAGCTCAATCGGACGTTGGTAATAAGGCGTCATGAAGGTGTTATCAAGAATGGAGATTAACTCATGTTCCTGTGCCCAGGAGGTGACTGCAGCAATATCCGTGATCCGAAGTGTCGGGTTGGATGGTGTTTCCATATAGACTGCCTTCGTATTCGGTTTGAGCGCTGCTTTCACTTCATCAATATTGGTCATATCCACAAAGGTAGTCTCAATCTGCATCCGGCTCAGAATGGAAGTAAGCAGTCGATACGTTCCTCCATATACATCTTCCGTCACAATCATGTGATCGCCTGCCGAGAACATCATGAACACACTGGAGATGGCAGCCATGCCTGAGGAATAGGCAAATCCGCGTGCCCCACCCTCCAATAATGTAATGTAATCCTCCAATGCCTGACGAGTCGGGTTACCGGAACGACTATAATCATGTTGAGGTGGATTAAAAATATCAAAATGATGGAATGTGGAGGCCTGGTAAATTGGCACACTGGAAGCCCCGGTGGTTTTATCGATTTCATCACCGAAATGCAGCAGCTTGGTATCGAACTTCAGGTCGGAATGAACATTCCGTTCATGATTGTTGGCATTATTGTTTTGCTCACTCATGATGCGTTCCCCCTTCTATCTCCTGCTGTGCAGCTGTGAGTGCATTGCCCAGATCGGCAATCAGATCTTCGGCGTGCTCGATCCCTACAGAGAAGCGCAACAGACGGTCATCTACACCTACAGCGTCACGAATTTCAATCGGAATATCCGCATGGGTCTGTACCGCAGGATAAGTCATCAATGACTCTACACCCCCGAGGCTTTCCGCAAAAGCAATCAGTTTGATGTGACGAAGCAACGGTTCAACATAACGAGCATCCTTTACTTTGAAAGAGAAAATGCCTGTATTTCCACTGGATTGTTTATTCTGTATTTCAAATCCGGGATGATCCGACAAACCAGGATGATACACTTCATTAACGGCTGGGTGCTCCAAAAGGTACTTGGCAATCGTCAAAGCATTATACTCATGCCGCTCCATGCGAAGAGCGAGTGTCTTCATGCCTTTCATCAGCTGATAGGAGTCGCTTGGAGACAACACTGCTCCAATAGAATTGTGCAGGAATGCCATTTCGGCCGACAATTCTTCCCCTTTGGTAATAATTAATCCGGCAAGTACATCATTATGACCACCCAGATACTTCGTGGCACTATGGATGATGATATCAGCACCGAGTTCAATTGGACGCTGGAAGAATGGAGTCAGTAGTGTATTATCCACAATGGTCAGCAAGTTATGGCTCTTGGCCCAGGAGCATACCGCTTCCACATCCGTAATCATCATTAGTGGATTGGTTGGTGTCTCAATAAATACCGCTTTTGTATTCGGTTGACGAATACTTTCCAGAGCTGCCAGGTCATTGGTATCTACATAACTTGCTGTCACACCAAATCGAGACAGGATGCGTTCAAGCAAACGATACGTTCCGCCGTACAGATCCAGCGATACAATCAGATGATCCCCTTGTCCAAATAAAGCGAAAATCGTTTGCAAAGCAGCCATGCCGGAGCTACAGGCAAAACCTGCATCACCGGATTCCAACGCTGCCGCTGCTTCTTCCAACACTTTACGGGTTGGATTGGTCGTACGAATATAATCAAATCCCGTGCTTTGTCCAAGCTTTGGGTGGCGAAACGCAGTGGATTGATAGATCGGAAAATTAATGGCGCCCGTTACCGGTTCATTGATAGACCCAATTTGGGCCAATCGACTTTCGATTTTCAACTTGTTGTCTTCCATTGCAGCATCCTCCTGTAATGTCGATTAGATTTGCGGACCAATATCGTAAGGTGTCTCTTGATACACATAGTAATTGAGCCAATTAGAGAATAATAAGTTTGCATGTGCCCGCCAAGTGGCCGGGGGAACACGGGAAGGATCGTCATTCGGGAAATAATGTCTAGGCAGCGCAATGTCCATGCCTTTAGCTGCATCACGGTCATATTCCCATTTCAATGAAAGCGGGTCATACTCAGCATGTCCGGTTGCAAAAATCTGTTTGCCGTCTTTGGTAGCAACCAGGAAAATACCCGCTTCCTCAGATTCAGCCAATATTTCAAGGTTTTCATTTTTTTCAATATCTTCACGTCGCACTTCCGTATGGCGGGAATGCGGGACGTTGAATACTTCATCAAATCCGCGCAGCAACTGTACATTGGATCTGTTGATCGTATGTGAGAATACGCCAAAACATTTTTCATCCAGCGGAACTTTGGGAACTCCGAAATGATGGTATAAACCCGCTTGGGAAGCCCAACATATATGCATGGTCGAAGTCACATTGGTTTTGGTCCATTCGAAGATCTCCTGGATTTCTTTCCAATAGTTCACGTCTTCAAAGTCCATTTGCTCTACAGGAGCGCCTGTAATGATCATGCCGTCAAAACGGCGGTGTTCAATCTCATCAAAGGTTTTGTAGAACAAGTCCAAATATTCCTGGGAAGTATTCTTGGACGTATGAGACTTCGGATGAACCAGAACGATATCTACCTGAATGGGTGTGTTACCCACCAGACGAAGCAATTGTGTTTCTGTCGTTTCCTTTGTGGGCATCAGGTTTAATATAGCGATACGTAGTGGACGAATGTCCTGCTGGTAAGCAGATGTCTCGTCCATGACAAAGATGTTCTCTCCTGCAAGTACTTCCTTGGCAGGCAGTGTGTCTGGAATTTTGATTGGCATGGTGTTTCTAACTCCTCCTTGTGCATAAATAGATGCAGCCACTGCGGAATCGATACGATTCGCATCCGTACAGTTATAGGCTGCCATGAGCTTGCCTGCAGGCGCTGAATTGCAACCACATTGCTGGCGGCAAGCTCAAGTTCCTTAGCGAAAATCACTGCTGAGAAGTCGGTGCATATAACAAAGACCTTCCTCGGATTCCGAGAAAGGTCATATGTAAATAGATATGCGCCTCTCTCATCTCTCAGTTACAACAGTGTCACTTGGACACTTGGTCGCTGCAAGAATTAGCACCGTGCGGTATACCGCCGGTTGCCGGGTTTCATCGGGCCAGTCCCTCCACCTACTCTTGATAAGATTTCGCTTTATTCAATTGTAAATACTAGTGTGGTTCACCTTTTACTTTAAGACATTAATCCCCTCACGTCAAGGTGTAGTTCAATGTCTGTTCCTCAGGATCGGAACCGTTCATCATCCGTTGTCATACACTGCTCCAGGGCGCGAAATCGACACATTTTTGCGCTTGAAAGGACCCTGTACCAGCGGTATACTAGACAAGTGTTATAAACCCTTATGTGAGAGGTGACATATTCAATGGATGGCGACCCGAGGCCTGACTGGCAGCCGAATTCCGACAAACTGCATAGAGAATTGATATCAGCATGCCGGCAGCGGGACGTTACTTCCGTTTGATTATAGAGCGAACGCAGTCCTGACTTCCAGGCTCCGCTGCCGACCGGCTGATCTGTTCTTTTTGCGCCCATATTGATGAAATCCGCCCATTTGGCGGGTGCAGAAGGAGTAGATGAATAATGAAAATCCGGTTGGTAAATAACGGTGTATTTATTCCGGTGGACGACATTCAGCAGGCGCTGACTCCACCAGCGGAGGGGTTTTACTGGATTGATGCCGACGTAGACGATTTGGCGGTACTTCAACCGCTGTTCATGATGCATGATCTGGCCGTGGAAGACTGTTTGAGTGACGAAGAACAACGTCCGAAGATTGAAATTTATGAGAGCCATTATTTTATTGTTATTAATAGCATTCGTTTTGATGATGAAGAGATTTTTTTACGTGCCGTCAACTTGTTCCTTGGCAGACACTTTATTATCAGTGTTACCAAACAGAAAGTTAGCGAATTGCGAACATTGAAACCGATCCTATGGGAACAGGAAATCAGTACGCCGGATAAGCTGCTGTATCTGCTGGTTGACTTGATTGTTGATAATTATTTCACCGTAGGTGACCGAATTGAAGCGCGTATCGAGAAGCTAGAAGAAGACATTTTGATGCACACCAAGAAGTCTCATCTGAATGAGATTATCGGGTTGCGCAGTGAGATTTTGTGGCTGAAGAAAGTGCTGGGACCTCAGAAAGAGGTCATTAACACACTCAATAAAAAAGATCTGCGTCTTATTGATGATCAACTGCAAAAGTATTTCAGTGACATTTATGAGAATGCTGTGAAAATATCCGAAACCTTTGAGACTTATCGCGACCTGATGGGGAACTTACGAGAAGCTTACCAATCCAGTATCGCCAACCGGGCGAATGAAATCATGCGTGTGTTCACCGCCATTACCACGGTGTTCATGCCGCTGACCGTTATCACTGGCATCTATGGGATGAACTTCACGAACATGCCTGAGTTGGACTGGAAATATGGTTATTTCGTGGTTATTGGCCTAATGGTTACGCTGGGCCTAAGCATGTTCTTTATTTTCCGCAAAAAAGATTGGGTTTGAAATAGCAAAAGACGAAGCGCTCCACTTTTGGAGACGCTTCGTCTTTTTTTATAATTAGTTTATTGTATGACAACTAACGTCCTATTTCCAATCTAGCCTGCATTCTGCTCTGTCTCTGTGTGACGACGAAACCGGATGCGAATCATGCGCAGTCTTTCGTAGACCTGCTCCAGATTGCTCCCGCCAGTCTTCTCTTCTCCATACACCTTATGTAACACGGGCTTCAGAAACGTATCTCCCAGCTCCTCGTAGGCGCTCCATACCGCCTCTTGCTCCTCTTCGGGCATGACAGCAAGCTCCGCATCGAGTAGACAATCTGTGTCATACCCCTCCAAATCCAGTGCCTCTAACAGTTCAATTAGCTCCCGACGGGACAATCCGGAACGATTCACGATCTCCTCTAACGTATATCCTTCTTTCATCCCTTCAAGTACCTGCTTCCGTGTGGTAAATCTGTCTAGCTCCTGCTTGTATTTCTGCTCTCTCTGTTTGTACAACCAGCTCTCATATTCTTGTTCCTTCAGAACCGAGTACACCCACTCTAGCGGAAAAGATGTGGAACGTTCCAGTCCATTCGTAAGCTCCAACCATTCAGCTCCGTACTCGGAAGCCTTGCTCTCTCCTACGCCAGGCAGTTGCATCAATTCATCGATGGTTTGTGGAACAAATGCACTGATCATGCGTAACAACCGGTTTGTTGCAATAAAATAGGGGGCCTTCCGGTCAGACGCTGCTCTCTTCCTGCGCCATATGCATAGGTCCATATACAGCCCCTCATTGCCATATAATTCACTGTAACAATGAAGACGTTGACCGCCATAACTGCGCGACTTCAAATCATCATTTTCGTGAAACATACCCTGCAGCAACGGACGATATCCTTCGCCCATCTGTATGGCTAACTGATGACGATAAACATTTAACAGCTCGTCCCACGAACTGCCAGCATACCAGATGTCATCCGTTCGATCTCCTTCCTCATATCGGCTCCATCCCAGATGCCACGCTCCTTCTTCTTCACCGATCCACAACTGCGCATGCTCTTCATTCTGACCTGACATTCTGGATAATCTGTTCATGAAAATGACTTCCATTTCTTGTCCCTCCTTCAATAGTTCAGCTCGACACAGTCTGTTTTGTGCTAAATTAAGCAACAAAAAAACACCTCTCCTGCAAAATCCATGCAAGAGAGGTGCTTCCTCATTAACCGTGCTATGCTGTTGCTCATAATATTACCACAATGGAAAAATTCGTCAACTGCTTGTTTGTAAAGCCATTTACTTGTTCAAAGCCAATTTGGCCAACGCAAGCGAACCACACAGTCCTGCGTTATCGCCAAGTCCCGGTGAAACGACATACTGGTCAATTTCGGACTGAAGTGCAGGATGCTGAACGTATCCAGCGAGCAATTCCTGCAGTTTGCTGCGAACCATTGGGAACAGATGCTCCTGCTTCATCACACCGCCACCCATTACAATTTTCTGAGGTGTGAGGATCAATACATAATTCATCAGAGCATGCGCCAGGTAATGTGCTTCAATCTCCCAGGCCTTGTGATCGGCTGGCAGTTCGTAAGCCGGTTGCTCCCAACGTTTATTGATGGCAGGACCTGCGGCAAGCCCTTCCAGACAGTCCCCATGATACGGACAGAACCCTTCATACGTATCTTCAGGATGTCTGCGTACAATGATGTGTCCCATCTCTGGATGTGACAATCCATGGACCATTTTGCCACCTACAACTGCGCCTGCACCAATACCCGTTCCGACAGTAATATACAGACAGCTATCCAGGCCTTGTGCAGCCCCCCAGGTTGCTTCCCCAAGCGCAGCACCGTTTACATCCGTGTCGAACGTCATCGGTACATCAAAGTGCTCCTTGAGCTTACCAATCAGGTTATACTGACCCCAATGCGGTTTGGGTGTTGTTGTGATGTAACCATAGGTCGGGCTTCCTTCAATCGGATCAATTGGACCAAATGAACCTACACCCAAAGCTTCAATACCTTTACCTTCAAAAAAAGCGATTACTTGAGCCATCGTCTCTTCCGGTGTCGTCGTTGGAAAGCTTACGCGCTCAAGAACTTCTCCTTCTTCCGTACCGATACCACATACAAATTTGGTTCCTCCAGCTTCAATTGCGCCTAAAATCGTCATGTTAGTCACTCTCCCAAGTAGTTTAAAATTAAAATGGATCTTCGAATCTGTTCTCTAAACGAGGACATGAATTAATCCTGTTCAGCAGTTTCGAGCTTGGCCAATCGCTTCAATAAGGTCTGCTTCCAGCTGTCGGCTAACGTTGGAATGGCCAGCAAAGCACGCATAGCAACGGCATCCTGCTTCCCCTGATGCATAATTCGATTGGCTTTCAGAATGGTCATTGATGCAGGGTCCGTGCTTATTCGTCTGAATATTGCAGAAGGAGTTACCTCACCCTCTTGCAACACCCGAAAATAAAATCCGGTATGCCCGCTATCCTGAAAATAAACAGGCAATTCTTTGTAATCATACCTTGCACCAAGCTTGAAGCAAGGCTGTCTTGGCTGGCTGACCTGTACCGTGGCTTCCCCCAATTCATACACATCACCAATCCGGACTTCTTCCTCCATACAGCCTTCAACTGTCAGATTTTCTCCACAAGCTCCCCAGTTCAGCTTGCGATCCAACAGTTGTTCAAGCGCCGGATAACGACTGTAATCGTATACACAAACTGCCTTATCAGGCCCACCATGATGCTCGAGATCCGCCTGGGCATCCCCTGTCATTCCGGTGAATGACAGGAAGACCGGGCTGGATATGGGATGTTTCACAATGCCGCTCATCACTTCGCGCTTCTGGCCAGGCAAGGCCTGAAGTTGCCCTACGTTTACAGCTAATACCGCCGTTTTGCTTTCATCTGGCTTCCGGTTATGTGTGAGTGTCATCTGATCCTACCTCCCATATTAGCTTTCTTTTAACGAACAGAGCCACCAAAAACAAGTGTATTACTTAACAAGCGGCCCGGGGAAGTAAGCATTTTGCCGCCAGCATACATGCCAGAAGATGCACCACCATCCAGGTTCATTGCCTCCTTGGCACCAAGCTTCTGCATGACAGCAGCCCATTCTTTGATCGTCGCTCCTGACACGGTAGCCAACATAACCGAACCGTCGGCCATTATGGCTATACCGCTTCTTGCGCCGGAGGCATTGAGAATTTTGGTATCCTTGAAGCCCTCACTCGTTGGATTTACGGCAATTTTGCCGTCTTTCACCAGACGCGGACCTGCGCCCACAGCGGTGACTACATCTTGCCAAGGGATCTCTTTGCCTGCTGCATTGGTGTATTTATAATTCATCTCTACAGTTGATCCAACGGTGAAGCGATCCGACGAAGATTTCTGATTTCCCGTGAAGACCAGCACCGAGCCATTCTTCGGAATGGCTACATCGGTATTCGGTACTTTCTTGGTGACAATCCCTTTCTCCATCACAACCGCCGTACCTCCTTTGAACCCGACTGTAGATCCCCGCTCTGGCGTGTATAACATCGTAATACTCGCATTCGCGGAAGGTGTTCGGTTAATAAAGGTCGCATACCAACTGCGTGATTTCCCTTCTTTATCTGTTACTTTACCCGTCAGACTCACTTGAAGCGAATCCATGATGGCTGAACCGTCTTCCTTAAACCCGATCGTTGTTCCGTATCTTCCAATATGTATAACTTTGCCGTTTGCTATTAACATGCCGTATGGATCTGGAGCTCCGTTATAAGCTTCAAAAAACGCTCCGTTAATGGCCGCTTGCGCGCCATATGCCTTAACAATCGAAGGTAATGTTGCGGTCTGACCGACCTGCTTCTTCGCCAATCCTACGGTAACTGGTGTACCCTTGGGAATACTAACCGTCTGCACGGTAAAACTGCGTCCTGCTGCTTTTACTTTCTGTACCTTGGTGCTAATTGCCGCTTTGGCATCCGCTGTCTGTGGAGCACTCACCGCTCCTGAAAGGATTACCGGCAAAGCAAGGACGAGGGCCATAGCCCCTGTCCACCACTTTTTGCCCGTCCTTTTTGTCTGCATACTACTCACCCTATTGCCACTCCCATCCAAGAGCCCAGGCTCTTCATCTCAAGTTGTTCGAACTTGTCCATCACCATATCCGGATCAAGACGCAATTCACATACATCCAGTGCACAAGCTACCGGAACAGCACAGTGAATCTCTGCCAGTTTACGAGACAGATGAAGCATATCGAGATCATTCTCAATCTTGTTACGTACCGAAGGGGTAAGTTTATCCATATTGTCCAAAATGCCTTCTATGGAGCCAAACTCCTGCACAAGTTTCAAAGCCGTCTTCTCCCCAATGCCCCGTACCCCAGGATAATTGTCACTGGCATCGCCCATCAGACCTTTCATGTCAATCACTTGACGAGGCGTCAGTTGTTTCTCCGTCATTAGAGATTCAGGCGTATACACCATGTAATTGCCATGACCTTTTTTCATAATAATAATGCTTGTGCGGTCATCAATCAGTTGCAGCATATCATGGTCACCCGTAAGTACCATCACGTTCATATCCGTCTGCTCGGTGTAGTACTTGGCAAGTGTACCGATGCAATCATCAGCCTCATATCCTTGAGCGCCAATATTCGGAATGTTCAAACTATCCATCACTTCACGAATCAGAGCAAATTGAGGAATCAGATCATCCGGAGCTTCCGGACGGTTCCCCTTGTACGCTGCATACTCTTCACCGCGAAACGTCTTGCCCCCCATATCCCAACAGCATACGACATGACTTGGCCCAAAGGTCTGAACCGCATCCCAAAAATAACGGATAAATCCGTATACTGCGTTGGTTGGCACGCCTGCCTTTGTACGTCTGATATATCCGCTTGCAGATGTTGCATAGAATGCACGGAACAACACCGCCATACCATCTACCAGCAACAAAGTAGGTTCATTACGTTGATTCACTTGAATTTGTTCTCTCCTGTCCTGTATCTAGCAAATAAAATATCGAACTAATTCTATCATTATAGCATAGTTCCGCCAAGGATCGACCAGCCAAAAAAGCCCTGAAATTTGAACATTCAGAGCCTTTTTCACCTTGGTTCATTTAACAATCAATGAAATCATTCATCTATAAATTACGCGTTGTTCCATTCCTGCTCATACGTGTCTTCTTTGAATCCTACGGTCACTTTGTGACCATCCGTAACGATTGGACGTTTAATCAGACGACCATTGGAAGCCAGCAAACGAATCTGCTCTTCTGTGGACAACCCTGGCAGCTTGTCCTTCAATTGCTGCTCCTTGTACACTTCCCCACTCGTATTAAAGAACTTCTTCACTTCAACTCCGCTCTTCTGAATCAACTCCGTTAATTCTGCTTCGGATGGAGGTGTGTCGAAAATAGGGATTAATTCCAGCTCATGCCCCTGAGCTTCCAGCCATTTTACGGCTTTGCGGCACGTGCCACATTTGGCGTATTGATATACTTTTAGATTACTCATCGTTACTTGTCCTCCTATGTGTGCTCCGGTGGTGCTCCGGTTTCGATTTCTCGCTTCCCTTGGTTTGCTTCGCAAATCCAAAAGTCGCTCCAAACCGATACCATCGCACTGTAATTTTAAACCTC
The DNA here is from genome assembly GCF_900221055.1 of Paenibacillus sp. RU5M. NCBI lineage: Bacteria > Bacillati > Bacillota > Bacilli > Caryophanales > Paenibacillaceae > Paenibacillus > Paenibacillus sp. RU5M. The sequence goes on along the minus strand of NZ_OBQM01000008.1, from coordinate 242,590 downwards.
TTTTCGAATGAGAAAAATATACATTCGGCTTTAGGGTCAAAAACCTTAAAACATAAAAATCCTACAACCTAAAAATTTCAAAAATTAGCCTGCGGCATTTTGTTCGGATGCAGTTTGCATGCCTCACACTGGTTGAGCTAACTAACCGTTGACTTACAGCTGGACACAAACGCACTCTGAGCTACTACACACAGCGCACAATCAGGCTGTTTTGACAGCTTCCTACAACGCTTTTCTCGGTGATGCCTCGGTATCCAGGCGAGCCTCCAGGGCAGCCATATCTGCGGGCAACGGGGCTTGGAACGTCATCCGATTGTGCAAAATGGGATGGTCAAACGCCAGCTCACATGCATGCAATGCCTGACGTGCAATCCAAGTGTCTCGTTCCTCCCGAACAGCCATGGTCTGCTCATCAATCTCATGCACTGGAAGGGTCTTGTACATCCGATCCCCAATTAACGGGCAGCCAATCGATGTCATATGTACCCTTATTTGATGGGTTCTGCCGCTCTCCAGCTTCAGATTCACCGCACTGGCACTTCCGCCCGCCCATCGGACAACGGTCGTGTATAACGTTCTTGCCGCATACCCGTCAGGTGTAACGATTCGACGATGCGGCTCTTCGGGATCACGATCAATCGGGCCATCGATGGCCCCCTCTTCTTGGGCAGGACTACCGTGCACTAAGGCAATATATTGTTTATCCACCGTTCCTGCGATCATCTGTTCAGACACATGCTGGTGCACATATGGATTTTTTGCGATTGCCAGCACACCCGATGTTTCCTGATCCAGTCGATGAATCGGCCTGAAGCGGAATCGCTCGCCTTTGGACTTCCAATAATGGACAACCCCGTTTGCCAAAGTACCTGTGTAATGCCCATGTGTTGGATGTACGATGACACCGGAATCTTTGTTCACGATAAGCAAGTGCTCATCTTCATACAGTATCGTAAAGGGAATCGGCTCAGGTAAAATATCATCCGACTCTTCCTGTTCCATTCGGACTTCCAGGACGTCACCTGCGCTAACTTTGACGCTGATGTATACCCGCTCGCCATTCAACATAATTCCCTGCTCTGTAAGTTTGATTCTCGACAGGAGCTTGCGCGAGACCTGTAGGCGCCGCTGAAGCACGGTCTTCAGCAGCCAGCCATCTTCATTTTCGGGAACCGTGTAAATAAGTGGTGAATAATAATCGCTCATTCTTTGTCTTTGCGGCGGAATACTTTTTTGCTCCGCACATACTCAATGTCAGCTACCTGTTGTCTCGCATTAGCAGTCCGAGCTACAACGAAGAAATAATCAGACAGACGATTCAAATAACGTCGTACAGAAGGGTTGATATCCGTATGTTGTCCGAGGGTTACGGCACGGCGTTCAGCGCGACGACATACTGTACGGCAGACATGTAATGTGGAAGAGAGCAAACTGCCCCCTGGCAAAATAAACCGTTCCACCTTCGGATTTTCCGCATCATACAGATCAATCCATTGCTCAAGCCGGGTGACCATCTCATCCCGTACTTTATATTTGGTTTCGCTAATTTTTACAAAGGCGAGATCGGACCCGCAATCAAACAATTCTTGCTGAATTTCGAGCAAGTGTTCACGCAAATCCTCAAATTTCCCGTTAGCTTGATCAATAAAACTGATGGCCTGCCCAACAAAACAATTCAGCTCATCAATTGTCCCATAAGCTTCAACCCGGTCATCGTCCTTGATAACCCGTCCACCAATGACTGAGGTCTGTCCCTCGTCACCTGTTCGTGTATATATGCCCATTGTAATCCCTCCTATTGTTAATATCATTCGCATGGTAGAACGCTGGGGTTAAATATAAATGCATGCCCTTCTAGAGTTTAACTTAATCAGTATACTTGACCTACTATGAATACGGGAATGCTATTATTTTCAGAAACCAGTGAGATCCTTCACACGTATATATGAGTTGGTGTACTCTGCCGAGTATACGCCAAATCCTTGCAAACCAAAAGTAGAGGAGACGATTATGCAAAACTGGATAACCGATTTCATGGAACAATACGGCTACATAGGCATTGCACTCATTATTGCGCTTGAAAACGTATTCCCTCCCATCCCCTCCGAAATCATATTACCTTTTGGCGGCTTCATGACCACCTACACCAGCCTGACCCTTCCCGGTGTTATTATTGCTGCTACCATTGGTTCTGTGCTTGGGGCTGTCATTCTCTATGGGATCGGACTGCTGATTGATGTCAATCGGCTGGAGAAGATTGTAGAACGTTGGGGTCATATTCTGCGGATCAAAAAAGAAGATATCCACCGTGTCGATGCATGGTTTGACAAATATGGAATGTGGACCGTACTATTCTGTCGCATGGTTCCCCTTGTTCGAAGCCTGATCTCAATTCCTGCCGGCATGTCCAACATGAAATTTGGTTTATTCCTACTCTTCACAACCATTGGAACACTGGCCTGGAATATTATTCTCGTCTCGGTTGGTGCGGCTCTCGGTGCTTCATGGGAGAGTATTCTGCACTTTATGGACGTGTACTCCCTGGTCGTATATGTACTTCTGGCGATTATTGTTGTTGGCTGTATAATCTGGTGGATCAGACGCAATAAAACTCGGAAATAAAGAAATTTACACGCATAGCTTTTGTCATAAAATAAAGCCTCCGCACCACAATTTGTGGTAACGGAGGCTTCTTTAGGCTCGTCCATCGTTTAACACTATGAAATACTAATCTTCATATCGCAGCCCTCGATCTTTGAGATCAACAGGCAAGCCAGATATCAACAGATACATCTGTTCCGAATGCGCCTGCAACGCCCGGTTAACTGACGCCATTCTTGCTGCAAAAATTCGTTCTTCCTCTGAAGGATACAAAGAGCCATGCATTTCATTGGTAATGACGAGCAGCTTTCCCTGGTAAGACAGAAGGGCGTCCAGCAACAGCTGTGTCTCTGAACGCTGCTGATCCAGATCATCACTTGCCCTGAACCCGGCTGCCATCCATGCGGTCAGACTATCCACAATGACAATCCGCTGATCTGCCAGGAAGAGATTGGATTCTCGATTAATCTGGTGAAGCACCTCCGTCAGGTGCTGGCCGTTCCCAGCCTGGATGGCACGATAATGAGCGGATGGCAATTCGGGAATCACGGGATCATGATCACCAGTGGATAAATAGATGCCCTCCCGGCTAATCCGGGCTGCGTATCCAAGCGCAAATCGGGTTTTACCACTGCCTATGCCGCCTGTGACCGTAATTAGCAATCCGCTCCCCTCCTTCAGTAGCCATACTAGATTGCATTTACTCTGTCAGCGCCTTCAGCACTTTCTTGGACTCTTCGACATTAGACGCCGACACCGGAATGGTAGCAAACAGATTTTGTGCAGCATAATCTACATCTTTGAACATTTGCATGTCTTCCAAGGGAATGCCATAGAGATGTGATTCTGTCTTGATATCTGAACCGTCATCTCCTTCACCCTTTTCAACCAGGACCCCGCCTTCAAATACACCGCGCTTATACTTCTCCGCATCAAATGTATCATCCAGCGGAATATTGGAGCCGTTACTTCCGTACTGCTTCATATCAGCCTCAGGCAAAATGAAAATATCATGACCACCAGCCGCATATTCTACCATAATTTTCTGAACATCATACATTGCACTGGTGATAACCTCCACCTTGGGCTCCTCGCCCAGCTTCTGCTGCAAATTAGCTTGCAACTGCTCCGAGATCACGGATGGATTTCCTTGGTTATCAATGATAAAAATTGTAAAACCGTCCTTACCGCCACAGCCAGCAAGCAGAAAAATCATAGAAATGATTGCGGTAAGCCCCCAAAATCTCTTCATTCCAGTTCCCCCTTTAGTCTCCTATGTACAATATATCACAATTGTTCCACGCAAAAAAATAACCCTACCTATCCAAAGCAATCTGTTCATAGATCAAAAAAAAAGACCCTTTCCGGGTCTTCTTCGAATCGAATATGCGTAACGTTTCGATACAACGAAAAATTACTTTCCTTTAATCGGATTAGCCTTCATGTATTCATTAATCTTCAAATCTAGCAAACTGCTAATTTCAATTACAATATCGGATGTGAATGATTTCTCTTCAAGGAATATCTGTTCCATCTTGCGGCGTAGCATATGGATCTCATCTTCCAAGGAAACGTTATGCAAAGATGCGTGATCCGGTTTCACCGACCATCGGTCGCCATGATCGTCTTCTGCCAAATAATGCCCACGATTAGTCGGTAAATCATATTCAACACAAAACAAAGCCAACCCCTCCTTGGAAAAATTAGTTTCCAAATACAAGAAAAACTTATTTCAAATTGAAATTATATCACAATATTTTGTAAAAGAAAGTTATTTTTTTTCTAGTTTGAAGAAAGTTTATGTCGATCAGAAGCTTCTAATCCCTATTAACCCTCTTTTTGCAGTTTGTAAACAAAGTTTCCGATTCGTTCCAAGGCTTCATTCAATTGGGTCACAGATGTTGCATAGGAACAACGAAGAAATCCTTCTCCTTGTGGACCAAATACATTACCCGGAACAGCCGCCACTTTATTTTCCGTTAGCAAACGCTCAGCAAAAAGATCCGAACTCAGCCCCGTCTTCTGGATACTAGGAAATGCATAAAATGCTCCCTGGGGTTCATGGCAGTCCAGTCCAATATCTCTAAAACCCTGCACGATAAGGCGTCTGCGCTGATTATAGGATTCAACCATTCTATCCTTCTCACCCAAACCGTTCGTCAATGCCTCAAGCGCGGCCACCTGTCCCATAGCAGGTGCACACATCACCGTGTACTGATGAATTTTGAGCATGGCTGCAATCAGTTCAGGATGTCCGCACATATACCCAATTCGCCAGCCGGTCATCGCAAAAGCCTTGGAAAACCCACTAACCAAAATGGTACGTTCCTTCATATCCGGAATCGTAGCGAAACTAACATGTTTTTGCGTATACGTCAGCTCAGCATAAATCTCATCCGCAATGACGATCAGATCATGCTTTTTGATCACTTCAGCAATAGGCAACCATTCTTCATAGGTCATGATGGCACCTGTCGGATTGCTCGGATAACAGAGGATAAGAACCTTCGACTTCGGCGTAATTCCCGCTTCCAGCGCCTCGGCAGTCAGTTTAAACTGATCCTTCGCATACGTTTCTACACCAACCGGTATGCCTCCACCAATCGAAGCGATTGGAGAATAGGCCACATACGAAGGTTCTGGAATCAGAATTTCGTCTCCGGGTACAATCAATGCACGCAATGCCAGATCAATGGCTTCACTGCCACCAACGGTAACGATAATTTCGTCCTTTGGATCATACTTGGTATCAAATTGAGTATCCAGATACTCGCTGATGGCTTCCCTCAGTTTCGGCATACCCGCATTGGAAGTGTAACTGGTCATGCCTCTTTCGAGTGAATATACACAAGCTTCACGCATATGCCACGGTGTTACAAAGTCCGGTTCACCTACACCCAGTGTGATGATATCCTTGTTATCGCCAACCAGATCAAAAAATTTGCGTATGCCGGATGGCGGTATCTGTTGAACCAAAGGTGCCAAATACGAAGTCATTTTCTTGTTGTTTCCTGTTGTCTGTTCATTCACTATCATGACGCATCTTCCTTTACGGCGAGATCATGAGACGGTTGTCTTCCTGATGGTCTTCAAAAATAATCCCGTCCTGCTTATATTTTTTAAGAATAAAATTCGTTTTGGTTGAAAGTACAGAGTCAATCGGAGACAATTTCTCCGATACAAAATTAGCGACTTCACGCAGGTTGCCACCTTCTACTTCTACGAGCAGATCATATGCACCTGACATGAGATATACCGATTTCACTTGCGGATACAGATAAATGCGTTCAGCGATCCCTTCGAAGCCACGACCACGCTCAGGCGTAATCTGTACTTCAATCAAGGCTGTTACTTTCTCATCATCAATCTTGCTCCAGTTCACAACGGTTGCGTATTTCACAATCACGTGGTCCTGTTCAAGCTGGGCCACGGCGTTCTTGATCTTATCTTCCGACTCCCCCAGCAGCGTCGACAGCAGTGCGGGAGTCCTTCTCGCGTCTTCCTTCAACAAATCCAGAACTTTTAATTGCAGATCGTTCAGATCCTTCATGTCTTTCCCTCCAGCGTCATCCAGCTTCCTGAAAATGAATTAATACTTATATTACATGAATTCAACGATCATGCAAAGACAAAAACCGCCCGCCCTGAATTCGGGCAAGCGGTGGTATGGTCTGTAACAGTACCTGCTTCAAACCATAATTACAAAGGTTACATGTAATAAGGGTTACCGTAATTCGGTTGATGCTGGGGTACATTAGGCGCCTGGTTGTAAGCACTGGCCTGCGTATTCTTTTCCTGAATGAACTGCTGGCATTTCTGTTGGGTCTGGTGGGCCGATTGAATCTGCTTGTCCACATCCTGGCGCAATGCTTTCGAGCCTACCGAATACATGTTGTTCTGCTGCATCACATTGAACAGCTCACCTTGCAAACGGAGTGTATCATTGGTCAAGTCTGTGAACATCCGACGTGTAATGGGACAGGAAGCTTCGGTTGTTGCTGTCGTATATTCGCGCGCGGTTCGTCTTAAATCCGCAAGAATCGACTTCAACAAATCCTGTTCCTGCATAAAAGATCCATTAGATGATAAAGATTGAGAATACACACGGTTTCCTCCTATACGTTTAGATTTGGCTTCTATTACTGCGCTTGTGTTGGAGCAATAGATTGATGTTGTTGCAAAGCATTAACGAGTGTGTTCAGATGCTGTTCATGGGAACGAACATAGTGATTCAGTGCCTGCTGAATTTGCGGATTATGTGAGATGGAAGCTGTGGCCGCGCACTGCTTGATCAGCAGTTCTTCATTGGTTATTGAATCCGCAATATAATTCAATTCTTTCGGACTCAGCGCTTGCATGGATTGATTCTGCATGTTTCGTTGACCTCCTCGGCATAAAGTTTATGCGCAATTATTGTTAACCCGGTCACTCAAAAGTATACAAACGTAATCATGAAGGAGATGTTTCTAATGGATCTGGTCTATGGTACACCGTTCTGGCCTTCCACTTTTAACCCAAATTCCAACTATCCCTCGCTACAAACCGACATCTCCTGTGACTGCTTGATCATAGGTGGTGGTATGGGGGGGGCACTGACTTCCGAATTGCTTACGGAGCGTGGAGTTAATACGGTTGTTATTGATAAGAGAAAGATTGCGCATGGCAGTAGTTCAGCCAATACAGGACTTTTGCAGTACACAAACGACAAAACACTGACCTCCTGTATCAATACCTTTGGTGAAAAGACAGGCGTGCGCTTCTATGAACTATGTCGTGAAGCCATGCAGAAACTCACACAAATTGCGGACAGGTTGGATACCGATCCCTGGTTTATTCCACGGACCAGTCTCTGTTTTGCCAGCAGCATTGATGATGTAGCCATGCTGGAGGAAGAATATCAAACGTTGAAGCATTATGGCTTTGAAGCTGAACTGTGGAATTCCGACAAAATCAGCACCCATTTCCCCTTCAGCAAACCTGCCGCATTATATACGTTGGGGGATGCTGAAGTGAACCCGTATCGTTTTGTTCATGCCTTGTTTGAATCGGCAAGCAAACGAGGAGCACGAATCTATGGACAGACTGAGATGATTCATTGTGAATTCGATGATGATGGTGTGCTGTGTCATACTTCAGGTGGGAAAATCCGGGCCAGCAAGGTTATTTTTGCTGCCGGTTATGAGACGCAGACCATCAAAAAAGACCAAGGAGCCTACCTGCAAACCACCTATGCTATCGCTACTAAACCGTTGCCTGACCTAAAGGAATGGTATGAGCACAGTCTGATCTGGGAGACGGCACGCCCTTACCTGTATATGAGAACCACACCAGACGGACGGATCATTGCTGGCGGTCTGGATGAAGAGACACCGAGGGAAGATCAACGTGAGATTCGGGCAAGACACCGGGGAGATACACTGCTGGAAGAAGTTCGCTCTTATTTTCCACTGGAGGGTCTTGAAGTTGATTATGCCTGGGGTGCCGTGTTTGGCAATACGAATGACGGACTTCCGTTTATCGGCCCACATCCTGAATACCCGCATTCTTATTTTCTTGAGGGTTATGGCGGTAACGGTACAGTGTACAGCATGTTCGCTGCTTCTCTTTTGGCCGATGCTGTTACAGGAGTTGAGAATGGCGATATGGAACTTTTCTCATTAACGAGAACGAGTAAACCTTCTCCTGTGTAAGCAACGCCTCAAATAAATAAGGGTACAGCTCAGGATTATTCCCTGGACTGTACCCTTTTCCCTATGCTGAGGGTTCTTGCTGATCCGGATGTACTAACAAGTTGCGCATGAATATCCAGCCAATAAGCGGGAAAGCCCCAAGCGCCACAATAAGCCAGGTTAATGTTTGTAAAGAAGGGCCATTCATGACCGTCAGAATAAATACAGCAAGGCCAAATAAACGACCGACCATCAAACAAAGCTCCCTTAATACGACAAGTTCAACCCTTTTCTCTACATTTTCGCCGCTCGCTCCCATCAGGTCGAATCCTGCCGAAATCATTGGCAAAATATACAACGGCATCGACAAGGCAGATCCAATTCCCATAATTAAAAGCGTACCATAGCTGACCTTCCATAATAGCGGAATTAACACGATGAATAACAATATCGCACCGGCTAACATCCCTCTGGACCTGTATTGCGGCTTAAACCATTTTCCTGCGGCCCAGTAACTCACCAGTGCTACGGCTGAAGTGATTAGCGAGAACTGCCCTAGTTTATATTCCTGCTTAGTTGCCACATAGACGAGCAATGCAATCAGAAAGGCAAAAACGCCTTCCCGCACGCCTTGTGCAAACAGTCCCATGCCAAGCGGTCTCCATGCGCTATCTTTGGCAGACAACTGTCGCCACGGTTCAGACCAGCGGTATGTGCCGCTGACCTCCCTTTTTTTCAGAAAAAAACTGAACACAACGGCAATCACATATATGACTAATGACACCGTAAAAATAAGGCGATAACCCGAATTATCAACCATTCGTGAAATAATAAGACCTGAGAACCACGGACCGATGATGCCTGTCATGGAACCCAGCAGACCCACCCAGCCATTGAACAGGTCCCTATTCTCCCGGTCAGTCACCTCAAAATAAACCACATTGAACGCAATCCAGAACAATCCAAGTGCACATCCAAACAAAATCCCCAGAGGCCATATCCAGTCAACCGCTTTTGGTCCCGCCCATAACACAAGCATGTAAAAAATACCTGACAAGGCCGTTCCTAATCGCAACGCACTCATTTTGTTATGTTCCTTGACCCACTTTCCCGCAAGCCAAAACGTGAGTCCAAGTGCAATTTGCTGGCTGATCGTAAACCATCCCAGCATAGCGTAGTCGGGACGACTTTTCCACAGATACACATTCAGAAACGTTCCCGACAAAGCTCCGGCTAACACAAACAATCCATTCACGCCTAGTAGCAGAATGGATTGTCGGCCCAGAGAAATCTTCATCTGCTCCCTCCTTATTCCACCTGAAGTCAGCACTTCACAGGCAAGGTCTAAGGGTTAACGTACCCCAAGCAGAAGGAAAACATGATGAATTTCCCGGATTATTATATTTTCAGAAGCGACTTACTCTCTTATTTCCGTGCACTCAAATTCTGGATCAGACGCAGACGGTCATCTTCGGACAGGTTATATTGAACCTGGAAGCAACCTGAGCATACATACATTTGTACAGAGAACGGCGCATCCAGCAACGAATCCGTACCAGAGACAGCATTGGCAACAGGATTGAACGTATCCTTGGTTGCCTTCTGTGTACCCGTGAGGATCATGAATTCACGGCAGTGTGGGCATTCCGGAACCTCTTCTTGCAAATCAAGCTGCTTCTCCACACCTTCTTCGTATTGAATCAGATCATTGCCCTCATCGGCATATTTCGTCAATGTACGAAGCTCCGGCAATTTCAGCTCTACTTCATCTCCCCACAGATTGGCGAGATCCGTAGTTTGTTCATCGTCCTCAACATCATCCATAGCATAGATGTCTTCCTCGGCTTCATTGTTCTCTTCATCACCGATATTGATGTTTAGAGTACGATATCCCTTTAATTCATTATGACAGTAAGGGCATTCTTCTTCTGGACCTAGCTCCTCATCCCATACAATCTCGGTGTGGCACCATGGACATACTGTTGGTTCCATATTAAATCAACCTTTCTCTTTCAGATAATCATGTGTTTAACACATATATGATGCCTATGGCAAAAAATACAATCGATGCAGCAAACAGAATCCGTATCAATATCTTCATGAACGGTCCCCCTACATGATGCTCGCGCCAATAACAAATGACAACGAGACGGAAATAATCATGGATATCAATCCAACGGCCCGGTTATCCGCTTCAATCTCCTTGTCAATGGAGAACACCGGTGTCAGAAACTCGAATAGAAAATAGGCAATGAGCAGAAGGACAAATCCTACAAATGACCACGTCATAGCTTCATACACCGATGATTTGGCCTGAATGCAGAAATGAAGCACGTTGCAGATTCCAAAGATCTTGCCTCCTGTAGCCATCGCAACCGCCATATTGCCCTTCTTGATTTCATGCCAGCATTTGTACTTGGTCACCAGTTCAAAGCAAGCAAGAAAGACAAGCAGCTCCATAATCGCTACGGAGAAAAATCCGAGCACCATCCCCAAGGGATGAGACAGCAATTCGTCAATCGTCCCTTTCACTCATCGTTCCCCTTCCCCATTCTGCCGCCTGAACTCACTCAGGCGGCAGAACTTCTTTGATTCCTGGTCGGGCTATTCCAATTCTGCGACGGTCACACCGTTTCCGCCTTCTCCGTAATTGCCCAGCCGGTAACTTTTTATATGTCTATGCTTACGCAGGTAATCCTGAATACCGGAACGCAAAATTCCTGTTCCTTTACCGTGAATAATATACACCTGACCCAGATTAGCAAGGAAAGCTTCGTCGATAAAACGATCTGTCTCCATCAAGGCTTCTTCCAGATTCGTCCCCCGCAAATCCAGTTCACTTTTCACATTGTTATCGCGAGTTCGTTTCACGCCGGTTACCGGTTTCTGCTTCGGTTTGGCTTCTGCTGGTGCAGACTGCTGTAATTCCAGGTCATTCAGGGATACTTTCATTTTCATGATCCCCAATTGAACCATGGCATCCTTGGTGCCTGACATCTCCACCACATGACCTTTTTGATTCAAACTGTAGACAAGAACTTCATCGCCCGGTCCGATGGCCCGAGACTTCGTTGCCGTTGAAGTGCGCTTAGCCGTCTTCTTGCGTTTCTCAGGTTCAGCTTCATCCAGTTGTTTGCGAGCAGCAATAAGTTTGTGCTCCTTCACGGATGCGCCTTCTTCCATAGCGAGCTGACGAAGATCAGTTATAATCTTCTCAGCTTCCGCTCTGGCCTTGTCCACAATGTTGCGGGCATCTTCTTCCGCTTTTTCAATGCGTCGGTCACGCTGCTGTTCCAGCTTCTCCAGTTCGGCTTGATGACGGCTGCGCAATTTCTCCATGTCCTGGCGCAGACGTTCCGCACTCTCACGTTCTTGCTCCGCAGTAAGCCGGTTCTCTTCCAGGGAAGCGATCATATGCTCTACACGCTGGTCTTCTTCTTTCACTTCGCCACGCGCGTAATCCAGAATGTATCCTGGCAGACCTAGCCGCTCCGCAATTGCAAACGCGTTACTCCGTCCCGGCACACCGACGAGTAGTCGGTAGGTAGGGCTCAGTGTATTAACGTCGAATTCCATGCTGGCATTAATAACACCTTTTCGCTCATAAGCGTAAGCTTTCAGCTCACTGTAATGCGTTGTTGCTACCATGCGGCATCCGGTCTGATGCATATGCTCCAGAATGGAGATCGCCAGTGCAGAACCTTCTGCCGGGTCGGTACCTGCCCCAAGTTCGTCAAGCAACACCAGACTTTTGGTTGTCATGTTCTTCAGTATCCGAATGATGTTCGTCATATGACTGGAGAATGTACTCAGGTTCTGTTCAATGCTCTGTTCGTCACCAATGTCCGCGTAAATCGCATCAAAAACACATAACTGGCTGCCATCTTCCGCTGGAACAAACAAACCTGACATTGCCATGAGGCTCAGTAAACCAATCGTTTTGAGTGTTACTGTCTTACCACCCGTATTTGGACCCGTTACGATAATGGACGTATAATCGTTGCCGAGTTCAATGTCGGTTGGCACCACATTTTCAATCGAGATCAGCGGATGGCGTCCCTTTTTGAGCTTGATGAATCCGCGATCGTTCATGCGTGGCAATGTGGCTTTCAATTCACGGGCAAGACGTGCTTTGGCAAATATGAAATCCAGCGATCCCAGCAGGTCAACATCAACCAATAACCACTCTGCCTGTTCACTGACAAGTGCCGTTAATTTCTGCAAAATCACTTCAATTTCGCGTTCTTCCCGGATTCGGGTCTCGCGCAATTTGTTATTCATCGCAACGATGGATTCTGGCTCAATAAACAGCGTTGCTCCTGAACCGGATTGATCATGGACAATCCCGCCAAAGTAAGAGCGATATTCCGATTTCACGGGAATCACGAAACGGTCTCCCCGAATGGTTATCAGCTGGTCCTGCAGCATTTTGGATACTGTAGAAGAACGGATCATCGAATCCAGTTTCTCACGGATGCGAGCTTCACCGCCGCGCAGCTCACGACGAATCTGCGCCAGTGTTACACTCGCGCTATCTGAGACTTCGGCATTGTCGTCAATACAGATACGAATTGCATCTTCAAGCGTTTTTTGCTCAGATAACTGATCACTGATGTAGAAAATCGATTCCACCTTTTCATCATCGTGGAGTGCAGCGATCTGACGTTTCAATCGACGTGCTGCAAAAGTGGTGTTGGAAATTCCCAGTAACTCATGCGGGTTCAACGTGCCCCCTATTTCGGCGCGTTTGATCGAAGCGGTAATATCCACAATTCCCCCAAAAGATGGAGAGCCTTTCAGACGATCAAACATAAAAGCTTCATCGGTTTGCTGGAGCAGTCTCTTCACTTCTTCCAGTTCACTGATCGGCTCCAATTGTTCCGCTTTCTTTTTTCCCATCGTAGTCTGGGCAAAGCTTTGCAATGTATTTAAAATTTTGCGATATTCCAATGTTTTCAAAATTTTCGTGTCCAAGTGTACAACTCCTTCCAAACTATAACTGTATTATAACGAAAGAAACTTTCTAGCGCTATTTAACGAATCCTTCCACACATAACTTGGGACATAGCGCCGCAAACTACAGGTGTCAGGATTGTGCAACCTCACCATTGAACAGGATGTACAATGCTCAATCCGATCTGAATAAAGGAGGTATAACACCATGAATTTTCTGGGACATGTCGTGCGATTTATCATCGCCGCAATTGTATTGATGGTCGTCAGCTGGATCGTACCCGGATTCGCCGTCGGTGGTTTCTGGAGCGCGCTGATGCTTGCTCTGGTTATCGCTCTGCTTGGCTGGGTTGTTGAAGGCATCTTCGGTAAAAGGGTTAATCCTTTTGGCCGCGGTATAGTCGGCTTCATCGTCAGCGCACTGGTGATCTGGATTGGTCAATATGTCGTAGATCATGTACATGTCAGTCTGCTTGGTGCTGTTCTGGCTGCATTGGTCATTGGGATCATTGATCTGTTCATCCCGGTTTCCACCCCTTTTGATGCCGGAAGAAGATCCAAAGATCACGCATAGGCTCCAACGTACCTACTCCCCATAGGCTTCCCCTAAACCTCTGATGGCTTAAACGCCTGATGAGGTTTATTTTTTTAGGTTGTGCGCATGCTGATGTTCAAAAAAACGACATAGGCAGCATGTACAGGCATCGTCAATTTGCGGTATGATGACTGGAGAAATCATTCAAATTTTATCCATATCACGCTTTTTGAGGAGGCAAATGATGAAGAAAGGCATGGCATGGCTTGCGGCCTGTATGTTGATTCTGGTCCTTGCTGCATGTGGTGGAACTGGACAATCCGCAGAATCAAACGGCGAGTCCGACTCGGGTGCAACTGCAAGCGAAGAACTGGTGATCAAAGCAAGCAACTATGAATTTGACCAACCTGAATACCATTTAAAAAAAGGTGTCCCGGTTAAGATTGTTTATGAAAATACAAACGGAAACCATGGTGTTCTCGTGCCTGAGCTGAACCTTCGGCTGGATACCAGGAACAATTCCAAAGTGATTACTCCCGACACAGCAGGGGAATTTGAAATGTCCTGTTCCGTCTATTGCGGAAGCGGTCACGGCAGTATGATCTCCAAAATTATTGTTGAAGAATAGTGTTCAAGACAAGGAGCCCCCGTAGCGACGGGAGCTCTTTCTTCATTATAACAAATTGTACAAGAGTGCGCTGTCCAGGATTCCAGTTATGACATAATCATCAGCTAGGTCTGATCCTGCTCAATCAATTCAATCCATTCGTTATATTCCGTCTGCAATTTCGTATATTCATCCCGCAATTGGCGGTAATCTGTATTCAGTTGCTCCGCCTTCTCCTGCTCCATCTCACGTTCAACCTGCAGCAAACGTAACTGATTGGCCGCAAGTTCATACCGCTCACCGATATCCAGCAGTTCATTTTCCATCGTCTGCTTTTCTTCGATTGCTTCCGCACGCTGCTGGGCAAGCTGCTGCCGCTCGTGTTCCAGCTCTTCTACCTTCTCCACACTGGCAGCACTTTCTTTCTGCCAGAGATTCAATTCATTCTCCAGTGTAGTCCATCGATCTTGCCAGGACTGTTCCTGAGCCGCCCATTCATCTGCACGACGTTGCCAAACCTGATCTTGTTGTTCCGCTTGTTGTTCTGCTTGTGCTACTCTTGAGCTTAGCTCAACTTCCCGATCAGTCAGCTCTTTCAGGCGAGAGGAGAGCTCTGCCTGTTTGGCAGACAATTCTTCATGCTTAATCTGCCACTCAAGTGCTTCTTCTTCTGTCTGAGTCAGTATGCTACCTTGTTCATCGATACGCCCAGATAGCTGATTAGCATTCTGTCTTGATTCTTCAAGCGCACGCACGATTTCTTTCTTTTCTTCGCTCATCTCATTCAGCTTGCGAGTATAGTCTTCTTCACGCTGCAGTGCATCACCATAATCCTTACGGATTTGTTTATAATTTTCCTGCAGCTTGTTCAGTTCTTCACGAGCTTCATTCAATTCACCTTCAAGCTCTTTATGTTGTAGCTCCAGACGACCAGCTTGCGCAAGATAACGTTCTGCTTCTTCGCTGGCGTGACGAGCTTCTTCTTTAACAACGGATAATTCATCATGAAGGGACTGTACACCAGACTCTAACGTTTCATTCTGTTCTGCAGCTTCAAGTACCTGAGTCTCCAATTCGCCGATCTCGATCAGACGTTGTTCAGCCTGCTCTTTCCAAGACTGCTCGCTCTGCGTCAGTGCACCAAGTTCATGTTGCAATGTGCGTACTGCCGCATGGGCCTGCTCAAGCACTTTTTGCAGCCTGCGCTGCTCATCCTCGGACTTCACTTCGGCTTCACGGAGTTTTTTGATTTCCTGTTCAAGCTGACCGTGCTGATCCTGTACTTTTCGCAGTTGTGCTGTCAGAGAAGATTCACGTTCAACGGTCTCGTTATACTGCTGTTTCCATTGCTGTTCCGCTTCCCGGAAATGTTCGGCCTCAGCTTCTGTGTTGCGGAGTTGTTCAGTCAGCAGAGCACTATCCGCTTTTAGTTGTTCCAGCTGCTGCTCCAATTCCGTAATTCGACGAAGCTGAACATCTTGCTCCTGTTTGTATACGGCTTGTTCACTGCGCAACATTTCAGTTTGATTACGCTCGTGTTGGAGCTGTTGCTCCTGATCCACAACAACCTCTTGAGCATTCTTGAGCTGCTTGCGTACCTCGGCTAATTGGCCTTCAACATCGATTAAGCGCGATTTGGCCTGTTTACGTTCTTCTTCCAACTGCTGCTTCAGCTTGCCTTGCTCTTCTTGTAGCAAAGCTTCAGCAGTTGCCGCAGCTTCGTTCGCCTGAGTCTGGGCTGCTTCATGGATTTGCTGAAGCTGTTCTTCATAAGATGCTTCTTTTTCCATCCATTCCAATTCCGCCAGTTCGGATGACTCCTTGAACGTTGCATTCAGCTGTTCAATCTCAGCCAGTCGCTTCTGCTCTGCTTGTTGCTGCAGTGCGGTTTGTTCTTCTTTTGCCTTCTCAGTCAGTTCTCGAGCTTGATTGACGGCAGCTTGCTCTGCCTGCTGTATACGCTGCTTCATCTCGGACTGAAGTTCACGGTATTGAAGCTGGGCTTCTTCCTGAACCTTTTGCAACTGAGACTCGGCTTGTTCCAATTCAGACAAAATTGCCGCTTCTGCTTGCTCCTTCGCCGTTTGTACTTGCTGTGCAGCCTGCACCTCAATTTTTTGACGTTCTGCCACGGCCCGAGCTTCGGCTTCTTTCAGTTGAGCTGCCGTCTTATCCTGCAGCTCCTTGTATTGTGCAGCCGCTTTGGCTTGGGCTTGCTGCAACTCATTTGCTGAACGTGTCTGTGCTTCTTTCAGCTGAGCTGCCGCCTGAGTCTGTACATTCTTGAGTTGATTCGCTGCTTTTTCTTCTGCTTCTTTGAGACGCGCCTGTGCCTTCTCCTCAGCCACTTTCAGTTGCGACGCAGTTTGAGCCTGAAGCTTTTGCTCGCGACCTGCTGCCTGAGCGCGTTCCTGCTCCAGTAATGTATTCAGCTTGGCTACTTCTGCCTGCTGATCCTTCTGGAGCTTCGCGATGGCCTGTTCCGCCTCAGATTTAAGCTTCATTGCTTCAGCGAGTTCTTGGTCACGGCGTTCCAGTTCCTGCTGATGTTCATTTTGTATGGCATTCAGCCGATTGAGTTCATTTCTCATTTCGGTACGTTCACCGGTCAGCATTTTCAGCTCATTCCGAATTTCCTGAGTCTGAAGAGACTGCTCAGCCATATGTACAGCTGCCAGAACTGCAATACGCGGGGTATCCAGTCGGGAATTATGTTTGGAGATGGCGCTCATTCGCTCATCCACCAGGTTAGCTACTTGTTTCATATAGTCGGCACTGCTGCCAACCAGTTTATAGGAAGTCCCGTAGATCTCTACGGTGACGCGTGTACGATCAGGTATAGTCACAGTTGTGCCCTCCTTAAAGTCTGTATGTTGATTCTAAGCTGTAAAACAAAAAAAGTCACATCGATCCTCTAATGCTAAGGATTCGATGTGACTTCAAGCAATTCCTGCTAATCTTTGTTCAAAAAATTGACTTATGTTCTATTTACGCAATTCGGCTCCAAATTGCTCCTCCAGACGAGCAACAACACGAGCATGAACCTCAGTAATTTCCTCATCCGTCAATGTGCGTTCACGGTTGCGATAAACGAGAGCCATCGCTACGCTCTTCTTGTCTTCACCCAACTTGCTGCCTGTGAATACGTCGAATACCTGTACGGTTTGCAACAGTTCGCCAGCAGATTCACGAATCGAACGCAGCATATCCCCAGCTTCGATATCTTTACTCACAACAACTGCGATATCCCGCTCAACTGCCGGGAATCGTGGAAGCTCACGATAACGGATATCCGCATCCGCTTCACTATAGATAGCTTCAAGCCCGATCTCTGCGAGATATACATCGTTCAAATCATATTGCTGTTGCAGTTCAGGATGCAATTGACCCATCGTACCAATCAGTTTGCCCTCTCCGCCATCTGTTGCTTCAAGGTATACCGATGCGGAACGACCAGGGTGGAAGCCTTCTGGACTGTTTGCTACCAGGCGAATGCGCTGCTCCAGGCCCACATAGGCGAACAGGTTCTCAAGTGCACCTTTCAGATCGAAGAAGTCCACTTTCTCTACTCCCACATTCCACTGCTGGGATGCACGATTTCCAGTGAGCAACAAGCTCAGGACCGGAATTTCATGCGGTTGCTTCGTCAGCTTTTCTTCTTCAGTGAAGAACACACTACCTACTTCGAATACAGCCAGTGAATCATGTTTGCGGTTCATGTTATACACCGTGGCATCCAGCATTTGCGGCAAGATGCTCTTACGAAGCACGCTGCGGTCCTCACTCATTGGCATAGCCAGCTTCACGGCTTTACTGCCTTCTGTTAGAGAAGGGAACAAGGATACTTTATCCGGGTGTACGAATGAATAGCTGATCATTTCCTGCCAGCCACTACCTGCAAACAAACCACGAATGGTACGGCGCATTGCTTGTGAACGCGTGTAAGCACCCGGTGTTGTTGGTCCTTCGATCAACGTGGTTGGAATATTGTCGTATCCATACAGACGGGCAATCTCTTCAAACAGATCCACATCAAGTGTAATATCCCCTCTGCGGCTAGGCACTTCAACATCAAGCAGACCCTGCTGCGCATCACCACATGCAAAGTGCAAACGAGCGAAGATGGTTTTCACTTCAAGCAGGGACAACTCGGTTCCCAGATAGCGATTCAGTTTATCCAGCGACAGCTGCACAATATGTTTATCCGCTGCGGCTGTTCCAGCTTCCACGATCCCCTGATGAACTTCGCCTTCCGCATAACGCTGAATCAATTCAGCCGCACGGTTCAATGCCGTAATGACAGCAGCCGGATCGACTTCTTTCTCAAAACGCATGCTTGCTTCGGAACGCAGCCCCAGTTGGCGCGACGTTTTCCGAACGGTTCCGCCGTCGAACTTGGCGGATTCCAGTAACAGATTCACTGTGGTTTCCGTTACCTCGGAATTTTCGCCACCCATAACACCCGCAATGGCTACCGGTTTCACGCCATCGGTAATGAGCAGCATATGCGGCTCCAGCTTGCGCTCCTGGCTATCCAACGTCACGATCGTTTCGCCTTCTTTGGCCATCCGCACTTCAATATGGCCCTTCTCCAGCTTATCTGCATCAAAAGCATGCAGCGGCTGTCCGTATTCCAGCATGACATAGTTCGTGATGTCAACGATATTATTGATCGGACGGATGCCAGCGGCCATCAAACGGTTTTGCATCCACTGCGGGGAAGCTCCCAGCTTGATTCCAGTTACATAGCGGGCTGCATAATGACTGCATTGTTCGCCAGCCGTAATCTCAACCGAGATATGATTCGCAGCCGCATCACCGATTTCCACCAACTTTTGAGTTGGATCAGGCAGTTTCACTTCACGACCAAGAATTGCACCCACTTCATAAGCTGCACCCAGCATGCTCAAACAGTCGGAGCGGTTCGGTGTCAGGTCCAGTTCAAGAACATGATCGTCAAGACCAAGCACTTGGCTGATTGGTGTGCCAATTTCCGTTTGTGCCGGCAATACGAGAATGCCTTCCTGTTGGTCCTTCGGCAGCAACTTGTCGTTCATGCCCAGTTCTTTCGCAGAGCAGATCATGCCAAGGGAAACAACGCCGCGCAGCTTGGCTTTTTTGATATCGAGTCCACCAGGGAGCTTCGCTCCTACCAGGGCAACGACTACCTTTTGACCGGCATCCACATTTTTCGCACCACATACGATCTGCAGATCTTCTTCCTGTCCGGCATCAATCACACATACATTCAGCTTATCAGCGTCAGGGTGTTTCTCCTTACTCTTCACGTAACCAACAACCACTTTGTTCACGCCCTGGTTCCGGTTCTCCACTACATCAATCTCAATCCCCGCACGGGTGAATTTCTCTGCCAACTCCTGCGGTGCCACGCCTTCCAGCGCGATATAATCAGACAGCCAATCTGTCGATACTCTCATGGACGTTCACTTCCTAATCTATGAATTGGTGTTGCAAATGAAGGGCGTTCGCCCTGTATGCTACTTCGGTAATTACAGTCGTCCGAATTGTTTCAGGAACGCCATATCACTGTTGTAGAAATGACGAATATCATCAATGCCATATTTCAGCATGGCGATACGCTCTACGCCCATTCCGAATGCAAACCCACTGTATTTCTCCGGATCATAACCGCCCATCTCGAGCACTTTCGGGTGAACCATACCGCCGCCCAAAATCTCAAGCCAACCTGTCTGTTTACATACCCGACAGCCACTGCCACCACATTGCACACAAGTCACATCCACTTCAGCACTTGGCTCTGTGAACGGGAAGAAGCTTGGACGGAGACGAATTTCGGTGTGTGAACCGAACATTTCGCGTACGAATTGCAGCAAGGTACCTTTCAGGTCACTCATGCGAATGTTCTCGCTAATAACCAAACCTTCTACCTGATTGAACTGGAACGAATGCGTCGCATCGTCATCGTCACGACGGTATACTTTACCCGGACAGATGACTTTAACAGGAACTTCACCTTTCATGCTTTGCATCGTACGAACCTGAACCGGAGACGTATGCGTACGCATCAACAGATCTTCTGTTACATAGAAAGAATCCTGCATATCACGCGCCGGGTGGTTCTTCGGCAGATTTAGTGCTTCGAAGTTGTAATAATCCATTTCAACCTCAGGACCTTCCGCTACGCGGTATCCCATACCGATGAAAATATCTTCGATTTCCTGTACCACTTTGGTCAGTGGATGCAGTCCGCCTTGACGTCCGCGACGTCCTGGCAGGGTCACATCAATTTTTTCGGATTGCAGACGTTTCGCCGTCTCTTCCTTCTGGAACTGCTCCTGCTTGCTATCAATGACTTCTTCAATCGCCCCGCGAACATCATTGGCAACCTGACCAATCACCGGACGTTCCTCTGCACTAAGCGTACCCATACCGCGCAAAATCTCGGTCAATGCACCCTTTTTCCCCAAATACTTTACACGCAGATCACTCAGCGTCTGTGGATCGTTCACGCCAGACAGTTGCTCCAACGCTTCGATCTTTAATGCCTCCAAACGTTCTTTCATGTGTAAATGCCCCCTTTATGTGGTTTAATGCAACAAAAAAAGGCCTTCTCTCCCCTGAAGGGACGAAAAGACCGTGGTACCACCCTTGTTAGACATTCATTGCTGCCCGGCCCTTCCGGCCTGCAACATGTTTGCCTCACTCTATACGGAATAACGACCGTTAACCGTTACCCCCTACTGACTCCTGCGATGAATCGCAAGATATGGTTCAGGGAACCGCTCCGGAGTGAATTTCAGCAGCCTTGTTCTACAGAAACGCTCTCAATCTACGGCGCTTCCTCCCTGTACAGAGGCACTGCTTACTTGTCTCCATCATCACGTTTGCATGTCAGATAAACCTTCAAATTTACTGATGATCGTCCATTATTATATGCAAAATCGCCCGAAATAGCAAGCTGTAAAGCCGCATGATCAAACGTTAAGCCAAAAAGTAAAACGGCATAAGCTTCGTCAATCAATTACTTCTATTTTCGCAGCTCGTGCAACTGTTTCAAACGACGCTGAATTTCGCGAACCTCGGCAACTTCAGCCGCCCGTTCAATTACATCATCAGGCTTAGTCAACACATCATTGCCCCCACTGTTCATAGGAGATAACAATTCGGATAAACGCATTTCAAGCCGCAGCCGTTCATCATCTGACTCCCGAACCTCAAGGGCAGACTCTCGCAGTTTGATGGATTGCTCCCAGTCCTCCACTCCGCCTTCATACAGTGTAGCCTTCCCACCGGGTTCTAGATCAAGCAAGCGGCTGGCGAGTACTTTGGTCAACATACGGTCATGGGATACGAGTACCAGTGCTCCGGATGCCTGCTTCAATATATTCTCCATCACTTCCTGTGTGTCAATATCCAGATAATTGGTCGGTTCATCTAACACCAGTACATTAGATCCCCCGAAGTACAACCGCAGGAATGCAACTCTGCACTTCTCTCCCATACTCAAATCCCCAATACGCTTGAACACATCATCTCTTGAGAATAAAAAGCATCCGAGAATGGTACGTGCAGCACTTTGTGTCATGGATGGAAGACTGAGCAAACTGTCCAGAAGTGTCTCTCTTTCCGGTAACCCCTCAAGCTCTTGCGAAAAATAACCGATCTTCAGTTGTGGATGACGTGTCACTTTGCCCTGGGATGGTTCCAGATCTCCAATCATCAGTTTGAGCAGTGTCGTCTTGCCTGTGCCATTCGGACCACGTACGGCAAGACGATCTCCACGTTCGACTGCAATCCGGAGATTGTGAAGCAATGTCGGGCTCCCCGGATAAGCAAAGCTAACGTCTTCCAGTGCAAGGAGTTGGCGGGCAGCCAGCGTGTTCACCTGCAGCTCCATGTTCAATTTTGCAGCTTCGCGGGGTTTATCCACGCGTTCCTTCTCCAGGCGCTCCAGTTGCTTTTGCTTGGCATGGTAGCGGGAAATGTTCTTGTTGGCTTTCGCTTTGTAAAAGCTCTGAGTTATTTTCACTTCCACATCGCTTGCTGAATTATGAGCCTGATGAAACCACTGCTGATAATTGCGAATCGTCTCTTCTAGCGCTTTCCGTTCCAGCTCCTGCTTGCGATAGGTTGCTTCCTGCTCACGTAATTCGCGTTTCTTATGGCCTTTGTAATCAGTGTAACCACCTTTATATTTGGTCAGTGCATCCGGACTAAACTCAATGACACCCGTTGCGACCTGATCAATAAAGGTCCGGTCATGAGAAACAAACAACAATGTTCCAGCATAGGCCGAAAGCCATTCTTCAAGCCAGCGCATGCTCTCTTCATCCAGATGATTCGTCGGTTCATCCAAAATCAGAAATTTGGGTTTACTGACCAGCAATCCTGCGAGACGGGCCTTCGTTTTTTGCCCACCACTCAAAGAATGATACGGCCGATTCCAATGTTCCGACGATAACCCCAGACGAGTCAGTACCTTCTCTACCTCAGTCTCCCACATATACCCGTTCAATTGCTCATATTGCTCCATCGCTATCGTATAAGCTTCGAGCAGCCGCTGCTCATCTGCCGCTCCACTGTTGCTCATCCGTTGTTCCAGTAATTCCAGGTCCCGCTTTACTTCGTAAATCCGTCCACTTTCCTGCCGGACAGCATCAAGCACATTCATCTCAGGCTTGATCAATGAGCGCTGGCGCATGAAACCCCACTCCTGCTGCGGAATGTGACGTTCGATGCGTCCACCACCCTCTTCTTCTCCAAGTATGATGCTTAATAAGGTGGTCTTGCCACAGCCGTTGCGACCTAGAATGGCGAGCCGCTCACCTTCATTTATTTCGAGATTCAATCCTGCAAACAACTCATTCCCGTTCCACTCTTTCGATACTTCATGTAGGCGTACCAATGTCATCATGAGGCCTCATCCTTCCTGCAATTCAAAATAAAAAAACCGCTGGCATCAGCCGGCGGTAGGCAATTCAGGATTGGATAAAGCGTCAAAAAACAAGCATAAGATACTCCACGGTATGAACAAAGAACCCTTAAAAGGGTACACACAAGCAAAGCCAGAACAGCCTGCCTGTTTCCATACCTGATCCCATAGCTGAATTTGGACACACGAATCCCCTCATTGCTCAGCCGCTTTTTGGCTGACTGCGTCGTAAACTCTCTGCAGTTACTGGGGTTCAATTCATGTGTTTTACTTCATGGGACGTATGGTTACCTCTCATTCATGTGTAGTATCGATTTCTCCGTTATTGTACCAGATGATGGGGAAAAAGCAAAGGTTTTGAATTTGGAGTCAGTGATATTCTCCATTCAAACATGACTTAAAATACGCTAACTAACTTCTAGAAAAAGAAAAAACCCTTGTTTTCACAAGGATTTCAGGTGTTGCATTAGTTAAGCGGGTGATGGGAATCGAACCCACGCTATTAGCTTGGAAGGCTGATTCTCACCCTATTCCGCGATAGTCTTAAACAGTCAAAAGATTGGTGAAAGAACATTTTCAAATGTGAGGAGCAGTCATGAGCGGCATGTACAATCGTTGAATACAAGATTAATTAAACCATGATTGCCCCTTTATAATAGTAAGAAACAAATTAAGTAGAGCTGTATTTGGCGCTATAAAGTTGGCGATAATTTAAACATTAGGAGGGCGATTTTGATGAAACAAGAAGAAAAAACTTAGAATTGTATCGGAAAAATTTCTGGTTAATGGGGAGTTAATAGATTTCAAAGATTTCGAAGAGCAGTACTCTGAGAAGTTTGATGATTTTTTAAATAGATGTGCTAATTTTTCTGCTTTCTTGAGAACTGGCAAAGAGCATATTATAGTAGAGAGACGCAGAGAAGAACTCCGTAGTTCTGATAGTAGCGTCGGAGTTAATGATAATTAAAGAGGCATAAAGCATCTGAAGGCGAGTAGATCGACCATTATGCAAAGTTTAAAGTCAGATGAACTAAACAAAGGCACTGCCAGCGTTATGCCAGCAGTGCCTTTTTGTTATGTATAATCTAAAGTTGTTATTCCGGTTCTTGTTTAACTCTATCAGCAGCCATCTGCACCCTAACATCCGCTAGAAGCGCATATAAACCGAAGGATATCACAACTAACTGAACTATAAACCAAGTCCAGAATCCGAGATACATTGATAATGAATATTTTTCATTAAATATCCATAACGCAGATAACGTGATAATTGTCATAACAATTAAGAATAGCATAGCAGGCCTTAAGCGGGTCACTAAGATTTTTGTTGCTTCTGCGTTTAAGGCCTTGGCAGTCCCTGTTATCAGTTGTGTATCCAAGAAAAATCATCTCCTTGATTGTCTACGCAAATACATAAAACCAGTTAATGATAAGCTGAGAATTGCTGAAGGCACTATTGCACCCCATGATACTGTTCTAAAAATCAGAGGAAGAACTAGGATAAGAATAGACATTATAATACCCGTATACATACCCTGCTTTTCTAATCCGTCTCTTTTCATCATTAATTTTTGCAGCATTTCTTTCTCCTCCCAATTTTCATTGGCCCCCTCAATAGGGTATGCTGACTTATCAGAAATAGTAACGATATTGTCTACTTTAGTCCCTGTGTAGGTATAGCCGATGGATTCAGAAGCCTAACATAATTCTCACCTATGCGTTTATACATAATTACATAAGGTGAACTGGTCTGTGCAAAAGCCAGGTATACACCGTCACCGCTGTATTCAACACTTTGACCATCACCACTCGGAACTTCAGCAATCGGAATAGACGTAAAATCTGTTGTTGTATAAACCGGATCATTAGCTGCTATTGTCTCGGCATAGGTCCGTGCTACGTTTTGCTGACCATTAATCACCGTAGATGTCTCAATGGTCTCGATCCCATCCGCAAGCTGCTGAAATGAATGCGGGGAAGTCCCTGCTACCGTTCCCCCTTTGACGATGACGGCGGTTTTAACAAGTTCTTTCCCCTCATCGACATGCGTAAAAACCTCGTTGAGCGCATCAACCAGGTTGTCTTTATCCGTTGTCTGTAATTCGGCTAGATCGCCGATTTGAGATAGAGCCAACTGCCGAACAGTGTTCACGGCTTTAGGTGTAGCGGCCTCGCCTTCCTCATCCGATCCGGTAGCGCTGGAGAGCTGCGTAATCCCCTTCTGTGTCAAAGATGCATCGTCAATGACGATCTCCGCAACCTTACCGTCCGTGTACTCGTTTGCTGCTACCAGTGCCTTTGCCTGCGCTCCGGTTTTCGTTTCCCCGTCCTGCCGGACAAACTTGGCATCAGCCCCGCTCATGAGCCCTGAATGCCCTCCGCTTACAGCATCAGGAATGACGTCCGTCCCGCCCGGAAGATGGGATGATGCATGGGCGCCTGGTGTTGCTTCACCTGTAGCTGTCAGAACAAACCGTTTTCCAGCTGGATCGGTTGTAACGGTAATCCCAGTACCACCGACGAATGTAACCGTATCGGTCTTGCTGGTTGCTTCCAACCAATTTAAGGAAGTAGAGTGAAACATAACTCTATTTCTGTTGCACTGGAGAAATGTCAGGAATCTGATTAAATCAAGCTTTGTCCCATTCTCACGTTTGAGTGCAACATTAGCCGGATTGTGTAAAACTCAAACGGCGTATAGCATTCCTGGGTAATACCCAAATACTTCAGTGTGGTTGCCATATCCTCATGACCAAACATCTCCATTAGTAACGCCAGATTGCGTGGATCGTCGTTATAAAGGTGATAACCCCACGTCTTCCTGAGTGAATGGACTCCAATGTCTGTAAGCCCAAAACGGTTGGCTATACCGCTGATCATTTTATAGGCTGTTATCCTATGGATTGGCTCTCCCACGGCTTCTGTGAGCGTCTTCCGTTGCCTGCTGGGGAACAAATAGTCATCATCGTCCATATCTGCAATGTAAATCATTCAATCATCGTAGATATCCAGGTGAATGATGAATTTTTTCCTCTTACGCTTCTTACGTTTCCGGTTCTTTCGTTTTCTGAGCCACATAATTAATGTGAACCTGGTCCCGAACGGAAACGACTTTGAGCTGCAACAAGTCGGATACACGCAATCCACTATGAACGCCCATACTAAAGAAAATGTAATTACGGAAACTTGTTACCTTCAGGTAATTTTTGATTTGTTCAACAACTGCCTTATCTCGGATCGGCTGTACCTCGTTCATACCACCACCTCATATATAATTCAGGATGACAAAAAAACACTTTTCAACGATCGGATAGTTAAAGTCGGAAGAAACTATCTACTTTTCATTCCTTAATTACTAAATATTGATATTTTTAATATATCATGGTATCTTTGAAAGCGTGTTCTCAAATCTTATATCTTGCATAAACTATTAAATAATTTGGAGGAGATTAACAATGAAATCATTAAAGGTTATCTTAGGAGTTTCGCTTGCTTCGTTATCAGTATTTTCGTTCTCATCTCACTCTTTTGCAGAATCCGCATCAATTCCCCTCTCTTCTGAAGTTACCTCCTCATCAAATATTCAGGATGAGTTTAATCTCGCCCCCGGTGATGCTATTGAAATTTATGAAATAGATCTGAAACCAGAAAGTATGACAATTCAATCAACCACCTCAGCTACCTTCTCCCTGTCATCGTTTGGTAAAGGTTCAGAAGGGAATACAGGTACAAAAGGTGAATTCAAGTCAACGAACTCCATTAAATGGGATTCGAGTAATAAAAAAGTCACTCTAAAAGTTCGTCAATATGAGATTGTCAAGGGTGGTCCTATGCCAGTTTATGGTTCTGCTAAGATTCAATATGATCTGATAAGTCAAAATAACAACAGGGCAGACGCTCTAATACTAGAAGGTAATTATTATAGTGAGGACGGCACTCTTAGCTGGTCAAATGTAAAGCCAGGAACATATAATTTGATTATAAAAAATGTTGGTTCGGGATTTGCTGATGCTTCAGGGTCATTTTCTGTTCAATAGATTCATTGTTGAGAACACACTCAGCCTGATTAATCTAATCAGGCTCTTTATATTTCACCCTCTCTTTTAGAAATAAAAAAGCCGCCAGTAATGACGACTCTCTCAATCTTTTTTTGTAACCGTTTCAGTTAAAAGACCCCAGCAGGATTCGAACCCGCATTATACCAAAAGGTCATGATATATAATAAGCGGGGATCTTACCCGCCTTTCCCACAATCTGCACCCCTGACGATCTAGGAGACCACCGGAGTAGTCCATGTCTAAGGAAGTTTACCTTCCCACAGCACAGTCGAGTACTGCATCGAATAGTTCGTCGGGTTTGCAGGGACATAAGGCAATTGCCTTATGTCCCTTAGTTTAGTTCCAAACCCCAGACGTTGAGCCGACTCACTAATGTCCATCTAAACCGAAAAGATCTGTTACTGTCTACATGCCGGAAGAGATCGCACGTTCAAAATCAGACAAGAAAAAAGAATCTTGGTTGGCGCTCGGAGAAGCTAAATGGAGTGAAAAAGTAATTGCAGGAAAGGCAGTCAAACAGGAGGACATCACTTTCAAGGACTTTATTCCAAAATGGGAGAAAGGCTACGCTGCTGGGAATATGGGCGATTACAAGCAGCACGTGAACCTTTACAACCTCAACAAATATGTAGTTCCGGAGTTTGGCCATCTGAAAATAAGTAAAATAACAACATTTCAGCTCGTTTCCTTCTTTGGAGAACTGAAGCGCGAGAACGGAAAAGAGTTCGCTACCAATTCGAAATTGAATATCTATAAAGCGGTCAAGTCGGTTTTTTGACGCTGCCCATGATTGGAAGTTGATTGCGACGAACCCAATAGATGGCGTTAAGAGACCACAAACTAACAAGAAGGAAAAGAAAGCTATGCGCGTTGTGAAGATGGCATTCAGTAGTTCGGAGACAGAAACGGTTCTGCTGGCTCTCTATGACCTTCCAGATAGATGGAGGATCTATTTTACCGGGTCACTCCTTGGAGGATTCCGACGAGGAGAATACTTGGCCGTAGAATGGACAGACGTTGATCATGATCGTGGAGCAATCTGGATCGATAAGCAGATCACATTTGATAAAGAAGGTAACAAGATTGAAGGTGAAGTCAAAACAGAGGAATCTGAGGGCTGGGTGGATATACCTAAGTGGTACATGGCTCAGCTCAAGGAATACGAACGATTATGGAAGAAAGAGAAATTCCAATGTAAAGATTGGGCTGGAGAGAACAAATCATATGTATTCCATGGCGGTAAGGGTATTATGTACTTCCCTACGCCCCCCACAAGTACCTGGAGAAAGTTTTTGCAGAAGAAGGGCATTCCACATGTCAAACTACATGGGTTGCGGCACACGGCAGCCATGCTGCTCAGAGAAAGCGGCGCGGATCTCAAGACCACGCAGGAACGATTACGGCACACTAAGATCGGAACCACAGCCGATATCTACACACATAAGTTTGAGATGATCTCCAGAGACTCCGCGGATCGTTTAGAGGTGTTTGATCCTAAAAAATTGAGAATTGCCCCATGACCTGCCCCATGAAAAAAACAGTCTAGTCGTATGTGGAATTATAGACAAACAAAAAAACCCTTGTAGGGCAAGGGTTTAAGGTGTTACAACTTATAAAGCGGGTGATGGGAATCGAACCCACGCTATTAGCTTGGAAGGCTAAAGTTCTACCATTGAACTACACCCGCGCGAATGACGATCGGGACGACACGATTTGAACATGCGACCCCCTGGTCCCAAACCAGGTGCTCTACCAAGCTGAGCTACGTCCCGTCAAGTTCCGAGGAACATTAACATGAATTTTACAAAATTAATATACCATGATCATCCAATGCTTGCAACTTCTTTTTACCATTTTTCCTCTAACCTTTCGAAACAAAACAAGACAGAAGCGTGTCCACGCCCCTGTCTATCCTTACCCCGTGGGTTTATCCACATCTCTCAAAAACTTTTTTTCAAAATCGGCTGCCACAATGGGTTTGCTGAAAAAGTACCCTTGAGCCTCATGACAATGCTGATCACGAAGAAATGAAAGCTGGTCCTCATTTTCAACGCCCTCAGCCGTCACTTTCAACTGCAGGTGATGAGCCATCGACGTAATGGTCGACACAATTGCCGCGTTATTGCTGTCCTCCATCACTTCATTGACAAAGGAACGGTCAATCTTGAGGCGGTCAATCGGCAAATCTTTCAAATAGTGCAGTGAACTGTACCCGGTACCAAAATCATCAATACTGATGTGCACACCAATTTCCTTGATTTTGCGCAACTGCTCAAACGCACGATCCTTGTCAAACGTCATGCTCTCCGTAATCTCGAGCTCAAGCCACACAGGTTCCAAGCCTGTTTCCTTGAGAATGCCGCTGATGTTGTCCAGCAGATGGGAATGTCTGAATTGTCTCATGGACAGGTTAACCGATACACACAGCTTGCGGTAACCTGCTTCTTGCCAGCGCTTGTTCTGTGCACAGGCCTCACGCAATACCCATTCTCCAAGTGGCACGATCAGCCCACTTTCCTCCGCAAGAGGAATAAATTCCCCAGGGGATACTGACCCTCTCAGCGGATGCTGCCAACGTACCAAAGCCTCCATACCCACAATCAAACCACTAGCTAGATTAACCTGCGGCTGATACACAAGATAGAACTGACCTCGATCCAACGCTTTGCGCAAATCATTCTCAAGCTGCAAACGTTCTTGGGCTTTCATCTGCATCGCATGGGCATATCGGTTTAGCTCTATTCCCTGCTCTTTGGCATTATGCAGCGCCGTATCCGCATTCTGGATGATCTCTTCCGGTGAGTCTCCGTCATGCGGAAATATCGCCATACCAATACCCAACGTGAGATGGTACTCGTTCCCATCCACCGTTACAGGTTTTTCGAACAGTTGCAAGATCGATCTAGTCCGTCGCAACGCCGTATCTGTTGTGCAGAAGTCTGTCATTGTCAGTACGAATTCATCTCTTCCCAGTCCGAACACTTCCTCTCCCGGGAGCGAAGAATGATTCAAACGCTGTCCAACCTGACGAAGTACACGGTTTGCCGCTTGTTGCCCCAACGAATCATTAATCGTTTTGAACCGATTAATATTCAATACCAAGACTCCAACAAGCTGCTCCTCTACCATAGCTGCATTCATCATCACTTTCAGTCGCTGAGAAAGACGACGGCGATTCGGCAGCCCTGTCACATCATCATGGTGAGCAATAAAGTTCATTTTAGCTTCAGCCACCTGTTGTTTGAGGAAAGGCGTATCCACCACAGACGAATACAGTCCCTTCTGGATGAAGAAATAACCCAAACAATCGCTTAACAGACCTAGCAACAGATTGAGATCATTAATCTTCGTAGCAGAGACAAAGTAACATTCTCCAAAGAAGAAACAGAGAATTGCACAAAGGATGGTAGGCAGATCACCATCTTTGCCTTTTTTCCATTGAACGAATAACACAACAGCAGTCACGCCATACAGGATTCCGATCAGAAAATGAATTCGGGTAAACATGCCTCCAAGTACATTGCCCTCCAGCAAGTTCGGCAGTACAGCCCATTCCTGAATAGCCACTGTATACAAAACAACAAAAATGCCGAGTGTTCCGCTGAAGAGTAAAAATTTGCGTGGTAACGCAATTTCCCTCTCGCTAACTGCATATATGAACAGCAAACCTGCCGCACAAACAAGAGATCCCAGCGACATCATCTTCAGCGAGAATTCTGATTCCACCATTGCGCCATTCGGCATTTCTTCGGCAAAAGAAACGATGTGAACCAGTTCAAATAAACCAATTAATAAAAACAGTGTAGTCATAAGGACCCTTCGGAGGGTCAGTCTTTGAGTCTGAAATAACCAGCTTTGATTATAAATGCCGATACAGGCCGCTGCTGCAGCGAAGCCACCCAAGAGTGTCAAAACCGGGTAACCCGATATGATCAGATCAGAGCTTGCAGAGGAACGAAACCATTGACTTGCGAGGAAACACAATAAGCCGCCTATCGCGACCCAACCTATTTTTCTCTGATCTTGCTGATTAGCCTTCATGCCGTGTTTTCCTTCCCGGGATCACCTATCCTGAAATAACTTTAACGATATAAATTTACATTGTTACAATATTCGACATTTTTACATCTACCAACGTTCAATTCACATGCGAATACATGCTATCTGGTACATAATAACATTTATTTCCGCAGACGTGAACAAAAAAATAAGCACTCCTAGGAATATTTATTCATAGATATGTAGAAAAACAAGGCAATAAGAACTAAAAAAACATGAACTCCTCATTGGAGTCCATGTTTTTTTGATTTGCAACTGTATTTTAGACTAATTTTCGCCACATGTGCATCATTCGACTTAAAACGCTAATGCGCTAAAGTTATAGTCGTATTAGATCCATCTCTTGTTGACTTGAAGTCAATCTCAAGAATTATGCAACAAGCTTATTTGTCAAAATTCACTTCTGGTGTTGTCAATTTATCATAGAAATCAACAACCTTGTCTTTGTCTTCCGACGAACGCAGTGCCATCGCCGAGCGAGGATGCTCGTCCAATGTACCTGTAATCATATAAGGCAAAATGTAACCCCACTCTTCTTTTTCACGGAGAGGGACCATCAATTGCTCCAATACACCCAGTACTGGACGCAGGTTGTATTTTGTGCCTTTCAAATGAGCAACGAGCAGTTCAGTAGGACAGTTTCCTGCAGCACGTCCCATACCGTATACGGAAGCATCCAGCAGTTCAACGCCAAGCTCAGCTGCTACCAACGAGTTCGAGAACGCCAGTTGCATGTTATTGTGTGTGTGAACGCCAAGACGTTTGTTCGGCAGATGAGTTTTGAACTTCTCCACCAGATATTTCACATCGTTATGATCCAGGCTTCCATAGGAGTCTACTATGTATACAACATCCACAGAACTTTCCTTGATCAGTTCAAAAGCTTCCAGCAGTTCATTTTCCATAACATTAGACAATGCCATAATGTTCAGCGTTGTTTCATATCCACGATCGTGGAATGTTTGAACCAGAGCAAGTGCCTTGTCTACATCTTTGCTGTAACAAGCTACACGGATCAGATCCAGCATGCTTTCGCTGCGCGGCAGAATGTCATTTTCGTCCACACGTCCAACGTCAACGAGTGCAGACAATTTGGTATTGCCTTTTTGCGGAATTACTTTACGCAGGAAATCATCATTCAGAAAACGCCATGGTCCTGCTTCTTCTGCACCTTTCAAGAGCTTAGGTGAGTTTTTGTATCCAATTTCCATATAATCAACGCCGGCTTCATTCAATCCAGCATAGAGCTGTTGAACAAAGTCCACGCTAAAGTCCCAGTTATTTACCAATCCGCCATCACGGATTGTACAATCTACTATTTTGCAATGATTTGTCTTCATTAATGTCTGCTCCTTTTCTGACCAACTTGTGTATTCCTCTCATGATACTTGAACGTAACAAGAAAAGTAAAGGGATTCCCGACTTATTTACTTCGATAAGATTTCCATATCCGATCAATCTCACTCATCTCGGAATCATCTGGAGATTTCTTCCCATAGCGTACAGCGTTATAGGTATCTGGTAGCATTACAGAGAGCTTTTGATCATCTTCTCTGACCCCATGCTGAACAATCGTCTCCGCAGCCTCCAGTGGCGTATGTGCACCCTGTATATGCACGCCCCGGTGTGCAGCTCTGTCAATCCACTTTCGATAATAATATCGAACACGTTCAGCTTCCTGTGAGGGCAGCGACTCCTTCTTGCGGAACCAGGATTTGCGCGTTTTTGCAGGCACCTCTAACGTTTCGCTAATGTCCACATACTCCGTCCGGGGTTCTACCTTCTTCTGACCGGGCTGCAGTAGCCCTTTGAAACGCTCCATAAGTTTGTTTATCGCCTTCTGTCCCAAACGTAGGATAAGCCACAAGATCACAACTGCGACAGCCCCCATGACTACCCATCCCAGGATATCCCAGAAAACAGAGGGCTCCCCTGCCGGTTCCATCCCTTCAGGTATCATTGGCGGTTCATTTGGAGCTGTAGGCGTAATAGGTGGCTCCTGATTGGAACTCGAACCTATTAAACCTCTGATCCAAGCAAGCAGACGGTCACGCAGTGGTCCTAGCCAGGCAACAAGACTGGGAAAAGCACCAATTCCTGCGATCACAATCAGCATCCATAACAGACGCTGATGATTCGCCCGGGCAAACTCACGTAACACGATCCTTTTTGAGCCATCATTTAATATCGCCCGATCCAGCTGCACACTGTATTGGCCTACCAACCAGCCAACAAAACTGATTACTCCCGCTGCATATATGGTTCCGGTGTAAGCCCGAAGAGGTTGCATGAATTCAATTCCATTGGCCGCCCCACTAAGCACAATTGCACTGACTACACCCCAAATCTGCAAGCGCCAAATCAAAATCGAACGGAAAACAGGTTGAAAATTCAACCCAATATAGGCTGAAATTACACCCCATATCACTGCAGTCAGCAAATCAGGTAAAGGAAACGCCCACACTAGTGCGATAACCAACGAGACCAACAGCCCCATAAGCAACGCTGCACCCCATCGAATAAACGTGTTTTTTTCACTGATGGTTGGTAACCTGTGTTGTACCCACTGACCTAACCAGCCAGCAATAACAAAGATAGCCATTAATGTGTATGGAAAATGTCCCGTTGCATAGAGAGAAGTAAGCGTTAATAGCGGATAGAAATATACCCCAATCAACAGAACGGCCGACAAGGATAAAAGTACTTTTTCCTTGGTATTGTTGCTGTTGGACTCATTCATGCACTCACCGCCTTGGAATCGCTTTTCCCGCCCTCTACGGGGAGTATGGTCACACGGTGGCCTTGCTCATGCAAACGCGCAATTTCATGTTCCATAGCTGGAGATACATAGGACGTAATTAAGAGATAACTGCGAACCTGCTGAGCCTCTTCATTCCGTTCGACTTCATCACTCAGGAACTGCTCCATGGGAACCATGCATTTCAGCTCCGTCTCTGCCATAGCTTCCAGTAACATTTCCAGATGAGGACTGCCGTAATCGGGCTCAATACGTAATGGATTACGCCCTCCACTTACACGGTAGCCATTATGAGCAAATCCTGCGGGTAACCCTCTTCCAATCGCATCTACCGCGGCTGTTGCCGCATAACGGAGTGCCCGTTCGATCATCTCCGGGCGGGTAACGACACTCCACATGTCCGCCGACTCCTGAATGTTGACCACAATCCAGGATTGAGGGTCCGCAGTCCATCCCTGCTTATAAACCTGCAATTCTCCCGTGCGTGCACTTGCTTTCCAATGAATACGGTTCATCGGATCACCCGCACCATACGGTCGTACCCCGAGAATCAGAAAGGGATCTTCAACAATCCAACGGGATACCTCAACCTCACCTTGCCATACCTGATAGATCGCAGGCAGATCCTCCGCATGAACAAGTGAAGGATATACGACCATCGACAGATGCACGGGAATTGGCTTCGAGGTACGCCAAAGGCCGAACAAGTCCCCTCCGGTCATGGTTACGGTGTTTAACATGTAGATCCCACGTCTACTGCATACAAAAGGATGCTTGCGCGTAATACGGGTAAACGGTTTCAAAGTGAAGATACTTTTATGATTCTGATAAATATCTCCCTGACTGATATCCATGCCTGAGCCCGAACGAAACACAAATGAAACTGGCATCATAGCTTCAAGTCTGAGCCATGGAACCGATATTCGTTTTTCATTCGCAATCGTCTCAACCATCTCCAGCTCATCCCCGGCGTAACAACGCATTTTGCTGAATTCTCTGGTGTACTTCAGCTTACTTAAAGCCGGACGACCGAACCATATGCCGTGTACTCCAATAACAATGCCTCCAACAACGACAAGCCATAGTAATGCCATATGTTATCGCCCGCTGCCTGTAGCAAGATTCTCCGTCGGCACTTCAGTCTGGCTCAGAAGTTCCTGAATAATACGCTCCGCCAAGCCCTCTTGTTGTCTCACCCGGTTGCGGAATACAAGCCGATGGGCTAACACGGGCTCCGCCAATAATTTAATATCATCAGGGAGAACGAAGTCTCTGCCATGTAAAGCAGCCCAGGCCTGACTTGCCTTGAGCAACGCCTGAGCTCCTCGTGGGCTTACGCCCAGTGAAAGCTCGGGATGCTGCCTAGTCGCTTCTGTCAGACGGATAATATATCGTAATAGATCTTCGTCGATTTGGACCGAAGTATAAGTGCTCTGTGCCTCAAGCAGCTGCTCGCGACTAATGATAGCGGACAGATCGGCAACAGAAAGGCTCGCTACCGTACGTCTCAGAATTTCTACACTTTCTTCACTGCTTGGATAGCCCATTCGGATCTTCATCATGAAACGATCCATCTGTGCCTCGGGTAATGGAAAAGTTCCCTGGTTATCTACCGGGTTTTGTGTGGCAATGACGATAAATGGTCGTTCCAGCTGTCTGGTTGAACCATCAATACTGATCTGCCGTTCCTCCATACACTCCAGCAAACTGGATTGGGTACGCGGTGTAGCCCGGTTAATCTCATCTGCCAGCACCAAGTTGGCAAACAGGGGGCCAGGTCTGAATTCAAAGTCCCCTTCTTTTTGGTTAAAAAAATGAATACCTGTCAAATCGGATGGCAAAAGATCCGGTGTGAACTGAATACGCTGGAAGGTACAATCCAGTGAAGAGGCTACTGATTTGGCTAACATGGTTTTCCCCGTACCAGGTACGTCCTCCAGCAGGACATGCCCTGAGGCAATAATGGCTGTCATCACAAGCTCAATCGTATGGTCTTTGCCCACAATGATCTTCCCTACATGGTCCATTAGCTGTTTGTTCATTTGTTCCATTCCCTGGATATTCATAATTGGTTCTTCCTCCCGTAAATTGAGCTATGTATTCGCATTCATTCTAACTATAACCCTAATCGCCCCAACAAAAAACAACAGGAATCGGCGGGTTAGCCAATTCCTGTTCGCATTACTCTTGTGTTTACACCAAGGGAAGCATAATGATGAACCGGGTGCCTTCCCCTTTTTTGCTATCCACAGAAATATTGCCTCCGTGATTTTTGATAATGCGGTAACTCACGGAAAGTCCCAGCCCTGTTCCGCTCTCCTTGGTGGTGAAAAACGGGTCAAACAGGCGCACAAGGGTGTTGTGGTCCATTCCCTGTCCATTATCAGCAATGGATATCTGCACATACTTGTTCTCGGTTCCCGTAGAGATCTGAATCAAGCCAGTATGCTCTTCGCCCACATCCTCGATGGCATCCATTGCGTTTTTAACCATATTCAAAATTACCTGCTTAATCTGTTTGACATCAATGGACACATTTAACGGGACTTCTGCTTCATCCAGGGTGATCTCGCACCCCTTCATCAATCCTTCGCTTTCTGTCAGCAAGACCACCTCTTTGAGCAAAGAGTTAACAGAAATAATGGTCTTCTGAGGAGCTGACGGTTTCGAGGAATTCAGAAATTCGTAGATAATGTCGTTCGCCCTGTCAATCTCCGTTAGAATGATTCGAGCGTACTCGTCTTTCCCCAATTGCAACAAATGAGGACGAAGCAACTGGATAAATCCCCGGATAGCCGTCAAAGGATTGCGAATCTCATGGGCAATCGATGCCGAAATCCGCCCCAACATTGCAAGTTTGTCATTCTGATAAGCGGTCTGCTCAATCTGTTTATAATCGGAAACATCCTTCACACTGAAGAGGAAGTCCCCATCCATCTGATCCCCGTACGTTACTGTAACTAGCCAATGCCTGCCATACTCGTCAATCAATTCATGATAGCGCTTACGATGAAAGATAGTTTCCCGATAGATGCGTAAAATTTTCTTTTTCTTGAATCGGCTCATCTGTGGATGATGCAGCATTTGCATCAGGGTGCAGCCGCTCAATAGACTCCTAGGAAGCTCCAACAATTTTGCCATTTGAACGTTAATAAACGTCAATACACCGTTACTGTCAAACAACATTATACCGCTATCCAGATGTTCCAGGACATTCTCATACTTGTTGTTATCCAGATGTACAGGCGGGAATCCATTCGTTGGTCGAGGCACTGTATCCTGAAATTCACTAATCATGTCAGGTTCCTCCTTTTCACGTAAATGATAAACTTGCCATTCGGACATCATATCATCACAGAAACAGGAAGGGCCGATTTTATTTTTCATTACCGGTGCCCTTTCATTAGGGGGCTGAGCCGAAAATATGGATGGCATGTCCGGAACCCAAGCTGGTCTATTCCGGGTAACCAAGAGTCGATCCGGAAAACATTATACGTCTGTTCCATTCTAACCTTCTCCTATTCCCAAACACGAACATTTTTTGCTCCGCCTCTTTTGCAAGTCTGTTTTTATCATAGACAAGTTTATAGAAGGGAGTCAATCGGAGAAAGTGTCGAATGGAAATTATTTTAAGAAAAACCGTGAATTAGTTTCTATATACAACAAAAACGAAGCTTATTCGCTCGATTAGCGAATAAGCTCCGTTTGTATAGTTTAAATTTTAAATAATTAAATTCAATCTATAGTCCACTCTTGTTATGCTGAATTTTGAGTCTGCGCTGACTCATGACGGCTAAGCGACGCTTTAGTTCACTTTCCCACTTCTCATCCTTCATTTCCTTGGCAAGACGAAGTAGATCCAGAGACATGTCGATCTGACGCTGCACAATGACCATAGCATCCTCGCTTTCACGATTCACGCAATTTTCAAAAATCGCATCTTCGTCTTCCGTCACGTAATCTTGAAAATCAATCTCCGACGCACCATCTCCATGCGCATATTCAGCCAAAATTTCATATTCATTTTCCACTTTATAATGCACTTCTACCCGGTGACACACCGGACAAAACAGCAGGGGAACATTATGAACCTGGGTGCGGTAATGCTTCAGCGTGCCCTTTGTTCCCACCATACTTGCCCCACAACAGTAACTCATTTTTGTTCACCCTCCTTATAACGTGCCGAGACTTTTTAATGGATAGCAGTCCCGTACACTTCAAGCACTTCCGAAAAAGGAATAGTTCCATCAGTGTATCACATTCATGTACAAATTATAAATGCAGAGCACCGGAATATTTACCGGGTTTCCATACCCTATTCGCCTTAAGGCCCTTCGATTCCTCTTTCCAGAGATAAAATGAAGGCTTTCTTCTATTACATCATTACCACGTTTACGTCCCTGTTTAAACACTTTTCTTCCTTTAGGCTTTATATTCTCGCAAAAGGGTGCAAAAAGCCCTCAATCCCATGAGGGATGAGGGCTTGAACAATAAACGTTCAAGTTCAAGTTCAATCAGGCTTACAGGTTGTTGTCGCCTGGTTTCCAGTTCATTGCACACAATCCACCGGATTGCAGAGCTTGCAGTACACGAAGTGTTTCTTCAACACTACGGCCTACATCATTGTGGTTAACGACTTGGTATTTCAATTCGCCTTCTGGATCAATGATGAACAAGCCGCGCAGTGCAACGCCTTCTTCTTCAATCAGAATGCCATAATCTTTAGCAACTTGTTTCGTGATGTCGGAAGCAAGTGGGAAGTTCAATTGACCAAGACCATTGCTGTCTTTAGGTGTGTTGATCCAAGCTTTGTGGCTGTGTACGGAGTCAACGCTCACGCCAAGAACTTCAGTATCCAAAGCTTTGAATTGCTCAGCAGCATCACTCAAAGCTGTAATTTCAGTTGGGCACACAAAAGTGAAATCCAAAGGATAAAAGAAAAATACGAGCCATTTGCCACGATAATCGGACAGTTTTACGGAACCAAAGTCTTGTCCATCTCCCGATACTGTTTCCATTGCAAAATCCGGTGCGGGTCTACCAACCAAACGTTCTGCCATAACTAACAATTCCTCCTTTGGGATTATGTAAGCACTCATGTTGAATGCTCATCATCAAGAAAAACGAGAACGCTTTTCCTGTAATTAAAATGGGTTTGTTACTTGATAACAAGTACAAGTAAAATGTTATCATCCGGACTTCTCAAAGTCAAGATTATAATCGTTGTTTTATTATAATAATTATAAATAAGGATTTTTCGTGGCAATAATCATAAAGGAACAGCCCTCTGCAATTCCGAATCGGAGCAAAGGGCTGTACTGTTCTTACTATTATTAAGCCTGTTTCTGAATTGCCGCGACGATCAGATCGCCCATTTCCGTCGTGCTGATCGCTTTGCTCTTGTCTACAGCAATATCGCTTGTACGATGTCCCGCATTCAGCACATCAGACACGGCTGCTTCAATTGCGTCAGCGCCTTCTGCATAACCAAAGGTTGTACGGAACATCAATGCCAGCGAAAGGATCGTTGCGATCGGGTTCGCCAGTCCTTGACCTGCGATATCCGGTGCTGAACCGTGTACTGGCTCATACAGACCAAAGCTGCCTTCACCCAGCGATGCAGATGCCAGCATGCCGATCGAACCTGTCAGCATCGCTGCTTCATCACTAAGGATATCTCCGAACATATTTTCAGTCACGATAACGTCAAAGCTGGATGGACGACGCAGCAACTGCATTGCACAGTTGTCTACAAGCACATGTTCCACTTCAACATCCGGATATTCCGGTGCTACACGGTTAACAACTTCTCTCCAAAGACGGGAAGTTTCCAGCACGTTCGCTTTATCTACTGAGGCCAGTCTTTTGCTACGTCCTTGGGCAATTACAAATGCCTGACGAACGATGCGCTCCACTTCAGTTACATTATATACGCATGTATCCACTGCTTCTTCGCCTTGTGCACCTTCACGTCTGAACTTTTCACCAAAGTAGATTCCACCGGTCAACTCACGCACGACCATCAGATCCGTACCTTCCAGCACTTCCGGTTTCAAGGTGGAAGCATCCTTCAAGCAATCAAATACCACTGCCGGACGCAAGTTTGAGAACAATCCGAGCGCTTTGCGAATGCCGAGCAGGCCTGTTTCCGGACGCAATTCCTTGCTGTTGTTGTCCCATTTTGGACCACCAACGGCTCCGAGCAGCACAGCATCTGCACTCTTACATACTGTCAGTGTTTCTTCAGGAAGCGGCGTACCTTTCTCATCAATAGCGATTCCACCAAACAGCGCATGCTCTGTCTCAAAACGGTATCCGAACACTTCCTCCGTACGTTTGAGAACTTTCTCTGCCTCCGCTACGACTTCAGGACCAATTCCGTCACCTGCGATAACTGCAATTTTTTTCACGTCTGCCATGGGTTGTCCACTCCTTATATCTATTCATTCGGTTATTCACTTCAATAATTAACGTGTCATTTTTAACTCTCTCCTTTGTATCATATTCAGAGGTCATTTGACCAAGATATACAATCTATGACTTTAATAGTTTTTACCTATAAGCGGTTTAAGATTGGTTGTTCTGTACCTCTGACTGAGTTAAAATAAAGCTTGAAGACAAATTCAGGTAACTCAGGAGGGATTGCAATCATGCAATACACGTACTTGGGAAAATCAGGTCTTAAAGTCAGCCGGATCTGTCTCGGCACGATGAACTTTGGCCCTGCTACAGACGAAAAAGAGGCATTCCGTATCATGGATGCGGCACTCGATGCTGGTGTGAACTTTTTTGATACCGCTAACATTTACGGCTGGGGCGAAAATTCAGGTCTCACCGAGGAGATCATTGGACGCTGGTTTAAACAAGGCGGCGGCAGACGTGAAAAAGTCGTTCTTGCAACCAAAGTTTATGGCTCTATGCACGACGATACAGACGGACCAAACAATGATGCAGGTCTCTCCGCCTACAAAATCAGACGACATCTGGAGGGTTCCCTCCGCCGCCTGCAAACTGATCATGTTGAACTGTACCAGATGCATCACGTTGATCCCGCCATCTCATGGGACGAGCTTTGGGGCGCGTTTGAGAACGCTGTTCATCAAGGCAAAATTGGTTATGTAGGTTCAAGTAACTTTGCTGGTTGGCAGATTGCTGTTGCCCAAAGCGAGGCCAAAAATCGCCATTTCCTCGGTCTTGTATCCGAGCAGCATAAATACAGTCTTAACTGCCGTTTGCCTGAGCTCGAAGTGCTGCCCGCAGCGAAAGAACTGGGCCTTGGCGTTATTCCATGGAGTCCGCTTGATGGTGGTTTACTTGGACGCAATGCCCTCCAGAAGCTGGAAGGTACACGCAGTGGAGGCATTGCTGAACGGATTGAATCCCATCAAACTCAGTTGGAACAATTCGCAGCACTTTGCCGCGAACTCGGCGAACCACAAGATACCATAGCTTTGGCTTGGGTTGCCGCCAATCCAGCAGTTACCGCACCCATTATTGGGCCTCGTACGCTGGAGCAGTTTGAAACTGCGCTTAAATGTTTGGATGTACCTTTGGAAGAAGCGGTCCTCAAACGTTTGGATGAAATCTTCCCAGGTCCGGGAGGACAAGCTCCAAACGCTTATGCTTGGTAAAACCTTATCAGCTTAACTGATTACGTCATTTCAATGAAAAATGCTCTAAATAATAATGCAATTATCCTATACGTAACAACAAAAAAGTCTGACCTTCAAATGTTGAGGGTCAGACTTTTTATGTACCTCACTGAACTACAATACTTAGGGCTGGGGACTCCATCTCAGCTTCTCCAGCCAGACGAATTCCAGTCCAATGAAGAGCTTTGCTTGCTGCAAATGATGTGTTAAAGGTTCACATTAACGCGATTCGTGTAAGTCTTGCGTTTTTCGATCAACTTGTTCAATCCATCGACATAAGCACGTGCACTGGCACCCAGAATATCGGTGCTTACGCCACGTCCTTGTACAGATATTTGGTTTTGAGTAAGTACGACGTGTACCTCACCCAATGCGTCCTTACCATGTGTAACCGATTTGATCGAGTAGTCGGATAGCGTTACTTCTTCTCCGCTCACTTGGTCAATCGCATTATAGATGGCATCTACCGATCCATTTCCTTCTGCTTGTTGTTCAACCGTATCACCATCAAGTGTAGCAATACGAACTTTAGCCGTTGGAGTGGATTCATCACCATACGTCACAAAGATGGATTCCAGTTTAAACACCTCAGGTGCATCCTGCAATTTCTCTTCGATGACCGCCAGCAAATCCTCATCTGTCACTTCTTTTTTCTTATCAGCCAGATCTTTGAATTGGGCAAAAGCACGGTTCAAGGCTTCATCTTCCAGTTCATAACCCAACTCAATCAAGCGCTCACGGAAGGCATGTCGTCCCGAGTGTTTACCCAATACGAGCTTACTTTCCTTCAGACCGATGGTCTCTGGCGTCATAATTTCGTAAGTTGTTTTCTCCTTCAGCATGCCATCCTGATGAATTCCGGATTCGTGTGCAAACGCATTCGCACCAACAATCGCTTTATTCCCAGGTACAACCATACCCGTCAAACGACTCACGAGACGGCTGGTCCGAGCAATTTCAGAAAGTTGCAGCGAAGTTTTCGCCTG
The DNA here is from genome assembly GCF_900221055.1 of Paenibacillus sp. RU5M. Classification (NCBI taxonomy): domain Bacteria; kingdom Bacillati; phylum Bacillota; class Bacilli; order Caryophanales; family Paenibacillaceae; genus Paenibacillus; species Paenibacillus sp. RU5M. The sequence goes on along the minus strand of NZ_OBQM01000008.1, from coordinate 199,798 downwards.
GAAAAATTCCTGACGTGTCTCCAGTGCCATGGCAATCTCTTCAATCGCGGTATTACCTGCACGTTCACCAATGCCGTTAATGGTGCCCTCAATTTGATCGGCTCCATTCAGAATGGCTGCAAGCGTGTTGGCAGTGGCCATCCCCAGGTCGTTATGACAGTGTGCACTCAGCTGCACCTTATCAATGTTGTGTACGTTTTCCTTAAGATGTTTGAAAATATTACCGTACTCATATGGGCTCAGATAGCCCACCGTATCCGGAATATTTACAACAGCTGCGCCTTCTTCCACTGCCATATTTACCATCTCAACGAGGAAATCATACTCGGTCCGACCTGCATCCTCTAACGAGAATTCGAGCTTCGAAAAAGTTTTCTTCGCATAACGAATTGCGGAACGAGCTGTATCGAGAACCTGGGCTCTGTCCATGCGCAATTTGTGCTGACGGTGAATAGGTGAAGTTGCCAAAAAGATATGGATACACGGGTCTTGAGCGCCCTTCAATGCCTCTTTCACCGCATCGATATCCTGCTCTCTGGAGCGGGACAAGCCAATGACGGTAACGTTTTTGACCGCTTTGGCTACTGCATCAACTGCCGCCAAATCGCCTGGAGAGGCCGCGGGGAAACCGGCTTCCATCCGGTCAATACCAAGCCGCTCGAGCTGGTGCGCAATTTCCACCTTTTCACGAGTATTCAGATTGACCCCCGGGGATTGTTCTCCATCACGCAGCGTTGTGTCAAATACATAGATTTTACGCACGCCTCGCACCTCCTAGACTTGTATTTTATGTTCCTCTAAACCAATAATAGCGGCACACGCATATGCACGGCCGCTATTCCCGGTTGAAGCTGTAAGTTTACTAGATTACCTTAAAACGAATGCTTACTTCTTGATCCAGTGCATCATCTCACGCAATTGTCCGCCAACCACTTCGATTGGGTGTTCAGCTTCATTGCGACGAGTTGCTGTCAGGAATGCACGACCGGATTGGTTTTCCAGGATGAAGTCACGTGCAAATTTACCTTGTTGGATATCTGTCAGAACTTCTTTCATTGCTTTCTTCGTATCTTCAGTTACTACGCGAGGTCCAGTTACATAGTCACCGTACTCAGCTGTGTTACTGATGGAATCACGCATGCTTGCAAGTCCACCTTCATACATCAGGTCAACGATCAATTTCAATTCGTGCAGACACTCGAAGTATGCCATTTCAGGAGCGTAACCCGCTTCTGTCAATGTTTCAAATCCAGCTTTTACCAGGGCGCTTACACCACCACACAGAACAGCTTGCTCACCGAACAGGTCTGTTTCTGTTTCTTCACGGAAGGAAGTTTCGATAACCCCTGCACGCGTGCAACCGATACCTTTCGCATAAGCCAAACCGATATCTTTTGCTTTACCTGTTGCATCTTGCTCAATTGCGATCAGGCCCGGTACACCGAATCCTTCCACGTAGGTACGACGTACCATGTGACCAGGGGACTTAGGAGCTACCAGCAATACATCGCTGTCTTTTGGAGCAACGATTTGACCGAAATGAACATTGAAACCGTGGGAGAAGAGCAATGCAGCGCCTTTTTTCAGGTTTGGTTCGATTTCGTTTTTGTATACAGAAGCTTGTGTTTCGTCAGGCAGCAAAATTTGAACTACGTCTGCACGGCTAGTAGCTTCAGCCGGGGACAGAACTTCAAATCCGTCATTTTTTGCAGTGTCAAAAGATTTACCTTCACGAAGTCCGATGACTACGTTCAATCCACTGTCACGCAGGTTTTGAGCTTGGGCATGGCCCTGGCTACCGTAACCGATGACCGCAATCGTTTTTCCTTTCAATACGTTAAGCTCTGCATCCTGTTCATAATAAGTAGTTACTGGCATGTTTATAAGTCCTCCTTTGTATTGTAAAGAACCCTTCATTAATGAGCGGGTGTCTCAAGGGACCGGCACGCTTTTCCTGCTTTAGCGTCTCTGGTCTGATCCGATCCGTTCAGACACCCGCCCATTAATGCGGGTGTGTGGCTATATAGTCAAGCGTTACATCACTAAAATGTTAAATTGCAACTTGTACGGGACTGGCACCTCATCTAAGATGAACGGTATTTCTCAGCTTAATGCTGCTAACACATCATTGTCGTTCCGTCGATAAGCATCAGACCATGCTTTTTTTCTCAATATAATTGCTTAAACGTTGCCTCGTACCAATGCAGTTATGCCTGTACGTGAGAGTTCGCGAATGCCGTATGGCTTAAGCAGTTCAATCATCGCATCAATTTTATCTGTATCCCCGACCACCTGTACAATCAGGCTGCCTGGACCAACATCTACAACAGATGCGCGGAATGTCTCCACCACACCCAGAATTTCTGGTCGTTCAGATGGCTCTGCCTTTACCTTGATCAATGCAAGTTCACGGGCAACCATCGGTTTCAGACTGAAATCAACCACTTTGATGACATCGATGATTTTGTAGAGTTGCTTTTCAATCTGTTCCAACGTTTTGTCATCTCCGATCGTCACAATGACCATCCGGGACAAACCCGGTTCCTCGGATTGACCTACCGTGATGCTCTCAATGTTGAATCCCCGTCGACCGAACAACCCTGATACCCGCTGCAGGACGCCAGGCTGATCGTTGACCAAAATCGAAATCGTATGTCTTATCATTCCTCAGCATCCCCCATCAGCATTTGATCGATTGTCGCTCCTTGCGGAACCATTGGATATACATTTTCTTCCTTGCGTACTACGAATTCAACAACGACCGGTCCTGGTGTATCCAGGGCTTCTTGCCAAGCACGCTCGGCTTCTTCCTTGTTGGTTGCACGCAATCCTTTTACGCCATAAGCTTCAGCAAGTTTTACAAAATCAGGGCTGCCTGCCAGATCGATATGACTGTAACGGTTCTCATAGATGATCTCTTGCCACTGACGTACCATTCCAAGGACCTGATTGTTGATAATAACAATTTTCACCGGGATGTTGTTAATGGCACAAATTGCGAGTTCTTGAGAACACATCTGCATGCCGCCGTCACCATTGATGGAAATCACGAGCCTGTCTGGATTGGCCATTTGAGCGCCAATTGCAGAAGGGAATCCAAAACCCATCGTTCCTAGTCCACCAGAGGTTACCCATGAACGCGGTTGGTTGAATTTGTAATATTGGGCTGCCCACATTTGATGCTGTCCAACGTCCGTAGTCACGATTGCTTCGCCTTTGGTTGTATCATTGAGCATTTCCACAACCCATTGCGGTTTTAATACTTCATCTGAATCTGTGTAGCTGTAAGGTTTCTCTTGTTTCCATTGTTTGATCTGATCTCTCCAAGCATCCGCACGTTCAGCACGTTGAACCTCTTTGTTCGCTATTTCGAGAACCGTTTTCACATCACCAACGATTGGAATGTCGGTTGCGATGTTTTTGCCGATTTCAGCCGGATCAATATCAATGTGCACAATTTTGGCATGTGGAGCGAATCCATCCAGCTTGCCTGTTACCCTGTCATCGAAGCGTGCGCCGATGTTGATGAGCAAATCCGATTTTTGAATCGCCTGATTGGAAGTGTATGTTCCGTGCATACCCGGCATCCCGGTCCACAATTCGTGACCACTCGGGAATGCTCCAAGTCCGAGAAGTGTTGTCGTGATTGGAATGCCTGTCTTCTCCACAAATTCGAACAGCGCTTCGTGTCCACCGGAGTAAACTACACCGCCGCCTGCCAGAATCATCGGACGTTCCGCTTCCTGAATCGCCTGAGCCAGACGATCAACCTGAAGTTTGTTCGGTACTGTCCGTGGGTTGTACCCTCTCAATGTAACAGGTTCAGTCACCGGTTCAAACAACGTTTTGTTTGCCGATACATCCTTCGGAATGTCGATCAATACGGGACCTTTACGACCTGTATTCGCAATATGGAATGCCTCATGAATGACACGTGGCAGATCTTCTACGTCTTTTACCAGGTAACTGTGTTTGGTGATTGGCATTGTGATTCCGGTGATGTCCGCTTCCTGGAAAGCATCTGAGCCGATCAGGCTGGAAATTACATTTCCCGTAATGACTACGAGTGGTACGGAATCCATATACGCTGTTGCAATACCCGTAACTAGATTCGTTGCTCCAGGTCCGGAGGTAGCGATACAGACACCCACTTTTCCGCTCGCCCGTGCATATCCGTCAGCTGCATGAATGGCGCCTTGTTCGTGACGGGTTAACACGTGCTTGAAATCCTCGAAACCATACATCGCATCGTAAATGTACAACACTGCGCCGCCCGGGTAACCAAAAACACACTCTACACCTTCCAGCAACAAGCTTCTCAGCAGAATTTCGGAACCGCTAATGACCTCCGGCTTCATCCATTTTTCACGTAATTCATCTGTCGATCGTACTTCTGGAATTTGAGCTCCCATCAGTCATCCTCCTCTCGGAATTTACATCATTCTGACATTTAAAGTTACAAAAAAAACCTTCCATCCCTGCAAACAAGTTTATGCTTGCGAGGGACGAAAGGTTGTTGCTTCCGTGGTACCACCCAACTTTGTCCGAAATTTCGCAATAACGGACCTTACCAGGTACAAAAAACGATAGATCAAACGGATATACCCGTTCTCCATACCTGTTGTCTGTAACGCAGACATACGATTTTCCCTAATACCCAATGGAGTGACATCCAATGCTTTTCAGGAAAACAGCTCCGAGGTGAGCTCGTATATAAGGGGTAATGGTGGTGGTTTCAGCAATTCCAGCCACTCTCTGAGCAAAAGAGCCCTTAAAACTTCGTCCTCTTCATAGCCGATGAAATATTCTCGTTAAATGTTAGGAACATTATATGATTCCTCTAACCGATAAGTCAATACCCCTTTTGTATAAAAATTCAGAACGTCCCTAATCCTTCATTCTCCATCTTTAACGTTACCCCAATCCCAATGCTTCATTCAGTCACCTTTCAACTTGCCTCAGGCATAGGATATACGAGCAGCACGACTGGTCCTGAAAGGAGGCTTCCGATGGTGATTCGGCAACGTAAATCCAAGCTGGATGATGCCGCCATAATGAGGCTGATTGACTCTCAACTTGTTCCTCTATCTCATATGAGTGAAATTGAAATCAATAAAATACGCAAAGAAATACCCCTGCGAATGAACAGGGGCATGACCTTTGTTGTCTCATCGAATCCTGACAACGAAGCTGTCGCATTCATCCATTTTCTCATGCACGGCGAACTGCTGTATGTGGATATGATGGCTGTTGCTACAAAAGAACAGCGAAAGAAATACGGTCAGACCTTGCTGCTCAAAGCCGAGAATTTTGCAGCATCTCGTGGTTGCAAAAGATCCAAAGTGATGGTTGACGAAGGCAACACAAAAGGTCTTCGATTTTACCAGAAAAATGGATATATCACCATTCGATACATTATGTTAAGCCGCTGTTACGAGTTGGAAAAAACATTATAAATCGGTCTAGAAAAAGCCTGGTGGCCGTGGTCCATAGGGTCCATATCCCGGTCCTGGCCCTGGTCCATATCCACCACCAAAACCAGGTCCATACCCTGGGCCTGGTTTTGGCCCCGGGCCAAATCCTGGTCCACCACCTGGACCATAACCGAATCCAGGGCCAGAGCCGTAAGCATAAGGCAGCGTTGCGACAGCGAGTAAATCAAATAATACCAATGGCAAAATAGCTTTGGTGTGTACTTTTTTGCCAACTGCACGTTTCAGCACTAATTTATTGCCCGATACTTTCAACAGTCTTCCGGTCACCCGAGTACCGTCTTTTTTGATCGCGACAATATTTTTGCCTATTAATTTCATCGCTTCATCACGCGTAACATGTTGTTTCATACTATCCCCTCCTCCTCGGATCGTTCAAAACAGTGTATTCGTCCAGGGCCGGCTTCGCCTGTTTCTTTGTCCCTAAATGAAAATATGGGTGTCTTTCTCTATAACAGTTAAGAAAGCTGATGACCTGTTATTTATCTTTGTGAAACAAAAAAAAGGTTCGCACGAGGCGAACCTTTTCTAGTAAAGCATTATGTGGGAAACATAATTTCGGTTGTTACCTTTTCCCCGGATCATACGGTTCCCCGAGTGCAGACGGAGCAGAAGAGCGTCCAACAGCCGCAACGAGCACGATGATGGTGAGCAAGTAAGGAAGCATATAAATAATTTCCTGGGGAATACTTTGAGACCATTCGAACAACTGTACATAGTTCCGGATAGCTTGCGAGAAACCAAAGAACACAGCCGCCCCAAAGGCACCAATCGGATTCCACTTACCAAAGATCATCGCTGCAATCGCAATGTAACCTTGGCCGGAAACAGTATTATGAGAGAATGTGCCTGTCGTAGTCAGCGTGATTGCAGCTCCACCAATAGCAGCCAGCGCACCACTGATCATTACCGCAACATAACGATAACGACGCACTTTAACACCCACGGTATCCGCAGCACTTGGATGTTCACCAACCGAGCGAAGACGAAGACCGAATGGAGTTTTGTACATAATGTAATACGTCAGGAAGACGAACAGAATAGCCAGATATGTTGTCGGGTACACATTCTTGAAGAAAGCTTCCCCAAGCAAAGGAATATCCTTTAACAGTGGCACATCAAACTTGCTGAATCCTTGTACCAATGGTGAATCGCCTGATCCTTCAAACAGCAGCTTTACCAGATAAAGTGTGCTTCCTGCTGCCAGAAAGTTAATGACGATACCGCTGATAATTTGGTCAGCCTTAAACGTAATGGAGGCAACCGCGTGGATCAGTGAAACCACTACACCCAACACAACCGCGAACAAAATCCCCATCCAGGCAGACGTCGTTCCTCCCATGCCAGCTTCTTGTGCATAATGCGCAGCAATCCCTGCAGCAAACGCACCAAATACCATGAAACCTTCAAGTCCAAGGTTGGTCACACCGGATTTTTCCGAGAAAATCCCGCCCAGGGATGCAAAAATCAATGCCGTGGCAAAGACAAGCGTCGTATTGATAATTTGCCCAATTGTCAACAAGTCCATCTACAACACCTTCTCTTTCTTGCGCTTGGAATAGAACGGTTTAAGTACCCAGCGCACGATGCCTTGTGCCGCAATGAAGAAGATAATCGAACCGATAACAATCCGAATAATCTCGGGCGGTACATCCGCAGCAAAGCTCATTCCCGCAGATCCATAAGTGAGCGTACCGAATAACAAAGCACCCAGCAACACACCAAACGGATGATTCAAACCAATCAGTGCAACCGCGATTCCGTCAAAACCTGTACCTGGCGAGCCCGACATAACGGTCTGATATTGGAACACCCCGAGTACCTGGAATGCACCGCCAAGACCTGCAAGCATACCACTGATAAACATAGCTTTAACGATATTGCGATTGACATGCATACCCGCATACTCTGCCGCATTCGGGTTATATCCTACGGCACGAATCTCGTACCCTTGTTTGGTTTTCCACATGTAAATATAAAAGAGTACAGCCATGACAAGAGCAATCAATGTTCCCATGTGAACACGGGAGTTGCCCATCAGCTCAGAAAGCCATGTCAGACTAATCGATGCGCTATCACTGATATCCACCGAACGATTTTCACCTTTTAACAGCAGGAATTGGCGCACGATCAGGTTGGCCAGATACAAACCAATCCAGTTCAGCATGATACTACTGATAACTTCGTTAACCCCACGCGCTGCTTTAAGATAACCGGCAATAGCTGCCCACAGACCACCAAATACTGCACCAGCAATCAAAGCCAGTGGAGCATGAATGTAGATTGGCAGACCTGCAAACTTCACGCCTACAAAAGTCGCTGCAGTCATACCGACGAGAAATTGTCCTTCGCCCCCGATATTAAACAGTCCTGCACGTGCCGCAAATGCAAATGCAAGTCCTGTCATAATCAGTGGTGTCATTTCCCGAACTGCTTCACCAAAGTTGTACATGTCTCCGAAAACCTTCGTAAACAATGCACTGTACGCTTCAATCGGGTTGTATCCGCCGATCAGCATGACAATACCACCCAGGATCAGACCCATAATGATGGCTACAATAGGTAATATAAATGAATCACGGGTAAACCATTTTAATACGTTATTCATGCACAGTACCTCTCTTTTGGGTGCTGCCCGCCATCATCAAGCCGAGCTCCCTGTCATTGGTTTCTTCCGGCAGCACCTCGCCCACGATCTGTCCTTCATAGATGACAGCAATTCGGTCGGATACGTTGATAATTTCATCCAGCTCGAATGAGATCAGCAATACCGCTTTGCCCTGATCACGTTGTGCAATCAATTGTTTTTGAACAAACTCAATAGCACCTACGTCCAGACCGCGAGTTGGCTGGGCAGCAATAAGCAGTTCAGGATTTTTATCAACCTCACGTGCGATAATGGCTTTCTGTTGGTTCCCTCCCGATAAGGAGCGGGCCTTTGTTTCAATGCTTGGTGTACGCACATCAAATGCCTCGACAAGACGCTTCGCTTGCTTCTTGATCGCATCGAAGTTAAGGAATCCTTTACGCGTATAAGGAGACTTATAATACGATTCCAGAACAATATTTTCACTCACAGAAAAATCAAGGACAAGTCCATGCTTGTGCCGGTCTTCCGGAATATGGGCTACACCCGACTCCGAAATATGGCGCGGAGAATGATTAGACAGTTCTTTACCCTCAAGGCGAATCGAACCGCTATCTACTTTACGCAGTCCGGTAAGAGCCTCAATCAGTTCGCTCTGTCCATTACCATCGACACCTGCGATTCCTACAATCTCACCTGCACGTACATTCAGGTTGAGTTCGTTCAGAACCGAAATGCCTTCTTTGTTTTTGGCGGTCAATTTGCTAACTTCAAGCACATTGTTTCCTGGTGTAGCCGGCTTTTTGTCCACTTTAAATGTGACATTGCGACCAACCATTTTTTCTGCCAACTCATTTGGATTCGTTTCTGATGTTATAACTGAATCAATCACTTTACCACGGCGAATAATTGTCACCGTATCGGAGATTTCCATGATTTCTTTCAGTTTGTGTGTAATCAGAATAATGGACTTGCCTTCGGCCACTAATTTTTTCATGATTACCATCAGTTCTTTGATTTCCTGAGGTGTTAATACAGCAGTAGGCTCGTCAAAAATAAGAATGTCTGCACCACGATACAACGTTTTTACAATTTCAACACGTTGCTGCATTCCGACAGAAATATCATGAATTTTGGCATGCGGATTCACTTTGAGTCCATACTGTTCAGACAGACGCTGCACTTCAGCAGCAGCTTTTTTATAATTAATGTTGAGACCTTTCCTTGGTTCAGATCCCAAAATAATGTTCTCTGTTACCGTGAACGGCTGTACAAGCTTAAAGTGCTGATGCACCATGCCGATGCCAAGATCGATTGCTTTGTTAGGGCTATCGATGATGACAGGCTTGCCATTCACTTCAATGGAACCTTCATCCGGCTGATAGAGACCAAAGACAATATTCATCAACGTTGATTTACCAGCGCCGTTTTCGCCCAGTAGAGCATGGATCTCGCCTTTACGAAGCTGAAGGCTGATGGCGTCGTTGGCAACAATGCCTGGGAAACGCTTCGTGATTTGTTTCAACTCAACGACGGGGGTTGCTGCACCCATGTAATCACCCTTATACCTGATATAGTGTGGTTCCGCAAACGTAAGAAAAACGTCTAACGACGTTTATTCAAGGAAGATGACCGCATTTCAGCGGTACTTTTTCTTGGGATTATCGAATCCTTCAGTTTCAGCGAAACTTCTGCATTCCATAATCTTAAGAAAAGCTCCTACCGGAGCGTTGATACGAAGACTTCTTTCTTTTGCCGTGGCTAATGCCCAAGCACATACTACATAGCTTGTACAATTGTTATGATGACCTGAGCAAATTTTCCTACTCTGACAATCATAAGGCCGGTCAAGACCGGCCTCGATGATTATTCATTTTCACAGCAGAATCAGATTACTCTGTAGGAACTTTGATTTCGCCGTTGATGATTTTTTCTTTGTACTCGTCCACTTTTGCAAGTGTATCAGCAGAAACATTTTTCGTAGAAGTGTCAGCGATACCTACACCGTTTTCTTTCAAAGTCAGGTTCTCAGCTCCGCCTTTGAATGTTCCATCGATGATTTCTTGGTTTACGCGCTTAACAGCTTCGTCAACTTTTTTGATCATGGAAGTCAGTGTTACTTCATCACCAAACTCCAGGGATTGGTCTTTATCTACACCGATAACCCAAACGTCTTGACCTTGTTTCTTACGAGCGATTGCTTCGTTGAACACACCATTACCTGTAGCACCGGAAGCGTGGAAAATGATATCTACGCCTTTGTTGTAAAGTGTAGCTGCTGCTGCTTTACCAAGGTCAGGCTTATCAAATGCACCTGTGTAGTTGGAAATGAATTCAGCATTAGGATTAACCGCTTTAACGCCTTCTCTGAAACCTACTTCAAACTTTTTGATCAGTGGGCTTTCCATACCGCCAACAAAACCAATTTTGTTCGATTTAGTTGTCAGACCAGCTACAACACCTACCAAGTAAGAACCTTCTTCTTCAGCAAATGTTACTGATTTAACGTTAGGAGCATCAACAACACTGTCGATGATCGCGAGTTTGGAATCAGGATTTTGTTCAGCTACAGTCTTGATCGCATCAGCCAATTGGAAACCGATACCCCAAGTCAGATCATATCCACCTTTAACGAACTCGTTCAGGTTTGGAATGTACTCTTCATCGGATTTACTTTGCAGGTATTTAACAGCTACACCTGTTTCAGTTTCAGTTGCTTGCAGAGCTTCCCAAGCGGATTGGTTAAACGATTTGTCGTTAACTCCACCTACGTCAGTAACCATACCAATTTTCAAATCGGATTTAGCTTCAGTGTTTTCGCCACCTGTAGTTCCTCCGGCATTTGTTTCCTCTTTCGGTTTGCTACCGCAACCTGCGAGCATAACCGATACTGCCAGCAACATGACCAAAGACAAGCTGAGCATCTTTTTCATTTCTCTGTTCCCCCTTAATGATATATACCTAATTCCTGTCCAGGCCAAAATGGAACGGATCAACAGATCGATAATATGGCTTTTATGCAGAATGTATGGTTTCTTCGACATTAAAAGCGCATTCTTATCCCTTAAAGATTGTGTCACCTGTCGAAAAACCGAACATTATGACTTGAAGAGAAAATTTTAGGACTAGCCTACTAGAGGTGATTATACATTCAACCCGTGGTAAAATCCAGATGTTTCATCACCAAATCTCACTTATTTTTGCTCTTTTTTTATTGAAAGCGCTTAATAATTTAACGATTTAACACACTAACGTTACAACGATGTAATGTTATATAACAAAAACGTATCACACTTCCTAGAAAGATGTGGAATCCACCTGTTTTTGTTTGCATTATTTCACCGTTCGTATTTTATGTATTATCACAGCCTGTTATTCACCCGTTATATGCTTTCATTGTGCCCTTACAGATTGCAGCATATTCGTCGCGCACAACCAGACTCTTTGGAGTAGATCAATCTTTAAGCCGTAAAAAAAGCCGCCATAGGTACGGCGGCTTGCATAAACAATTTTAAGCGTTGATTTTGCCTTTAGCTACAGTAGCCAAAGAGTTGAACGCATTGATGTCGTTAACGGCCAGATCAGCCAACATTTTGCGGTTCATGTCTACACCAGCAAGTTTCAATCCATGGATCAGTTTGTTGTAAGACAAACCATTCATACGTGCTGCAGCATTGATACGAACGATCCACAGTCTGCGGAAGTTACGTTTTGTGTTGCGACGGTCACGGTATGCGTATACCAGGGATTTCATTACTTGCTCGTTAGCTGTTTTAAAAATACGGTGTTTGGAACCGAAATAACCTCTTGCCAGTTTCAAAACCTTTTTATGACGACGACGTACTACAAAACCGCCTTTTACTCTTGCCATATTAAAAGAACCTCCCAATAAATATTAAATGTATCCGTGGTATGTGTACGGCCTAAGCCGATCCCCCATACGGATTTACTATTTCAAGTTAGCCAGACCTTGTTTCAAACGTCTTACGTCCCCGGCAGCCATTACTGGGTTGCCGTTCAGAACGCGCTTAGCACGTTTTGATTTGTGGGAAAGCAAGTGGTTTTTGTGAGCTTTGTAACGCAGGACTTTACCGGAACCGGTAATTTTGAAGCGTCCTTTCAAACTGCTGTGTGTTTTCATTTTAGGCATTTTGTGTTTCCTCCTCCAATGTTATCAGGCTTTAGGAGCCAGAATCATGATCATACTGCGGCCTTCCAATTTTGGTTGACGTTCGATGGTGCAAAGTTCTGCAACCTCCACCTTAACGCGTTCCAAAATCCGTTGACCAATGGCGGCATGCGCAATTTCACGTCCGCGGTAACGAACGGAACATTTTACCTTGTCGCCTTCTTTCAAGAACTTAACTACATTACGAAGCTTCGTTTGATAATCATGCTCCTCAATATTGGAACGGAACCATACTTCTTTAATGTCAACAATTTTCTGGTTCTTACGGGCTTCTTTGTCTTTCTTTTGTTGCTCATAGCGGAATTTGCCATAGTCCATGATGCGGCATACCGGCGGTTTAGCCTGTGGTGCCACATTGACCAGGTCCAAGTTCAGGTCAATCGCCATTTGCAGTGCTTCCCGAATCGGCGTGATCCCAATTTGTTCTCCTTCAGCTCCAACAAGGCGTACTTCCTTCGCCCGAATCTCATCATTAATCATGTGATCTTTACTAATAACCGTCCACCTCCAGGTCATTTTGAATATCCTGTTACACAAAAATAAAAGGGATGCCGGTTAAGCTACCGACATCCCTGTAATCAACACAATTCTTCATGAGTAAACACTTCATAAATTATTGGGATCGTTGACCAGCCAACATGTTTGTTGATCAGGTGAGAAGTCGGACTTCTACTTGTGATTCCATAGCTATTCATTTAACGCACTTGAATACTATAACATCCTGCAAAACTATTGTCAACGTCTCTACAATATTTTTTTACAGAAATGCTTTCATCCAAGTCAACCATTCATTATCCCTGCTTGCTCTGCACCTCATCCAAACGTACAACACGTGTATGTTGGGTATGGCTCCATTGTTTGTTGTTCTGCGTGAAGAACGCGTAGAACGTAATTGGATACCATGAAAGAAGGTAAATCGGGAACAGGATCAGGTACAGATACACTTTGGCAAAAGTAACCTTTTCCAGCGCCATGGACAACAAGAATGTCAGGATATTCAGACCAATCGCTACGAATCCTACCCAAAGCGGGAAGTACCCGTATATGTTTGCGATATGAGGACCACTGAATATCGCTGTATCCACCCACAGGACAGCTGTCATCAGGAACGTAAGCAAAACAACATACACGTTTGCGCCATACACAGCAAGGTCAAATTTCACCAAGCTTCTTTCCTTGATACTCTGCCACAGCAGCGGGAAGAAATATCTGCGTGCAACCGTAAAGTGACCTTGCATCCAGCGAAGACGTTGTCTAGCTGAAGCTTTAAAGGTTAACGGCTTCTCATCAAATACTTTGGCATCATAGTTAAAGACAGGATATACATTACGCTGAACACTGCGCATGGTAAATTCCAAATCCTCAACCAGACTTGTAGCACCCCAGCCAATTTCCTTGAGCAGGTTGGTCTCGAAGCACATTCCAGTACCTCCGAGGAAATTCGCCATATTCAAATTATGACGGGACAACTGCCACAGACGGTTGATGTACCAGTAAGATACGCCATATGCTGCAGTGATCCAGGAATCCTCCGGATTTTTAGTATCAATGTATCCTTGAATTACACGCGAACCATTGCACAAGTCATCATTCATCTCGAGCAAGAAGTTACGATCAACCAGGTTATCCGCGTCAAACATAACCACTGCGTCATACTGACGTGGCAATTTCCACAGGTATTTAAGCATCCATTCGATGGCATACCCTTTACCTCTGAGATCAGCATTCGTACGTACACAAGCATTCAATCCATGCTGTCTTACAATTTGAGCCGTTCCATCCGTACAGTTGTCACAAATGACAAACACATCGTACATATCTTCCGGGTAATCCAGTTGTTTCAAGTTCTCCATCAAAGCACCAATGACTTGTTCCTCATTGTGAGCTGCGACGAGTACAGCGAATGATTTTGTCGCCGGATAATGTTTCTTTTTCTTTTTCTTAATCAGACCGAACAGCGAAAACGTGAATTGGTACACGGCTAGCAGTGCCAGAAGGACCTGCATCGTGACGAATATAGCGTCCAACATCGTTCTCTGTTACCCCCTTTTTTTCAAAACCAGATTACTTTAAATGTTTCTCTGCCTGGATTCTGCACTTTTATTTTTTTGTGATGCGCAGAATATGACCCTGTTCTTTTGTTTACTACGCAAATATTTCAGACAATGTTTCAAGCATGGTTGATGCCAGTTGGCTGCTTTATCGATTTTGTATTCTTTTCAGCCATTTGTCAAAACTGCAATTCCACTTCCTGAAGCAGAAATGTGAACTTTAAACGCTGAATAGGCACTTCGTGATACTCCAACCTCGCATTCATGCCTGTTATATCTTATTTTCAGCCGTTTACTTGATTTTTATTTCTAAAGTCCCTGCTTTTTTCATCAGGCTGATCCATATCGACAGAGGCTCTATATCAAATAACGTAAACAGACCCCAAAAAGTTCAGTCTTACACTCACATTTTTTTAACCGCATTTCAGCCATGTTGAATCATTGTATCTTTTTTAGATCGTCCAAGTCAAAAAGTTAAGTTGGATGTATATCCACTCTTTAACATGAATTTTACTTTCTTCACATGTGTTCTTCTTGAAAAGGACAACATTTAAAAATATGATAAACATATACCTGAAATAACCTCAAGTTCACGAAAAAACGGTTATATACTAATCAGGACGAAACCGGACACAGCAATTTACCGGAAATACTGCCGCCAACATGGGGCCTGACTGGCAGGAGGCCAATATGAGCCGTTTATTCGTAAAGTTTCAAGAGTATGATCGAAATGTATTTATGTGGATTAATGGTCGACTTCATAATCGATTTATGAACTTTTGGCTGTATTATTTCACCCATCTGGGCGGAGCAACTTCTTCTATTGCAGTATCCTTACTAATCTGGCTGCTGGCTCCCGCTCCTTGGAGTACAACAGGACTTCAGGCATGCATCGCTCTAGCCGTTAGCCACATTCCCGTAGCAATCGCCAAAAAACTGTATCCGCGCATTCGGCCTTACCTGGCCCTACCGGATACGATTACGTTCCGCAATCCCCTGACGGACCATTCGTTCCCTTCAGGGCATACTACTGCCGTATTCTCAGTTACGGTCCCTTTTATGACGATGGAGCCGTTCCTGTTGCTGTTGTTACTCCCTGTTGCATTAATTGTCGGATTTTCACGGATTTACCTAGGGTTACACTATCCCTCAGACGTGCTCGCAGGTGCTACAATCGGTACTTTAGTCGCACTTGCAACAGTTGCTTTATGGACATAATGTGAATATGTTAGACTAAGGAAAACCTAGCAGGAACAGGTGAAGCAAGCGTGGAGAAAAAAAGAGTATTACTATTATCTGAAGGCTTTGGCGCTGGTCATACTCAAGCCGCTTATGCGCTGTCCAGCAGTTTGCGAAAACTTTCGCCTAATGTACAAACCAAAGTGCTTGAGTTGGGGAGTTTTCTGAACCCCAGAGTTGCGCCACTCATCATTACAGCGTACAAAAAAACGGTCATTAATCAGCCCAAGCTCATCGGGTATGTATACAGGCACCAATATAAAAAATCCTTGAACCGGCTGACTACACTTGCGTTGCATAAACTGTTTTACACCCATACACGCAGTATTGTGCGTCAGCTTCGTCCAAATGTTATTGTATGCACCCACCCTATTCCCAGTGCCGTCATATCCAGACTGAAACGTCTGGGTGTGCAGGTTCCACTTTGTACAGTCATCACCGATTATGACGCACACGGGACATGGATTAGCCCAGAAGTGGACCTGTATCTTGTTTCTACAGATGAGGTAAAGTCCAAATTAATGCTGCGGGGTGTATCTTTAGACAAAATTCGGGTTACCGGCATTCCGATCCACCCCAACTTCTGGGAGCATCCCGGGCGGGATGAGATCCGAGGCAAATTCGATTTGAAGAACATGCCTACTGTGCTTGTGATGGGCGGTGGTTGGGGAATGCTTAGTGATGAAGTGGTTAACCAATTATTGACACGCTGGCATGAGGATGTTCAGATTATTTTCTGTCTTGGCCGCAATGACAAAAGCCGAATCAGCATGGAACAAAATCCGTTGTATAAAAAAGATAATATCCATATCATCGGGTACACCAATGAAGTGGACAAATTAATGGAAGTATCTGATCTCCTGATCACCAAGCCTGGTGGAATGACATGCAGTGAAGGGTTGGCAAAGGGAATCCCCATGCTGTTCCATAATCCCATACCGGGTCAGGAAGAAGAAAATGTTCAGTATTTCACCGCACGAGGTTTGGGGGAGCCCATTACTTCCCTTGATGTTGTTGTAAAATGGATGAATAAACTGCTTCATAACTACCCTGACATTGTTCGCAAACGCAAACGCCACATGGCGCAGATTGCCAAATATCATCCGATGCAGAGCGCACAGAGTATTATCGACCTTCTGGACCTGCGTCCCTACTCCGCAGACCAAGCCAGACTGTGACGGCTTCAAACAAGCCTGGCATGTACACAGTTAAAGGTGCCTTCGAATCGAAGGCACCTTTTTTCAATATGAAGAAAAGTACAAACTATTGAATACCAGCAGACTTCAAGTAATCCTGCCACTGCTTGGTATACTCCGTCTGAATCTTCTCAAGGCCCGCCTGTTTGGCTTTTTCCATAAATGTATTCAGACCCGCTTCTACATCCTCCACCAACCCTACATTCAACGGATAGAGATACTGCTTCTCTACCTGCTCCAATGCAGCTTTCTCAGCTTGGTATGGTGTCCAATCCTCAGCAAATCCGGTGTAGATGTCCGGCTTTTTCATTTTGTCCAGCTCTTTGAAAATAGCCAGCACATCATCAAAGCTCTTATCGTAGAGCATGAATTCAGGATTACGCCAAGCCCAGCCATTCATGCCTTCGCGTGGGAATCCATTGGTCTGGGCATCGCCCACCATTTTATAATAACCGTCTTGAACTTCAAAGTTCTTGCCTTCCACACCATATTCGGTGAGCCAGTTGTAACGTTTGTCCGTAACCAGTTTCTCATAGAATGCGAGTGCTCTCTCCGGGTTTTTGCTGCTGCGTGGAATTGCAAACCCATTGTGGATCGGGTGTACCGGTTGTGCAAACCCTTTGGCATTCGGGTAAGGGAAATAACCGAGCTTCCAATCCGGGTGAGTGGACTGAACCTTGATCACATCCGCGTTAAATTTGTTCGGGTTCTCTCCCGACAGAACAACCGCCGCTTTGCCATTTTGCAGCAATGAGTTGGACGTATCCTTTACATTCAGCACGTTTTTCGGGAAGAAGCCTTTGTCCATCCAGCGTTTGTACGTTTTCAGATCCTCCAGATGCTGCGCAGACCCCCAATAGGAAGTGATATTGGATGGAGTATCATACGTGATGTCCAGTCCATAAGGGAGCTGACCTGCGGTATTCACCAGCTTGGATGTTAATTGACGAATACCATGGGTATGGTTTGCATTGCTATCCGCGATTGGAATCATATTCGGTTCATTGGCTTTGATTCCCTCCAGATAGGCTTCGAGTGTCTCCAGAGATTCCGGTTTGGGCAGATTGTACTTCTCACGCAAATCCTCACGGTACGCAATACCCTCAGTAACATATTCAGTCCATGTCGATGGCACAGTATAGATCTTGTCATTGACTTTTACCGCGTTCCACATGTCATCAGGCACATAAGCTTTGAGCGTTGGTGCTGCCTTAGGCAATAGTTCATCCAGAGGCAGGAATGCTCCTTTTTTCGCATAGGACTGATAGAACGTCCAATCCGCGGTGAAGATCAGATCAATCGGTTGACCGGAAGACAGCAGCAATTTGTATTTTTGGTCCCAGTCTGTCCATGAGGTATAGTTGAATTTTACATTGACGTTCAGATCGGCCTCAGCCAGCTTGTTAATTTCCGACTCAATCACTGGCAGATCCTTGGGTGCATCACCAAGCATGTAGAATTGCAGTGTTACCTTCTCCCCTTTGTTGTCAGAAGAACCTCCCTGCTCACTTCCTTGCGCCGATCCCCCCGAACCGTTATTACATGCGGCAAGCACCCCGGCAAACAGCATCAGGGCAAGAACCATAGACAGGTGCCGAATTGTTTTGTTACGCATACGCATCCTCCCTTTTTGTGAACAACCTTATATGTTAGCGCAGACTCGCCATGGTTCAGACGCAGACGGGCAGACAGCTATCCCGCATATTCGCACCCACAGCGCGTAAGCGTTCTAACCTTTCACCGCACCAATGGTAAGACCCTTGACAAAGTAACGCTGTACAAATGGATACAGGAACAAAATGGGGCCAGTAACCACAATAGCCATCGCCATTTTGGTCGATTCGGTAGGTACATCCTGGCTAAGAGTTATACCGGTACCAATCGCCATCTGGTCAATGAAGGTAATCGTGTTCATGGTGTTATACAAATAGAATTGCAGCTGGTACATATCCGGGTTGTTAATGAACAAGGATGATGTGAACCAGTCATTCCAGTATCCCAGTGCCAGAAATAACCCTACAGTGGCAATGCCGGGCATCGCCAGTTTCAGTACTACGCTAAAGTAAATGCGGAAATCATTCGCACCATCGATTTTGGCTGACTCAATCAGCTCATCCGGAACGGCTGAACGAATGAAGTTTTTCATCAGGATAATGAGAAAAGGCGTCATCAATCCCGGAAAAATCAACACCGTATACGTGTCCGTAAGATTGAAATAATTTGCAAGCATGATGTACCAAGGAACCAATCCCCCACCAAAGAGGGTTGTAAAGTAGATGAAAAATGAGAAAGCGTTCCGGTACTTGAAATCTTTGCGTTGCAGTACAAATCCCGCCATCGTAATAAGAAATAGTCCAAGGGCCGTACCCACAACGGTTGTAAATACCGTCACGCCATAAGCTTTGAGCACCTGGGTCGGAAATTTGAACACCATCTTATAACCTTCCAAGGAGAAATCGGTGGGAAAGAGGTGATACCCGTCTCTTACAATGGATTCGTTGCTGCTGAATGAGCCGGATAAAATCAAAAGAAATGGAATGATACAGATTAAGGAAAGAATCAGAATCATGCTATAAGCGATGATTTGAAACAACAAGGTGAATTCCGTATCTCGGGTACGCGTGTGCATAGTAGGTCTCCCTTCTGCCTATAGGCGTTTTAGAACAAGGCGTAGTCCTCATTCACTTTACGGATGATATAGTTGACGGTCATGATCAGGATAAAACCGAACAGCGATTGATACAGACCAGCCGCAGTAGCCATTCCGATATCAAACGTCACTTTCAGGGAACGATACACATACGTATCGATGATATCTGTAGCGTTATATAAGACACCGTTATTTCCAATGAGTTGGTAAAAGAGATCAAACTGTCCCTTCATAATGCTCCCGAGCGAGAATAACAACAGGATGACAAAGGTCGGTTTTAGCATCGGTACGGTGATGTACCAAATGCGCTGAAAGATATTGGCCCCGTCAATCCGGGCTGCCTCGTAATACTCATCGCTGATCCCTGTAATAGCTGCAAGGTAGATGACCATGCTGTACCCGAGATTTTTCCACAGATAAAAAATGATGATCAGGAACACCCAGATCCAGGGTGTATTGTAAATATCAACAGGCCCCGCCTCAAAACGTTTGAGTACCGTGTTCACAAAACCGGATTCATAGTTGAACATGTTGTAAGCGATTACACTTAATAGAACAAACGAGATGAAATACGGTAAAAACATGACCGACTGCGTAATTTTCTTAAACACTTTTCCCCGAATTTCACTGAGCAAAATCGCACAGAAGATCGCTAGCCCGTTTCCTAATATAATGAAGGCCAGATTGTACCCCACCGTGTTGGTTGTCAGCTTCAGCAGCATTCCGGATTGCCACAGAAACTTGAAGTTCTCCAGGCCCACAAATGGGCTGCCGAACAATCCACCTTCAAAATCATAGCGGGTAAACGCATAATAGATGCCGACCATCGGAAAATACGAGTTAATCAGAAAAAAGATCAGTGTAGGCAGCAGCATGAGAAACATGATTTTGTTTTTGTTCAATTCTTTGAGCATGGCTCGATCCCTCCCGAATTTCTTACGGCGCGACGCGCAGTGGAGCTCTGTTTTTATTGTAGTTGCCCTAAGTGCTACCGGATACTGAATCATTCGGCCGGATCATGAACGATTCTGCGAAACAGAATATGAACAATATGAACGAACACTGAAATGAATGCCTGAGCGTTCACAAAAGTTGATATCGTGCATAGGTTGAACCTAGTGAACAATAAAGCGAAAGTTGAACTTTAGCTACGGAAATCGGCCATAGCATGCTGTCCACCGTTGATGTAAACGCATACATACTATATAATTCGAGATACATCCGTGATTCACCACGCCCATATATGAATTCTCATCCTTCGCTATGAAGTCTAACTTTTGTTCATCCAAAACAGGAGGTCCACGGGAGGAAAGATCATGCGCAAACGTTCAGAGGACAGTCAGAAGGTGTTTGCACGGATTCTCATCGGCATTATTGTTAGCACTGTTGCCACCTTGCTTGTGGCTTCAACCATTTTGTACGTCAACTATAATCGCATTGCCCTTCGTCAGGTCTACCGAACCGATATGAACGGTCTTACCCAGACCAGTCGGGAAGTCTCCAAGATGACCGAGACCGCCAAATCACTGTCTTATCAGATTTATCAGGATTACACCATCTCTGCCCTGCTGCTCTATTCAAATCCGAGTATCTATGAAATTACGTCAGCGATGGAACAACTCGACAACTATCGCATGTCCCTCCCTTTTATCGAATCCATCTATGTATATAACTCCAAAAATGATGAGTTCTTTATCAGCTCCAATGAGGTTCGCAATGGACAACAATCCATCTCTGAAATAGACGATCAAGGGATTACAAGTATCCTCGACCGTTTCCATGATTACAAACCTTTTGTCCCCATTCCGCGTACATACCAAGTTGGCTCCACCGAGGAAACACAAGTCAGCAGTTATACGTACCTCTGTTACGACACGATCAATGACAATGCTACACTGAATTATGCTGTTGTCGTAAATATTAAGGACGACTGGCTCAGTCCCAATATGAACTCAGCTGATCAGCCAGGGAAAACGTTTATTATCAATGAACAGGGACAGTTATTGTCCGATTTCAGCAATCGTGCGCTAATGAAAGATTTGTCCAATGAAACGTTTATGCAGCCAATCCTAGAAAACACGGAGCAGTCCGCCTATTTTACGGCAGAGGTTGATGGAATAAAGTCACTCATTACCTACACTGCTCCTGATAACCTGGGGTGGCGCTATGTAAGAATAACGCCTTATGACTTAATCACCTCAGATATTCGTAATATGCGGACACACACCGTTCTGTTTTGTATTGGGCTATTAATTGCGGGAGTGCTCTTATCCTACCTCGTGTCCCGGAAGCTATATCATCCCATTGATAAAGTGCTTGTCCGTATGCGTGTGATGGAAGCGGAGCGTCGTGGCAGTCTGCATCTATTACGACAGGATTTTCTGCGTGGGGCTTTGCAAGGACGTGAAACGGTAACGGGAGGCATGCTGGAGGACAGAATGAAGTTCTACGGCTCTTCTGTTGATGTTCATCGTCTAACAAGACTGGTACTGCTTCGTATTGATCATTTTACCGATTTCAGCGATACCTACAGGGATGAAGTCCAACTTATAAAATACGCGATGATGAACATTTGCATGGAAACGGCTGACCTTTACTACCACACCGAAGCTGTGGATATGGGCAGCGATCTGATCACACTTATCTTTAATGATAAAGTTCAGGATGAAGCTGATGATGAGCATTGCCCCATTGAGGACCTGCTGCGCATGATGCAGGCTGCCGTGATGACACATCTAAGATGTTCCATTTCATTTACCATCGGACCAGTGGAAGATTCACTGGAAAACAGTATTGCTTCTTATACTCGATCAGCAGAAGCTTCTCTTCATCGTTTGTTCATGGGTCCTGGATGCCTGATTTATACCTCGAACATCATGGCGTACCATGCCAAAGAATATGCTTTCCCTGTTGGAAAAGAGAGACAGCTGATTGATTGCCTGATGACAGGCAAGACAGGCGAAGCCAAACAGGTCTATGCAGACATCGTGAGCGAAACGGCAACTTATCCATTTACCGTATTTCAACTGGCTCTGTCCCATCTGACCATGACTCTGAATCATGTGAGAAACACACTCAAAAAGAACAACCAGCTTACACTTGAATCCATCTCCGATCGTTCAATGCTTCCGATTCATGATGCCGAGGATCTTAGTGAAGTTCACGCCCACTTCTATCGCATGTTCGACGAGCTTGGATCCAAAGTTGAGGAGAAAAGAACGCTTAAGCATGAGGAACTCATTCGCAAAATTAACTGCATTATTGAACGAGATTACGCAGACACCAATCTTTGTCTTACCTCGATTGCAGATGAACTAGCCATGTCACCCATCTATGTCAGCAGACTCTATAAACAACTAACATTAAAAGGTCTAACCGATGTTATTAACGAGACCCGCATAGCCAAAGCGCAATTCCTGCTCATTGAGACGGAAAACTCTGTAGCTGATATTGCTGAGCAAACCGGGTTCACCAACAGTTCTTATTTCTATCGGATGTTTAAGAAATTCAACGGGGTTACTCCCAACGATTATCGACGTAAGGAGCTTCATTCGGAGCTTTAGCAGAAGTAAAACGAACTTCCACAAGTGACGTCATGAGTTTAGTTCCATCAGAACAGCAAAAAAAGCGTGATATGAGAGTCTGGTAGCCAGACGCATATCACGCTTTTTTATAAAAATTACTCTTGATCTTCGCCAGACTCGTCCGCAGCTTCCCGCACTTTATACTTGTCCAAGCGGATTTGTTGATACTCTCGCAAAGCCTCTTCACCCACGATGACTTCAACCCGGTGAATGTTCATGCCTTTGCCCATGAATTTCTGCTCATACTCTGTCATGACATGCTCTTCATTCAATCCATCACGGTGCAGGTTCAGGGACAGATTGGTCATTTGCAGACCAAAGTCGGCAATCGCATTGAGAGAGAAATCAAACAATGTCTCCGAATCGGTTTTGAAATGAATCTGTCCTTTGGTGTTAAGCAGTTCCGTATATTTCTTCAGGAAACGTGGATGTGTCAAACGACGACGTGCATGCTTGGCTTTCGGCCAAGGATCGCTGAAGTTCAGATAAATCCGCTCCAGTTCTTCCTGTTCAAATACTTCCTCAATCTGTTCGATATTAGCCAGAGCCAGCTTCAGGTTGGGTGGTGTCTCCACTTCTGCCTGACTCCATGCTTTCCGAGCCTTCTCGCTGGCACGACGCACCAATTCATCATACATATCAATACCGATAAAATTGAATTCCGGATATTTATAACTCATTTGGCTGATAAATTGACCTTTACCCATGCCAAATTCCACAAAGATCGGATGGTCATTGCCAAACAGTTCAGACCATTTTCCTTTGTACTGTTTGGGATCAAGAACAACGAGGTCAACTTGTTGCTCCAAATTTTCACGAATCCCTTTTCTGCCACGTAAACGCATCTTATTCCTCCGTTTATCCATACTTGTCTCAGAATCATTTTGCCGAAGAACTCGCTAATTGTAAAGAGCAATGAAAAAGGAATCTTCGGATCTGCCACTTTGGGGCAAATCTCAAAGATTCCCTCTTCGATTTATTTGGAATTGGGGTCCAACTACTTTAATAGTTCATAGTCTACCTTATCTTGGTGTGAAAAATCAAATGTCTTTTCGAAAGCATCGCGAACTTTTTGTCTTGCAGCCGCTTTCACTTTCGGATTGCCATTGAAACGAACACCTGTCAAAGCCAGAGCTTCTTCTGCCGTCAGTTCTACAGAAACATGATGAAGATCATTATTTTTAACTTGGGAATTCATTCATATCACCTCACGGTATAGTATGGTCCATGACGTCAACATTGATTCAAATGCTATGATGAATAGTACCCATTAGATGGTGTCTGACGCTGCTTTAAATATAACATATTGTGTAAACTATAGCAAGGATAAAACCTCGTTTCTACGGCCTATTTTTGCGACTAGATTCCCCTTTTTTTGAGTTTTTTGATACAATGGTAAAAGTTCAAAAAGAGTCGAATTCGGTAATAGAATAAGCAAGCCATTAGGTAAGCCAAAGGAGTACCCTGAAGATGAATGCACCTTCAATACAACCTCCTCTTCTGTGGGGAGATAAACGATTCCATACCTGGAATTACGAAATGAGAGACGAATTTAACAATAAGGTTTTCAAAGTGATGCTGGATGCGGGGTTCACCTGCCCGAACCGAGATGGATCTATCGCCAAAGGGGGCTGTACATTTTGCAGCGCTCGTGGATCGGGTGATTTCGCCGGTAGCAGACGGGATGATCTGGTCACCCAGTTTAATACCATTCGGGATAAACAGCATCTGAAATGGCCTACAGCCCACTACATTGGCTATTTCCAAGCCTATACCAACACATACGCACCCGTTGAAGAACTGCGTGAATACTTTGAAGAAATCTTGAAGCAGCCCGGTGTCGTGGGTCTGTCCATTGCCACTCGCCCTGACTGTTTACCGGATGACGTCGTTGATTACTTGGCTGAATTGAATGAACGCACCTACCTCTGGATTGAGATGGGTCTTCAAACCATTCACGAGTCCACGTCAACCCTAATTAACCGTGCGCATGATACGCAGTGTTATGAGGAAGCCGTTGCGAAGTTACGCAAACGGAATATTCGGGTGTGTACACATATTATATACGGACTGCCTCAGGAAACCCATGAAATGATGCTGGATACCGGACGGGCTGTTGCCAACATGGATGTGCAGGGGATCAAAATTCATCTGCTTCATCTGATGCGCAAAACGCCAATGGTGAAGCAGTATGAAGCCGGGCTTCTTCGTTTCCTGGAACAAGACGAGTACATTAAACTGATCGTCGATACGCTGGAGATGCTGCCACCTGAAATGATTGTACACCGTCTTACAGGTGATGCACCCCGTGATTTATTGATTGGGCCGATGTGGTCCATGAACAAATGGGAAGTGTTGAATTCCATTGATCGTGAGCTGCGTGAGCGGGATTCCTGGCAAGGTAAATACTGGAGGGGGGCTTAAGATGGGCTTTCTTTCGGTTTTAAGTTGTGCCCATCAGTGGATTTCTTCCCGTCTACAGCCTGGAGATTTAGCTATTGATGCAACGGTAGGCACGGGGGCGGATACTCTGTTTCTGGCACAAAAAGTTGGTAAACGTGGTCAAGTCATTGGTTTCGATATTCAGAGCGAGGCACTTACCCTAGCACAAGCCCGCATTCGCAAACAAGAGGACAGTGCCAAATTGGGCTCCATCTCCATGCTTCAATTAAGCCATGATCGAATGGCTGAGGCTGTTCCTGAAACATGGCAGGGTAATGTCGGTGCTGTAATGTTTAACTTGGGTTACCTGCCTTCTGAAGATGCGGACTCCAGCATTATCACAGAAACAGACAGTACTATTGCTGCTCTCCAGGCTGCACTGGCATTGCTCAAGCCGCGCGGCATTATTACCGTTGTGCTGTATCCAGGTCATGATGGAGGATCACAGGAAGCGGATGCGGTATTGGAGTGGTCCTCTGCTCTACCTGTAGAGCAGGCACAAGTGGTGATCTATCGCCAATTGCAGCGTGATGCCTCTCCTTTTCTGATTGGCATCGAGAAAAAATAATTTCCTTTGTCCCACAAATGCAATAAACTAGACACAATCGCAACAAAGCACTCTTTGGGTTTAATTTATGCGATTTGTGTACTACATAAAGACGTGCAACCGTATTCACTGTTACATTCATGCCAACTACGCGGTCATGATTGATTAAAGCGATCCACCATTTCATATACTAGAGGAGAGATTAGGAATGCCTACGCCATACCCACTGCAATTTCAACCAGAGTTCAAAGAACGTGTATGGGGAGGTCGCGCGCTGGAGCAATTCGGCCTGACGCCGCCTGAAGGACATATAGGAGAAGGCTGGATGATTGCGGATCATCCCAATGGTACAACCAAGGTATTAAATGGAGCACTTGCCGGAAAAGGCCTCGATGAAGTCCGTGAACAACTGGGCACAGCTTGGCTTGGAACCAAAGGAGTTTCGGAAAAGGGCGGACGATTCCCGCTTCTGATCAAACTGCTTGACTGTAACGATGATCTGTCCGTACAAGTTCATCCAACAGATGATTACGAAGCGCTCCCTCCTGGCGAGCTTGGCAAAACGGAAATGTGGTATGTGCTTGATGCCAAACCAGGGGCTCATATCATCTACGGCCTGAATGAAGGCGTTGACCGTGAAGTACTGAAGGAAGCGCTGGAGAATGGTACGGTCATGGATACCCTTCGTCAAGTACCTGTAGAGGCTGGAGATACGTTCTTTATCCCTGCGGGAACGGTACACGCTCTATGTGCAGGTGTCGTTGTGGCTGAGATTCAGCAAAACTCGGATACAACATACCGGATTTACGATTATAATCGTCCAGGCCTGGATGGCAAACCACGTGAGCTGCATGTTGAGGATTCATTGAATGTAACGGCTTATGAGGGTGCTGGCGCCACGACGATGAAAACCAACAACGCAACTCCAGGTGAGTGGCTGAAGCTTGCGGAATGTCCATACTTTGTAGTGGAAAAAGGGATTGTTACAGGACGTTGGGAGCTCTCTACGAGTGCTGAAAGCTTCACTATTCTTGTGGTCTGTGAAGGTAGCGGAACGCTGGAGTGGGATAACGCGGAATCGGATAAAATTGAATTGAAAGCTGGACAATGTTACTTACTGCCTGCCAACCTAGGCTCCTATACGCTGGATGGCAACACTACTGTTCTTCGCTCTTATTTGCCTTAATCGTATAATCAATGATCTATTCAAGTGATCTACCTTAGCTTAAATGGCTCTAATGTGACCTGTGAAGGAGGATTTACACGAGATGCAGGAATCTACCTTTAGCCTGGTTGGCAATGAAGGTACCCGTATTCATGTGTACCGCTGGCTTCCCGATCCGGAGTGTAACATCAAAGGTGTGGTCCAGATTGCACATGGCATGAGCGAGACTGCTGCCCGATACGCTGAATTTGCCCAACATCTCACCACGCACGGCTACGCGGTCTATGCGAATGACCATCGTGGTCATGGTAAAACGGTCGAAAACTCGGATTTGTTGGGCAATGCCGGCGTAGATGCTTTCCGCTGGATGGCGAGTGACATGATGAATCTGGGCGAAGTTGCCGCCAAAGAAAACCCTGATGTGCCCCTCTTTTTGATGGGGCATAGCATGGGGTCGTTTTTGGTACAGCATCTAATGTATGCTGGCCACGAGCGTTACCATGCATTTATTTTGTCCGGCACCAATGGCAAACGTGGTCTGCTTCGGATTGGAGAGAAACTGGCTTTCTTGCAGTGTGGCATTCAGGGGAAGGGTCATCCAAGTATGCTGCTCAATGCGCTCGTATTTGGCGGATTCAACCGTTCTTTCCGTCCGGCAACCACGCCGTTTGATTGGCTGTCCCGGGACTCCGAAGAGGTCAAGCGGTTTATGGATGACCCTTTGTGTGGAGCCGTCTGCTCTGCAGGTTTTTTCCGTGACTTTTTCAAACTGCTGTTGGACATTCACTTGCCGCGCAACATGAAACGTATTCCTAAGGATAAATCTGTATATCTGTTCTCGGGTGAACAAGATCCGGTGGGACTTCATGGCAAAGGAGTGCTTAACCTGGTCTCCCAATATCGAGAGCTTGAGCTTGAGGATATTGAATACCGCCTCTATCCGGGGGGGCGCCACGAAATGCTGCATGAAACGAATCGGACTGAGGTTGCCGGGCATGTCGTGGAGTGGCTGGAAAGGCATACTTCCGACTACAGTGCCTATCATTCCACAGCACACGCAGAAACCGCCGATTCCATATAATGCGACACAAATTACCTATACAATGACGAAAGCCCCTGAACGGGTGCACAGCATACACTGTGCTCCGCGTTCAGGGGCTTTACTTTTTTATTTATAAGATGGCAATTTAATGTTAATCGTTATGGATTACCCTTCGATCAGCAAAGACTCTGGATCTTCAAGCAATTCTTTTACCGTCACGAGGAAACGTACGGCTTCGCTACCATCAATGATACGGTGATCGTACGACAGGGCGATATACATCATCGGACGGTTCTCCATCCGCTCTGCATCAATCGCTACCGGACGAAGCTGGATTTTGTGCATACCCAGAATACCTACTTGAGGTGTATTCAAAATTGGTGTGGACAACAAGGAGCCAAACGTTCCGCCATTGGTAATGGTGAAGGTTCCTCCTTGCAGATCAGACAAAGCCAGCGTGTTGGAACGGGCTTTGGATGCCAGGTCAGCAATGCTTTTCTCGATCTCAGCGAAGCCAAGACGATCTGCATCACGTACAACCGGTACGACAAGACCTTCTTTGGCAGATACCGCAATGCCGATATCATAGTACTTTTTGAGAACTACATCTTCACCATCAATCTCCGCGTTAATGGTTGGGAACTTTTTCAGTGCGCCTACAACTGCTTTGGTGAAGAAGGACATGAAGCCGAGATTGATTTCATGTTTCTCTTTGAACTTGTCCTTACGACGTTTACGAACATCCATGATTGCCGTCATATCCACTTCGTTAAACGTAGTCAACATCGCTGCAGTCTGCTGTGCTTCTACCAGGCGTTTCGCAATGGTAGCACGACGGCGGGACATACGTTGACGCTCCACTGGTTTGGTATACGTGGAACCACCTGCTGCCGGAGCACTAGGTGCTGCAGCGGGAGCTTTAGCAGGAGGCGCTGTAGGAGCGGCGGCCTGCGTGTTGTGAGTTTTCACATCATCCTGATAAACACGGCCAATCGGATCCTTGCTCTGTACCTGATCGAGCTCAATACCACGCTCACGTGCAAGTTTACGAGCAGATGGTGAAGCTGTCTTCGAGCTGCTATCCGAAGATTCCGGTGCTGCAGCAACGGGTGCTGGTGGCGGAGTTGGAGCTTCCGGTGCAGGAGCTGATTGTTTCTGCTCTGTTGCTGCTGGTTGGAAAGCGGACGCGCCGCTTCCTCCTCCAGTTCCAGCTGAAAGTGTTCCAATCGTTTCACCAATTTCTACAGTCTCGCCTTCCTGGCGAACAATTTTCTCAAGAACACCGCTCTCTTCAGCACTGATCTCAATATTTACTTTATCCGTTTCCAGTTCCAGAAGAACATCACCCTGATTAACGGTTTCGCCTTCTTTGACCAGCCATCTGGATACGGTTCCTTCCGTTATCGACTCACCCATTGCAGGTACTTTAATTTCACTCACAGCTGTTACCTCCCCAGTGGAATATTATTCTTCGTCGTTTGCTTCAATGCGGATGTAATGATCTGTTGCTGTTCCATGCCATGCACAAGTTGATAACCGCTGGAAGGACTCGCATGTTCCGGGCGACCTTCGTATTTAACGGTTGTTCCTTCTGGCGCGATTTCACGAAGACGAGGCTCCATGTATGTCCAGGCACCCATGTTTTTGTTTTCTTCCTGTACCCACACCAGCTCTTTCAGCTTGCTGAAACGTGCAAGTACACGCTTGATTTCTTCCGCCGGGAACGGATACAGCTGTTCGACACGAATAATGTGAAGCCAAGACCAATCTGCTTTATCTTTCTCAAAAGCATCTTCCAGATCGATGGCGATTTTACCACTGCACAAAACAATGCGCTCTACGCGATCCGGTTTCGTGCCCAATCCTGCTTGCTCAAGCACAGGCTCAAACTTGCCTTCGCTGAACTCTGTTGCAGGTGAAGCGACACGAGGATTACGAATGAGACTTTTCGGCGACATCATAACGAGCGGACGAGCATCTTCCGTTTCAGTCAACGAAGCCTGACGACGCAACAGATGGAAATATTGCGATGCACTTGTCAAATTCGCAACGGTCATATTGTCTTCTGCACAAAGCTGCAGGAAACGTTCCAGACGAGCACTTGTATGCTCAGGTCCCTGACCTTCGTTCGCATGCGGGAGCAGCATGACCAGACTGGATTTTTGTGACCATTTGGCACGGCCGGCAGATACGAATTGGTCAAAAATAACCTGTGCACAGTTGGCAAAGTCTCCGAATTGTGCTTCCCAGATTACAAGCGTATCTGGTGAATAGACGTTATATCCGTATTCGAAACCAACAACGGACTCCTCAGACAACGGACTGTTGTAGATGGCAAAAGATGCTCTTGCCTGTGGCAGATGATGCAGTGGACAGAATTTCGCACCATTCTCGGAGTCATGCAACACCAAGTTCCGATGGGCAAACGTTGCACGCTCTGCATCCTGTCCACTGATCCGGATTGGTTTGCCATCCGCAAGAATGGTAGCAAACGCAAGCGTCTCTGCAAGACTCCAGTCTACTTTCTCGCCTTCGTTCAGAGATGTGCTTCTGCGCTGCAAAATACGCTGCAACTTCGGATATACATTAAAATTCTCTGGCCATTTCAGCAAATCGGCGTTAATTGTCCGCAGATTTTCCAATGGTACCGCAGTTGGAATAATTGAAACGGCTTCTGGCTCGCTAATTTGACGTTGATAATATTCATGTACTTCATTGTTCTTCATCTGCTCGTATGCTTCTTTTAAGCGGTTCGTCACAGCTTCACGAATGCTGTTGATGGAGGCATCGTCGATAACCGATTCCTCTTTCAGATGATCCTGATACAAGTGACTAACCGTTGGATGAGCTTTTACTTTGTCATACACCGTCGGCTGTGTAGTTTCTGGATCATCTGTTTCGTTATGACCATAACGACGGTAACCGATCAGGTCAATCAGGAAGTCCTTTTTGAACAGGTTACGGTATTCTGCTGCCATACGAATAGCTGCGATACACGCATCCGGATTGTCTGCATTGACATGCACAATCGGAATCTCATATCCTTTGGCAAGGTCACTCGCATAATACGTTGAGCGTGAATCGCTGCTGTCTGTTGTGAATCCAAGACGGTTGTTCACGATAATATGAATTGTTCCGCCATTTTGGTAACCAGGCAATGCTTTGAAATTGAGCGTTTCTGCTACAATACCTTCCCCAGGGAAAGCCGCATCACCATGCATCAGAATAGTTGCCGCTTTGGTTACATCCTGCTTCGGATATCCCGGATCACGGCGATCATCCTGTGCTGCACGTGCAAAGCCCTGTACAACCGGATTTACATATTCCAGGTGACTCGGGTTATTGGCTAGCGTAAGACGCGCTTGTACTGTTTCACCGTCTTTTACATAACGGTTTGCGCCCAGATGATATTTGACATCCCCCGTCCAACCGTAATTGATTCCTGTTGACCCTTCGGAAGGAACCAAATCCTTGTTAGGAGAATGATGGAATTCAGAGAAAATTTTGCTATACGGCTTGCCCAGTACATGAGCAAGAACGTTCAATCGACCACGGTGAGCCATCCCCATCAGAATATGGCTGGAACCAGCGTGTGCCATAATTCGGACTGCTTCATCCAGCATAGGGACTAACACGTCGTTACCTTCAATGGAAAAACGTTTTTGCCCAACAAATGTTTTGTGGAGGAAATCTTCAAATTGCTCCACTTCAACCAAACGTTCCAGTAAAGCTTTACGCTCCTCTGGATTAAGCGGTGCCGGCGAAGTACGAGATTCTGCACGGCGGTTCAGCCATTCCCGCTCATGAACCTCATGCACATGGCTGAATTCATAAGCGATAGGACCAGTATATATTTGCCGCAGGCGCTGGATGGCATCCAATCCTGTTACCGTCTGTCCATCTGCACCTTCCCAGATCAGGGAAGCTGGCAGAGCTTTCAAATCTTCTTCATTCAATTCAAAATGCTTCGGTTCAAGCAAAGAAGTATCTGAATCTTCACTGATTCCAAGGGGATCAATATCGGCCGCAAGGTGACCATAGGTACGAATATTCATTACCAGTTTCCCTGCTGTAACCGCTTTCTGTAATAGTTGAATATCCACGCTTCCGGAGTCCTTTTGGGCGTTGCCAGAATACGAGACTGTATGTGCATCCCTGCCAGACATCGGCGGTGCACCCCATTGTTCAAATAATTCCCGATAAGCCGGTGTAACTGCACCCGGGTCTTGGGAGTATAATTCATATTGTTCCTGTACGTATCCCATATTCGGGCCATAGTAACTTTCCCAGGGTTTCTTGTTGCCTTCCTCGATCGTCATCGACGTTCCCTCCGTCTTGATTTAGTCATAAGTTTTTGACGGAAATCATTGACTAAGCCGTAATTTGCGTTCGTTCAACATTTTAAGCTAAATTTTTCATGAAGTCCAATAATCGTGCTGTTGGTGGTATTAACGTTGTTCCGACGCTCCCGTCAAGGTTTGTCTGCGTTTTCAAAATCATAGTAAACTGATGATTGTATATACCGTCGCACAGATGTCGAATACTGTCCTGATCCGTTCGAGGGTTACACCTTCCTCAACTTTTTCAAGTGAAGTCCGTGTTCTAATATCTATTCTATAAACTTTTACGCTCAGGAGCATTTCCTATTTTTAGTTCAATTGATGCATAAATTAGATGAATCGAATAATTGGAACATTTCCGACCCCACAAATGTGCTCTGATTGTATGGCGTTTTGTTGTTAATCGCTTATCCTACAATGGTTTCTACACATTTTCAGGTTTCACCCGTTTTGCAGCCTCCTTATTTAGAATTGTGGTCCATAATGTCCAAAAACAAACCGTCAAGATAAATATTAACCATTTGGCTTGGTATTCAACAAGAAAATGGGTATTTCTTGAAATTCAATGTATAAACCAAAAGCCGCCTGTAATGCGTAAAAGCATCCGGGCGGCTCTTTTGGACTTAGTTTATTTAAACTGACAGACATTTTATTTTTTTAATGTGGCACCTGAGACTGAAAATCGCTCCGGCTGGACTGATCTGCATGGTAAAAGACCACATCGCCCTCCTTTAAGAGCCAAGTTCTGCCTTGATTGTCTACTGGACTGTTGTTGAAACCTTCCATCTTCCACTGATTCATCAGCGGAGCATAAATGTATTGCAGGTGTGGAGCCTCTGTATTCCCATCTCGAAGTGTCTCGATATTAAAGTTGACCACGATATATCCGTCCTTCAGAAATACAGAAGCCTTTTCATCCAGTTGATTTTGTCTGGCAAGCGATTCGAGATTGGTTCCCTTTGGCACGGCGTATACATCTGCAGGCAGGCTGTATTCTCCGTACCAACGCTGGATCGCCGCATTCGCTCGGTCCACACTAACACCCGAAGGAATGTCTGTCTTGGGTCCAATCAGTGTACGAATGGAAGCGGGTAGGATCATCCAGTCATAGCGGCCTACCCATGTTTTCTGGTGAGAGGTTTGATCAACAAGCGTAACCATATAATCGGCGAGCGATCTCTGGTTACGTTCATCGGCTGTCAGTTCATACGTATACTGATAACGCGCCGTATCCCCCAATTCCGTACCGGGTACATTACGCAATCTCGAGTTCAGGACAACAAACCGTTTCTCCAAATCCTGCGCCGATCCTATTCTGATAAGTCGCTCTTGACCGCGGTGGTAGTAAAGATCGACTTCTTGTCTGGAAGAGCCGTCTTTGCTCACAAAGTAGAATGTTGGAGTAATTCGAACACCATCCTGTTTGCCAAACATATTTCCTTTTGTTTTCAGGTCGAACTTGATATGGTAACCCGTTTTCACCGCAATATTACTAAAACCCTGCACAGGGTGACTGCCTGGGCGAACAGGTAACACGAATGGTGCCAGATTCCCTCGCGGATCACCATCAATACTGTTAAGTCCTGTCCAGTAGCTCACTCCTGTCGGCTCCGAACTCCCGAGTTGCTTGCGGAACACGTTCTCCCAATTATAATCGGCGATATCCGTAACGTGAAAATCATACAATCGCCCAACAACCTCCACCGGGACCGTATCTGCCGCAACATGATGGGTCAGATTTGTGTTGGCATCCTGCTGTTCGGTGAATGTCGAAGGAGCATTTTCCGCAATATTGCGAAATTCAACTCGGTAATGCCCTTCATCCACCCATACTGGAAGATAGAAAATGGTATCCAGTTGGTTAACCGGAATGTCCACCCAGGTCTTGGCTGGAATGAACTGACTCCTATCGGCGTTATAGACGTCAAATGGGAAACGAATCTGCTTGATGCGAAAATACTTAGCATAGTCCCTATTGCCATAACCCGGGTAACTGGTTGCGTCCAGATGCTGCCCTGAGGTCGGGATGCGCACGATAAACGGTCGTTCCAGAATAAGCGCCGAACTGGTCGGATCAGGCACTGTTTTCTGGTTATGGGGCTGATCATCAGACACCCAGGCGTAGTTAACGACAGGCGTGTGCACCGTGACAGAATTGATTCCTTGAATAGAAAACTTCTGATCCTGACCGCCTTTAATGTTTCCAGGAATCAAGCCATATGCGATCTCGCCCGTTGTCGGTTGGTCCGCCTTGTTGACCAGTGTATTCTGAATAGTTAAACGATTCTGGTACAGCACGTTGTCGCCGATCATACCAGGCTGTGGAATTGTCCCAGGTCGCGGAGCAGTCTTATCCATCGAAGCAGGGTCCATCACAGTGGTACCGTTAAACACTACCTTGTCATTATTTACAGTGTTCTCTTTAACCTCGGCTTCTGCTTTGGTTTGGAATAATGACGTCTCATCAGGTGTAGGCGGCTCGCTGTCACCGCCTGACTTTGTTTCAGTGCCAAGGTCGATTTCCTTGCAAGGTGCAGGTTTCACATGTGCGGTAACCGCATCATCATTAGCCGATTGTAAGGTCGGGGGTGTATATCCGTTTGGAGTCAACGTTACTGTACCACCGTAGCCACCAAGTGCATAATTGGATATCGTAGCTTGATTTAGCTGATAGACTTCCAAATTATCAATCTGCCAATAACTATATTGTCGTGTAACCTGCATTGGTTTTTCCACAGGAACGTCTAGTTCCTTAGGTTGTGGAGGTGTTCCTGGGTCATTAGGCCCTGTCGAGGCTCTGCCCGGAATCGTCCATGTTTTGTGATACTTCTTTTTTACGTTGACCGTATAAGTCACTGTTCCCGTCATGTTCACCCAACGGTGCTGGAACAAGTATCCTCTAGCCATGACATTTGCATAGAGATCTTCAGAAGTCGGGATGCCACGGGTGACATCAAACTTCTCAGACCCCCGATCATCAGCTTTCAGCACGCCCGAAACGGAGGGGTCCATGACAGCCGATTCGATCAACGCTCCTTTATTAGGAGGACTGATGGTCACGGGGCAACCCACAACACCGCCGTTACCTGGATCAGTTCCCCCGTCTCCTCCGTTGCCTGTGCAGTCCTTTACCTCTAACACCTGTGTTCCTCGCTCATCCAACTGCTGGGCAGTGTCCACAAATCGGGCAGTGATGGTGGTGCTTCCGACGATACCTTTGATCGTCATTTTCCCATCTGCACCTATGGTCGCTACTGCTGGATTGGAGCTTTGCCAGGTCAATTTGGGATGAGCGGTAAGCTCATGAACAGAAAGATCTGACTTGGTCAGGATAGCTTTAGCTTGCAGCGGTGTGGCTGTGTCTGCTTTACAAGCGTTTGGCAGGTTCACAATGAGTCCTGGTTCGGACGTTACCGTAATGTCAGCCGTATCCGAGATGAGGTATGTACCGTTGTTCCAGATTGCACGCACAAAAGCAGTACCCGGCTTTTCAGCCTTCACCATTCCGGTTTTGGGTTCAATACTCACAATACTAGGATCGGATGACCACCAGGTGGTTTCAGCTTCGCGCCGACTTACGTCGATGCCTTCACTAAATTGAGTTGCACCATAATTTTTCGTTTTAACTTTGGCTACCATCTGTTTAGTTTCTCCGACCGTTAGAGTGGAGTCTGGAGTTACGTCGATTTGCTTTTCTTCTTCGAGATCCCCTTCCCAGATGATGTCCATAGGAGTGTAATAAACGACATTGTATTTTGGACAACCTTCCGTTGTCTCACCACCATTTAAAAAAGGTTTTTTTTCAGTCGGGGTATGGTAGCCTCCAGTAATTGTCCTTATTGCTACAATAGTAGAGGGAAATGGAGGACTTGGGTCCCCTACGCCAGTATAAGAATTTTGATCTGCTCTACCTTGATAGTCAACATCATGTATTCGAACATTTTTAATATTTGTTGCATCTACTTTGTTTCCATTATAGTCAGGCCAACTTTCTGGGGGCCATTTACTGAAATCAACATTATCAGGTATTTCTTTAGCTTCAGGATATGGACTCGAACAACTTCCTACATTTCTCGCATAGGTTGGGCCTCCCGCATGTTCAGCTTTAAATCGCCCGTCATCGACTTGGTACCAGTACACTCCTGGTGTTCCTATAGTAGGTGTTGCTAAGACCGTGACTTTATGAGGATTTTTCATTGATTTTGGCCCATACTGATCTGTTGCTGCATTAATGAAATTAATGGGTAGTAGGGAATTAGCTAATAATTCACTAACAAACACAGTTATCAAAATGAGACTAAGGAAACGTTTATTGATTTTTTTCACCACCCGAATCAAGCTACCTTTGAATTTTAAACGCTCCTTCTGTATCAGACTTCAAGAAATAGGACCAAGACTTATTTCTTAAAGTTGATGTAATCCAAAATCTTGTTTCAACACCCTTTTTAATCAGTTCACTAGAATTCATGGGTAACGTTGTAAAGCCATTCTGTTTTGCCAATTCCAAATCTAAGCGATTAAATTGTATAAGAGAATCAGAAAATCCCTTGTTAAATGTTAATAAATTTGATTCTTCTAAATTTGAAGTGAAAGAAACATCAGAAAATGTTTTATACGAACCAGGAACATAATTTTTCTCCAATAGTAATGAGGCATAAATACCTTTTGGTGTGCTCTTAGTGGTATCCACGACTATTAGTCGATGTATCTTCATTACACCAGATTTGTTAGTTAAGGTAATGTAACTTTTGGATAAGTCTGAAATATTAGCAGAACCCGAACTATACTTATAATTACTAATCGTCGTTAAATTCGTTCCTGTTGTACCTACCTCACGCATTTCATTCAGATCACTGTACTTCCCTGCATCCGTGCCCTCGACATCCATATAACGTAGCAAAATAGCAGACACTTCGGCTCGCGTTGTTGGATCAGCAGGCTTCAAGGAACCATCCTCAAATCCACCCACAATGCCAGTCCCGCGAACAAGTGCAAGATAAGGAATTTGCTCTGCACGAATCGTTCCACGATTCACTTCAGGGGTAGGTAGCAGTGTATTTTTGGTATCGTCAAAAGCATCCTGGAAACTGGTTCCCGACTTGATCAGTCCGTTTGCAATCCATTTCATCATCTCGTAGCGTGTGAGCTCGGCATTGGGGTTGAATCCTTCCGGATAATCACTAGCATGAATGAAGCCTTGGCCGACCAACTGTGTCACAGCTGATTCAGACCAGTGCCCCTTGAGATCAGCAAAAGGATTCTCACCTTGTACCTTTTCCAAGCTGGTTGCACGGCTGAGAAGTGTGGCATACTCACCACGAGTGATTTTGGCATTGGGGCGGAACGTACCATCCTGATAGCCGGAGATCAGATTTTTATCATAGGCTTTGACAATTGTGGCTTGCGCCCAGTGCCCTTTGATATCTTTGAACTTCGTAAGCGCAGAGGCAGTTGTGCCCGCTCCATTCGTGCTTGTAGCAGCATCCACAGTAGACACCAGACCCACGGTTCCAGTAGTCAGCAGCGTTCCTGCCAGCAAAGCCGTCGTCAACAATCCGACTATTAACACATTCCTTTTTGATTTACTACCGTTTAATCTCATCTGCTTCTTCAAATCTACTCACTCTCCTATGTACCTTAGTATGGGGCAAACTCCTGCTTCTTCAGCAATCGTACTACTCTTCAAGCCAAAACCTAAATTTGTAATAATCATCAATATTCTACCATGCAAATCTAGGCAATTGGTATTATTTTTCAGCAATCCCCATCACTAAAGGCCTGCAACCTCCCCTTCCAAAGACCCAATCCACCCCTAAAAACACAAAAAAAGGCCACGAATCCGCAGATTCATAGCCTTATGCTTTAAGGTGTCAGTCCTATTCATTTGAAAAAATTGTAATCTATCTATCACAGAATAAACGATTCTGTTCCATTTGACCAGTCCTAAAATTCAAATCAAGTAGTTTTGTTAATCATATACTTTGCAAATGGCGTCAACGACAACGCTCCGACCTCTTCCAGAGTAAACCATTGTGCGCCCAGCGAATCTTCGCCATCCGGTTCCCTTTTGATCTCATAAGGCCGACTTTCGCTTGTCAAATATACATCGTATAGAATTCCAATATGGTGCAGCTCTTCCGGCTCGCCTTCGTGAACCCACTCCAATACGTTCGATTCCGCAGAACGAATCACCAATTGTAGATTGGAAAGACCCGTCTCTTCCTCGATCTCACGGTGTAGGGCGGTCTCCGGTTGCTCACCAAACTCCAACCTTCCTCCAGGCAAATCCCATTTCCCCATGTAGGCCCCTCTCGCCTTATGTATTAACAGGACTTTTTGCTCCCAAGTGACTAAACCGTATACCCCCATGTGTGTGTACCGATCCACTTAAAGGTTCTTCCTCTCGTCTGAAAGATGCCTAACTTGCTCTTCCAATCTACGAATACGCTTATTCAACTGATAGAACGATGGAGTAAATATCACTCCAATAATAATAACAATGACCCAAACACTCAAATCATCAGCCCCTATCTTAAGAATCTCCCGACTCTAGCGATAACCGAACAATCAGTTCTTCACCCTCAATCAACAATGCGGTTAACCCTTTGTTCGAGCCAGATTGGTGATTCTCCCCGTTGGTCCAATACGCAGCTTCTCCTGATCGTATCGCTACCCGTTCGCCTGTCTCGCCTTCCACCCAACCTTCGCCTTCAAGCACCAGAAACACCTGCTCGCCCACAGCTGGATGCAAACCTACACTTCCTCCTGCAGACAGTTTCAGTTGTGCTACGTGGCAGGCTGTTGCGCTTCGGAGTATCGGCGTAATCTCTGCTCCCTCACTGCCATAAGCGGTGATGGTACGTCGGTCCTCTGGTTTGAGACGATATATCTTCACTTCTTATTCTCCTCTGCCACGGTATCGAGATCCAGAGACAAACGAATCATATCGACGCAGCGAATACCATCTTCTATAATCTCTTCTTCATAATGTTTCACAAAGAAATCCCGATCAACCCCTACAATGCGAAAACCACAGCGTTGATATAGCTTCAACTGATGAAAACTTGAGTTGGCTGTCCCAATTTCTACCGTTCGACCACCGAGCCTGCGTGCTGCTTCTATCGCTTCCTTGATCATGTGTTTGCCAACGCCCTGTCCCTGTAATTCTTCCTGTACGGCAATATTAACAATCTCAACCGTCTCTGGACGCGTCTTCAGCAAGACAAACTCTCCTACCATTTCCCCTTCATATTCAGCGATAAAACAAACACCGCGACTCAGATATTCGTCAACTATGGCTTTGGACGGATCAGCCATCAATAAAAGTTGATAAGGTTTTTCTTCTTCCCAGTCCAAAATCCGGAACGACAATTTCACACCAATCTCCACCTTTTCCTCGTACATATTCATTTACGTCCCGTTTGCAGAAGCCTATGTATGGCTAGTCACCAAATATATAACAACCTTCCGTATATAAATGTTTTAGTCTGAATTCATATTTTTCTCTTTTTATAACTTCGGGTTACTACGGAACGATTTTTATACTTTATTTCACCATCTAGTTCACCAAATCTATTAGCTACTTACCGCTCCAGCCTGATTTTGATAATGACGAATCACCATGCCAGATGTTTTTTGCATGCCCTGTTTCTCATAGAACTCCTGGAGTTCGTTATCGCACAAAAGATCAATCATATAGAGATCACCCAGACGATTAAACATACGCTTGATGAGATCTGTTCCGATCCCTTTACCCTGATACTCCGGAAGCACTTCCAGTAAGGGAATATATGCGCTAAGAACTCCATCTGAAATCGCTTGAATAAAGCCCACCACATTTCCGGTTTCTTCATCAATAGCCAGTTCGACAGCATAGGATTGTTCCAGCAACTTCAGAAATGTAGGCGTAGATGGAGGGTTTGGCCAACCTTCGAAAAAAGCCCCGCTAAGTTGGGCGATTCCTATTCCCTCCAGCGATTCACGAAATGTAATATCCATAATAGCAAGTCCTCTCCTTTTAAAAAGTAAACTTCATTATATCATAATATCTGGATATAAATATATAGAATTGGCTGATAAAATATGAGGCATGCTTCAAATAGAAGCCTTAATTATTAGCTTTATTCAAGTAGACTGTTATAACAACGCAACGTTCTATTCCTCACGTTATTCACCCGCACTTAAATGTTCATGAATTAATTTCCATTCTCCGTTGATGCCTGCAACAAATACATTGGTAGCCCGACCTTTTCCAGCAGCCGGCTCCCCTTGATACATTCCTTTCCAGTGATACGTATAAATACAGACCGCCTGTTCTTGCCCAGTCGTAATCCACGTGACATCTTCTGCACGATATACCTCATCCTTGACTGTCTCCCAAGCGTTTTCAAAATAAGCCCGAATTTCGTTAAGGGTAGTACAAGACGTTCCCGTAAACCAATATACGGCAGCCGGTGATAACCATTTGCTTACCTCATCAAACTGATGTGTATTGGTTGCTGCAATGTATCCTTCCAGTGCATGCTGATATCCCATAAATGCTTCCTCCTCCTGAGCGTTTTGAATTATTTAACTTCACTCTATTCAAGAACCGAATCGCTATACACCATAAACGTCTCTTTCAGTGTACGTCCGGTTGATTTCTCCCAAATCACACTCCGCTCAAACGTACCTGCTTGAAAAAATCGCGGGAAACGTTCTGCAAACCAATCCTGCATGGGCAGCTCAAGCGCCTGTCCTAGAGACACCCACAACAGTTCGCCTTCCGGCGGCTCGTTCAATAGCTCTCCCTCATAAGAAGTAGCCACGTAGTTGAAGACCATATAACGCAATCCTTGCTCCGGATCACAAAATTCATCAAGACCTTTGTATGTAATCTCTTTCACAACAAGTCCTGTTTCCTCTTTAACTTCTCGCACGGCACCATCCACAATACTTTCTGGAAAATCAACTTTCCCTCCAGGAGCAATGTATCCCGGAAATCCTTTTTGGTTCGGTCGATTCATTAAAAGTACCTGATCATTCCGTTTGTCCCATACCATACACATCGTTAAAATCTCAGTTCTAGTTTCCATGTTTATCCTCCCAGTTGCCTTATACAAACCTAATCCCTTGCAATTCACACATATTCACTCACTCGACAGAAAAACCTTCCAATCCTTGATTCCCAGGTATTTTTCTGTCCTCTCCGCTCTTGTGTAAATGTTGAATTAAGCTTGTATACTTCGTTGTACTCTAACACTTCTGGTACATAGATAGATTCTCCTGCTTCAATCTCTATTCCGAATCCCTCTTCACTTTCCTGATTATCTGCAAATTCAATTTCGATATAAACGCATACGAAAGACGGACCGGAAATTTCGGAGGCCCGCCTCTTTATGATGTATGCAATGTTTCGTTTTTGAACCGAATATCGAATAGGCGATACTCAGCTCATGCCTGTAATTAACACCCGGCGCTCTTTCCACTCGGCACGGCGATAAGCCTGCAGCAGACCAAATTTGCGGATACTTGCTTTCGGTACCGATTTGTAAGGCATAACGACTGTAAAGTCCTCATCAAACGGCACAAAAGACAATCCGACTTTCTCATTGGAAAGCCACTCGGCCTGAATGGGCTGCCTTGAACAGGCATCGAAGGTAGAGCCCAGTCCATCAGCAAAAAAATCATAACGTGCAGCAGGTGTTCCGGGTTCCTCCATACAGAGAAAAAGGCTGAGCTGATCACAAAATAGCATAATTTCTAAATCATGTTTCAGCCTAAGCTTCAACGCTTCACCACCACCAAGCTGCTGTTCCCAACGTAACTGATGCTCCCGTTCATCGTTCAGATATTCCCTAATATCTTCATCATCATTGGCGTTAGCACCCAGGTTGTTTTGAAACAAATCTGTATACATCATGCTGCACAACAACCCGGCGTACAGGTTTTTCTCCCGAACCTCTTCAATACCTTTACGGTAAAATACAAATCGTGGACGTAGCGGAAAATCACGAAACGAATACGGTATCTGACTATAATCATTCCAGAATGGAGCAGAATCCAGTTCAATCCATCCCCGATCATGCTCTTTTGCGGCAAAAATCAGATCTTCTCGATGCGCTTCATCAGTTAATAATTCCGTTTTCCAATGGGAAGCCATTTCTCCGGCTACTAGTCCATGCTCATGCTGTGCGGTCAAAACAAAATCATGCTCTCTCTCATATACGATCATTTGCTGTCACCCTCCCGCATGGTATACGTTGACTTTAACATAATTTGGTTTACAATTTCCTATAAGTTGCTTTTCATTCAACTTTCAGGGAATATACTAAGGGACCATCAATGTAAAGGTGTTGTCAGTTCCCTGAAATTTGGTACACTAATGATTGTGCCAACATAACATTACATACAGAAAGCGGGATCTCATGAATTTATACTCTCCTTACACCGAGTTTAACCGCAAGGAATGGGCTGACTTGAAGAAATATCAGACCACTCTTCCACTAACGACAGCGGAATTGGAACAGCTAAAGGGATTAAATGAAGAGGTATCCATTCAAGAAGTTGAGGATATTTATCTACCTCTTACCCACTTTATTGACTTATATGCAGGAGCTTCACGAGAGCTGAATCGCTTAACGGCATCTTTTTTAAAAAAAGAAGCACATCACGCTCCCTACATTATCGGTATTGGGGGCAGTGTTGCCGTGGGCAAAAGTACAACTGCCCGCCTGCTTCAGGCTATGCTGGCCAGAGGCAAAGGAAATCCAAAGGTGGATCTGGTCACTACGGATGGTTTCCTGTATCCCAATGCCGTGCTGCAAGAAAAAGGCATCATGAACCGAAAGGGATTCCCGGAAAGTTACGATATCAAGTCACTGATTCAGTTCATGGGTGATGTCAAATCAGGCAAACCCGAAGTGATGGCTCCCGTATACTCCCATCTTGCCTACGACGTCATTGCAGGTGAAGAGAATGCCATATGTCAGCCGGATATCCTCATTATTGAAGGAATTAACGTGCTCCAGGTCAAAAAGGAAACCCCACTGTTGGTCAGTGATTTTTTTGACTTCTCCATCTATATCGATGCAGAAGAGGAGCATATCCGCCACTGGTACATTGAGCGTTTCAAGC
The DNA here is from genome assembly GCF_900221055.1 of Paenibacillus sp. RU5M. Taxonomy (NCBI): domain Bacteria; kingdom Bacillati; phylum Bacillota; class Bacilli; order Caryophanales; family Paenibacillaceae; genus Paenibacillus; species Paenibacillus sp. RU5M. Next base: position 156,159 of record NZ_OBQM01000008.1, on the reverse strand, counting down.
TGCTACGCAATACAGCTTTTCAGAATGAGAATTCCTTCTTCCACAGCCGTTTTGCCAATCTGGAAGAAGATGAGGCTGTTCTTACGGCAAGTCAGATCTGGAAAGATATCAATGCCAAAAATCTGCACGAAAACATCCTGCCAACTAAAGGACGAGCCAGACTGATTCTGAAAAAGGAAGCGGACCATTCGATTCAGCGCATTCAATTGCGTAAGCTGTAAGTGTCATAATGAGCAGAAACATTCTGCTTAATACTCATTAAAAAGGAGACAAGACTACATGCAGACCTTGATTGTACTTGGAAGTATCATGATGTTTCTTGCTGTTGCCCTTGGAGCATTCGGTGCACATGCGCTCAAACGCAGATTGTCTGCTGACATGATCAAAATATACGAGACTGGCGTTCAGTATCACCTTGTTCACGGACTCGGAATCATCCTTCTCGGACTGTTCGCTGATCGACTGGAGCAGCCTTCTCTTGTGTTGCTGGCTGGATGGCTGCTATTCGCCGGCATCCTCTTGTTCTCGGGCAGTCTGTATGTCCTAAGCGTAACTGGCGTTCGAAAACTGGGGGCGATCACACCCCTTGGCGGAGTAGCATTTTTGGTCGGTTGGGTAATGTTATTAGTCGCCGCTTTGTAAAACCAACATCGTAAACTGAAAAGAGTGTTCTAGCCGATCTCAAAAAATCGCTGGAGCACTCTCTTTATGTTTAACTTCGCCATATACGGCGAATGCTGTGTGTGACTTTATCTCCCTGCTGTTTTTCCAGGACATATACATCAGGATTAGATAGATTTTTCCACTCCTCGAATCCAAAGGATTCATCATGGCTGCGAATGAGCAGAGATAACAGATTACCGTGTGTAATCACAGCCCCGCTATGCTCAGGCCGGCTCCACAGCTCGTCCAGCACCTCAAGGCCCCTGGCTGTCGCGAAACGAGAAGATTCACCACCTTCTTCCGTCCAGTCTTCGTCCGTGTATGTACGTTCAAGCACATCCATCCAGTTATCCAGATGAAGGGTACTAAGCACCCTTTCTTGAAGACGTTCATCCGTATGTATATGTTGCAGGACGGTTTTGCCCAGTGGGGCAGCGGTTTGAAGTGCCCTTTTCCACGGACTCGACACAATGTATTGGATTGGGTGCTCCGCCAACATCTCAGCAAGTTCTTCTGCCTGACGAAGTCCTTCATCCGTAAGCTCGGCATCCGGTTCTTGCCCTGTAGCTTTGGCATGACGAATGAGATAAATAGACTGCATCGCCCTTCAACTCCTGTTGATTCAAATTACATTCAATGCTTCTCCAGATATTTGAGTGCAATTCGCATGTTCTCCCGGTCTTCCGAACGGCCAGATGAACTAAGAAAAGTAACATTATCCTCTGTCCACACGCCCTTTTGGTCTGCCAACCCAAGAAGCTGCTTCAAGCGGTTAACCGTTCCCGTACTGCCATCAATAATCTGAATATGATCTGGTAGAACCGTACGAAGAATCGATGTATAAAACGGGTAATGCGTGCAGCCAAGTACAACTGTACCGTATAAGTTCAGATCAAGATCAGCCAGTTTAAGGCGGAAATACGCCGCAATCTTCTGTGGATCAAAGTCCAACTGCTCACACCACTCCACAAGTTCAGGTAATGGAATGGAATCGACACTGTGGTGATCATCCACTCGGGATACCAATTCATGATATTTCGTTTGACTCAAGGTTAGGGCTGTAGCAAATACAAGCACTCTTTTGCCGCTTCTTCGATTCATTTCCACTGCCGGTTTCACAGCAGGCTCCATCCCGATAACGGGGATATCATACTTGGCACGTAAATCCTTCACGGTCAGACTGGTCGCTGTATTGCAGGCAATCACAATCGCTTGCACATTTTCCTGAACAATAGCCTCCACACAATGGAAGATATGTCCTCTAACCTCATCGGCGGACTTGGTCCCATAAGGAACATGCAATGTATCGGCATAATACAGAAACGCTTCTTCAGGGAATTGATGCAAAGCTTTATGCAAGACGGTTAAACCACCGATTCCCGAGTCAAAAAATGCAATTTTCTTCTTCAAGGGTTTCACCTCTATAACGTATTCTTTCAGGTTCCTGGAACCTCTCATTCCTGCTCATGATGACTGGGAGGTGAGTTATGTTATTCTACCTTCATTTTATACTGTCTGAGCCAGTCTTTGCCACTTTGCCAGCGTTCCACGGGGTTACGCTCTCCGAGCAGTTCACTACTAGCCTGAGCCATAAGCCATTCCTTAAGGCCATCATTCGAACTGGACTCCAGCTGCTGAATCAGGACGTTCAGTCCCTCTTCACCCGTATCCAGAATCTGAGCATACGCCTCTGTATTAGCAGCAATATAATCACCTGGATTACTGCTGGTCAGAATCTCAGGTTCGTTCACGATTTGCTGAAGATTGCTATCAATTTTCCAGCTCACGTCATGACTTTCCACCTGATTCGAGCATGCTACCAACATCCATGCTGCACACAGCATCACCGTGCCGCTTGCAATACGTTTGCGAATCATGGAATCACTCCTGTCCCTGCTCAAACTTATGAACGGCACTCTCAATAAACTCGACAAAGCTATGATCATAATTATACTCATCCCGATAGATACGGATATGCGCTACAATGACTTATTGCAGGTTCTTTTGTACAAAATTCCTAATCATTGCTGCAACAACAACTTTTGATCCAGAGTTTCAACCCAGCGGATTGATGCCCTTCATTTAACACAAATGATTGCATCTTTTATGACGAGGTCGTGATGCTGAAATCCACACCAAACTGGATTAGTCCCAGCTTCCGGGCAACAGTTTGCGAAGCTATATTATCCCATGATGTACTATAGATTGGAATGCGCCCGCTCTCTTTAATATGATACTGCCAGCACTTTACCGCCTCCGCTGCATAACCCTGTCCTCTGAAATTAGGCGCCGTATACAGACTAGCCTCAGCACCCTGTTGGGATACACGGGCCGAACAACATACAGCGACAGCCGAATCCTCCATAACATAAGCAATAACGGGCATTTTTTCATGCAGACGCTCTATTAAATCAGAAAAATGCTTTTCCAGCAGAAAAGTACGATGACTCTCTATAAGCTGAACATTTGGATGCCATTCGCCGCACTTCTCGGGAAATGTATAAGCCGGGCCCATCCATGCACTCTTCACTGGCTTAAACGTCTCCACTCTCCGAATCAGCTTCGCAATATCGAGCGGAAGCTCAGCATCACAGCCTAGCTCTTCAATCAGAGTGAACGGCAACTGCTCATGATAGTAGGAACATTGCCCGACAGAAGTTATTCCAATAAATAAGGCTGGAGCCTGCCCACCATCCGGTTCGTTAATACTTAACAGACGCTTCTGATTGTCCATCGTATACAATGTATCTGCCTGAATTTTCATCATATCCATGGGTGAACGGTTTGAAATGGGATTCATAATTACGGAATGAACCTCTGCAATAATGGTTCGCCTACACTTCTTTTTCCAGCGTCATGCTGCTTCAGAAAATCAGTTATTAATCCTGATATCGTATATTTGCACATTGGCTATACCCCCTCATTAATTTCCATTATACGGTATATCACGTGCAGATACGAATCCAATGTGCACAATTGCGTATGAGTAATATATTAGAGAATTTTAAGATCTAGACAGTGATTCAATATCGTTTATTGATCCTGCAGCACGGCTTTTTTCCATGCTTCACCCAATTCAGCAACCGATGCATAACGACTTGCCCGCTCAGGGTCTACTGCTCGAATAACCACCTGGTACAACGCTTCTCCCGCATCCCATCTGGCATATGAACGATCCAACTCTCCACCCAGCAGGGAAAAAGCCATCGCTCCTAAGTTGAACACATTCGTAATTCCATCCATTGGTGCACCCAATTCAAATTCCTCAGGAGACATAAACCGGGATGATCCCCACATCCGTCCCATCGTATTCGTGAAAGAGCCCTTTCGATACAAATCAATATCACATATTTTCATCGATTGTTTGTCAAAATCATAGATCAGACTGCCATCGTAAAAATCAACAGCCACATACCCTCTCCGTTGCACTTCGATGTGAAAATCCAAAATCTGCTTCATCGCCTGAATACGCGTCTTTACCGGAAGCTGTCTGAATCGATAATAGGGGGAACGAGGGTCCTCATACTTGGCTGGTGGTGGAAAATCCCAATGGGAATGCAGACATTCTCCTTCCACCCAATCGAATACACAGACGTAGCCATGTTCCGTTGCAAAATGGTCTTTTAAATGAATCAATGTGTCATGTGCCAAATCTTCGTATATGGAAACGGATGATTTCAAATAATGAATCGCTTCGGCAGGTGTACTTAAACTGTTCGCATGTATCGTGCATGCTCCAGCATATTTCACGAATATCCGCTTTCCGTCCAGACCCAGAATACCAAAGGACAAATTGCCAGAATCCTGCTGATCAAACACACGGAATACAGTACCCAGGCGCGCGATCCACTCGAATGAATGAGGTTCTTTTAACTCAAAAGAAATGCCGTCAAGTTCAAGCTGAACCGTGTCCGTCATAAGTCACCACCTTCTTCAACATGCTCATCGCTCACATTCAAACGCTCAGCATAAAAGTACGTCATATGCGCTTCATCGTAACCCTTTCCCTGAACGACCAGTGCATTGCGCTCAATGCCATAGGTTTCAAATCCATGCTGCTCATACAATCGCCTTGCTGACCCGTTTGTGGTAACCACACTGAGATTGATTTGCTCTATGCCTTCCAATTCCCTGCCCCGATCCAACACTTCGCGGAGCAATCGGGAAGCAAGTCCACATCCACGATAAGACGGTGAGACATAAACTCCCCAGATGTATCCTTTGTGCCTCAGCTTTAGTCCCTGTTCTCTTTTGAACCCCATTGTCCCTGTGAGGATGCCTTCTTCTGTATATGCACCCAGAATGTAATTATCGGGTTCGGTATGTATACGTTCCTGCACTTCACTCATGGGAAGCTGAATGGACATTTCAAATGAAGCCCCGAAGGCTTCCGGATGATTTTTCAGTGCTTCCAGCCGCAAAGGCCAATATTTCTCTGCCTCATCTCTGCGTATATTGCGAAGGATGAACACGTTCTTCTTCTGACCTTCATTCATTCTTCAACCACTCCCTGCATGTCATAAGGATAATCGATTTGTAGCTTTACATTCGCTGCGGCTTCCTGGCCTGCAAGCAAACCTACAACATAGACCCCAAGATCAATGGACGTCGCTACCCCTCCGGCCGTAATCACATTTCCGTCTTTCACAATCCGAGTTTGAATCACCTCAGCAACATATGGCTCAAGCAGTTCATAGACATTGGGATGCGTTGTTGCTTTTTTACCCGTTAAAAACCCCGCCGCCCCCATCAGCAGAGAGCCTGTGCACACGGATACCTTCAGTGGAACATTCTCAGCTTGTCTCAGCCAGCCGACAAAAGCCTCATCGAATCGAAGCTTACGGGTTCCCATGCCACCAGGAACAAAAATGAGATCATATTCCGCCAAATTGGGCTTCACCCGGTCCACCTTCAACGTTAAACCCGATTCGTCCGTAACCTGATCTGTCATCGCACATGTTTCCCACGTCGTGCCTTTGGTTTGTTCAAAGAAATTCAACCGATTGATCACATCATAAAATCCTGCAAAATCAAGGAAAGTCAAACCATCAAACAAAACAAAAGCGATTTTCATATGAAAGCCCTCCAGTGTTTTTTATTTCGTGATTGAGTTTCGTAGCTGATTCTATTTCAATCCACGCGCAATAATCCACTCCAGCCATTTCCAGGGAAGCAGTAGCTTGCCGATGATAAGCAAACGCGAGCCTTTGCCCAGCGCATAACGAAGCCTTGGTGCACGCATCCGTGCAATGCGAGCAATCAGATCGGCCACTTCCTGCGGATCAGGTGCAGTCTCTCCAGCATGCTGGGAATAACGAAGAACCGCGTCCAGCTTATCCTTATAGGGAGAATGGTCGCTCCTGTGAATTTCGCCCAAGCCTTTACTCCATATGGGTGTACGATAAGCACCCGGCTCTACCAGCACAACCCGGATGCCGAACGAGGACATCTCATGACGCAAACTTTCCGTGAAACCTTCCACTGCGAATTTGGATGCAGCATACGGCGCATAACCTGGAAAACCGGACAATCCACTGACGCTGGACAAGTTGATGATCAATCCCTGCTTTTGCTCACGCATGACAGGCAGGACCGCACGTGTAACGGCAATCAAGCCAAACAGATTCGTTTCCATTTGCCGACGCCAATCATCCATGGATACTTCTTCAATAAATCCGCCAAGCGCAAATCCTGCATTGTTCACCAGCATATCGATCCGCCCATTGTTTTGAAGTACCGTCTGAACAGCCTCCTGTACCGAATCACCATCCGTTACATCCAGGCGAATAACCTGTAACCGATCCGAAATGCCCGCCTGCTCCGCCAACCTTGCCAATTCCACATTCCGACTCAAATCTCGCATCGTTGCCACAACACGATATCCTTGTTTAGCCAGCGTAACCGCCGTAAGCATGCCGAACCCACTCGATGTACCCGTGATTAACGCCACAGGGGCGTTTGGGTTGAACTCTTTCGATTTCCCCACGGTTAAACCTGTTTCGCCCTGTATATGATCATCCTCTGTCTGTATCTTCTGTTCTGTCATCTGCTTCACCTCTTCCCTCGATGGATTTAGTCGATTTATCACGTTACCTTATCATCCAAACGCTTCACTACAAGTGTGCTGTCTCTCCACTCGGCGCAGCTTCGTTATTCCCGGTTCAAACGTATAAGGAACGAATATGATCTCGGGTATGGTGCATTCCAGCCGCTCTCCCAGCTTCGTCAGCTCCCGCTTCACACAAAATTCCACCTGCTGCATCCCTTCTCCTCCTCCGAGCCGAAGCGATACTTCCAACATCCCGCTACCTCGCTGTACGACGCGATAATGCTCAATAACTGGAGAGGCTGCAATCACCGCACGCGTAACAAAATCCGGGAATACAGGTACGGCTTCGCCCGTTTGTCGATGTGGAAAATAAAGCGTGTCATCACAGCGGCCTTCGATCCGCTCAATGGCAGTGAATGGAGACCCACAGGCACAAGGAACCGCTGCCTCGGTCAAAATGTCGTTCAGTCGATACCGGATAATCGGCTGTGAGGTTCTGGAGAAATCCGTGATTACAGGCACGAACCTCCGGGTCGTGGGGTCAATGAACTCTTTTTCAATATGAACGATATCTTCATTCAAATGCAAAGTACCTAAGCCACAGGTTGCGCCCAGAAATCCTTCAGTACACTGGTAAACCTGATGAATGGTTTGCCCAAAAACACTCTCCAGCACCTTGCGATCCAGGGGGTCCAGCACTTCAGCAACCGAAATGATTTTGTCCGGTACAGTGGTCAATGTGCCTGACGTATAAGCCTCAGCCAACATTCTCAGCATGGAGGGCGGCGCTACCCATACGGTGGGTCGGTATGTTTCCATACGTTCAACCAAGGTATCGACACGCTCCAGCAGATCAAAATATTGAAATTGCAGCTTACCCCGCTGCACCGATTCATACAGATTACTGTTGGCCCGGAGGAAAAAGGCGATCTTGGCAGGCTTCCACAGTCCGCCAGGCAGGAGCTTGGCCAACACAGTCCCTGTCCACGCATCCTGCTCACGATCACTCACCAGAAACAACCCCCGGTTGCCCGATGTGCCTGAGGACAAGCCTACCGTCACGCCCTGAACGGATGGCTTGAAATTACGCGTTTCCTCACTTTCCCCGGCGAGAGCCATCGCTTCGCCCTTGGAAATGCCCAGCGTGTTGAGCCGATCGAAATGCTGCATCATGATCGTTTTGTCAATCAGCGGAAAGCTTCTCCAGTTGGATGCATCAACATCACCCCACCACTCCCGGTAAAAAGCGGACTTTTTACGAACCCGTTCCACTTGCCGAATGATCTGGCGTTCCTGCCAGCGTTCAAGCTGCGCTCGTGTTTTCCATTTTCTCAATCCCCGTGCAAGTGCATAATGGTAGACAATACGCAGTGTACTGCTCATATGTGCTCACCCTCTGTACCCCAAGCATTCAGCGCTTCACGGCAATGACTGGGCACAATCCGAAGCGCTGGAAACTGCTGATGCAACTGAACGAGTCTGTCAAAATTCCCTCGATACGCCTGACGATCCGACATAATGATTCCAGCGAGTGCGTGAGGTCTGCGTTGCTCCTGAAAAGCACGACTCGACCACACCGCGTCCGCGCACAGAAAATAGTCATGTGACTCCGTACTAAGCAAAATTCCCATCATGCCTTCCGCATGACCCGATACGTCAACACCCAGCAGACTGCCATCACCGAAAATATCGTATACCTCGGGAAAAGGAAAATCCTCACCCGCTCTTACCCATCTCTCCGGCTGCTTCGTAACAGGCAATGATCGGGCATCAAAGTCCTCTGGCAGCAGCCCGGACAGAAAGCCTGCCTTTACAGCCGCAATGGGGCCAAGTGAACGCACGGCGTCATAGGCTCTTGGCAGATAGATCAATTGCGCCTGTGGGAAATCCCGCACACCTGCAATATGATCCCCATGAAAGTGCGAGAGGATGATGTACCGAATATCCGAAGCTTCCAGTCCTAAACGAGCCAGAAAATGTACCGCACTGTCTTCTTCACGATAGACCACAGGTGTAATATGACGATACAGCGCGTTTGGCAAGCGGGCGGTTTCCTTGAAAAAACGGGAGCTATATCCCGTGTCCAGCAGAATCGGACCATGTACAGGATGAATGATACACGCAAAGCCGGCCGGAAAGGCCACCGGACGCAAACTTCCACCACGCAGCGTCAGAAACTCCGGATGTGTGCAATAACCCGCTGCGCCCAGATGAAGTTTTACCGAAGTTGTTGTCAGCATGATTCAGCCCTCCACCAGTCTGCAAATTGTTGTAACCCCTCATCAATGGTCAACCGAGGCACATACCCCAGCTTCTCACGGGCATCCGAAATATCCAGCGTCTGTGGAATCGATAACGAACCAACCGTATACCGCGTCAATTGAGGTTCACCTAACGCAGGAATCAAGCGGTGTACACGTTCCAGCACTGCGGCTGCTCCGTATGCTGCTCGGTAGGGAATATTTCGACGGTGTAAAGACATTTCCAGCTTTCCAAACAACGTGCTCACCAAATCCTGAAACGGTCTCGGATCTCCATTGGAAATATTGTAGGCACGACCCAGCACTTCTGTCTTGGCATCCCTACATAACAACAGCGCATCCACCACGTTATCCACACAAGTCAGGTCAATGAGTGCCTGTCCGCCTCCGATCATAGGTACACCCGATTTGGCATTTGCTGCAACGATTCTGGGAAAAAGGGTCTGGTCATATGGACCAAAAATAGCTCTCGGACGAATCATGATCGATGGAAGTCCATTAGCATGAGCCTGCAAAACCACTTGCTCAGCGAGCCGCTTGGTGGCTGCGTAATGATTAGCTGGTTTGGATGGCAAGGGGTCATTCTCATGTATGGCATATCGCGGACTGTAGTTAAAATATAAGCTCGGCGTTGATACATGAATGAAGCGCTGTACGCCACCTTTCATACAACGGTCCACCAAATGCTGTGTCCCCTCCACATTACTGCTGTAAAAATCCCGATATTTGCCCCACGGCGACGATAACGCCGCACAGTGAAACACAACATCCTGACCCGAACAGACCTCATTCACCGCCGCCTGATCCCGTATATCTCCGTTATAAAATCGAATGCCTGCTGCCTCAAGCTGTGCACCGTGCTTTGGCTGGCGTCCCATACCCGTAACTTCCCAGCCTTGCTCTGCAAGCCGTATCGCCAGATGCCTGCCCAGACATCCGGTTGCTCCTGTAACCAATGCTCTATTCATCGTTGTTCACCGTTCCATTCTATGTCGTGAGTCAAAGCTTCAGTCAGCGAGAACTTATGTTTCCTTGCAAGCCGCCAGGCGGAGAGTACAATTGCAAATTGCTCAAACAAAGGTTTCATATCGTGTCTCAGATACACCACATCCCTCGTTCCCCGCCAGGCTGTCATCCATGTCCGCAGGCCGCCCTTCCCCCAGAGTTGCTGCAATCCACTTCCCAACATCGGAAGCATCAACATCGCTTTGCTTCCTTGCTTGGGGATGATCACCTTTGCTGCTTTCACCAGCTCTTCAGGTGCAATTAAAGCACGTACCAAGCCATCACCAGGGTGAAACAAATGGATGCCACTGGTCGCCCTCGGATTACACTCAATGGCATACACTTGTCCGTCCTCTGTTTCGATAAAATCAAACCCAATCTGCCCGCTAAACCCTGTCGCCTGTACAAATTGCCTTACCCACTCGTAAATTCCTTCATGCTCCACATGTTCAAAAAAAACACTCGCCCCTACGCTGCCCGTTCGATAGCGACTGTCGTAGGTTGTATGTGCAACGATTTTCCCTTCATAAGCTACGCTGTATGTACATAACATTTGCCCGGCAACATAAGCCTGTGCAACCCAAGGGGAAGCCGAGGATATTTCCGTGTCACCAGGAGGATCATTCTGTAAACGGTGCTGCTTCATTTTACCTTCGTATATCTTCTGATCAGGTGCGCCTCTATCAAAGTCTGCTGTGGAGGATATCGGCATACGAACTCTGGCAGCAAAGCGGGAGTATACGGGCTTCCATACCCATTCCCCTTCTATATCCAGATCAGCCTGCGCTTCCATCCATTCCTGCCGACTGTTGATTAGACGGGTATCCGGCACCGAAAGGCCAAACGACTCTGCAAGCTGAATAAAGCGATATTTATGATGCAATTCATGCAGCTGCTCTATAGGCGAAACAAGTACACGGCAGTGATTACGCAGTCGATCTGTCCCTTGGGCAATATAAAAAACTTCTTCACACATCGGAATCAACAAGTCGATCTGCCAGGTTTGAACCAGACTCTCCATCTCTAACAAGTAATCCTCTGTTTCATGACGTGGAGATGGAACCATGAAACACTGCTCCACCGCACTGGTCAATCTGCACAAATGACGCACCACGCTCTCCGCGACGTAAACCCGGTGACCCGCACGATGAAGCATACGCGCCAGATCGAGCGTTACCGGAGCCCGCCCGCCTGTGAGCAGCACATTTAAGGATTCTGATGTTTGATGTCCATTCTTCGTGAATCTAGTAGTCAAAAATAAGTCCTCCCAGTGATAATCCGGCGGCTGTTCCGATCATTAGCACCCGATCTCCCCTCTGAATGCGCTGCTGCTTGATCGCTTCATGCAACCCCATCGGAATGGAAGCGGCAATGGTATTGCCGTGATTTCGTGTAATGTCCATAAAACGGTCCTCTTCGATTCCTAGCTTCTTGCGGATCAGCCTCATCGCCATGGCACTTCCCTGATGCGGAATTACCAATTGGAAATCCTTCATCTGATTACCGGTTGCTTGCAACATATCGTCAATAAATGCTGGCAGCAACCTGGAAGCCATACGGAAGATGGCCTGTCCATCCATATGAAAAAGATAGGGGTCCGGCTGCTCTGCCACATAATTCGAGGCATGCAGACGAGTACCCCCACCGGCAATTTCCGAAAACCGCGCGCCGCGGCTGTACGTTTTCAGCGAGGCATGCACAATTTGCGAAGACTCTCCTTCAGCAGAGCGTTCAATAATGACAGCAGCAGCTCCATCACCGAACAGGGCAGCACTCTCCTTGTTCGACCAATTTAACCCCTTTGAGGCGATCTCCGTAGCTACAAGCAGCACCCTTTTATAACGCCCGGCATCCACCATATAGGAGATAACATCCAACCCGTTTAGGAAACTTAAACAGGTCGCATCCATGTCAAAAGCCGGTACACCTGAATCCTGCTGTCCCATCGCCTGCTGAATGAATACCGCCGTACTGGGTAAAGGTTGTTCCTTCGTACCGCTCGTACACACCAGACAGTCTATATCTGCGAACGTCAATCCCGCATCAACAAGTGCGGCTTCGGCAGCCCTCGCTCCCATGAAGGAAGAGGTCTCTGCACCAGAAGCGTAATGACGCACACCTACACCTGTTGCTTTGCTGACCCAGCCCGCAGGCACCTGCAAACGGCGATCCAACTCCTCGTCGGTTACTTCCTGTTCAGGCAAATACTTGCCTGTTCCAACAATTCTCACTCTTCTAAGCTGCATATGACCTACCTCTTTCTCTTCTTCTGACTGAATATAAGTTCAACTAATAAATATGTACACTAACACTCCAATGACAGAACAACCTTGTTATCGCAGTTATCGTGTAAATGTTTAGTCGAACATATCTAAATGAAAATTACACTTCACCCCGCCTGGCTAAACGCCATGACGAAGTGCAGAAAATACAGCAGAAGGGCAGATATCTCTGCCCCTCCCGTTGTGTTATTTTTTTATTCAGTCATGTTGATTCATTTCCTTACTTCAAAATCTCGGCCAGTGCAAGATCGAGCGTATCATACTTGAATGTAAATCCTTCTCTTTCCAGCCTCTCGGGAATCACCCAGCGACTTTTGAGAACCAGTTCTGTTTCGGTCCGGATGAATCGTGCTCCCAGTTCAAGCATCCAGCGAGGTGCAGGTAGTCCAATCCGAACTCCCATCTGCCGCCGCAGACTCTCCATAAGCTGGCGGTTCGTGACAGGATGCGGAGAGGAAGCATTAAACACACCTTCCAATTGAGGATGTTGCTGAACATAGATAACCATGCGGAACAAATCCTCTATATGAATCCAGCTGAACTGCTGGGTTCCAGATCCTTGTGATCCACCCAGCCCAAAGCGGACCAGATTGGTGAGTGGCTCCATGACGCCGCCTTCTCCCAGCACAATGGCAATCCGTAATGCAATCTGACGTGTAGACGGCAGGCTGAATTCAAAAAAAGCCTTTTCCCACGCCTTGGCGACATCCACCGAGAATCCGGAGCCAATCTCGCCCTCTTTCTCCGTCATGGGACGATCTTCTGCATGTCTGTATATGGTGGCCGTGCTCGAATTAATCCATAATTCAGGAGGGTTGCTACAAGCCAGAACAGACTCCCCCAAAATGCGGGTTGTGCGTGTTCTGGATTCCAAAATGATTTTGCGGTTCTCGTCCGTGTAACGGCAGTTTACGGATTTTCCGGCCAGGTTAATCAGCAATTCTGCACCTTCAAGTGCCTGTATAATTCCAGCCTGGTTCTCCCAGGCAATATGACCGGGCTGACGTGAGATAATGAGCACCTCATAACCAAGCTCCTTGAATCTTTGGGCAAAATCCTGACCAACAAACCCTGTTCCACCCGCCAACACAACCTTTTTCACGGTATCCCCTCATTTCCCCATACTGGGTAAAGCAACTAAGCTATATATGGACTAACACTGTCTGCGACCGTTTTGTTTGATTTTAATTTATGCCCAAGGCTGCGTATAAACGATTGCGTTCTTCAATCGCCCATGCGTTCGCTGAGTTTTGCTCCAACTGATACATAAGCTCATCATGGAAATCATGAATCATGAACCCTTCAGGCAAATCCCCCAGCATGGCTGTAAAATTGTATTCAGGCAGTTTTCTTTGACCTTTACCAATCTGCTTCAACCATTCCATCCATTCGGCAAGCGTCAGCACTTCTTCCTGCCATAGTTCGGCCTGTAATCCAAGTGAATCATGAAACTGCTCATAAGCAGATGGCTCGGAGAAGGGACGACAAGCTTGCACAGCCAATTCATACAACTCGATTACTGCCCGCCGTACCTCATGCTCAAGCTCGATTTCCAACCCTTCCATGAAGTCCTGAACTTGAATTGACAGCCCGTCATCATATAGTAATGGTGCGTGTGCCAACAGACGCACAATCTCTTCCATGTCATGTGCTGAAACTTTCTTTTGCTCATAGAGAGCAGGTAACATATATGCTGTAATGATCATTCACTCCTACATCGTTCTTCTATTAATGACGTATATTATATCATGATTTGGCGGGTTATCCTTGAATTCACTTTAACGATGACAAAAAAGGCAACCTAACTCTTTCAAGAGAGCATAGGTTGCCTATCTGTTCTTATAGGAAAAGCAAATAGCATCTAAATAAATGCTTTAACCGATGCAAAATACTCCCGTATCATATTGATCGGTTTCAAATAACCCGGTGAAGGAGCGGAAATGCCGTATTCGGCAGCGTAACCGTTCTTGGCGGCCAAATACTTGGATCTGAACATATGGTAATCACTTGTGACAATCATGATCTTGGGATGCTCCAGCCCGGATGCATCAATGATTTTTTTGGAAAAAGCCATATTCTCCTGGGTGCTCGTCGATCGATCTTCCATAATGACTTGTGTGGGGCTGATCCCCTGATCAACAAGGTAGTTTTTCATGGCGAGTGCTTCCGGAATCGATTCTCCCGGCCCCTGCCCGCCGGATACAATCACTGGCGTCTGAGGATGACTGCGGATATAGTCCAAACTGGCATCCAGCCTTTGTTTCAAGGTCAATGACAATTCAGTTCCCTTGATGCCCGAGCCGAGAATAATGACATAGTCCGCTTCTTCCGGATCATCCGCGTTAAGCTGAGTAAACACAAGTGCTTCGATAATTACAAATGAAACCGCAGCGATCCCGAAGCCAGTAAGCAGAATGCGTTTCAGCAGGATATGCTTTTGATAATCAATCCGCCTCAACACGATAAAGGCTACAGTGATCATGCCAAAAAACTTCACTGCGAAGTTCCAGCCCCAGAAAACAAGGAAGAACACAAAACATGCAATGAAAATAAGATCAAGGATTAGGCCTTTTTCTCGTATAAACTTTTTCATAAATCCAGTAACACTCCTTCTCGGGCCTTCACTTCCGTCATATGCCCTTGATTCAGGATTTTATGATCGTGAGCTTGGGCCACTGTTGTTGCCAGCATTTCTTCTCTACACGATGATTATAGTAGTCTGCATCCGTGAAAAACGGACTTTGGCGTACGATTAACGTATGCAGATCCTCCAGCCCATGTGGGGCACAGATACACACCTGACCCAGTTCATCTAACCGCACACCTATGGCTGTGACGATTTCTGGCCAATATCGAAGGGCATCTTCTGTGGATTGATAGGGCTCGTTTCCATTACGCAGATGCATCCTCGCCTGATTTTTCACCGACCATTTGGAATTGCCTGTCTGCTCGCGAAGCCCTTGTTCCAGCAGCAGGTCCCGCTCCTCACGCATATCTTCCGTATCGTAGTAAATAACATCAATATCGCTGTGAAGTTCGCGAAGAGGATAGCCATGAAGCACATCCCAGATATAATTGCGAATATACCCCGCACCTATGTAACACTGAGGCAGATCCAGACTGCGAATCCGCCGCAGGTCATGCATTAATTGTTCATGCTCCGTAATCGCCTGGATCAACTTTTCCTCATGCAGCATATAACGTCTCTCCCCGTCACTCTATCCATTTCATTGTAGAGCTATCATTGCTCGCTTTTACATTACCGACACGCTGCTCCTTCCAATATATCATGTTTGAGTACCTGCGATAAAATAAACAAATCCCCTCAGGCAGTCATCCTAGGCTCATCTGAACAGATGTTCCTTAAGATCATTTACCCTGAGGGGATGAATTGAAGAAGATTGAAAAATCGATTAGGCCAGCATCTTTCCCGAATACATGATCTGCATTTTCTACATTTTACGTTGGATTATCCATAAGCGTCAGTTGTCCTTGCTTCTCCTGCATGCGGAAAATAACGGGTCGTTCCTTCGGATGATTGTTCGGAGCATGAATGGTGAGACACAGTTGTCCTTCGAACGTTCGAAACAGCATCCCATGTCCTCCATTATTGGCGAACAACGGCTTGTCATCCTGCTTCCATGGTCCTTGCGGTTTACCGGACACCGAGCGGGCCATCCCCAGTGTATAACCGTCTTGACCGGATGTGGACCACATCATGACGAGTTCATCATTTTGCATACGATACAAAAACGGACCATCCGTGACATAACGGTTTCGCTGTTCTCCACCTCCGACAGACCATGGCGCTTCGGAAGCTTTGAATAACAGATCAGGTTTGCCTATCGTTCCTTTCAGATCCGGTTTCAGACGTACCGCGTACATCTCCCCATCCTCCACCTGCACCCATTCCTTGCAAAAGATCATCCACGGATCACCCTGATCGTCCACATACAATGTACCGTCCAGGCATTCCCAATCTGGTGGCGTCAGGGAGCGACACCACAATTCAAAAGGCCCTTCCGGCTGATCAGCCACCAACACACCTGTTACCCGCGGAACACCTTCCGCCTTGAAGCTGGCAAACATAAAAAAGCGACCTTCCCATTCATAGACTTCCGGGGCCCAATAGTGGTGATCGGACCAGAAGTCCGCTGGTGCACGGAAGCATGGGGAAGGACCACTCCAATGGATCAGGTCTTCACTCTCATAGACATCAAAACCGATGGCTGGGCCGTTCCACACATTTTGCCCGATAGAGCCATATAAATAATATTTCTTGCGCGATGGTATAGCCAATATGTAGGGATCACGAAAATGAATATCTTCCAAACGGTGCACGTTCAATGGTTCATCCTCCTCATGAGAGCGGTTCATTAACCATGAGTATACACCATATCTCCAAATACTGGAATTCCATTAACCCCACATACCAATCAGCAATATGCCGCCAAAAATAACGATGGAACAGAGAATGCGCTTCTTCCCCTGTTGTTCTTTCAATAACAAAATACCGAGGAAGGCCGCGAATACCGTTCCTACTTCCCGAAGCGGGCCCAGTCTAGCCATTGGCGCCTGCTGCAATGCAAACAGAAACAACAAGTACGAGCCCGGATTCAGCAGCGCTCCCAGCATAATGGTTGATCGGTTCTTCTTCCACTCCTGACGCAGTTGGCGGGAAGCGAGCAGCGCCGGAGTCAAGCCGGCAACAAAGCCAATGTTCGTCACTTCAAGTAACGACAGGGGTGAAATATGCTCTAGATTTAATTTGTCCACGAACACATAACTCGTTGTACATAACCCGACACATAAGGCCATCAGAACCGGCTTTGATCCTGTTACACTTGAGCCAGATTTGCCAACTCTGCTTCCCACACCACTCAGCACCGTAAATCCTACAATCATGCAGGCAATACCGACCCAGCCGAACATGGACAACGTTTCCCCCAGAAAAGCAACACCGATCAATGGCACTAACAAGGTGCTCGTTCCCCGCATAATCGGATAAATCTGCGACAAATCGCCCAATTCATACGTCTGCGATAGCAGCCAGGAATACAAGGCTTGCAGCGCCATCGATAACACGAGTAGTGCATAGGCTGGTATGGATAAAGGTTCCCGTACCAACTCCACGATAAGCACAGGCAGCAGTATTACGGTTGGAATCATCATGATGGACCATAAAAACACACTTTTGTTTAAACTGCGTTTGGTGAACATACTCCAGACAGCGTGAGCCATCCCGGAAGCGAGCACCAGAACTATAGGTAAAATCATAATCAAAACGTTCCTCTCTAATGCCTTGCTCTTCTATATTCTCTAATGTGCCGAAGTGCTCTCAGGTTGATGTTCTGGCTGTTCCTTCACGACCGATCCGTCTTCCAGACGAATCCAGGTATCAAAGCTGCGTTGTCCCGCCTGCAATTGAACGACCCGTCCTCCGCGCAGCATGCCTTCCCTTCCATATGTACTGTGTCCACTCGAACGCCCGTAGCAGAGACGAATGCCGTGGTAAGTCCCCTGAAAATCATTCACATGATCATGTCCGCAAAAGGTCCCCATCACATCGCCCATCTCCAGCAGTGCAGAGAACAGACCCGAGTTCACTTGGGCAGAGCAGACAGGTTCATATTTGCTGCCGTAACAGATCTGTGTGTCCCACATGGACTGATATTCAGGAATCGGGATATGGAAAAACGCCAAGGCTGGGAGCTTCTCCCCGCGGCTGCGGCCGGGATTGACGCGTGTGGATTCAGACATCAGCCACTGGATCTGATTAGGCTGAATCCAGCCATAACCGGGAATGGACTCGAACTGGGAATAGTTCCCCGAATCGAGTAAATACAACACTGCCCCCGGACGGCCATCCGCTCCGGCAATCTCCAATGTGTAATTGCCTAGTCCCGCAATCTCACGCGGTCCAGATTCCGTCACGGTATGCGCATGCTCCTGAATCACATCCATTAATGCATCGGGGGTAATCCGATTCTCTGTATCATGGTTGCCATACACAAAAGCCCACGGAATACCACGCTCTTCCACTACCGACACAGCATCACGCAATGCCTGCTCCGGGTGTTCACATTCCTTATTGCCAGGATCGACTGGTCCCGTGTAGATGACATCGCCTGTAAAGACAACCAGATCGGGCTGTTCCGCTTCAATGACCGTTTTCATTAATTGCCTGGTCCGAAGATCTTCAGGTCGCCCATCTTTCCAGTGTAGATCTGTAAACTGCACGATTTTGAATGCTCCATTTGCTTGAAAAGCAAGCTGACGTTTCACCCTTTTTCCTCCCTGATGATCCATGTACTATGGATTGAAGTTTTGAATGTTGTTTGTTGTGGTTTTACGTTGTTTTATATGATCTTATCGTCACATCATATTGCTGTCAATACATATTAAGAACAGAAGTTACTTCTCATTATACTCCTCATTACATTTCAAAATTGACAAGGTCTTCTCTCCAACTTAAACTATTAAAACAACAACAATCCACACCATCTCACAACTCTAAAATAAATAGAACTTAGATCGAAACTTCAGGAGGCACAGCCATGTCTTTAACGTATGAAGAACGCAGACACACCATTCTTATCCAACTTGCTACCCAGGGCAAGGTTCAGGTACAGGTTCTGGCGGATCTGTTCCAAGTATCCACGGAGACGATCCGGCGGGATCTGGATCGACTTGAAAAGGAAGGCGAATTGCGCAAAGTGTACGGAGGCGCTGTACGTGTACGCTCAGGCATGATCGAAGCCCCTTTTCAAAAGCGAGCTCAGCTTCAACTGAACGAAAAGCAGGCCATTGGCGTGGCAGCCGCCTCTCTGATTGAGGATGGAGAGACCATAATGCTGGACAATGGTACAACAACGCTGGAGATTATGCGGCAGCTGCGACATCGGTCTCAGGTGACCGTCATAACCAACTCCGTCCCCATTCTTACCTGTGCGCTAGAGGAGTTTGCAGGCAAAATCATTTTCGCTGGAGGAGAAGTCACCCCGGTCGTACAAGCCTCTACTGGACCCATTGCTCATGAATTGCTCAGTCAATTCAAAGTCAATAAGGCATTCATCTCAGCAGGTGGCGTGTCATTAACGGATGGGATCACAGATTATGTGCTGGAAGAGGCACTCATCTCCCGCAAAATGATGGAGCGTGCGGAGGAAGCCATTTTGGTAGCAGATCATACCAAGTTTGGACGTTCAACCTTCGCCCAGATTGCACCTATAAATCAAATATCCATGGTGATCACAGATTCTGGATGTCCCACAGAATGGATAGATGCTCTTCACCAAATGGAAATCGAAATGGTTCACAGCATTTGACAATGTGAGCCATTTTCTATATTTTAGAAGTATAATGATCGTTCTATCTTATTCTGAAAGGAGCGTATCACTTCTTATGAGCAGCAAAAAGGAAATGCTGTTGAACGTGGCTGAGGAATTATTCTACCTGCACGGCTTTCATTCTATCGGCTTGAAGCGAATCATCACAGATGCCGGGATTGCCATCATGACGTTATATAATCACTTCAACTCCAAGGATGATCTCATTGTTGAAGTACTTCGGCGGCGCGAACAGCGCTATCTGGAACAGCTGCGGCAGTATGCCAACAACAAAGCGCAGCCCGTATTCCTCAATCTGGCGGAAGGCCATGCACGCTGGTTGATGGAGCATGAGTCGAGAGGATGCTTGTTTTTGCGTGCCAAGGAGGAATTTGGCGGAGATCCAGACAACGTCATTGTACAAACTGTCAACGCACATAAGAAACATGTGATGACCTTGATTAAAAATCTTCATCCTGCCGCAAGTGACCGTGCAGTGTTGCAATTTAACCTGTTGCTGGAGGGTTCTACTGCACTCGCTGAGACAGAAAATGTAAATAGCGTCTGCCGGGAACTCATTGACATGACGCAGAATAGTTTCAAGTAGTCCCACACCGGGTGAGTTAGTAGTTCAACTCACTTTTTTATTTCAAAGAAAATATAATGATCGTTCTATCTAAAAGGCGGTGGATTTGATGAAAAAAATTATTTTCCCAGGGATTGCCCTTATCGCTGTATGTTATGCATTCGGGAGATTCAGCTATGGGCTGTTTATGCCGGAAATCTCGGAAGCACTCCAACTGGACGATGCCCAATCCGGAGCAATCAATTCCGCAACCTACATTGCGTACTGTCTGTCTCTACTTAGTGCCCCACTGTTAATTAATCGCATTGGGCACTATCATGTCATTCAAATAGCGGGCGTTAGTGCTGTGCTCGGTTTATTGGGCATAGCCTTGTCTCCAAACGCGTTTGTTCTCACACTAGGTGTATTTCTTGCCGGATTAAGTACAGGCTTGGCCTCTCCTGCATTGGGTAACACCGTCTACGCTGAGCTTGCACCTGAGCAGCAAGCCAGGGGGAATAGCTGGATTAACACAGGTACCAGCTTTGGCATTATCGTATCCGGTCCGATCTACTGGCTGTTCACCGAGTATTGGCGTTTTACCTACATCTTCTTTGCTGTTCTGGGTGTTGTAGTAGTGTTATGGAATAGACGTGTTCTTTCCCCACGCAAAACAGAGCCTTGTACCAAGTCCCTCTGGGCATGCATGAAGCCGACCAGACCCGGTGTGGCTCTGCTCATGTCTTCCCTTCTGACAGGTATCAGTTCTGCGATCTATTGGACCTTTGCCCGAAACTTCCTCACGGACGAAAAAGGGGCCTCCGATTCGGAAGCCGTACTGTTCTGGATTGTGATGGGGATTATGGGGATTCTCGGTGGGTGTGCTGGTCGGATTATTGAACGCATCGGAATTGGATGGTCCTATCGGATAGGCCTTCTGCTCTTGTCTGTTTCACTTGGCGTTATCCTTCTTCCATCGATGGCCGCCAGCCTGGTCTCAGCTGTTATGTTTGGCAGTACCTATATATTTCTGACCAGTGTATTCATCGTGTGGGCGACCAGGTTATTTCGTCCAAATACGTCCATCGGAATCAGCCTTGCTTTTCTCGCGCTCGGTGCGGGGCAGTTCATTGGATCATCGATAGCGGGGTACACCATTGAGATGTTCTCCAACACGACAGCATTTCTGGCCTTTGCTGTACTGGGTCTGTTCGGATTACTTATTCGGGTGAAATAGCCAGACCCTTATCCTACAAACAAGCAAACCAACAGACTATACATCCGCTGCGCATCTGAAACCAATATGCCCAGTAGATGTATCAGGCGTGTTGGGGATTCTGGCCGCCACTCTATAGCGATTGCAGTAGGAACGGTGGCATAGGTAGGAACCGCCTTTTAACACCTTGCGGTCTTCATGAGGAGATAATTCCGTGGCAGCATCCGCAGCCTTCTCGTGATCCGTAACGTAGTTGTCTGCGCACCACTCCCATACATTGCCTGACATATTATAAAGTCCGTATGCATTGGGAGGAAACGATTGAGATGGAGCGGTGCCTGCATAACCGTCGGCTGCATTATTTTTCGCCGGAAATACACCCTGCCAGATGTTGCAATAGTGCTGTCCATCCGGCCTTAACGTATCGCCCCAGGGATATTTTTTCTGAATCAGACCACCCCGGGCTGCATATTCCCATTCGGTTTCTGTAGGCAGACGTTTACCCGCCCAGCGGCAATAGGCATTGGCATCATTCCATGAGATATGAAGAACCGGATGATCAAAGCGATCTTTTATATTAGAATCGGGTCCTTCAGGATGAGCCCAGTCTGCACCTTCAACAACCCACCACCAGGGTGTCTGTTGTACCACGGTTCGAACTTGAGTCGCCGTTTGCGGAGAAACGAACAGATGAAAAACAAAAGACCAGCCAAACCGCTCCGCCTCAGTCCTATACCCCGTCTCACGAACAAACTGTGCAAATTCCGCATTGGTTACCGTACAGGCATCCAGATAAAAGGAGTTCACCTGAACTTCTCTGACGGGGCCTTCTCCATCCGCTGCAAAAGCTTCAGGGTCATTCGTGCCCATCAGGAAACGTCCACCTTCAATACGAATGCTTTCTTTCTTCTCTGCTCTATTGGTTAGAGCTATTGTGAAGTCAGCTGAATAACTGGTATGACTTGATGGCTTGTCCTCAACAGCCTCTACCGATGCAGCCGTTTCCTCTGGCAGACTCTTTTCCTCGAGCTTGCCGCCCCGACTTGCAGCGCAGCAGCAGGAAGAAGGTTTCTTTGGCAGCCGATCATGCATCTCAAGCATCCCCTTCTATGGTTAG
The DNA here is from genome assembly GCF_900221055.1 of Paenibacillus sp. RU5M. Classification (NCBI taxonomy): domain Bacteria; kingdom Bacillati; phylum Bacillota; class Bacilli; order Caryophanales; family Paenibacillaceae; genus Paenibacillus; species Paenibacillus sp. RU5M. The sequence continues at coordinate 133,673 of NZ_OBQM01000008.1, read as the reverse complement.
GTTTAAGACTCGTTCTCCCTATTGTACACGGCAGGGCGAATATTCGGATACGGTGGTGTTGTCATTCCTGCTCCTACTTTTTTGAAAGTTTTCATTCATCTGAACTTCTTCATCCGTTTCGCATATCAATCAAGGTGACTATATGGGCTAATGATTCTCTCGTTCCACACCTGTACTTCAATATAACGCTCCGGTCCGAGATCACCCTGTTGATTCCATTCCTGAGGCCATCCATAGGATTGAATAATGTCCAGTATTTCATCTTTCGTGTAGACCTGCTTACGGTAGGGTTTATCATCCATATAACGCATCGTTGGAAACAAATCACCGTAGGTAAAACTTACGGAATCAGCAGGGAGATTCTCCCATGAAATCGTCACCCAATCCGGTTCGGTATACCATGATTCCAACCACGCACATGCACCCAGGGTCATATAGTGAGGATAACGGTTGCTCGGTTTACCACCTTTGGTGATAAACTGCTCGTACGCTTTCCGCTCAAGTTCTCTGCGAATCATCATGTAATCTGCTGATCGCTGACTGGCAAAATTCCGGCCTTCCTGCCAGATATGCTGCGCAACAGCTTCTGCATCCTGCTCGGACAGACTGGAGAGATTGCGGAATGGTCCAACACTTTTTTCAAAATAATGATACGCTTTCAAGTCTGTCATACGGTACCACCTCCATGTACATCTCTTCGTCTCCCGTTTCGTTAGTCATAGTGTACATCATGCCAACATGTATGGAAATAACTGTAGTAAACCATTCCCTCTGGTGCACTATGCCATTTCAATTACAGTACCATCTTCGGATCGCTGCTTCGCTACTCCAGAATGATTCAGCACCTCTCCATCCAATAAGTGATAAACTAATAAAAAGACATTTTATCTTCAACAGGCTTAAAGGGAGGTTGTGTGTATGTTAGGCATTAAAGTACAGCAAGTAGAGAATAAACTCATCATCCGTTGGCAGCTTTCCAAAATAGAAATTCCCATCTCAGATATTAAAGCAGTTACCCTTGATGATACATATGGTGGAAGTGAGCCTTCAGCCATTCGAATCGGCGCAGCGTATGGCGCTTCCGAAACAATCCTGATCCGTACAACCAATCAATCCTACATCTTGTTTACTTCCAATGAGGCATTGTATCCAAAAATCAGTGCCATGCTATCCAATAATTCAGGTGAGCGGAATGCGTCAAACTTGCAACGTGCTAACGAATCTAGCGCACCTTAAAGGTCCGATTCTCAAGGCAGGCCAAATTAACGCGAACAAGAGGCGTCCACCGTCATGTTCATGACTTATGGAACAGCCCCCTTTTTTTTCACGTCGGTAGAAGTTCAGATAATACCCCTATCTCCAACTCCACTTCGGTAATTGATCCAGCGTAATGACTTCTTCACTATTATATACTTCCTTCAAATACGCCACGGTATTATGATTGCCACCCTTTAGGAATTCCCCTGTCCAGGTACAGAACCAGCTCCAATGTACACCTTGCTCTTTCATCTGCTTTGGATCAGGAATGGAGCCATTCTCGGCTAAAGCAATGATTTTGCTGTCATTCACTAATTCACGCAGATTTTCATAACGCTTAGCTAATGGGCTGTGATCGCCTGCTTCTGGATACACATCCACACTCACAATGTCCACCACATCGTCACCCGGATACCAATCCGGCTTTTCCGAGTTCCACACCCAGATCAGATTACCCAGCTCATACGTGTTGACCAATTGATCATACATTAGGCGGTATAACTTTTTGGCAGGTTCAGGTCCTTGGGCTCCCCACCAGAACCAGCCTCCTTCCGCTTCATGAAGCGGCCGGAATAACACAGGCACCCCAGCCTCCTTGAGTTCTTGCAGATGTACTGCAATGGCATCGATATCCCGGATCAATAAGGTATACTCTTGCGATTCAGGATGAGCCAATGCTGAATCGAGATCGTAGGTGGTGGCATCCGTATAGAAACCGCGCCACCATTCTTTGCCTGGTTCATCTATCAGATGAGTAGGTGCATTCCAGTGCCAACACAATGTCACAATTCCGCCTTGCAGATGCCATGCAATCGCATCCCGAATCTCCTGAGAGATCGCGCCGCGTTCTGTCCTTGATGGAGAATAATCCATGAGATCGAATCCAATTACCGCCGGCTTGCGGCCTGTATTCTCATTAATCCAGTTCAGATTGCCGTAATCCTGCTGGCCGGACAGTACCCCTTTTCCATAACGCTCCGCCAAGTACTTCATCAGTTCTCTAGCCTCGGAAGTCGCATCTTTATTCACCAAATAACCGCTTATCTTTTGTTCCGTCATTGATAATCCCCCATTCCAAGGTAGGATACATAGAGACCCAAATATCAAAAACACCCGAATTACGCATCCTACACGACTACGCCAAGCCCGGTTAACCAACTACACCTGAACGTTCAATACTTTCCACGAAATAGCGCTGTACAAATAAATACAAAATAATGAGTGGTGCAATCGCCAGCAGAATTCCTGTATCCACGATCATGGCAACATAATTGGGGTCTGCCTTCATGCCCGAGTTCGAGCCAAAACCCATCAATTGGGGAATTAACTGGTTCGCCTGGGCAGGCAATGAAGCCACCTTCAGCGAGATAAGCGGGCTTTCACTCATGAATAGCGCGGAATAGAACGTATCGTTGTACTGCCAGACAAACGAGAACAGAATGACTGTGATCAGCGGTGAAATGGCGTTCGGCAGCATAATTCGAGCAAATGTCCGAAATCCGCCTGCTCCATCAATCAACGCAGCTTCTTCAATTTCCTTGGGCATGCCCTTGAAGAACTGGCGAAAAATATAAATGAACAGCCCCGCCTTCAGCCCACCAGCCGTAGCCGCAGTAATCATCGACGGCCAGTATGTATTCAGCAGGTTGATCCCTTCTCGCCCCGTGAACAGCCGAATCATGCCGAGAAAATCAAAGTTGCGGAAATGCAGATACATCGGCACCATCAGGGTGCTTGTCGGTACTAAAATAGTGAGGATGACTAATACAAACAGCACATTGCTGCCGGGAAAAGAAAAGCGGGCGAAGCCGTACCCGGCTAACGCACAGGATATCGCTGTGAGCAGCGTTGTAATCGTGACGAACAACAACGTATTCGCCAGCAAAGGTAAATAATCCATCACCTGCGCCGCAAGCTTGATATTATCCAGCGTAAAATGCTGGGGAATCATATAGATGGTCGGATTATAGATATCCTGTTTATCTTTGAACGCAACCGAGATTTTAAGAAACAATGGATACAAAATAATAAATGAAATACCAATAATCAATGCATATCTGAAGATGGAATACAGGAGGTCCGATGTCTTGTTTCGTACCCTCTGCATGCGGTAGTTCTCTTTCGGAACCACCACCATGCGATCCGTTCCCGACACAGCCATAGTCTCATGCCTCCTTCAACGTTCGTTAGCTTTCAGTTGTAATGAACCCGTCGTGACAGTACCCATCCCACAACAACCAATACCAGACCGATGACCAGCGTATACAGCCAGGACATGGCTGAGCTCAGGCCGAAGTTCTGGGTTTTAAATGCCGTCTGGTAGATGGCCTCCGTCACCGAGCTGCCTGCAAAGGAATCAATAATCGTATAGATGACATTCGTCAGGATCAATGGACTCACCATCGGAAACGTAATTTTCCAGAAGGATTCATAGGCCGTTGCACCTTCAATTTTGGCCACTTCATACATCGAACCGGGTACCGATTGCAGCGCAGCGAGGAAGATCAGAATCTGTACCCCAGAGCTGCTGACAATATCGTAAATGCGCATAATGGCTTCCACGATGTAATCGACATATGCCATTGGCAGCCCCACATCATTCAGCATTCGCACGATTGAAAGGACGTTGAACGAAGCTCCCCCCTCCGCCGACGAATCCACTGCACTGATGTCTCCCATCAGATTGATCAGACCTGCAGACTCGGCCGCCGCCACAGCACTGGAGGCCAGAATGACCGGCAGGAAGAAGATCGCACGTGCCATCGTTCTGCCCTTGAATTTCTGGTTAAGCAGTGTCGCCGTAAATAAACTGAAGAATAGAATCATCGGCACATTCAGCAGCATCGCTCCGACCGAATCTACTAGAATCCGGTTGAATGTTGCATCGACCAGGATGGCATCTTTGAAATTTTTCAAACCGACAAAATCCAGTACATAGCCTCCTGGGGCAACCGACAGATTGCTCAAACTGAACCGGATCGATTGCAGCAGCGGCGTAGCGAACAAGAAGATGAAACCAATCAGCCAGGGCGAAATAAACGCAAGGCCAAGCAGCGCTCTCCGTGATTTCAAGGATAAACGAAGGGTTCTCATCGGTTCACTCCTTCCACTGCATAGTCCGCCCCGCCAACGGTAATTCCATCAATCGTTACCGGATCAGCCGTGTAATTCACCAAAATCGTTGCATCGCCACTATATGTGACACGCACCACGCCATCCTGAACTCGTTCATGCTCGGTTATTGGCTGGTTCCGCAAATGACCTAATACCTCATTCGCTTCCTTGTATAAGGCTGCTGCGTCATCTACCCAATAGGCAAAGTCAGTGGCATAAGCCGAATCATAACTGGTCAGCTTCAGCTTGGACGATGGTTCATACGTCCATTGAAACTGCGGAGCTGATCCCAGCTCCAGACTGCGGAGCAGCTGTTTGCGCAGATCCTGATCCCCTGACGTATTCATTGCGGAAGCAGCGTAGTCCATATATCCATGAATGACCATCTCATAAAAAGGAACTTCCTCATCGGTAATGTTGAACCGGCTGGAGCCTGAGGGAGCGTTAACAATATGCTGCGTATATCCCCACGCATACGCATTAGCGGATGATAACATCATGTTTGGATATTCCTGCTGCAGCTTGCCCAGCTGCTCCTTCACTATGTTCTTCGCGGTCTCCCGGTGGATGACACGACTATCCCGATAATCCGAGCTCAATACCTGCCCGAGATCACGCAGCGATAATGCGCTGAGTTCCAATTTGTTGATTTTCCCGGCAAACTCGCTCACCACATACGGCAGCTTGGCGGCCGACAACAGATAATAACTGTCTTTGCTCTGATCCATCCGGTTGAGGGCAGGACTGTATGGATACAGTTCAGCTGTCTCCTTGGTGACAAATCGCGCTGCATCGGAGGAAGGGGCAAAGTTCCAATCGTCGTGATAAATACGCTGAAACGCCACATCAGGGAATAACGCTCCACCGGACTGCTTCAGTTGTTCAGACAGATCATGCAACTCGGAACGACTGCCCACTTCACTGTCCAGCTTGACCTGGGTCGGTGTATGGTGACTGAAACCTCCGCCAAACCATCCCTGATACCGCATCTGCACGCGGTTCACACCTTCCTGCTGCAGCCTCGCAGCCATTTCAGCCGCTTGTTCATATGTCGTCATAGCCAATGTGGTCCGATAAGGTACACCCAGGAATGAAGCTTTTTTGTCCACTGCACCTAACACATCCACGTAAAAAGGCAAGGCTGATTCGTCCTCCAGCGGTTTCAGTACGTTCTGCCCAACCAATTGCTGCTGATACAAACGGGCCATCCCGGAATAGCTGGCATCCTTACCATTAAGGAAATGGTATCGCACCTGAATATCCCCGCGGAATGGTTCCTCGCTTAGTAGCTGAATCTCCTGCATCTTTTGCGAGGTATACATCTCCAACTCATCCTCACCCCGCAGGGAGAACGTGCCGTAGACGTGGTTATAGCTATTTTGCCTGCCTCCAATGTCCGCAGAGATACTGGCCATGCCATCCCCTTTTTCAATCACGGCAAACCAGGCATGTTCACCGTTCTTCAAACCAAAGACAGGCATATGGACAGATTCACTAACCTGCGGGCGACTGAGTGAATTGTCATTCGGATCTGCACCATACACACGTTGTACGTACTGCTCCTCTTTGACCTTTCCGTTATTCAGATGGATCAGACTACCTGAACCGTCAGGTACAAACATATAACCTTCACCTTTCGTATCGGCGGCACCAAAATAAGCGAGCAGATCGATATTACGAATACGGTATTGACCGCTCTCTTTCACCTGACTTAGCGGCACGGTTACAACCAGCGAACCTTGATCCAGCCGATATTCCACCGGAATGACGAAGCTTGGTTTATCCGATGTGCCCCCGCCTTCGACTCCATTCTCCTCATTGTCAAAAGCAAGATCTTCAGCGGTGTACCCCGCCGTCTCAAAGGCATCCAGCATCTTGTTCAGCACAAGCTGCTTAGATATCTGTCCATCCAACCGTTCCAGCACATCCGGATTGTTCTTGGTTGGATAGTAGCGGGCAGATGTATATCTTGCGACTGTGGCATCCAGTTTCGAAAGGACCTTCTCCTCCAGACGCTGTTTGCTTATCAGTTTGGGCAGAGCATCAATGCCTAGCGAGGTATCCCCAAGCGTGTATGTAACACGAATGCCCTGATCCACATTGGCAGCTGCGAACTGTTTGTTGCTGATGCTGGAGCTAAAGTTCGGAAAGTTCTCCAGTGTACCGATCGCATCCCGAAATGACACGTTCAGCTGGGAGGACAGAACTTCCTTTTCATAAGCGGAAGCCAGGCCATCCTGATTACGTTCGTTCGGATTGCTGTACCAGATCTGTCCACTCGCTCCATCACGAACGGCAATTTCCGTCGTCTCCTCGTTGTAATAAAGCGCCAGGCCCTGATCCTCGGCGACCAGTTGCATACCCGGCACCCCCTGCGAGGAATCGGTAAGGAATTGCAATGATTCCGTCTCGGTTGGCATAGCCTCTGTTGTTGCTTCAAGATAAGTCGTTGCCTCCACGGCTGGAACTCCCCTGTTATTGATATACAGCAGTACGGCTGTAAGCAGGATCACAGCAGCACCACTGGCCAGCACCGTATATATTCGTTGCCTTTTGTTCACGGATGCCGCCTCCTTTAGGTCCGAAAAATCAACTCGCGGTAGATGTTGTAACCGAATTCATATAACTGCTGCAACATGCTGAACACCAATGCTCCGAGGAACACGATTATGCCCATGACAATTAACGTCAGCAGCATCGTCAGGATCGTTTTGATCACGGTGTACTGGTGTACCGTCATCGTGCCAATGAAGAGCAGCAGCACGAACCAGAAGAACGCGATGCTATTAAACAAATAATAAAACGCCGTCTCTTCCTGTACCATAAACCGGCTGATGATAATCATCGGGACATAGATCAAAATAATCGGAATAAGTGAGTATCCTGTTGCCAGAAAAATCTCCTTGAACTTCCCTTCACCTTCCATCAGGGTGGTTACAGCCCAATTGGCTATGCACCAAAGAAAGAACGGTACTGCAACCGTTGCGATCTCCCCTATGCTGTTGATTGTGCGAGGATCGATGTAATTCACAAGAAACCCCGCGTATTGTTTTTGCAAAATCATCATGATAATGGTAAGCGCCAGTGCTCCAAAAGCAACGGTCAACCTGCCCCGCTGATCCGACTTGATATCCCAGAATGCATCAATGGGGTGAAAAATGAGATGCAGCGGAAACCTAATGTAATCCTGCTTCACGGTCAATCTGCCTCCTCCGTCTCCATTTAACCGCCACTCGGACCAGGATCAGAATGAAAATCAGTGCGATGGCAAGTGTCAGAAAGGTGCCGAAATGTTCCTTCATCATCTCTCGCCGATATCTTTTGAACGCGACAGAATAACTTTTGCGATCCATACCCAGTTCGAAGTAACCCAGAGCTTCCTCGTTCTTCTTCTCCATCAGCAAGGACTTGCCGATACCGATATAGGCGATATCATAGTTGGCGTTCAGCTTCAGCACTTCTTTCCAAATATGAACAGCCTCCGTATCCTCACCCTGATAATGAAGGGCAACCGCCTCATTCACGCTGGCTCCAAACCGTGTTGGCTCATAGATAACCAGATTGCTTTTTCCCCGATCCAGCACTAATTGATGATCCCCGGACTGCTCCATGGCGACTGGTGTTTTGAGCGTTCCCACCTGATTTCCTTTGCCTCCATATACGTAGAGCAGATGACCTTCATCATCGTAAGTAAACACCCGGTTCTGCGTCGCATCCAGCACACTGTACATACCGTTGCCCAGTACCTTCACATCAATCAGCTTGGACGGGCCCGGGTTATTGCGGAATCTGATATCTCCTTTGACTTCAAAATAACCAAATCTCTTCAGCACATCCTCGCCGGATGGATTGAGACGTTTAATCGGTTCGCTGGAACCCGGGTCGATATTGGTCGCATATACGAACCCTTTGGTGTCGATATCGACATTGGAAAACTCGGTCGGTACAAACAAAACCATCTGCGCCCGCTGGGCTTTGGTTGAGAGCATCCGCCAAATGTATTCGCCGTAGTCGCGTTCCACCTTGTTCGTACCAACGTATCCAATGAACTGGCCGCGCTCGTCAAACTGCATAATTCCTTCGTAAACACCCTGAGCCACCACATACACCCGGCCTACCCGATCCACAGTCAATTTCAACGGTTGGAACTGAAAATTGGTCGCGAGGATATCGGACTCCGGCTTCGTAATCGTATAGACCAGCTGACCTTCCGCATCCAGGACAACTACACGGCTGTTCCCCGTATCAGCGATGTATACTCGATCCTCTTCATCCACGAATAATCCACCTGGCGTATTAAAACTCTCCTTGCTGCCGTCCATCATAAATCCTTCGATCACCCGCAGCAGCTTATAATCCGCGTCCAGGACAACAATTCGGCTGTTGCCACTGTCCAAAATATAAATCTGCCCGGAGGGAGAAACGTTTACATCACCGGGGTCTTTGAATTCGCCAATGCCCAGGTCACTGCCCGAGATGGTTTGCTTGGGCAGATAGGCATCCGGTGAAGGAACGGCCTCTTTCCAGTAGTTGTAGTTATAACTCTCATACGGCGCCGGGGAGGCCGCCGCAGGCACGGCATTCACCAGCAGCAGCGATACTGCCGCCAGGAGAACAAGCCATCTTTTCACTGTGCGTGCCATATCGTTCCCCCTTATTCCTTCATGCCCGAACTCGCCATCGTCTCAATGATGCGGCTCTGCGAGAAAATGAACAGCGTAATGGGCACACTCATCAAAATAAGTGCTACCGCAGCTCCTGCCCCGGCCCGGGATATCCCGCCCTGAATGATCTGACCCGCCGCATAGTGCAAGGTCTTGAGCTGTTCACTGTAGATGTATCCATTGCCATCACTGCCCCACAGCATCTGGAACAGCAGAATGATCAAGGTGAGCCAAGCTGGCTTTACATTGGGCATGACAATGGACCAGAAAATCCGGTATTCACTAGCACCGTCAATTTTGGCTGCTTCCAGCAACGCATCCGGGATCTGCTCCATGAACTGCTTCATCAGATACAGACCCAATGAATAGGCAAATGCCGGAATAATGACGGCCCAATACGTATCAATCCAACCCAGCCATGACATGATCATATAGTTGGGAATGGCCGTCACGGCAGGTGTGAACATCAGGGAAAGCACAACAACCTGGAACATGAACACTTTGCCCGGAAATTTGTGCTTGGCGAGTGGGTACGCCGCTGCCGAAGCGAGCAGTACATGGCCCACGATGCCAATGCCCGTAATAAATACCGTGTTGAATATATATCGTGAGAACGGAACCCACGAGTCACTCAGCAGATTCAGCAGATCCGTAAAGTTGCTGATCGTTGGATTTTTGACAAATATTGTGGGTGGAAAAGTAAAAATCTCATCCAGCGGTTTGAACGCATTATTGATCGCATAGATCAGCGGCAGCACCATGAAAGCACCAAATACGAGCAGAAGGGCAAACAGGGAGATGCTTCCTGATAAAGAGCGGTTGACCCGCTTTTTGCCTGTCGCAATTGCAGCCATAGCTATTCTCCCACCCTTCGAAGCAGTTTCTGTACCAGCAGGTTGGTGCCCACCATAATCATGAACAGCACGGTTGCAATCGCCGAGGCGTATCCCATCTCAAACCGCGTTGTACCAAAGTCGATCAAATGGGTCACCACCGTCTCCGCCGCATAGTTCACACTTGGGAACCCCGCCAGCGCAATGGACACATCCGCCACCGCGAATGAGGTCGTAAGTTGAATGACCGCACCGAACATCAATTGCGGGCGCATCGAAGGCAGGGTAATATACCAGAGCTCCTGCCAGCGATTTTTGATTCCATCTACCGCACCTGCTTCATATAACGTCCGGTCTACGGTCTGCAAACCGGCGATAAACGCCAGAAAGCCTGTGCCAAGACTGAGCCACAATTGCACCAGAATGAGGATTGGCATAATATAGGCTTCCGTTTTCAACCACTGGATTGGCTCCAGCAGAAATCCCCATTTGATCAGCAGTCCATTTGCTATACCGTAGCGATCCCCCGAGAAAATCATCAGCCAGATAAAATAGACGTTCCCCGATATGGATGGCGCATAGAAAATCAGCGTCATGAACGCTCTCCATTTGGGTGTTAATTCATTAATGATCCACGCAAATACGAAACAGGCAATATAGCTGATGGGTCCGGTAATAATGGCAAACAGCAACGTATTTTTGATAGCAATCAGAAATACGTCATCCTCCAGAAACAGCCGGGTATAGTTCTGCCAGCCAATAAAACGCGGAAACTCCAACATGTTGAAATAAGTGAAGCTGAGTATGATGGAGATGACCACCGGAATCACAGTGAACATGATGAATAGGATCATATAAGGAGCTAGCAGTACATAGGAATGTTTGCTGGCCTTCATTTCCTTGAGCTTCCAGGACCACCATGATTTCATGCCCATGCCTGGTGTTTTCTCAGGAGGACTGTTTTGTCCGTCTCGGAGTGATATTTGTGACACTGTTAACCCTCCCTCTACTTACGGAAGACCAAATTCATTACGCTTGACTCGAATCTCGTCCTGAATATACTGGGTGTAATCCATGATGGATTCCCTGGCTTCCACTTGGCCAACAACCGTCTTGTAAAATGCATTGAACAGATGGCGTCCGGTAAAATAACCGCCAGGCACCTCGGGAATGCCCTTTACCGTCTCGAATTGTGCTTTCAGATTCGCATAATCCTCAGCAGGCCACGGAAGTGAATCGAGTGCCTTGATGTTGGCTGTCGGATAACGCGCAGCCGCACCCATCAGCCCTTCCATCTCGCGGCCAAACTCAGCCTGAACCGTTGTACTGGTCCACCAGTTCATGAACTCCCACGCGGCCTCTTGGTCCTTGGCGCTCTCCAGCATCATGACCGCGCTGCCGCCACCCGGAACGTCCCGATTCAATGTTCCATCCGGCTGCACAGTCCCCGGAACCGGAACAAATCCCCATAATCCACGGATCTCCGGTGCAAATACAGACAACTGGTTATACATCGTGTAATCCGTCAGACCAATCGGCATCTGTCCGGTCCGGAAACGGTTGGCAAAGTCATACTCCCGCTCCAGCTTGTAATCGGTATAAAACTCTGTCCACTTCTTAAAGGTCTCAATACCGATGCGCGAGTCCAGATCCGATTCCTTGCCGTCATTCCGATAGAAGGAGCCTCCGTTCTGCAGCAGCATTGTGGCATACTGCGAGTTAGGCGGGATATTGACCCCCTGAATGTTGGCTTGGGCCACCACCGGCATGCCAAATTCCATATGATTTTTACTCAGAATCGCCAGCAGGCTCTCGACATCATCCCACGTTTGAGGAACTTCAAGCCCCAGCTCTGCAAGCACATCTTTTCGATAAAACAACATATTAAAGGTCTGTGTCTCCGGCAGGGCGTACACGCCTGAATCATAGGCGTACGGTACGATGGCACTGTCTCTAAACTCCTGTTCTACCGTGGTATAGTCACTGAACTGGGTGAGATCCACCGCCGAGTTCCGCATCGCAAAGTTCACCGGCAGATCATTGCCGATCTGCATCGCTACATCAGGTCCTTCACCCGACAAGGTGGCTGGCAACAGCGTACCCATGTTGACCAGCTTCAAATTGACGTTGATGCCGCTCTCCGGTGTGAATGTCTCATCAATCATCGCTTTCATCGTGTTCGCCTGATCACGGCCACTGCCGATCCAGACCGTCACCGTGCGCTGATCCTCTGATGTGGCTACGTTCCCGATCTGGTTATAATCAATGAAGAACGAGTGATAGAATGTCTTCGCTTCATGACCAAGCTTCGCCAGTGGACCCGTACCCGTTCCGGGAATGCTGCTGTCTAATGAAGCTACATAGAGAGCATCAATCTCAAGCGGTTGCTCGCGAGCCTGCTGCACCCATGTCCCCAGTCCGCCTGTGTTCGTTTTGTAAGCGGCAAGTCTTCTTGGAATGGTATCCGGCTTATCGATCATCTCATCCAGCTGTTGGGCCATCGTTTTGATCAACGCTTCCTGATCGCTGGACTGGCCTGACAGAAGACGAAGTTGCCTTGCAACTTCCTTCAGACGTTTGCTTTCTCCGCTAAACACCTCCAGCAGATTTGGGATCTGCTTCTCCACCCGATAATCCCGGAATTCATCCGGCTTGGTGCCTGTAATCATTAGGATTCTCCGGTACATGGAGTTCAGGTTGTACAGGCTGTCCTCCACATTGCGAATAAGTGGTGCGAAGTCGCCCAGGCTGTTCTCCAGCCGAATGACATGTTTGCCTTTATCCAACTGGAACTTGTAAGCATCCTCACCGCCCAGCACATCAATGCGATAGTCGCTTTGGTAACGGAATGGCGCCTTTGTCATCTCCCCAAATGGAATCTCGCCATCGATGGTCAGCTTGCGTGTGGAATAGATGCCTTTGACAAAATTTTGCTGAGCGGTAAAACCAATATGATAAAGTCCACTCTCCGGCACATCCACTTCCCATTCGATCCACTGTCCTGGCAGACGCCAGTTAAAGCCACCAATCGTATTAATACGCACTTGGGAAGCACTGTACGGAGATACGGCTGAACTTGATCTTTCACTGGTTGGATATAACGTAGGTGAAGATTTGGCAACAGCCGCTTCCCCTTCAATTCGGATGAGCACATCCTTAGGCTGACCGGAAGGACCCATCTGCTTGGCCCCCGCGGTTTCCGCATAAGCAACGGCTGGCTTCTCGTTGAATAGTCGTATGGATCGAATTACCATGGGTTCGCGAGAGGATTTCAGCGTTAACGTGTGCTTCCCTTTTTCCAGATAGAATTTGAATGGAGCCTGTTCATACCCGTCCGAGTCCTGAAATGTTTCCTCCATCCAGCGGGGCTTCTCCACTTGTTTTGGACGAAGATCATTGCCCTGATTATCCTGTTCAACAGCTTGTTTCTCATTGCCCCATACCCGGTCAAACTGCAAATAGGCGGCTTCCGCAAACGGAAGTTCACCGTCAATGTACAATGCACGCTCAATGGCCGAACTCTTGCCTTCTACGGGAAAATAGACAGCAGAGAGGTTGTACAGCCCGGTTTCCGGTACTTCAACTACCCAGTCGATCTCGCCTGTCTCCCCAGTATGAAGCGATACACCCGGCCTGCCCTCATAATTATTCAGCTTGCGTACCTCTTCACCCTCTGCCCGTATGTAGTCTCCTGCTTCGATGGTCATATCCACATTCGGACGTGAGGCCTCGCCTGCTTGGGACAGATATTGTTCATATCCGTTCTTCTGCCTCGTCTGCTGCAAGATGGCATCCACCTTAATGGCAGGCAAACTGCCAGAAGGCACAACTGCACTCTTTACACCTGCACCGGAAGTAAGCAAAAGTATAATGCAGACTGCCGCTGCTGCAATGACTATGGGCAGGATCCATTTCTTTCGTTGTAGAATTCCAGCCATCCTACGAGCCCTCCTCATCAAGGCTGATGCCAGCAATGCTTAAATGGTGATACAGGAAAAGAGGTACCCGTGCGTGAGCCCGGACACGAGGCACCCCTGTCTGAATCATGCTGGTATTACTGTTTGCCAAGTTTATCGACTGCCGCTTGTGCCTGTGCTTTATACTTCTCAGCTGTTGCTGTAACGGAAGCATTGTTTTTGATAATGTCGTTTACATAGTCACCGATTGGATAACCCGCGTAGGCGTCATCCAGCAGGATGCGGCCCGTTCCCGCGATATGCTCGCGAATCATAGCGATGTCCTTCTCGTCGGTATAACGGCTTTCCAGGTAATCCTGACCTGGGTACTCTTCAATCTGCGGAATGTCGAAGGTTTCTTCATAGATTTGGTATACCATTTTAGGATCTTCCACACCTTTGGGAATGAATTTTGCTGAGGCAGCGTTGTTGGCGTATGTTACATCCTTGTTGCCCTGAGGACCGTTCGGAATTGGTACGACTCCAGCAGCAAAGGTGATATCGCCCAACTGCCATTCCGCAGCAGTGAACAAAGCCACATCTCCATCCTTGAATGTGTTGCTTTCCTCCCAGTTCGTTTTGTCGCCTGTTTTGACTTTCACAACATTCTCGACGTTATACAGGCGTTTGACGAATTCGGCAGCTTCAATCGTTTTCGGATCGGATAATCCTTCTTTTGAATGTTCGTCGTCTACGATCGTGCCGCCATTGGCTGCAGTAAAGTGACGAAGTACGTCGATGGCCCAGCCAGAGAACCCGTATACGTCAATTTTTCCGTCGTTATCCGTATCTTTGGTCGCCTGTTTCGCCAGTTCCATGAATTTATCCCAATTCCATTCGCCTTTGTTGTATAGCTCCTGAGGATCAGGCAGCGACAACTTCTTGAATAATTCACGGTTATAGTGAAGTCCCAGACCGATGCTGGTTGGAGATTCAAATGCGTAGTAGTTGCCTGCGATGGCAGGGAATTTCGTGATCAGGTTTGCCTCTTGGTTGATGTTATTCTCAGCTGTGGTGAATTCGGAGATCGGAAGCAGTTGCCCTTTGAGGATGGCGGGTAATGCGGATTTGTACTCCATCTGAACGATGTCTGCGAACGATTCGCCAGCCAGCGCTGTCGTGGTAAATTTGTTCATGTATTCTTCGAATGGCACGTTTACAAACTCAATTTTCACGTTGTATTTCTTCTCGACTTCAGCGATTTTATCCAGTCTAGCCTTATCCGATGCGGTCTCCCCCGCTGGCTTTAGATCCCACCAGGCCGCAACCTTGATGACACGTCCACCCAAATCAGGTACATCTACGGCCACTTCTTCTGTTCCGCCTTCTTTGTCTGTCTCGACGGTTCCAGTGCTATTGCCCGAATTCGCTGGTGCATCATCAGCTGGCTGAGCCGCCCCCCCACCACTGCAAGCGGATACAAAAAGCATTACGACCAATAACATGAGCGGCAAAACGTTCCATTTTCTAGTCACGATTTTAACAACCTCCCCGAATGTGTATACAAATCATGGTCCGGCATAACTCCCTGACTTTCATTTACCCTAATGAAATTCGACGACCACCACCATTTGTTATTTTACCGTTTGGTTTTGACAAACAAAATTTAACATAGCATAATGTAAGCGTCAACATTTTTATTGTTAACATTTTCTAATTATTCTGATAAAATGCTGTTATATCGCTTTAATACCTTATGATATAGCATATTATCCGAATACCATTCTGAGTACTTCCATATCCAAAACGAAAATCATTTTTGATTATTTTGTTATTTTATAAAATAACAAAAAGATAATAACCTATTCAAAATTCGCCTTTTTCTCCTGCAACACGTCCATTCGCCAAGGTCTATTTTCGTCGTTACATGTATGGAACACTAACATTTTCACTTCTACAGCCGTTATTAGATTAAGAGAAATACATCATGATATACTAGAATCAGCTTTATTGCACAATGTAAGGAATACGGCAGAACTACGAGTGTAAGGATGGTATGATGAAGACGAAGGTAACAATTCAGGAAATTGCACATTTTACAGGTCTGTCAAAATTTGCGGTCTCACGAGCACTGTCCGGAAAATCAGGTGTTAGTGAGCAGACACGGGACGTTATTCTTAAGGCCGCTGGCAAACTTGGATATTTCAAAGATAACAGCATGTTGTCTGGTGATATGTATAGCAGCAATGAACTTCAGGACCCGCAGAACACGCGGTGGAGTGGCACCATTTTGATTTTGTTTCCTAATGTTCGTTATCAGAATCAGGAATCCGTATATTGGGGGCCTGTCTTTAACGGGATATCCTCCAGACTGAACCAGAAAGGCATCAATATTCTTACTCTGACAGAGCCTTCTGCGGATCAACTGTTCACGTTGCTGAATCCGGATGCCATTCGGGGCATTATTACGGTTGGTTCTATCTCCACACCCATTCTGCTTGAAATTAAGCGTCTGGGCATTCCCGTCGTCATGGTGGATCATCTGGACCCCGTCTTTCACAGTGACAGTATTTTCACAGACAACTTTGCTTCCATGCGTGACATTATGCTCTATTTGCTGCGCAAGGGATTCAAACGGTTTCAGTTTGTTGGAAATACCAGTGATGCGCACAGCTTCTATGAACGATGGGTCGCCTATACTTCGGTATTAATGGGGCATGGATTGGAAATGAATCAGATCCCCGAACTAAGCAGCCCGGATGTGGATGATTTTCGCAAGACGTTCACTTCGGTCATTCATGAGGGGAATTTGCCTGAGGTTTTTGTCTGTGCCAATGACTTCTATGCGCTATACACCATCGAGGCTCTGGAAAGTATTGGGATTAGTGTACCCGACCAGTGCGTAGTCACCGGTTTCGATAATGTGTATGATAATATCCCTGTACTCGCCACAGTTAATGTGAACAAGGAATTGCTTGGTGCGCGTGCGGTTGACCAGATGTTATGGCGAATTGTCAACCCGGAGAGCAGTGTGGAGAAAAAGCTGATTCTTGCTGATGTGATGATTTGGGAACAGTACGGAAGACATAGCGGATAAAACGGCAAGGTAACCATAGACAGCAAAACACCCCCATATCCAGTGTTCGGCTGGCTTGGGGGTATTTGAATTTGAATGTCAAATAAAAAATAGTTGATGTTAAAAGTCCATTCTACGTATCTGTCCGGACATCATCCCAATCTTGATCCAGATAACAGATCAGCCAATTGAGCGCACGGTGACGTTCGTAGGCCACTCCCCCATTCAGACCCCCGGGAGGTGTTTGCTCCTTCACACGACTGTCTACACACACCCAGTTGTACCGGTAGATTAGATCCGCTGCATCCAAAATCTCACTTTTGGAGCGAAGCTGTGCCCCGGCTACAAAGGCTTCAACATCGTCACATTGCTGCAAATACCCTACATCTTGTCCTACGTTACAAAGATTTACCGGAGCTCCAAGTTCCTTGACGTAGCCAAGCGCCCATAACATCACATGATAAGCCTCATATCCCCATGAAAAGGAGATAACCTCCTGATGCTCTGCCCCATGCTGCTCCACAAATCTTCTCTCCACAGGTGAAAAGAATGAAGCTGCATCATACTTGTCGATCACTTCCTGGACCAGCGCTGCTGTATCTTCTGCGCTCTCCCCCGCCCCCAGGCATTCACCCTTGAGAGCTGCAATACAGAGGGCTACCGCGCGATCTGCGACTTGTTCTACACTGCGGATCGTTGTATGCTCATCCCCCGCTCTTGCAGGTAAATGAACATTGAATGGGATTCCTTGCTCCGTTAGAAGCTGCTCGGAGCGCTCTTTACGCTGCATTGCAGATTCCGACGGGGGTCTGGCATCATCCAGAAAACTGGTGTGCGCTGTCACTTTGTAATCCTCTACTTCGGATTCTCCGTTGACATCCAACAGCAGCTGACCTTGCGCATTCAGCAAGGAGCCACCTCCCCAGAAGATGACTGCATCCAGGGCATCGGCCAGATGCAATAATTCATTAAAGAATTCTTCGGAAATGTCTTCTTCTGTCTCGATCCCAACAACCATATTCAGTGTAGAGCATTTAATAAGTACCTTTTCCTGTAGCGCAGCATTCTTTCCCTCAATCTGACTTAGAAATCCCAGCATCCCCTGAATCATTGCAGTAAATTCTTCAGGGTGGGTCTGGCTCGTCATGATATTGAAGCCCTTTGTCTTCTTACTAAATAACTTCTTACGTGTAACTTGAATATGGGTTTTGTCTTCCTTACGCTCAATTGTATCCTGAGGGTATATGGATTGTATCATTTCAAACAGCTGATCCAGGTCAAACTGCGAGCTGTATATCGCACAATTTCTCATGAGGTTCACCTTCTACTTTTCAATTAGTCCTTATACGGGTCGAATTCATTGCCCCCGGCCATCGCGACACCTACGGGACGCATGATATGGTTGATTTTCAAGGTATGCGCATGCGCATTCAGCACGTCCTGCAGCTTCTTGTACACAAATGGACTTTCATCCGTTCCTGCACCCCGAAGCTCCACACCATAGGCACGAATCGCCGCTTGCATCTGTTCCTCGCTGATCTCCCCACCCATGCGTGTACGCAGCTTATAATTCATTTTGCCAGCCGCCTGGGTTCGGCTCATAGTGCGCCCTGCACCATGCACGGTGCTGCGGAAAGACTCGGTATTCTCTTCGCTGTGGATTCCTTCCACGATCACCGAGATATCTCCCATGCTTCCGCCCACAAAACCGAGCTGGCCCGGTGCCAGCGGCGTTGCTCCTTTGCGGACCACCACCACGTCTTCGCCCATATGCTGTTCTTTCCAGGCAAAGTTATGATGGTTATGAACCGAATATTCTGCGCTCGCTCCGAGGATGCCGAGAACCTGCTCAATCACATAATCGCGCCCTGCATACGCATAACGGCCTGCCAATGTCATCCCGTCCCAATACATATCACCCATTTCACTCTTGAGGTCAAACAGTGTTGGTGATTGGTCCATCGATTCTCCCGGCGCTTTGCCACTAAACGCACGTCCGGCAGCCAGATTCAGAAAACCACTGGCGACCTTATGCCCAAAGCCACGACTGCCAAAATGGTTTGCAATCCATACTTTACCCGTCGCCTCTTCCACAAAAATATCAACAAAATGATTACCACTGCCCACAGTCCCGAGCTGGTTGCGCGCGAGTGTCTTCAACTTGTGTTGTAGTCCAGGCTCAATGGAATCAAACAACTTCCAGCTGGCATCGTCGAACAGCTCATGCTCCACAGGATTTGGATTGTTGCGTCCTACACCGAAGGATATGGTCGCATTAATATCATCCATAATCACAGCAATCTGATCCCGTATATCATCCCACATCAGGTTGGTGCGCACTGCCTTGTTACCGCAAGCAATATCATATCCAACCCCTGACGGACTGATCATGTTCCGGTAGGCAACTACGCCCCCGATGGGCTGTGAATATCCTTTGTGATGGTCTGCCATTAGAGCCACGCCCAGTACATCTCCATACTGCGAGCAAGTCACCGCCTGACTTACCGCATTCTCCAGCGGCTCCCCCCAGACTTTAATGTTATCTACGATACGCATGATCTGGTTAACCTCCTTTTGTCTTCATTAAAACTTACAATTAAATATGTACATTGAAACATATAAGTCCCTGCCCACAACTTTCTTTATTTTACCAAAGAGGGACCCTTCCCGAAACTATACATTCCTTCAGCTCAAAGATATCCGTATAAAGTAAAAAAAGAGAGCTAGGCTCTCTTTTACATGATCAGTCCCTATTTTATTTCTTACTGATCTTAAACTTGAACTCCCACGTCGCTGTGTTACCCGAATAACGGCCCCTGTTCTCCGTCACGACAACCGATAGAGTCTTGTTGATTGATTTGGTAATGGAGGAAACCTTAACGTTCATACTTTTGCTCCCTAGATCAGGGATTTTGTCCTGCTCTTCGGCATTCGCTTGTAATTTCAGCATATCTGTAGGTTTCAGATTCAACGTGACCGACGAACCCTCCTCCAGGCTCTTGCCGTTCACACTTGCCCCTATGGCCCATTCATTACCAACGGAATTGTTCTCCACCAGTTCTGCACTGACAAGCGTCACGGTCACTTTAACCGTCCTGGCAGCGGCATAGGATGTTGGGGAACATACAGCGAATACCAAACTCAGAATCATCAAGACATTAGCCCATTTTTTGAACACGAGAGTGCCTCCCTCATATCAGTTCATTTATTTCGAGACTATGCCTTATTCGCCCTGCTCCTTAAGTAGTCCTTCTACCTATTAGACATTTTCCGTGATATATTGATTAATTAAAATGCTTCCGGTAACCCTGAACTTTCTCATCTTTAAAGCCCAGCTTTTCATAGAAAATATGAGCCTCTTTGCGCTGATCGCCAGACACCAGAATCATGTATTCACATCCAAGATCTCTCGCAATGTGCTCAATCTGAAGCATAAGCTTCTGACCAATTCCCTGTCTGCGTACCCGATCGGATACAATCACATTCTCCACAACCATGAAGGGATTGCACTGACCCGCCAGATCCATACATTCAATACCCATAACCGATCCGGCCAGTTCGCCGTCGTAAAATGCACCGAGTACATGGTAGTGCCCATTTTGCTGGATATAATGAAACATCTTCTGCATCTGTTGTTCATTAGTCGGTGTACCCATCAATTCGTTGTATAATTGGCTTAGCGCCGGTAAATCCTCAAGTTCGATTGCTTTAATGGTAACCATAATAACCCTCCTGATTTTGCCCTATTTCACATACGCTGTCTTACGTTAGGTCCTTCTTAAAATAATAATGACTGTGTCCGGTCGGTGCATTCTCGATCGTTGTGATCAATTGGTAGCCATGCTTCTTGTAAAATTCAGGTGCTTGATATGAGAAAGTATTCAACATGACAAAATCACAAGATTTCTCTCGCGCAATTCGCTCAACTTCAAGCAACAACTGAGAACCATATCCCCGATGCCGTTGTTCAGAATCCACCCAAAGAATATCAACCTCCAGCCAGTTCCAGCAAAGTGTACTAAGCACACCTGCAACTATCTCGCCGGTCTCATTTTTGATATTGAAATTCAGTTCTTCGTAACGATGCCTTAATTCCTCGCTCACATGCGCAGCATTAAATGCGATAAGTTGCTGGCGAACATACTCTGAATCCTCTGAAGTACTTGGATTGATGTTTATTTGGGACATCCTCTTCTCCTTCTTCTCGTCATTACTTCGTGGTAAACATCTGAATAGGACCTTCCCAGTCAGGCTCTCTAACCTCTTGGTATTTATTATCGGTATAGCGTGCGATGACCTTACGCCAGAAAATCTGAGCAGGCTCATTCGTCTCCATCTCCGCTACTTTCCATGTCCCAGGGAAAAGGTTGAACACATGGATGGCAGCTTGCGCACCCATTCCCAGCTTTCTGTATTTTTTCATTACAAAAAACTCTGCCATAGCGTATATACTCGTTCCCTGTTCACTCTCGATTTCACGAATCAGTGCGAATCCCGCCAATTGTCCTTCTACCCGAAACAAAAAAGGATATCTGCCCGCTTCTGTCCAATAATGGTCCAGGTACACATACTCATATAACCCGTTTTCGTTAACATCTTCCGGGTCATACTCACTAAAATCGTATTTGTACAACTCCATCAGATTACGCAAAGTTGATTTATGTTGGTAATCCGCCTTATGAATCGATAACATGAGATTATTTCCTTCTTTCCGTTAGGTTTCGCAGGGGTTCTTTATTTCAGTAGTCTATAATTTACTAAGATATAGTTCAATCCTGAGAACAGCGTAACTCCTGCCGCCAGCCATAATAAAATCATATCAACCCGCACATCCGTCAGCAAACTGAACGGAAAATTATTCAATAATACAGCGATGATGGCTGCCACCTGCAGCACCATTTTGATTTTGCCATATCGATCAGCAGCCAAGGCAATTCCCTGTTCACTCGCAATCATACGCAGTGCTGTAATGACAATTTCACGTCCAATGATGATCACAGCAATCCATGAACCGATCAGATTCTCCTGAACCATCATAATCAGTGCAACCGAAATCAAGAGTTTATCTGCCAGTGGATCAAGCAATTTCCCCAGATTGGTGATCTGATTATATTTTCGGGCCACATACCCATCCAGCTTATCCGTACCCGCAGCCAGTGCAAAAATAATAACGCCAATCACCAGACCATGCTGATCCAAAAAACGAATAAGTTCACTCGACTCCTGTATCCATGATGGCAACGGGATGAAGCACAACATAAATAAAGGAATCAATGTCATTCTTGCCAGGGTAATCTTGTTAGCCAGGTTCATGGAAAACCTCCCTCTACTTCACTCCAATATGTTGTGATTTCTCCACCCTTGCGCCATCCTCCTTTTTTTCACAAAAAAAGAAAGGGCAGACTGTATATCATACAGTTGCCCTTCTTCCGATTTCTTTAATGTATTCCTCTGTAGCTATCCTCTGATCTACAATGATTCTTTTATCACTCGTTTGTAATACCATATGGACAACAGGCCGAAGATTGAATACAACAACGTATACACAATCATGACGATTACAGTAGGTGTGGCAAGTTCGGTGCCAAAGAAGAACCAGCCTGATTTCACGGCAAAATAACTATGGCTCAGGCCCACAACAAGTGGAATGCCGAAATTAAACAACTGCTTGAACTGAATTCCGCGTAACAAATTGCCTTGAGTAAATCCAAGTTTGCGCAGAATAGTATAGTTTGATTTCTCTTCTTCGCTCTCATTCATTTGTTTGAAATAGAGGATACACCCGGATGTAATCAAGAAAGTCAGTCCCAGGAAACCAACAATGAACATGATTAGGCCCATACTGGTACGTTGATTATTTCGGAATTCAATCTGGGAGAAGCTCGGAGCTTTCAATTTCAGATCTGCAAAAATGACATACGCATTCTCGTCTTGCCCCGAATCTGTAATCTGCACACCGTAATAATCTGTCCTTTCCACCTCCTGAATTTTCGGATCAAGATCTTGCGCAAGCTCCGCATAAACCGATTCATCCACAACCGCTACAGGCGTTCCTCTGGTGTAATACACGGGAAGTACGCCCTGTTTGACAGTTCCAATCAATTGCTGGTCAATCGTATTTTTCAATCCGTGCAGAAAAATGGGACCTTCATCCCGAATGGAAAAGAATTTCTGAATCACATTGCCATATCCCATGAAAATAACTTCGCCTGGTTTCAGGTCGATGTTATCCACCATGCTGTCACTTAACACACTGCTGAACAATCGATCTTCCGACAGGGAGTCATTCATGACCTTCGATGCATCAATCTCAATATATAAAGGTTGTCTGTGCTTTTCTTCATACGGAATTTGTTTGTTATCCAGCTCAGCAACAAAACGATCCTTTACCTCAGCCTGAGCAAATGAAAAATCTTCCGGCAGGCTTTCCTTGGCTTGTGCCTCTGCCGAATAATAGGAAATGTAACTGAGCGACAACAAACCTATGGCGAGTGCAGATACGGTAGTAATAATGGTCAGCAGCAAGGCATTCGACCTCATGCGAAACATGATGGAGGATAACGACAATACCTCATTAATGGAGAGATAGCCTTTTTTACTTTTGCGAATCAGATTAAAGAGAAAACTGACGGAACCTTTATAGAACAGATATGTCCCCAGAATAACCGAGAACAAAATCAAAATCATGGTGTACATTAACTGCTGCATATCCAATTTCTCGACGCTGAACAGCCGTGCAGACAAGATGTAACCGAACACGATGAGAGCAATACCCAAGATACCCATCAGAATCTGCCCCACAGATAACTTCTGTACCTGCTGCTCCGTTGTAGAAGATACTTGGAAGAGCGATAGGATGCTCTGTGCTCGGATAAACAGGTAATTCATCAGCATGATGAGCAAGTACATGACCGCAAAGACAGTCAGCGTTTGCAACAGCGCCATCGGTGAGAAGTATAGTTTTGTTATCGCATCAACGCCAATAATTTTGAACAAAATCATTAATATCAGCTTGGAACCCATAAACCCGATTAGAATACCGATTACCATAGAACCAAAGTAGAGAATGCAATTTTCCGCACTCAAGATGCCAAATATTCTCCCTTTCGTCAGTCCGATTAGCTGAAACAAACCGATCTCCTTACTGCGTCGCTTGATAAAGATTGTATTGGTATAGAGCAGAAAAATGCCCACAATGACAATCAGTAACACGGACGAGGCCCCTATCGCGGCAGCCCCTTTCGTTGATTCAGCAACCTCATTCATGGAGGGATCATACTGCAATGTCACAAAGGAAAAATACAGCGCCACACTAAAGATCAGGGCGAAGACGTAAAGATAATAATTCTTCAGGTTTTTCCTCAGATTGCGAAAAATGATGTAGTTCAGACTCATGGCTGCACACCACCCAATACGCCCTGAGTTTTGATAATATCGTTGAAGAAGGATTGCCGGGACTCGTCTCCTTTATTTAATTGAGTGTAGATCTGACCGTCCCGAATGAAAATCACCCTGCTGCAATAACTCGCGGCAAACGGATCATGGGTGACCATAATAATGGTGGCCTGATGTTTGCTGTTCATATCACTTAATTTGCCAAGCAGATCCGAAGCCGATTTGGAATCGAGCGCACCTGTCGGCTCGTCAGCGAAAATAATGCTTGGATCATGCACAAACGCACGCGCGGCCGAAGTCCGCTGCTTCTGTCCACCCGAAATCTCGGACGGATATTTGTCTTTCAGCTCATATATGCCCAGTTCACGGGCAATTTGTTCGAACTTCAGGTGTGCCTCATGCTTCGGCATACTCGTAATCGAGAGCGGCAGCATTACATTTTCCTTCACTGTGAGGGTATCTAGCAGATTATAATCCTGAAAAATAAAGCCGAGATGAAATTTTCGGAATTCAGCCAGCTGTTTTTCCTTCATGCCGGTGAACTCCTGACCTTCAATGTCAATCGTGCCCTGACTTACCCGATCGATCGAAGAAAGAACATTTAACAGCGTCGTTTTCCCCGAACCTGAGGGCCCCATAATACCAACAAATTCGCCTTTACTTACCCCGAGATCAATCCCCTTGAGGACTTCCTGTTTATTTAGTTTGTTGCCATAGACTTTATGAATTTTTTTGGCTTCCAGTATCCACATATCCCACTCACTCCTCTTTGGTATATCTCCATCATAGGCGGGATGCTCTGATTTATCGTGCGATTCACCGAACAAAACCAAAAAGCATGTGACAATGTTGTCACACGCCTGCAAGATGGATCATGTCATTTTTTCGCGGGAAGGTTAGCTTGACGCTAGTGCCCTCTCCGGGAGCAGACTGTACCTTAACGTCTATACGAAGTGCTTGTGCCACCTGTCGGGTCAAATACAAGCCCATTCCCGTTGCCGTTCCTTCCAGTCTACCCTGAGTTGAAGTGAAGCCTTTATCAAAGATACGTGGTAAATCCTGCGCTTCGATCCCTCTTCCATAATCCTGAATGGTCAATATGATGTGCCCATCCTGTTCCTTGCTTTCAATGACAATGTCAGAGGAATGGCTGTATTTCACCGCATTACTAAGCAGCTGCCGTATGATAAAACCTAACCATTTACTGTCGGTCAGCACCTTTGTCACATCTAAAGACACGTCGAAGCCAATCCGTTTGGATATACACCACGACTTCAAAGCTCTAATCTCGCCATTCAAAATCGGTTCAAGCTCTGTTTCTTCCACAAACAAATCATTATGCATAAATGGAATACGCTTCTGGTGAAGCTGCTGATCGAGAAGTTGGTGAATTCGCAGCCATTCATACGTCATCTGACCCTGCAGCTTGTCATCCGGCATTCGCTCAATCATTAATTGTAGCGCGGTTAAGGGCGTCTTCACCTCATGAATCCAGGACAGCATCTCATCCTTTTCTTGCTCCAGCAAAATAAAATGAGCTGAGGACTCCTTCCGATAACGTTCGGTCTGGGAAGTGACAGCATCGTGCACTATCCGTTCATAAGGGCTTTCAGCGATATCCAAATCCCCTGGATCATAGGTGTGATCCCAGGCAGTTAATCTTTTGTAGAAACGAGTCTCTCTTGGATATCTCGCCCAGATAAACACAATGCATACCACCACATTCAGCACGACGATATACGCTACAGATCGGAATGGAAGGGCTTCTGGATAAAATCATCTGCGCCCAGATGCATCGACATGACCATATCCGTAGGATGATCACGTGAGGACAGAAAGATAATCGGTACATTGGAATGGGCTCGAATCATGCGACACCAATGAAATCCGTCATACTGGGGAAGCTGAATATCAATAATCACTAGCTGTGGCTGAATGGCACTGTATTCCTGCATCACTTTGCCAAAATCTCTCACGCCATACACGTCATATGACCACTGGGATAACCGTTCTTTAATTTCACTGAATAACGATTCATCGTCTTCAATGAGCATAATTTTAAACATACCTTCACCACGTTTCTGTTCTTCTTGGGTATTGCCCGAAGCATATTGTTTGACAATCTACGGGGGACCGTTCCAGATACGGATCGTTCTTCCGATCGCTGTTGTCCCCAAATTTCCTTTATTAAATTTATTAAATGTAGAAATTAGGTGACACAGGCGAACGCTACCGCTTCTTCAGAATCGATTCCGTCTCTTCCACTCCTGCCGCTATTACATAGAACAATACAAATTGTCGAGGCAAAGTAAAATCCATAGTCTCTTACCAATTTAGATGAATCTAAACGTTTATAACTTTTAATCTGTTATCCCTCCATAGTATGGAGGACCTTGCTTGGATCACTGATTTCTTCCATCCGTTCTATCAATTGCTTTGCGACATCTTGTGGCGATCTTAATTGGCCTGCTTCATAGACCTGACCGAATACCTCAGACAGTGCAAATTCTTCTGCACTTTTGCCTCTTGCCACAACCTGTAGCTCAGTATCTACCATCCCTGGATCGAATGCAATCACTTCAACGGAATTGGGTTGCCCGGATTGTTCCATCGCTACGCTCTGGGTGAACATGTTTATTCCAGCTTTGGAGGTACAGTAAGATGCCATTGAAGGTGCCGGATAACTTCCTGACCCGGACGATACATTGACTATTTTTCTGCGTGTGGTCAGGTGGTTAGTATGTTGTATAAAAGATGAAGTCAGAATCATGGGCGCTGCCAAACTGATGTTCATATTAAGACTGATCTCCTCTGCACTGCACCGATCTATCGATTTCAACGGTTCCAGCATCGCTGCATTGTTTATGAGCCCGATGAATTCAACTTCTTGCGGTAGAATCTGTTTCAATATGTGTGAGACAAGCTCATCGATACCACTGAGGTCACCAAGATCATACTGAAAATGCTTGTAACGATCAGTCACTTCCTTCATATCAGCCGTTCCGCGTGCAATACCGTAGACGTGATCTCCCTTTTCCAATAACAGCTCTGCGAGCTGTTTGCCAATTCCTTTGGATGTACCTGTAATGATAAAGTGTCTGTTTCCCATGTACTTTAACACCCTTTCTGTTACGCATTTTGGTTAGAAACATCTTATTATGTATGGATTGGTTTTCTCCACAACGTCACCCATAGGATGGGCAAGCCAAAACAATCTTCATCCTGACCCATCGCCTTCATAGGTCGCAACTCAACGCATTCAAAAGGATCTTCAAGCAAATAGCGAAGCTTTTCCTCCGTAAAAGCCAGACCGCCTTTCATCGACTTCTCACGGTATACTTCCCAATCGTCCATAACGCTCTCCGGTCCACCTTGACCGCCAAATCCTGGAGCAAAGCATGTCATCCCAAAATACCCTCCAGGTTTGAGTGCGCTCTGAATCATCTGTATGTAGGGAATTCGCTGATGTGGTAGCAGATGGTGAAGACAGCCCGAATCATAGACGATATCGTACTCTTCATGTGGCGTGAGCTCAAATGCTGATTTGCATTCGAAATTCACTTCAAGCTGTTCCTCCACAGCTCTTTCCTTGGCCCAGGCAATGGCTGTCTCTGAAAGATCATAAGCATCTACTTTATAACCCTGACGTGTTAGATATATTGCATTTCTTCCCGGGCCACAACCGAGCTCCAATGCTTTGCCCCCAGGTAATATTCCTGAGTTCACATGTGCTACCAGATTTTCATCCGGTTTGTTTGAAAAAAAGGGAATCGGCCGGTCTCGATCCTCGTAAAAAGGTTCCCAAAATTGCTTCGCTGATCTGAATTCTGAGTCAAGCATGTCATATAGATCCTGGACATTTTTAATCGTCTTCTCCATAACCACATTCCTCCTCAAATCCATATAAATTATCCTTCATATTCCCTCTTATGTTTCGATCTCTGTGCTCACCATTTGCCCGCTTCATCACGGTTTATACGCTAAATCAACTACCCTCTATTATAACATTCCCACCCAATTTAACTCTATTTTTCTTGTAAGATTCGAGCCGAAAACAGTCCGATTATATCTAAAAAAACGCTGTTTAGAAGAAAGTAATTCCCTGTCCTCTCAACAGCGTTATAATCCTTTTTATTCAGGATTCGATCAGCTTAATTTCTTCGTTAGATAAAGCACCACATCGTCGTCGATGATCGTTTCATCGCCCCACTTTAGATAACGATCATGCTTGTGAATGCCCTGTCCATCTGGTATATATCCACGACGGGCATACAGAATTTGAGCTTTGCCATAATCGGAGAACACCCCGACACCAATCCCGGCAGTACCGGTTCGCTCATGAATGACTTCTTCTGCCCGGTCCATCAAACGTGATCCAATTCCCTGACGCTGATACTTGATCAGCACATTGAAATCATTAATTTCCGGAATGCCCTGTTCCCTGAACGAAGGGTAATACGAACTCCACAATACATTCGCGTAACCGGCAAAAGCTCCATCCAATTCCGCTATCAAAGTCACCCGCTCACCATTCTGCTGCTCTGCAAGATATTGAATGTACTGCTCCGCCGATTTCGCCCAACCCTGCTCCTGAAACGCCTGCGAAATTACGACCGGATCGCCTTCATTTAATAGTCTGATATGTATATTCATCGATATAATCTCCTTAATAAGTTATTTATTTCACCACTAGATTCTCAACCTGCTTCTAAGCGAGGTAATATGGGCAACATGGTGTCTGCCATGCCATGCATATACGCCCAAATTATAATCCAGTCTGGTCGTTTCTTTGGATGCAGGGTGATAAAAGGTTTTGGCATAGTCTGCATCCGTTAATGTGTTTAATAGCACTACCCAACGACGATGCAGCGCATCCAGGATTTGCAGGGAAAATTCGACGTCCAGCTCCCGTGAATCACTCAGTTCAGCCCATCGTTCCTCGTAATATGGTCTTATCGTAGGGTTATCCTCCGTCAGTGCCAGCTTGAAACGAACCATGCTATTCATATGGCTATCTGCCATATGGTGTATGACCTGTTTGAGCATCCAGCCACCTTCCCGGTAGGGTAATCTCAATTGTTCTTCACTCAGTCCTTTGACCGCTTTGCGGGCATGCTCCGGCAAGTTGGCAATATCCTGAATCCATTGCTTCCGCTGCTCTGGTGTAACCTCGCCTGTATGTTCAAATGATCCAATCGGGTATCTCAAATCCATCGATCATTCCTCCTTGGTTAAATGGTTTAAATATACACATTGCACTCCTATGGGGCATACTCCATCAGCCAGCAGTCTCTCATTTTCCCTTCGTGCAGCTCATGTTCTGGTAACAGTCTGACCTTCCTGAAGCCACACTTCTCGTAACAGGATATGGCTCGTTCGTTCCATGATTGCGGGTCCATGACCACTTTCCGAGCTTGCTTATCATTGACCAGATAGGTCATCATGGATTGTACAAGTTGTGTGCCAATACCGCGGTTCCAATAATCAGCTTCTCCAATAAACTGATCTGTTCCATAGATGATTTCATCGGTGTCTCCATAACCATACTCATTCCGTTCTTCCTCCTCCAGTTCATAGAACTGGATATAGCCGATCGGTTTACCTTCGTGTTCAACCATACAACGATTTGCCGTATCCTCTTGTCTATAAAAGTGATCTCTGACCAAATTCAGATCATGCGGCTGATCACGGCCTTCGTAATATTGAAGCACTACTGGGTCAGACAACCATTGAACAAGGAACTGCTCATCTTTTTCATCCAGTAAACGTACCGTAATCTCATTCCATTGATAGATTAGCATCACTCTGCGTACTCCTTAATGATTTCCAGAGGCTCTCCTGAGACCCAGCTCAGGTCTTTGCCCAGTAATTTTTCCTGATGAACATAATAGATCATCGGTTGCCGAATCAGTTCTGCCTCATCACCCAAAGGATGAATGGTAAAACGCACCTTGTACGTGCCCACCGCATCAGGTATGGAGAACCCTGCAAATTCAGTAATCGCTGTTGATGATTGCCTCTGTAACACTTGACGAAGAATCTCTTCCATTGCACCTGTGCTGCCGACGGAAGTAGGTCGAATAAATCGGTTGTCCTGTTTGTCATCAAAAGATATTGAACCCCAGCCAGCTACAAGGGGATATATGGTGTGCTGACCCTTATCTTCTTTTGTACGTGTAATGGTTAATTGCACCTCGTATTCATCCGTAGCTGTCTGCCGAATCGTGCCCTTCATGTTAACATCCTGCGCTGTAATGCTTGGAGCCAGATTATTATATACAAGAAACACTGCTACA
The DNA here is from genome assembly GCF_900221055.1 of Paenibacillus sp. RU5M. Taxonomy (NCBI): domain Bacteria; kingdom Bacillati; phylum Bacillota; class Bacilli; order Caryophanales; family Paenibacillaceae; genus Paenibacillus; species Paenibacillus sp. RU5M. The sequence continues at coordinate 103,142 of NZ_OBQM01000008.1, read as the reverse complement.
ATAATAATTGCAATACCAGTTAGCCAAAATATCGTACTTTTTCGCATGTTTTTAACCCCCAAGCTGGTTAAGCGTAAGTCTGAATTAATTCACTCTCCATTAGCTTCTGTGTAACGCTGTCCAGTTCCGGAGAAGCAGACCAATCACTATCTGTATTCAAACCATATTTAATCGTATGGATAACGCTATTAGCTGACATATATAAATTATGGTGTACTCCTGGTTGCACAATGATGTGATTTCCTTCGCCCATAACTCTGATTTCAAGCGTCTGATCATTCGTAAAATTTGCATAAGCGATCCAACCAGACTGCACAACATAGAACTCGGTTATATGGTTATGGAAATGGCTATTTTGCCATGCTCCCTGAGATGAAGCTACCGTTCTGCAATAATAACTGCCATCTTCTGAAACCATCTTGTATTTCCGTTCCCCGTTAGCCATCTGCTCGAAGCTGGTATTCACATTATCTGGTCCTAAATTTCGTTCTAAAGTTTCTCTATCCAAACCATTACACCTCCTGATCTGAAATACGAAGGTAGCATTCATATTTTATAATCTTTCTTTAACGCCTTACGGCCTTCCAGATATATTTGTGCTCACGCACAGCAAGTCTCCCATCAATCTGATTTTCCTTCAGCTTAACTTGAAGCTGTTCATAGTACTCCGACCGTGTATAATCCGGGTTTCCGGGAATATCGGAAAGAAAGATAGCGAACTCTTTTTCATCAGGGAAAACCATTAAGGCCTCGTTGAATTCCTCAATCTCAATGTTTACATACTGATTTGTATGCAGCCTTTCTTGTACCTTGCTTACATCCGTATGAATGCCAAAGATCACGCCACCCTTTCGCAGCAATCTCCCATGTTCAATAATGGACGTAGGTCCTCTGCGGTCATAGATCAGGTCGAACTGTTCGTCTTCGAAGGGCAACTCTGTTTTGGTTGTAGCGTAGACAAATTCAACATTTCCAACGTCACTTGCCTCAAGCCCAGCCTGAGCGATACGCAGTAGCTCCTGCGAGTTGTCAAAACCCGTAATATGATCGGTATAGGCCGACATTTTTAATGTGAATTCACCATGACCACAACCTGCATCAAGCACAGATTTATGCTGAGGTAGCAACTGTATCAAGCGCGCTTCAAATACATCTTCTGCTGAATTGCCCTCCCATGTAAATACCGATCTGCCCTTGTATCCTCCGTTACGTTGTCCGATCATGTCATACCATTCCATGCCCAATAGATATCCCCCCAGAAGAAAATCCCATATTAAACAACATTCGACACAGACAAGTCGATTTTCCTGTCCATAGGTTAACTTTTTTCTCACTTAAGAGTTTTATCTATCCTCATATTGTGCTTGTTAAAATTTGAAACGCTTCTCTCGTAGGCGCCGTATTATGCTCGAAGTCGTATTTTGCCACTTGGATAAACCAATAGGATGTGGAGGTTGAATGAATGTCTTTTTTTAAGAAAATGTTAGCCAGTGTAGGTGTTGGAGCAGCCAAAGTAAATACAGAATTACATACACCTGAGGTTACGCCTGGAGGAATCATCTCTGGGATCGTCTACATCGAGGGTGGAGACGTGGAACTGAATGTAGACCGAATCTACCTTACGATCAAAACCCATTACATACGGGAGCACAATGATCGAAAAGTAAATGAAACTGCCGTTGTAGCCAAATACTTGCTTACAGAAGGTTTTATTTTACAGCCTGGCGCCAAACTGGAGAAATCCTTCTCCTTTGATCTACCTGAAAATCTCCCAATTACACTGCATCGTGCAGAGGTATGGGTTGAAACGGGCCTCGATATCTCAAGCGCCATGGACCCCTCAGACCGGGACAGACTCCATGTAGTTCCTACAAAAGATATGAATACTGTGCTGGATGCGATTGATCTCCTTGGTTTCAAGCTGCGTGAAGTGACCAATGACTATGCTCCAAAGCTTGGTGGCAATCTTCCATTTGTACAGGAATTTGAATTCGTGCCAACGAGCAAGTTCCGTGGTTATTTGGATGAGCTGGAAGTACTGTTCTACCCGATGGGAGATTCACTTGAACTGTTGCTTCAGATCGACCGCCGCGCACGTGGACTCGGTGGCATTTTCTCGGAGGCGATGGGGACGGATGAGAGCTTTGTCCGACTGCATCTCTACGAGAGACACCTTGCACGGGGTGCGCATTCGGTTGCCCAAGGTTTGGAAGAAGTCATCTCCAAGCATCTATAATCTATTAAAAATAGACCCAAAAACAAAAAACAGTTCTCCTACCAACTTTCATTGGTGTAGAACTGTTTTTTGAATATGTTCTTCTTTTAATAAACAATCAGAAACGCTGTGTCCAGCGCTGTATCCCCGATCGAAGTCCATAGTATGCAGCAGCAAGCAAGAGAAATCCAACAGCAGCGACCAGAATCGAAGTAGTATCCCAACGGGCAATGGAGCCAAAATCAACCTTCGACTCCAACGATGTGAAGGATGAAGCGTTGTTCAGCATTTCAGGTGTATGATTCAGCGTCATTAACATTCCTTGAATGACATTCCAAACCATAAAACCCAGTGTGAATAGCAAAGTTACCAACAGGGACTCCATACCTAATCGTTTGTTGATACTCATTATTTTGCCTCCTCATTTACGGTTTGACAACACTTTGGAAGTTATAAAATTCACTACATCATCTGTCGTTTGGCCATCCGTCTGAATGTGCTCTTCAAAGCGTGATCCATGGAATGCTTCGACACACTTAACCGCTTGTTGAAAAGTCCATCCATCAGGCTTATCCCCGCGCTTCAACAATCTCTCATGTAATGTTTCCATAGACGTCATCAGGGTAAAGTGAAACAGGTCAGCGTCGAGCTCTTTCAGACCCCGATGGATGTAACTGAACTGCTTGGACTTGTAGATGGTCATCGGAACAATCAGATGTTTGTTATACTTCTGCCTGATTTCACGGGCGACTTTCACGGTAAGGACTTTCCACAGCTCCATATCCTGAAAATCGTCCGTTTTCTCCACATCCATTCGGACGTCATCCACAATCACGTTTCTTAACATGTATCCAATCTCTTCTGGATCGTAGATCATGCTGTTCGGAATTAACGGCTGCAGCTTGGTTGCAGCCGAGGTTTTACCCGAGCCAAATGCCCCATTAATCATCACAATCATAGTGACGTCCTCCTGCGTGTCAGATTGAATTAGACAAGAGGTGCTCCAACTCCTGTTTCAGGCGATCTTTGTTGGTATCCACATATTGATAAAGGAGTTCAAATACCTCTTCATTATCCGATTGCATGCTTAAATTACCCGCTTCCAGCTCAACCTGTTGCAAAACCTCATGGATCTGCTGTCCATGCGTATTCAGGGTCGTCGTTACATCCTGTTCGGAGAGTGCATTCACATTTTCTCTTAACTGCTCAGGTGTTACACCAGTTTCGGATAACATATGCTGGATGTTCTTCAGAATCTCTGCATCAGCATCATTGTCTATGCGCTGCATCGCTTCCGTCGTTTCACCCAGAAAACGCCCACTCAAATTTTCAAGAAAACCAGTAATGCCGCTCATGGATAGCTCTGTATCCAGATCTATGATCAGGATGGTATCTCGCAATACCTGTGGAAGTTCAGGTCCACACTCCCGAATGGTCGCAAATTCCGCGCGATACAGATCCATCGCAACACTCCCCACCACTTCCTCACCTGACATGCTGTCAAACTGATCCAAGGGTAATAATTGCTGCAATTCTTCCTGTAATTTGTTCATCTCTCTGCCTCCTGTATCTCTCTATCTATATAAGTTGGACCAATGATTTCATACAGGTCCACTATAACTAAACGCCTATACATCATAGCAGAATATGTTATATAAGTTTATCCGATGTAAGTTTGCACCAGATCACTTCCCCGCACACTTTACACGAAATACGGATAAAGTTAACCTGCACTTGACCTTTGGAAAATGATCCGCTGTTATGATCTTGTCATCAAGAGTCTTGGGAGGGGTTATGATGCGCCTGGCCTTGTTCACCGACACCTATGTTCCGGAAACCAATGGTGTTGCCGGTACGCTGCACCGCTTGAGTAATCACTTGAACCGCAAAGGCATTGAGCATCTGTTATTCACACCACAGTCTGTTATTGAAGGCAACGATGCCGCTCCGGTCCGTTCGGTGACCAACATCCCCTTTTTCCTCTACCCGGAATGTCGTATTGCCTTACCTAATCGAGCAGCCATTCATCGGGAGTTAAAGACTTTTCAGCCAGATTTGCTGCATATCGCCACTCCGTTCAATATGGGTCTTTTCGGTCTCAGATATGCGCTCAAGTATCAGCTTCCACATGTCATCTCCTACCATACTCACTTCGATCGGTACCTCGAATACTACAAGTTGAAAAGCGTCATTCCTCTTTACTGGAAGTATATCCAATGGTTCCACCGAGCCTGTGATGCAACATTGACACCGTCTCAAGAGACCTTAAACTCATTGCAATCAAAAGGTATTCAACGTCTGAAGTTATGGTCCCGCGGGATCGATTGCAGCCTGTATTCACCTGATAAACGAAGTTCCGATTTTCGTACTCGCTACAATATAACGGCTCCTCTAATTCTACTCTACGTTGGGCGAATTGCCCCGGAAAAAGATATCGCTACCCTCACCCTTGCCATGCAGCAGTTGCCAGAACATATGCAAGCCCGTGTACACTGGATCATTGTAGGCGATGGGCCATTGCTCCCCAAAATGCGTATGCAATCCCCACCCAATGTCACCTTTACAGGGTATCTGCATGGTGAAGAGCTTGCTGCTATGTATGCTTCGGCAGATCTCTTTGTGTTTCCTTCCTCAACAGAAACATTTGGCAATGTGGTGCTGGAAGCGATGGCTTCGGGATTGCCAGTTCTCGCTGCGAATGGTGGCGGTGTAAAAGACTTGGTCACACATCATCGAAGCGGTGTTCTGTTCAAGCCAGGCCATGCGGATGCATTGATTCGGGAGATATGCCTCTGGGGAGATCATATGGATCAACTGAGGAATATGGGTCTTGAAGGCCGAAAACTTGCTGAACAGCGTTCGTGGGATCACATTTTTGACAGGTTGGTCAGAGATTATGAGGAAGCCATTGAGAATCGGAGAAGACGAACGAAAGATCGAATCATCACAGCTTGATTTTCATTAAATAAACCGAATTGAATAATGGATGATCACTGCTGCTCCAAGACCCACCTGTTGAAGTTTGGATATTCATATCCATCATCATTCCAAAAAGAGAATTTATATTCAATACGAGGTATAAAAAAAGAGCGGGGATGGTTAATATCCTCGCTCTTTATAACAGTCGCCTACAGACGTTAAACGTATAGCTTTTTCGATCAGAGATATGTCCCTTTCCCGGTCAAGACGTCTAACATTACACAACGGGTTCAAAGGATATCGTATCTTGCATAATACTCCATTCTACCCTTGGTTTAGCCGTTGCCCCTTCTCCATTCAGGACATTCCCGATCCATATCTCGTCGGTCTCCTGATTCTGCAAAAAGTGCCGGATCGCAGCTTTAATCAGAATGGATGTATGTAAATCCAGCAGTTCATCCAAAGGAATCCAAAATAAATCCCCTTCATCTGATGGAATAAAGGCTCGATGTGTCGTCTCACCAAAATATACAAACTGCTGCCGAACTTCACCGTCGCTATACTGCATCAAAACATATCGAAGACGGAAATTTTCAATTTCCGCTTGCTTGAACCCCGTCTCTTCTTCAATCTCCCGGTAACTGGCGGTCATTGGTGAATTAAGCTCGCCGTGCTCCAGATGCCCGCCAATACCACCCCAGAACTCAAAATCAAACAGCCTGCTGCCTGCCTTCTTCATCATTAACATGTCGTTGCCATTACTCAAAAATGCCGTAGCCATTTGTCTGATCTCCATGTGCACCTCCCTCACTGTTCTGTTATGTAATGTTGTGTTGTTTGAATCTAATCTGACGATCTCCCCTTAGAGCAGGCCTTTTAATTCACCAAGATGCTCAATAGCATGCAATGGTTTGGTTGTAATGCTGTCCTGCCAAGGCTGATTAACCTTCATCCAGATCGTGCTCAAGCCTACTTTTGCCGCTCCTTCAACATCATTGACGGGATGATCTCCAATGTAGATACACTGCTCGGGAGAGAGGTTGAAATGATCCAATGCCAATTTGAAAATACGAGGATCGGGCTTTTTGACCCCAGCCTCTTCTGAAACGATAATATGATCAAAATCATCCCGGATTCCGAGTTGATCGATTTTGCCGTACTGAATCTCAGTTTTACCATTGGTGATTAAACCTGTTTTATATTTTCCTCTTAGATGCTGAACCACTTCTCGCGCCTGCTCCATCAGAACAGCACTTCTCACATACTCTCTGCCATAGAACTCCATGAGCTCCGCGTGAGGCGGATTCTCAGCCCATGGTAATTCATGGAGCAGCTCGTTGAACAAGACATCCTTGTCCTTGTAACCATCCTCATCCAGCTCAATAATTCGTTTAAAAATATCATCCGTAGTCTCAAGATGGGCAAAATAAGTGTTGATCAAGCTCTGGCTGAAGCCTTCAAAGGTACTTGTTCTGTTGAGAATTGTATTGTCTAGATCAAAAATAATTGCTTTAATATGATCCATCGTCATACTCCTCCTGTCTGGTCTTAAAAACGTTCTTTCCTTAATAGTTGCTCCAGTTTCCGATTGGTTTCGGCCTGCTCTTGAATTAAGCGTTTCGTATTACTTTCTATGCTGATGAGTGTGACCGTCATAATAATTACACAAATGATCCCAATAAACCCCATAATACTACTCACCTCTAACGTAATGTTTATTGTATTCTGTTAGCTGCGACTACCATGAATTATAAACATGCAAACCCAACCATAGATTAGACCAGGGCTGGGTTTAGCTTGTAAAACTCAATTTCATTTCTTCTTTTTGTGATAATGGTAGCCTGTGCAAAGGCCCTTTTGTTTGGATTTCGCGGAACAATTATGTCCACCATTTTTGTCCAGTCTACCTGGATGGGCATAAGCTGAAGAAGATACACCAATAAGTACGACAAAAGACAAGATTACAATGACAACCTTTTTCATAAGTCACCCTTCGATCACACCCTATGCTTTAGGGCTTAATTCATCCTCCATCATTCTACATGAAAACCCATAATTAGGATATCCTTATTACTCCAAAATTTGCTTATTCTATGATTTCAAACTTCCTCAACGCATGTGTGATGCCATCCTCACTTGCTCGCAGCGTGACATAGTCGGCACTTTGTTTGACGCGTTCTCCTCCGTTTCCCATCGCAATGCCAAGACCCACGTACTCTAGCAAATCAATATCATTTTCACCATCGCCAAAAGCCATTGCTTCCTCTTTCGATATTTTCAGGTGGGCGAGCACTTTTCCTGCCGCTATCGATTTGGATACTTCGTTCTCTTCCAGTACGTTAGACACGTAAGGATGAAACCTCACGAATTTTAATGCAGGGAATCTGGATTGGAATTTCTCCACTTCGTCTTGATCGGCATATAAGCAAATGCAATACACTTCCTGTTCCAAAGAACTGATGCTCAAGGGGTACTCCATCAGACCAAGCGTATCTCTCAATGCATCGGTGACACGTACATCCGTTGGGCATAAACCATTCATTTCGAATGACTCTGTAAAATAAGAAATACTGCTGCCGTTCAGCTCGGAAAATTCACTGAATTCTTTAACCATTCGTTCAGAAAGCACCGATTTATGTATCACTTCTTCACCGCTCTTGATCAATGCCCCGTTAGCCGAAATCATGGTATCAATCCCGAGTTTCCTGAAATCTCTGCATAAATTGTACGGTCTGCCAGTGACCAGCACGACCTGTATGCCCCTACGAACCAATTGTCGAATGGAATCCTCTGTACTTGGAGAGAGACTTCGATCCTTCTCACTGAGTAACGTACCGTCCACGTCCATAAATACGATTTTAATCAAAGGAACACCTCCTAAGTTATATCAATTGAGCATCCACCTTCAATACAAAAGGCAAGTGCACAGTTAACTTAGTAGTCTTCCTGCACTTGCCTTTACATTAACGGGTCTGGACGTTCTGGCTCCGCTCCATATACCACAGCTGAAACGCCTCTACGGCTTCAAGCGGAATATCGTTTAACGTATGATGCAGAACAGGTTTGGCACGATTCACGGTTTGAATCGAAGCAACTCCAAACCAGCGTTGCAGCAGATTCCGGGTGATCTGTACCTCAATGACTTTCTCTCGCTTGGAGATGTATAGTGTTGAGGTTAATGCACCGGTTCGCAACTGGATAAAGTTCTGATTCAGTACGTATCGTGTATGGAGAAAATCAGTTATTCTGCATATGACAATCCACAGTAAGAGAATAGCGGAAATCATCCACCACGCCTGATTCTGTCCCAGAATTACTGGTTTGAAATAAAACAGTAACCCCGTTACAATAATCCACACCCAGCTTGGTTTCAGCATGCGCAGCCATAACGATTTTCGTGGAAGCTTTTGCATCTCCTGCGTAATCTGATAAGATGGCAAAATCTCCGAGATCATATCGTAAGCTTGCTTCACAGGCAGAAAAGGATAGAGTGAGTTAACTTCCTGGTCGGATTCTCCCACACCACCTGCTGTCGTAAGTTCCACTTCTGCCAATCCTAGCAGTCTTTTCATCGGAGACTGCGTGATTTTCACCGCCTGGACTCGTTCTTTCAGGATCGAAAATGCGGTCTGTTCCAACATACCCTTCGTAATGTAGATACGTTTGCGATCAGAGGAGATTTGGAAATCACCATACTTCACAAAGGTTCTGACAATACCTAGCATAATGGAAACAGCAATAAGTCCTGTGATGATCAATGCGGTAATCCACCATGTATCCAGCCACGTTAATAGGATGCTCTCCGTCACTTTTTCATCGGGAAAGAAATCTTTCACCGACGAATAGAGCGATCCCAGAATCGGAATAAGTACCAGAAAGCTAAGTGACGTAAACGAAGCTTTGAATATATCTTTTCGGGTGGACTTGTAATGGACAATCCGTTCAAGCTCTTCTTTTACAGGTAGTTGAATATCTTCTTCCAGTGTTACGTATTCAAGTGGTGTCACGTGTTCTTCATTTGGCTCTACAGCATCACTGACGACATTCGCTTCCGATATATGCCCTGCTACAACCTTTTCAAGCCTATCCGATTCCGTAAGTGAAACGACTTGCAACTGAAAAGTAGAATCTTCTCCCTTGATACCCGTCTCAAAACGAATGGATGTGACTCGGAACAAACGATGAAACAACGACGTATGCCGGTTCACGTTCTGAATTTTGGTATAGGGTATCGTTCTTCTTGTGCGATTAAACACCCCACTGTAGATCTGAAAAGCCTTATCATCTGCGGTATAACGTAGCGTAAACCAACTCCAGATGATGCTTATCACACTAAACGCGATAGCCACATAAAAGACGATTCTGCCATACATGATCCACGTGGACGCCGAGCCATGACGGAGAATAAATAAAAAAACGATAAATGCAAAAGAATTTTTCACCAGTTTCCACAAACTCCAGAGCATGGCTAACGGGTGTTGTCTTTTCATCTCGTTCATTCATCCACCTCATTAATCCTTGCATAGGACGCAATCTGGTTACGCAGTTCAAGTGCCACTTCTTCTGGCAACGCCGGGATCGTATGAGATGAACCCATCGTGCCAATCGATACAGAATATAGGCCATATTTTCTCAAAAGAGGACCTTGGTTCGTCGTGACGGATTGTACTTTGGCCATGGGAACGATCTGATGTACCTTTTTCAAAGCGCCGTGTTTCAATTGCAAGAACTCCTCATTCGCATCGTAATACCAATGCTTGTATAACAATGAAGGCCGGATAAAAACCTCCCACACCGCATACAGCACTGATATGGCAGTCACTCCCCACAGCAACCAACCAATCCACGCCCTCCATCCAAAGACGGAATCCAGAATCAGCAGTGCTGCAAGCACAATCAACCCTATTCCGTTCGATATAATCGCACTGATTCTCCATATGGTTATGGCATCCGGCGATAAACGTTGCTCGGGTGTACTCTGTATGTACTGCATATCTTCACTCCTTTTTCTTACTGTACGAAGAATAGTCCTCTATCGATGCAGAAAGATTGACTTAGTAAAAGAGATGACCCCTGTTCAGTACAGGTCGTCATCTCTTAGTCATTTATTGCAGCAAAATCCTTCACATTACATAACCACACCATATGGTCCGTGCCTTCACCCCAGTAGTTCTTTGCCACGGCATAGGGTTCTCCAAACTTCCGCTGCCATTTCTTCTGGGCTATCCGGTATCCACTATCCAGGCAAAATTGCGTAATCTCACGTCTCTGAAGTTCAGTAGCCAAGGCATGAATGAGAGCAGAGCCAATTCCCCGACCCTGAACCTCTGGCAGAACGTAGAGACTACCCAATTCCCCTACGTAGTTCAGTTGGTGGTCGGTGCATTCTTGAATCTCCTCGCCGCAAGGTCCATACGAAATAGTGCCTACAACGGTATCTTCCCTTTTGGCCAGCAAGAAGAAAACATTCGATTCCTGTTTGTTGTCAGGATGCAAAGCTAAGTAAAGCATCGCTTTTTTGTGTTCAATTTCATCGCGTATGTCTTCGTGCAGGGAACCCAGCCCTTCCTGTGTAAATGCATTCGTTATGGATGTCTCGAATACCCGCCAGGCACCCTCCATATCCGATGCTGTTAAAGGTTGAATGGTAATCAGGTGACTCATATGACCGTCTCTCCGTTTCAATAGTATATAAATTAAACCAAAGAATATTTACACTTGCCACTCCGATGACAGAACAACCATCCGATCGCTGTTATCCCCAGATTTTTTGGATTCCTATTTTCAAAGGGTAAAATCCGGGGATAAAGGCGAAGCTGATGCTTCCGATGCAGCTTTCTTTCAGAAAGCTTTTAGCTTCGCTTCTTTAGGTTTTTTCTGTCCTCTCCGTTATCGTGTAATTTTTTGTTGAACCTATATAGTAAACTGACTTACCGAAGGTAACCTGTAATCTTCTGTGTCAGTCCGTATGACTTTGAATCAGTTTCCTCACTCGGTTTGCATCCTCTATGGGTATGCTGTATCCTACGTGGGTATCCTCATGGTTAACCAGAAGGGCTGACTGCTTGGGATCTTTGCCTATGGAAAAATCATACTTCGTTAAGGAGCCATCTGCATCTGTTAAGTTCATCTTGTACTCCACGCTATAATCAAGACTTCCCGCTATGCGCTCCGCTTTGTTTATAGCCTCAATTACGATTCCAATCTCAACCGGATCTTTGAATTCCACATCTTCACACGCTTCAATCGTGAAGTTGGGATTGCAGGTTAATGTAATGAGTGAAGGTAGCACTTCTTTCGGATTAGAATTAGTTCCATTTGAAGGATTGCAGCCTGCTAGTAGCACTACGAAGAGACCTAAGAGAATCCCTGCTTTTTTCATTAGCATATATACCTCCGGGCTCGACTAAACACACAGTACTCACTCTCTAAGCAATCATCTGTATTTAGCTCTAGATGCTTATGCTGACATGCTGCAGCTCGGTGTCCCATCCTTGGAGCAGTACTTTTAAACGCTGGGCGGTATCGGCCACGAAAGCACTTATCTTTATGTCCGTAATGTATTTGGGAACTATACTCGGTGTTTAAGCCTGTACTCGCTCTGTTTGTATCCTCACAAATAACTGCTCCAAATCCGTATGAAGATCCGGCTGTTCGTTAACGAGCAGGCTTATGTATTCCGACCCGCACTCATAGAAAACAAGACGATTAAACGGGGCTGAGTCCCCCATATGATTGATTTCCAGTCCAAATTTCTCCCGTATTCGATTCTCCAGATAGCGCGCGTAACCTTCGTTCCATTCCAGCCAGTTGAAGTACTCCCCTTGTTCTTCACTCAAAGAGCTGAACAGGGCTACTCTCGCCTCTTTCACTTGCAAGAGATCCTTACTCTTCAAGGCTGACAGCAGCGAAGTAATCCGCTGGACAACCATCTCATTGTCATAAGGAAACTCATAATCCAGTTCCCATGTTACACGTTTGATTTGCTCCATCTTACGTTTGATCTCAAGACGGTCACCCATGTCGGTATACTGCTCATATACGTAACAATGGACAAACTCATGAAAGAGATAGACTTTCTGCTCAAAATTTTGGAACGCCGCATCCGTCACCACTGCGCACATCCGCCCACCCATGTGGTGCACCGGAAATGCTGCAAGGCATCCTTCGGGAATGTTCAGGTCATCTGGGACGGTTTTCGCCCATTCATATTGCTGCGTCTTGGACGAATAATCATAGATATATAATAAAGTTTCAAATGCCACAACCACGGGATAATAGTCTGCGAATAAAGGATGTATACTGACCAAATCTTTTTGAAGCTCCTGCAATTCGTTGATTTGCTCTAAAAAAGTATCCATGTCATTTACCCTCTCTTTAGTTGAATGATGAGTTAATCATATCAATAGAGCAACAATAAAACACTGAGAGAAAAATGATAATTCTATTGTTGAGTGAAATTTCTACAGCTTAGAACCGTTCTCCTCGTTTCTCATATAGATAAATGTCCAAAGCCTGAATTCCGCGTTTAGCAAGATTGATAAATAAAATGAGGGCATATACACCCAAACCGAATAACACCAAGTTAAATAAAACTGCGAATGTTGAAATGAATGAAAAGCTCATCACAATTCCTCCTTTTTTATCAACGTACTGAATTCATAATTCATATGATCATCATGATTGATAAATAGTTCAATTTATTAATTCACCAAACTATTTTAGCATATTTTACCTCCATTTACTTTCTCCAATCAAATTCCTCATTCTTGATAGAGTGAATTCTAATCATTAAATTCAAAAAGTCTTCCCCCGAACATCCGGCAGGAAGACTCTACTTAAGACTTATTTTATTGGATACGTTCACCGCTTACCACATGCCAGTGTTGATGCTTCGAATCCTGGTAAGTGCCCAGGTTAGTTACGATTTTGGAAGAACCCGTCTGGACAACCATTTCCGCAGCAACCTTTTTGATAACGCGCATGATCTCCAGTAATAGTTCATCATTATTAGCTTCTTCCTGTGAAATGAACGATTGGATATGGATCTTTGGTATAACAACAATATGATGCTTGTAGTATGGTCGGGTATGATGATAAGCCAGCACCTTGTCTGTTTCCATAACGATATTTACTTTGGTATTACCACTAAGCACTTCACCACAATAAAAATCCTGTGTCATACACGATCCCCTTTCACTACTTAGTTAATATATCCCGCTTTTTTCAGCACATATTCCGTGAACGGGTTAATCTCTGGAATGGGCATAGTCAGATCAAAATAACGCAGTTCCAGTCCTTCATCATCCATGACCGTTGGTTCGCCCTGAATTTCAGTAGCCTCATAGACAGCCATGACATTATATACTTCATCTCCATGCGGATACTTGTAATACATGTCCTGACCAGAGAAAACGGTAATGAGTTTATAGGCACCCGCTCTCAGTCCGGCTTCCTCATATAATTCACGGGCAGCAGCTTCCTCCAAAGATTCTCCCGGTTCCAATGATCCGCCAAGGGTTCCCCAATCCAGGCTATCTGTACGTCTTTGCAACAGCAGATGGCCCTGCTCATTGAAGACCAACACACATGAACCAGCCATGATTAGAGGGCGTGAACCCACCAGCTTTCTCAACTCCATGATATATCCCATAAAGATTTTCCCCCGTCCGTAATCAGATAAGTTCAACGTGTCTCTAAGACTCGGATTTATTCAAGATTCCCTTGTCTACGGAATTTTGGATAATCTGCTGTGCGTACGTCCACAATGTTTTGGAACCGTTCTCAATCTCACGATTTCTATTTAACACCTGTTCACTTGTAATATTGTATTTCTGCCACGTATCTCCCTCATTCTGATGATTGTGGATCAACGGCTGCAACCGATCCATCGACGAGGCAAACTGCGCTTCGTTGGTCTCCTTTGCCTCAAACTCCAGCCATAGGTTCAACAGTTCTTCGGCTTGTTCCTCAGGTAAAATCCCAAATAGTCGATGCGCAGCCTTGATCTCTCGGTCATATTTATCCGCATGTCCTACCGTATCGTAGGCAAATGTATCTCCGGCATCGATCTCAACGAGGTCATGAACAAGAAGCATCTTAATGACTTTGAGAATATCCACCTCCTTGTTGGAATGGCTCTGCAAAATAAAGGCCATCATCGCCAGATGCCAGGAATGCTCTGCATCATTTTCGAGTCTGTCGCCATGGATGATTCTCGTTTTTCGTTCAATCGTTTTCAGTTTATCAACCTCAATTAGAAATTGAATCTGCTCCTGTAATGATTCGTTCATCAGTTCATTCTCCTTCCAGTACTTTTTCCAAATCCATCAAGAGAGATTGTACCAGTAAACTCTGTAATTAAAGTTCAGTGACATACCCACACCCTCTGCCAATCGGATTGAACCCGCATTATCTGGGGAACAGTCCCAGTACGGATGAATACCTTTAATCCTGCATTCTTCTACAAATGCTCGCGCTACCCGTGCACCGTAATTCCTTCTCTTGTAGGCTTCGATAGTTTCAATATCAATTGCATGCCACTGATCTGATATAAACGCCGAAAAGCAAACACTCGCGATATCCTCGCCGTGTATTGCAATGTATCCGAAGCCATGTTCCAAGAACTCATCCATGTTATCCCAAAAGCGTGAGACTTTGTCCTTCAGAAAAGATAGATTGTTGAACTTCCCAGCTTTCAGTAATGCCTCGTCTAATTCAAGAAGCCTGACCACCTCATTCTGAGAAGCATACCCTTCATGACTACCCGGATGACTTAGATGTTCAGTCATTCCTTGGTCTGAATCCAATGTGAATACATGCTGAATATCGCTATAGAGCTCTTTATTCGCGGCCATATGATGAAGCACATCTTCCCAGCTTTCATCCGCCACACCTACCTCGACTGTGTGGATATTTAATCTTAATAACTCAGGTTCTATATGTTCTTTCATGAACTCTTCCAATTCGTTCAGGAAGGATTCACTTCGAGCGTCTCCGACCAACTGAAAACCGTTTTGTCCCTTCACCCAAATTAACGCTGCTGTGATATTCGCTGCATCATCAACGTAGATTCGGCCAGGATTCAACCCAGATACCACGGCCTTCACCTCAATATTTCTGTATAAGTCCGTGAAATGCCTCAACTTACAGAATTCATGCTTATTAAGCTCGCTAATCATCAGTTCATTCCCTCCCAAACGACACTCAGGAAATACTCACGATGATCCGGATGACAGGCAATCAGATATGGCTCTGAATTCATGCCTTCAAAGGGAATACCTTCAAAATCCATAACAATGGCACCTGCTTCTTTCGCCATTAATATACCTGAATACAAATCGTCTCCTTCCGAATTGTAGAGCACAATACCGTCAATATCCCCCTTTGCTAACATGCACCACTGTATGGTTGGAGCCCATAATCGCATCATTCGTTTGAAACGAACATCCAGATGTTGACGTAGCCGTACAGCCTTCTCCTCATTTTGCACCTGATGCCCCTGGATCCAGCCAATGGTCCCTTTATGAATCTGCTCTTTCTTTTGAACTTTCATGGGGTTCAGATTACAACTTGCTCCATTCCCACGTGATGCCACAAACAAACGATCCACCAGAGGATCATAAATAACCCCGAGAACGGGTTCTGAACGATACATTAATGTAATGGAAACGGAAAATATCGGTAGTCCAACGGCAAAGTTGTTTGTTCCGTCTAATGGATCAATCATCCACAGCCAGTCACTCTTCTGTCCGTTATGCCCCCGCTCTTCACTATGGATCTCATGATCGGGAAAACGAATGCTAATTTCATCACATATTATCCGCTCTGCTTCATGATCTCTTCAGTAACTACGTCGCCAAAGTTGCCCTTCTCCTCTGCGCAGGTGATCTGATCAAAATGATCTTTGGCAACTTTTCCGGCTCTTCCAATGACTCTCTCGGCAATCGCTTGGGCTAAACGAATGGTTTGTTCGATGAATATCACTCCGTTCGGTTACTTGATCTGTATTTTCGCATTCTGGACAAAGCTCTTTTGGCATTCGTCTGTACATCGGGTGATCTGCTAGAGCATATGTTTTTCATTCTTATTGGGTATAAGTTGATCCCTAAGGATATCCTCAGTCTCTGACTCATAGTAATCGTTATTGAATCAGACCAAGTATCTATGAAACAATTCTTGAATTTTTAAATCATGCTTATGTAGCCAGTTTATATTCCGCTCAAATTGATTAAGCATAAAGTTAAAGTTTTGCTCAATCGTCACTCCCGCATAATGCTGACCAATATAAAAATGAAGCACCGCTATAAAATAGATTTGGGTAAGTAACGGTAAGTAATTGATTTCCAGAGTGGAGTGTTTACGTTCAGTTGAATACCCTTGAAGAAAAGCCTCAATCATATCCAATGCACCTTCGGATTCCTGAATCATATGATTGAAGCTAATCGCCAATTCCATGAACGCAACATCCATCCCCATAAAATCAAAATCCAGTACGCCTATGATCTCATCGTCAAGAGAGAGCAAATTATATATCAACAAATCATGATGAACGAGTTGACTCAGCAGCACTTCCAAAGAAAGGTTGGATGTCTCCACATCAGTAATCATCCTTTGGTAAAAAGAGTACATTTCATCTGATAATTCAAGAGGTGTATTTTCAAAAAAAGTCTTAATTGACTGACGATTAGCTAAAGGATGAATATCATATATTTTGCTAAATGATATCCCATGATAGCCGTCTTTTTTGGTTTGAAGCTTACTCATCTCAGAAGAGAACGTTCCCACCAATCTACCAAAATGTTTAGCTTTTTTCAGATCAGACAAAGGAGGTATAGAGCCCTCTATAAAATTAGTAATAGCTGCAAGAGACCCATCGTTTAAAACGACGAAATTCTCTCCAGATAAAGTATGAAGAAAGACAGGTACCTGAAACGATAAATGTCTGCCATCAAGAAATGTCGTCACTTGAGTTTCGAGCTCAATACTATCGATCGTTTTCATGTACTTATTATAGATTCGAACGATATACTTCTGCCTATTCATTTCAAGGACTTGGGTTGTATTGGTCAGTCCAAATGGGACGGCTTTCAAGACATACTTCGCTTCACAGAAATAATGTTGAAGAACTTCATCAAATTTGATGTTCATAGATCCGAGTCTCTTCATCATCGAGCAAATATCCTTTACCGATATACGCCCAGTTATTTTTTTCATAATAGTCCGTCAAATCCGTACATAAATACAGCTTGTCGTAACCCTTCGTCTTCACCTCATTGATCGCATGATTCTGTAGTTGCCCACCAAGGTTCTTGCCTCGGTATTCTGGATCAACATGAAGGCACGCAAACCACGGGAACAGATCCTGGCGGCTATTCAAATCACTCCTTAACAGAGCATATCCTCCAACAATCCTGTCCCCATCCAACAGTACATAAAATCGGGGTACATCACTCTCGGTTTCCACGGAACGCTCAATGCAATCCCGGTAAAAATGATAACTTGATTCCGAGCCCCACTGCTTCCAAAAGTATTGTACAGCTGTCTGCAGCATGTCCGGCTTTTGCCGAATATCAACTATCTCAAACATCACAGTCTACCTTCCTTATTATGTTCTTGTATATTTTTGTGGTAATAGCTGCCCAATCGTTGTTTTAGAATAACCCTCTTCTCCCTGCAAGATGACCTGTGTGTCCTTCCCATAATCACTAATCAGTTCTCTGCAAATACCACAAGGAGATACCACGTCTAACTGGAGTTCTGCTCCGTTCGGTACATCATTAGGATCAACTTCGGGATGTCTTACGGCGACGATCGTTTCGAATTCATGTTCCCCTTCCGAAATTGCTTTACCAATGGCAATGGCTTCCGCACATACCGAGGCACGACCGATATAGGCTTCCAGATGTACCGCCGTAAATATTTTTCCAGATCGAGTTCGTACTGCTGCCCCAACGTGATGCTTGCCCTCCTGATACAAACGCGAAATTACGTTCTTTGCTGCTTCAATCAGTTCCAGATCCTCTGTCGTTATGGTCATCATGATGTCTCCTTTTATTGATAGATCCTTTATTGTGCGGTATCGCACCTACCCTTTAAGCTTTGCTCTACTCAACCTTGTCCTTCATCGCTTTCCACGTCCATGCTCCAAACCAGACTCCGACAAACCTTTTATTTCATCCAACATGTACTTGGCATAATCCAGAAGTAAATCATCACTTAGATTAACGCTATCCAGCTCTACGTTATACTTTGCCAGACATTGTGAGATGACTTCTTTGTACTTCGGTAAAATATGAATGAGTGCCCACTCGCCTGCTTCTCGCTTGGAGTATATTACTGAATCTTTCACATACAATAGAACCCGTGATAGGTTCAAAACATAGTAGACAGGATTCTCCGTTATTTCTTCCATAGCTGAACCAACGTCAGATGTAATAGAGGCCAACATATATTCACGTTTTACGGGCTGGAATAACTCCTTAATCGGTTTGCCGACAAGCACAATTCCACGGTCAACAATAACGGCCAGGTGTGCTACCAGATCCGGATCTTCGTATCCACCGCAAAGATATTGATCATCATTTCTATACTTTTCCCGGTGATACCCAGAGTAATGAAACTCAAATGGAGTCGGAAATGTCAGTTTCGCAACCGTAGACTCCAAAATAATACTAAGTTCAAATCCTGTGACAATATGCATTTCATCTTCTGTCTGCATCAATCTCTTCGCAATCCTTCGATAGGTATCAGCAGACAGCTGCTCCCGGCATACCACCAGTATATCGATATCGCTTTGATTGGGATGGAAGCACCCCATAGCCATGGACCCGTGCAAATAAATTCCCACCAGGGAATCCGAACATTCTTCTTTTAACAAATGGGTAACTGTATGTAGTACCGCCTGTTCATCCACCTAAATCCACTCCTTTATTTACGTTGTTACGTATCCAACTCCACTTTCATTGCCTCCACAAAAACAGCCGTTCCTCGTATTCTCACATCCATGTCCTGTCCATTTCTGACCACCCTAACATGAACTTTCCCAGCTCTACCAACTTCATGCCCTTGCTCCACAACAAAATGAGCCTGATCCGTCTCAGCATTCATATACTCCAAATAATAGGCACCCATCACACCGGATGCTGTTCCCGTAACCGGATCTTCCATAGTACCCGAAAAAGACGAGGAAAAATGTCTGGCATGCATTAGAGCATCTGAATCGCGGGTTTCCAGAGTAAAGGGATGCAAAGAAGCTTTCGGATTTTCCACTAATATCTCAGGAAATAGAGAAGAATCCGGTTTCATTTGTTGGAAAGAAGTCAGTTTACGAATCGGTATCAACAAAGTCCAGGCGCCTGTACTTCCATAGACGATGGGTGTGGATAGATCAAGATCATCCGTGGTTAGATTAATGGATTTTGCCAGCTTCTCTATGTCACCTTGGAATGGCATGAAACGGGGTTGATCCTGCTTCATCTCAATGTTGATCGTATCGCCATCCTGCTGGAACTGAATCGGCAATATGCCTACATTAGTCTCAATGGTAATCGACTGTTTATCCTCCAGTAGCCCTCTAGTCTTTAACCCATACATGGATGCCATTGTTGCATGGCCACACAGATTAATCTCATGACCCGGTGTGAAATATCGTAATCTAACATCTGCTACCTCGGAACTTATCACGAAGACCGTTTCATTAAAGCCAACTTTATGCGCAATCTGTTGCATCACTTCCTCACTGAGCGAATCGGCATGAAAGACGACTCCAGCCGGATTTCCTTTACCAGGAACCGTCGAAAAAGCATCATAATGATATACAGTGATTTCATTCATTGTAAACCCACCTTATTTTCAGTTTATACAACGTACATCGCCATAGGACTCTACCACTTCACCATCGATAACGATCCCGCCACCATCTTTGCAAGCATAGATTGTTGTAGAGTTGTCTCGCACGTAATCTCTTAATGAATCCAAAGCTTCTTCCGTTCCATCCCAGTGCGGTGAAAATTCAAAATCAACGAGCGCCAGAGCCTGCTTGTCCATTAATCCAACATGGTTCTCGTCTGCATCTTTACCATATCCGGCCATTTCAATCGTTGGTGTAGTTAGAATACTGCCTGCGCTAACTCCAATCAGAATGCCGCCCTTGTTCACATAGGAACGCAACAATCCCATTGCATTTCTCTTCTGCAATAAACTTAGAAAATAAAATGTATTCCCTCCAGATAAATGAATCGCGTCGGTTTCAAAAATCGTATTGAATCTATTTCCCTCGTATTCTAGGTCTAGATCATAATAATCAATTGATTTGATTCCCAGTTGATTATAGTAACGTCTCGTATGCTCGAAATATTTCCGTCCCGGGTCGGAACACGAAGGTACATAACCAATGGAAGGCTGGTCAGAGATGAACAAGCTCAATATCCTCTGATTTAGTTCGTGGTTAGATTCGAAATATAAGTCACTTAACAAAACCAGCTTGGTCATCTGAATTTCTCCCTTTCTTAATCTCCAGATTACTTAATACATCTGTCCATTAATATATCTTCTATGACTTGAAGATGCATCTTGAGCCCACAATTCCAACTCGATTCTACTAACCAAAAATTGATCTTGAACCTTGATGAAAGGAAACATTTTTCCTTCAAAGAAACCCGATGCCGAGAAACTTCCTTGTTCGGCCTTAATAATGTCCATCACCTGTTCTTTAGTCATACTCAGATACTCCGCCGTTTCTTGGATCGTCATTAATGTTTTATTATTGTTCGGCACATCCTGTTCCACTGCCTGAGTCGATTCACTAGCTCTCCCCTGATTTGATAGCAACAGGCAGCCAACTATGAACGATACTCCCAAAATGACACTGGCTAGTAAAATGGAGATCGGAACGGATTTCATTGTTTGGGAGTCTCCCACTCTGTATTAAGCAATCCTCTACCAATATTCCATTGGGCAAGCAATGCCCGCTGTCTATTTTCCAAATCAAGATATGGCGCTGCAACACAGGATAGTGTGTCGAACAGATGGATAAAATGAGGGCCCTCCTTAAAACGTCTAAGCCCGCCATACCCTTCATCATCCGCTGCCCATACAATCTTCTTGATTCCCGACATTAATATAGTGCCTGAACACATGGGACAAGGTTCACAGGTGGAGTAGAGGGTCAGGTCATTCTTCGTGTATCGCTTCTTACTTACATCCAGCAAATGTTGCCCTGCCTGACGGATAGCATCGACTTCAGCGTGTGCGGTGGGATCACATTCAGAGAAGACTCGGTTTCTTCCTTTACTCACTACATCCCCATCCATATCCACAATTATCGCTCCAATCGGATAGGTTCCTTCTATTAGCGCCTGATCTGCCTCTTCCAGAGCCAAAACTAAATATTCATAATCCGATAATCTCACGGAAAATCCCCCTTAGTGTAGTATTGACCGCTTACAAAATAAAGTCTTGGTTCTTCAAACTATTCCGAGAAAAGGGTTCATGTCCAATGTCCCCTCTTCTCTATTACAGATCTCTAATCGTGTAATGACCCGCTTCGCCTAGAAAGTCACTTCGGGTTAACCCCTGCTCTCCAAGAAAAGCTCTATAATTTGTTATCGTACCATCATGTGAAATGATAAAAGTTCTTCCGCTCTGCTCTCTGCACCATTGAATTAGCTGTCCAGCATAAGCCTCAAATAGATGTTCTTCCGTTCGATTAATCCCATCCAACCAGCAATCAAGTTCAAAATCAAGAATTCGCAGCCCCGTATACTGAGCATTTAATTCGTCTTTCGAATAGATCTGATCACAGCGCAGAACGGGGAACTCCGGGTTTTGAGGGAACATTCTCGGGCCAACGAGTGGACAGACTGTCAGTTTATCGCTTGATGTTAAGAGGAATGCCGTTTCTATCGTTCGTTTCGTAGGACTCACCAAAACGATGTCTTCCGGTAAGAATTTAATCTGCTTTCGTAATTCAGTTGCCTGCCTCTTTCCTTGTTCAGTAAGTCCCGGATGCAACTGGTTTAGCTGATGAGGATAATGAAGCAAATGTTCAGCGTGACCATGACGAATAAATGTGATATCCATAAGCTCCTCCTATTTCGTTGCCTCAAGAAATAACATAAAAATAAACCTCCGTTATGTATTGTATTGCCGTGCTAAGAAATCTTGTACTTGTACTTTAGTATCTCAAAGTGAAACTTTCAGGATCTTCACCAGTTCCTCCTGACAAGCAGCCCGGTTATATTCCGAATTGTCCAGCCAGTGTTTGTCCATCTTCAGTAACTGATAAATCTCGGTCTCCAACTCTTTTCTTGCCTGAAGAACCTTCACCGTGCCCTCAACACCGTGATATCCTTTCGCGAGTCCCCATCCTTGATTTGTGTAGTATTGTATGAATCCATCTGACCATTCCTTGGGTCTTTCCTGGATTGCCTTGTCAAAGGTGTGCGCAAGATCCTGCTGATGTACATAAATTAATAGCGGATTTAATAGTTGAACGATGCGCTCCAATTCCAAAACATATTGCACGTTTTCTTCTCTGGATTGATTGGTTTTCACCATACCTATGGTCAGTGGATTTTGAATGAAACAACATTCGAATATGGTGATGGAATCATCATCCGCACTTATCACGCTTTCGGTAAAACTCCGCCATTTTTCGGTGATCAGCTTCACATTTTGTTCAAAAGGTAGTTCGTAAATATCTTTGCTAAATATCTCCTGCACCACATGATCGGGGAAATCCACTCCGAATTCCTCTTTCATTTTGCGATAAGGAATCAGAAAACCCTCTTGATAGGCTGTTGCTCTGCTCTCCAATATATGTTTACACGTCTCCTGAGCATCCACCAAAGATCTGAACTCTTCCGCAGAATAAAAGGCCACACCATCATAATCAGCAGGGTGATCCAGATTCCCTTCCTGGATGAGTTGCACCTTTTTGCCATGCTCAGTCAGAATCTCGGAAACCATCTTGGCAATCGTCGACTTTCCTGAACCCGGTAATCCCTCAATAAGTATCAATTGTTTTGTCATGATTTCATCACCCTTAACTTCTTTTCATTCAGTCGTTGTTAATCGATGTCTGCAAAGATCCACTTCGCATCATCGCCATCCGCTTTCTTTTTCCTAAACACCATGCTAGAGCTGGCCTCCTCCTCGTTCTCTCTTAATTCAGTAACCATCACAAGTGCTTCATAAAGCTTCTTTTGCTCTCGAATGTTGATATCACTCATAGAGATGATCTTGCGAACTTTAAAACCTGAAAATCCTGAGACTGGCATGCCCGAGACTGGCGATTGTGGATCAAAAAGGCTCATATAGCCCTTCTCATCCTCTTCCCACATATAACGCATGCGATCGTTCATCAGTTTGACGATTTCCAGTTCATCACCTGTGTACTTCGTTTCATCAAGGTAAACAGGAGGGATGCCTTTGTCTTTTTTGGGTGCTTCTGCTTCATCGTCCTTCTGCTCGATTGCTTCATCAGTAACGCTTTCCGTCACAGGAATCGTTGGTTTCTGTACAGCTTCATGGGTTGTTTTATCCTGACAGGCGATTAAGAACAGAAATAATAACGACAACACGGTTAACTTTTTCATATCCAAGCCTCCAACATATGCACAACTTCGCCAAGATCTTTGCACTCATAATCCGGTGTAATCTGTTGCGGTTTGAGTTTTCCTTTTCGATTCAACCAGATAGCCTTAATTCCCGCATTTTGCGCTCCTTGTACATCACTTACCAGAGAATCGCCTATATGGATCACCTCATCTCGCTGCAAACCATACCTGTTGATCGCTTCATCAAACATCTCTGACCTTGGTTTATAAGAATGAACATCCTCACTGGTAATCACTCCGGCCACTTCAATGTTATGTACCTTCATTGCAGCTTTCACGTCATCAGTATCGATATTGGACAGGATATATACTGGAATTTTAAGAGAATGAAGGAAGGGAATTGAATCAGCAAATATGCCAGGGTTACACCAATGTGCCAACTGTTCCTGATTAAGCGACTCAGCTTGTAGCTCCGATTTGAAATGGAGAAGCGTTTCTGCCAGAGATTGCACATTCAGCATTCTTTGCGTGGTGAACTGGCTGCCATGGCTTGCATAAAACAACGTTGAAAAAGCCTTCCACCAGTAAGCACCGATCTCATCCGTTGTACATTCCACCTGCGCTGTCGCTTGAACTTGTTTATAAATCACAGGAAGAATGTCATCATCTTCATGAACAACTGTCCCATAGAAATCAAGGAAAATGGCTTTCATTCTATTCCTCCCACTGGAATAATCTCAATTCCCAAAAAACTTCCTATGTATGTTAAATTTTCTCTGTAGGTACATCATAACCCATAATGTGGAATTTGCGAATGAACCAAATAACGTAATCCGCCCCCTCCTTACGAATTCTGCTCAACACAAAAACCACGCTGCTCTGCATGCTTGCACCATACAAAAGCGTGGTATATCGATAAATTCTTTACAACTTCCAACATCATAGAACTTAAACCAACTATCTTTCAAAGAACATGTTCATTACACCAATGGCTTTAATGTTGATCTCATTACCCTCAGCATCCATAAAAGTCTCATTATACGTAGTAAAGATTCCCACATGCTGTATATGTCCGCTTCTGAAATTAAGACTTCTTTCCTGGCCGTTCGTGATCTGTGTATACGTCGTTTCATTGATGTCGTAGGAGACATGTATACCATACTCGCTTTCCAGCCATGTATAAAAATCGGTTCTGGTTGGATTGGTAAAAGCTAGAATCACAATTATGATAACTACAACACTAATGGCTATGGTTAATTTACTTATCCCATTTGCTCTATAATTAGCTGCTTTGTTATCGTGCACACTTGGCATTGTATGACTCCTCTCACAGTTCCATTTTAACTCGTTGGTTGCTCTGCTTGCTCTGACTATGATCTGTTAAGCAACTGCTCGTCAAACCATACATCCTCATAATCTTCTGCAATCACAAACCGCCATCCCGGCGCAAGTCCGAGGTACTTCTTAATTTTTGGGTCCCAGTCATCGATGTGTGTTACATGTAAAGGTACAAAAAAATCATCTGCATCCGAGTAATTTTCTGCCCAAATATACCATCCGGTTGTATCTCCATCGGGCTGAATACGCATTCCATGGATCGGTTCCAACTTCTCTTTGACGTTCCAGGCGATTCCGATCTTATGGTGCAGTTCACTGGGTACATAGTCTGCGCTATATTTCTGGCACATCTGAATCTGTTCCTGGATGGATGCAGCATTTGTCATCATTGATCATCTCATTTCTCACATGTTGGATATAGCTAAGGTATTTCATAATATTTTTTATAGGTAGAGACCCACTCCTCTTTGGAAAAATCAACAAAATCATATGGCTCACACTGTCTAAGATAATTCAACTGCTCTCCCGCTGAGTCCTCGAGATTCTGCTCCAGATAAGTCACTGTCTTCTCATAACCGGCACCACACAGAAGCTGCACATCAATATAACTGCCCGTATCCTGATTCTTGCGTTTTGCCTGCCAGATCAGCCCAGTGTCCTCTACATTTCCTATGCAGAATAACATAATACATAAGGTTTTGAGATACTCATGATCCACTGCTTCTTGATTCTCAATCTCTTGCTGCAACAACTCTCTGATTTGCTCCCTATGTCTGGTATCTGGATCTAAACCGTACAACTCCAAGATCTCTTCTTCGTTCATTTCAGTACCCCTTGCCTACTTCAGAACATTGTTTAATTCTTCCGCTTTTTTCCTGCTATCCATTCTAGCATAGAAATAGAATTGAATTGTGTGAAGTACTTGTTATGTTAGAAGAATTTCGAATTACAACAACATTGTTCCGCCTTCAAAATCACGAAAAAAAGAACTACTCCATGAAGAGTAGTTCTTCTATTGACCTTTACCCATACCTGCTTCTAAAGATCAAATCATCGATCCGTTATCAGCCATGTCTTTGCCTCTTCAGGATCAGCATAAAATGATGCAGATTGCCCCATCCCCAGGCTCTTCAATCTTCTTTTCAGTTTCCAACGATCCATCCCTGATAGTCCTACAAATGAGAGCTTATCCACATGATCTTTGAGATTATTTATGTTGCAGATTAACTGATCCAAGACTTCTTTGGTAATCTTCGTCTCATACATATCCACCCAAACCTTGAGCTTTTTATTGATCCCTAAGATGAAAGCCTCTTCTTGTCTCATCACATCGAAAAGCTTATCTTGGTCCTTATGCTTGCTGCCATATTTCAGACAATGGATTTCTCCACCTTTATAATAATAAGGAAAAATAGATCCACCTGGAGATTTCATGAAATGATCACTCCTTATATTTTGAGATTACTTTAGGCGTTGATCTCCGTAATCTCCAGATACATCTCCTGATTTTGCCGAATTATTTCATTCATGTGTAAAATAGCTTCCTGAGCCGCGGCTCGATATTTAACGTATAGTCTTCCGTTCTTTGCAGCAGGTTCGGGTCTTTCTCCAAATCCGTGGGCAGAACCTCACGCCACGTGTCTCCATCTTTATTTTTATCAGTGATCAAACGCTCAATGTCGTCCAGGAGAGTTACCATTTCATCTTGGTTAAAATAGCGCATCCCGTTTTTAATTCCATTCCAGCTCTTCATGTCGATAATGTTGTACGCCGAAAACCAATAAAACTCCGCCAAGCTCTTGGTATGGTTATGATAGGAATAGAACAAAAATATCGCTTGTTGTCCTTCATGTAATTGCCGATATACCTCTACCTTTGCTGCAACATCTTTACCACGAACGGAGATCAACATCGGTTGGACACATAGCCAGCTAAGCTGCTCAGAACCCAAATCTTCTGGTTTGACATTAACTTTCAATAACATGCTCCTCTCTACTTGCGATGATTGTACATTCGAACTTCACTAATCATATGTTAAGGATTCTTTGGTGTTTCTACTGCCGGATCACTCTCTCCACCCATTCTACGTCTGGACGTTTCTTTCCTGCCTGTCGCGGGAACATGGTTAGACACTTTACTCCTCCTTTTCATCAAATAAGCCGTCTTGTTTGCCGTAATTCATGCCCTAAACCATTCTATATTGCAAAATCAGTTGAAGACCTTTGATGCCCATTTTCCGCTCGCCCATATCCAGAAAACCTGCTTTTAGATACAGCTTTTGTGCTGCAATATTCCCCTCATTCACAGCTAAAATAATTTCATCGACTTTCGGATCAAGCTGCTTAACCAGTGTAGGCAGTTCCCTCATGGCAGTGAGTGCATACCCGTTCCCCTGATGTTCTAACGTAATGGATAACGCACGTACCAGTATCGTACGGGAAGTATCACTTTCCTCTACGTATTCAGAATTTTTATGTAATATGAAGAAACCAACTGGAGTCTCATCATTTAAAATCACTACCGGATATTTGTTCGGATTTTGCGATGCCTTCTCCATCACTTCCGCAGGCAATGCAGTAAAATGAACCTGTTCATCACTTAGTACAAAATTAGCCAAGTCTTGAGCGTACTTCTCATTATATGGGGTGAGTCTAATCCGTTTTTTCATTTAGAATACCTCCCACTTTGCAAACAATTGTCTAAGTCTTTGGGCCGTTGTTTGTATAAACTCTTCTATAGCTTCCATAGATAAAATGTTCAAATCATCTAAGGGCTCATTTTCAAAGTTATTCAAAAAGTCTACTTTTTCTTTTCTATACTGATACACCTCTTGCTCCAGCAATCCACCTAAGTCAAACGCTTGACCTGCTTCCAGCTTATTCAATAAATCCTGGCCATCAGACCCTCTTCTCAAAATCATAAATTCCAGCTTCGTAACATCCTGCGTATAAATACTTCGTCCACTCGGATGAACTTCATATGCAGGATAAATCTCGAAAGTCCATACACGATCCGTATATACATGGGCGATGTACCCGCACAAATATTGCATGAACTTAGGCTCACTCTGCGCACGTTTCTTGTTGGAATTGAAAAATGCCCTGAGCTCTTCGTCTGTTGCGAATCGTGCTGTCTCTGGCATGAGATGAGTTTTTGCCTTTTCGGCTCTTTCATTCGTTCTCACATGAATGGAGTCAGGAGCAAGACTTCCCACTATAAATTCAGGGGTTGGATTAGATAATAATTCAGATGCGATTGCAAAATGAACCATGGGCCAAGGCATAATAAATGCTCCTCTCTCTATTAAAATCAGGGATTTTAATTTACTCACAAACTATATTTTCCCTATTCCCTCTCAAAATCTTCTTTATATCCTCTAGAGCTTAACGCAGAATTGTGAGTTCCCCTTGCATCAAATCTACCAATACAGGCTTCTGTACCTTGTTGATTGTGGAAATATCAATTTCATCTAGACTTTTAAAAAAAAGCTCTAGCGATTCATTCTGTTCATCTTTAAATAAAAGGGTTGTTTGATCATGATCAAGTTTCCCACCCAACTCCGCGGTGACATTGAACAGGAACATTACAAATACAACTTCGTTGCCGTCCGGATATGTATATTTCATTTTCTCACCTGTGTAGATGGATGCCAATTCATATGAACTCACATCAAGACCCGTTTCCTCTTTTACTTCTCTAATCATGGTTTCTTCAATACTCTCACCGGGCTCCATACCACCACCAGGTAATCCCCAATCGCCATAATCTGATCTTTTTTGCAGCAGTATTCTACCCATATGATCACGGATAATAGCTCCGCCCGTAACCACAATGCGGCTTGTCATTCATCATTCTCCTCTCTAATGGCTCGCTTCCCCTTTTAGTCAGCAGCTATGTTCCATAAGAAAATTTCACTTTAAAAGATCAAATACCAAAATGCAAAATGCATTTCCCATTTAGCTCTGCATCTTTTGCCATATTGGCAAGCTTGTTTAATTCGTTTATTAATTCAACTCTGTTATATATGAGTTTCTCATAATAGCCCCTCTGTTCATTTCCATCAAAACAATAATCCCCTGTAAGCTTGATCTGATCAGGAGCAAGGTTGAATACATCAATCCATGCTCGAATTAGTTGATGAAATTTCAACAAAGCATCTTTTTCTTCAATAACCGTTATTCCATAGTTGTTCAGTCCACTACATCTTTTACAGGTAGATGGGTTCCATGTATTCAACCAGTTAAGAGAATCCTGAATGTATGAAATGAACTCATCTTCCAAGTAAGCATGTTCCTCTGCCATTAGTCTACTTTTATGTATAACTCCATGAGCATCCCATGAGTAGGAGGTGTAGATAGATTCATTGATTTCCGACTTATTTTCAATAACAAAATTATGAATAGGCATGCTATCCGAACCCCCGTTTTCTCTCGTAGTCCCCTTTTCATTCATCATAACCCATGTATTGGTAAATGCGAAGTGGTGTTAAGTTCAGAATTGTGCACTTTCAACTCCTTTTGAAAATAGACAAAATACAAAAAGATCCTTTTTTGACTCCCAAAGAAGGAAGGCAAACAGAATCTAATTGAATATATAGTTAGATAATTGAAATAGTAACACTGTTCTGTTACTTTACATCTAAAAGATCCTTTTTTTGATCAGAATCTCAGTTCCTTCTTCTTTGTACTTCTCAATAAATTCATTGGTCACATGATCATGATGAAGTACGCCGATATAGTCTGTGCCCGGCTTCTTCGGTCTGTAATCGGAATCAACTGTATAGATATTGAAGTGCACCTCATCTTCGTCTTCTGACAAGTCCGTATGATTGAAAAGTCCAATCACTTCATCTTTAGTTAGAAACTGAAAATTCCTTTGTCTCTCTATAATATAAAAAGGATAGTTCATCTCCTCTACATGAATTAAATTTTGGTATTCTTTCAACTCTTCGGGAATTTGTCGCATGTAATGTAGCGCTACCTCTTCTGCTTGAAATATTCCTGAAATCCACTTGAACCTGCCTTTTGAAGCTACTATAACAAACAAATTAATCATCCTTCCTAGCTACAATTACATAAATCTACTCCGTTCTTGCACGTACAAAGGTTTGAGACAGAATCCGATGGCTGCCAGCGATGTTTTCAATTTCAATGCTATACTCAGACTCTACATATTCAATGTGATGTTGTTCATAATATTTTCTCCAGAATGAAACAGCCGATTGGTTATTAGCCAATTGCTCCACTTTGAATCTGCCCTGAAATTGTGCAAACACCAAATCAACCGCTTGAGCCGCCAATCCTTGCCCACGATACTTTTTGACCAGAAACAGTTCTTGGACTGTATAGTCGACATCATCATCTACATATGGAGGAGAGCAAACCAGCACAAATCCGATTACCTTTCCTTCATCTAGAATAAAA
Source organism: Paenibacillus sp. RU5M (assembly GCF_900221055.1). Classification (NCBI taxonomy): domain Bacteria; kingdom Bacillati; phylum Bacillota; class Bacilli; order Caryophanales; family Paenibacillaceae; genus Paenibacillus; species Paenibacillus sp. RU5M. Next base: position 72,687 of record NZ_OBQM01000008.1, on the reverse strand, counting down.
AACGGATGTAATTCCGCCCGTTCCAGATAGAGATAGGTATTCGTTGGATCGAATTTCCCCTCTTTTAGCAAATCCTCACCCGAGAATTCAGAAAGATCATACAGATAAAGGTTGTAAAAGTTTAAAAATAATTCTTTCTGACTTTTATCGATTCTGGTGATCTGTACATTCATGTCATTACACCTCACTTTATTAATAAACCACAATTCCCCATCTTTAGTTGCATATCACGCCCCTGCTTACCACTTAAATGTATCGCTTCAACTCCAGTAAATATAGGTAAAGTTTAATTTAAACGATAAAGAATCCTTTCCATCATAAAAGGTTATGTGTAACCAAAAACGGACACGACATCGTCGCGTCCATGAGTAATCTCACTTATTTGATTAGATAATTAACTACAGGATAAGAAATCACGTTCCGGTCTCTATAGGTTGAGATCACTGCTTCGGAATGCGTACTTAGAATCCCATTTTGCAACATGACAGGTCTAAATCCTCGCTCCATCGCGCCATTATAAGTAAATAGAACACATTCCTCGGCGGCAAATCCCGATATGATCAACAGCTCAACACCGTTACTCTTCAGAATCTGCTCTATGTCTGTCTGCCAGAATGCATTGGAGCTCTCCTTCGTAACCTTAAGATCTTTGTCATTCACATCAACCTCAGAAATAATACGATACGCCTCAGAGTTTGAATCCTCCATCCCTTCCACGTCTTGTACATGAACTACCACATGGCCGCTCGAACGAAGCACGTCTGCAACATGATTGATATATTCACAAGCGCGGTCTATTGCTTTTTGATCTAACTTATCTCTTACAATACTCTCTTGCATATCCACGATCAGAAAACCTATTTTCATATCATCTCTCCTCTTACTTTCTTTCTCAGCATCATGATCTGCCCAATATGATACGCATTATGAATACACAGATTGGATATGACATTCCACCATGGGGCATTGAAGTACGATGGAATGGTCATCCCTAATTTTGCATCATCACTTTCCTCTACAGCCTGTATCCAGCGACTAAATGTTGCACCAATCTGTGCAATGCTTTTCTGCCAATCTTTTTCACTTACATGTGATGGGTTAACAATGAATGTCTCATCATTATTTATGCTATTGTCCGAACCCACATCACCCTTGATAAACCGCTCCAACCAAGTTTCATTCCAGAAAGTCAGATGATTCACCAACCTCCAGATCGATTGTCCCTCATCATTCAGCCATAAGGCCTGCGCAGCGGTTAGATCATGTAACATCTCATCCAGCGGCATAAACCAGCTCTTGTCATGATGACAGGCAGCGAGTTGGTCCAACAGCACCAATTTGATACTCATGTTCGGCTCCCCTCCTCCCAAAATGTCTCTACGAAATCGTTCAAATACCTTTCCTCGTTTTCCTTGCCCCACTTCTCCCAGCCAAACAAATCGGTATAGTACGTATCTTCTAGGTTTGATTCTTGGATTATTGTTTCGTAAAGATGCACTGGAACTACGTCGTAATATCCAAACTCGATTGAATAATGATCATTTGTTACAGGTAATTCATGACATTGCTCATGGAAACTCAACCATTCTTTTAAAGGAATATCTGCCGTGATTATGCTCTTCCCATTTTCAGAATCAAAGTTTATGTTTCGTGCTCTAAGTGAAGGTAACACTTCCAAGTAAACTGGAATTTGGCTTTTCATAGTAGTCATGGATACCTTCATTACAGGTTCAAGAAGTACGGGGTTGGCTCGTTTAAAACCATCACGGAATGCCAAGGATGCAGCAATTTTAAACGACATTACTTTCGAATCGAATGAATGAAACGATCCATCGAACAGCGTTACTTTTACATCTACCACTGGAAAATGGCCGAATATACCTCTGATCATCATTTCTTCGATTCCCCTTCTGACCGGGGGAATATATTCATCAGGTATGACATAATCATCGATAATTTTATTTATAAAATCAAAACCGCTATCCCTTGATTTGGGTTCAAGCTCGATCCAACAGTGACCGTACTGATGTATCCCTCCCGTCTGTCTAACATATCTTCCTTCGGATTGAACTGTTTCTTGTATCGATGTCTTATAGAGAACCTGCGGTTTCAGAGCATCTATCTCCAAACCAAACTCATCTCTTAGACGTCCGATTGTTCCATGCAATTGCTGTTCCCCTTGTCCCGCAATAATGATCTGCTTCCGAGTATCCTGGGTATATACCACGAAATCTGAATCTTCTTCTGCACACTTTTTTAATCCTAGCAATATTTTCTTAACCTCTTCTTTGGTCTTCGGCTGCTGAATGATAACTGTCATATATGGATCAGAGAGATTAATTGTACGCACATGAGTCACTCCTTCACTAATCCTTGAACAACTCATTCAGCATCCGGTCGCGATTTTCCAGGAAACTGCGGGTGATCTGATAATGTTCTGTATCTTCATACTCTACGTCCTGAATACCACCATCGTCAAAACTCAAAATGCGTGCACCCGGATAACCCAATAGAATCGGCGAATGCGTCGCGATAATAAATTGGGAAGTGCCTGATAGATCATGAAGAATGCGCAATAAGGAGAGTTGACGGGCTGGCGATAAGGCGGCTTCGGGCTCATCGAGCAGATAAATGCCTTTGGAATTGAATCGGTTCACGAACAGATTGAGAAAAGACTCCCCGTGGGATTGTTCATGCAACGAACGCCCACCGTAATACTTGAGCGACTCCGGCCCCAATTCATCTACATGCGATGCAAATTGATAAAAGGACTCCGAGCGCATGAAGAAACCATTCGTGATTTTGGGCAACCAGGATAGACGCAAATAGTCACCTAATGATGATTCAGCAGCATCAATCTCAAATGCATTATTTTTCCCGCCCCCTGCTGTGTTAAATCCACATTGATGAGCGATACCTTCGAGCAGTGTGGACTTGCCCGATCCATTTTCACCAACAAAGAAAGTAATGTTATTGTTGAATTCCAATCGCTCCAGAGACTGTATGGACGGTATGTGAAACGGATATTGATCCGGATTCTCGACTTTAGCAGACAGTAACTCCACACTTCGAAGATACATAGACACACTCCTATTTTATAAAGTTCGACTCCTGCTGGTTTCAGTCCTGTTTATTGATCCATGGATGGATGATTTCTTTGCGGGTGATGATCTCAATGGTCCTGATAAAAAACCAGGTGAACCCGGCATAAAAACCGATATGCGGATATCGGAATGCCGCCGGTTTGTTGCCTTCGTAATAGAAGTGCCCAATCCAGGACAGGGCGTAATGGATAAGAGCCAGAACCAGCATGACTTTGATATTAATGAACAAGAAAATCCAGGCCACAAACGCCGATAAAAATGCGAAATAATGCAAGATGAGGTTGTTCCGATCCTGATGTTCCTGAAGATAATAACGCAAGTCCTTGCGAACACGGTTCAACATCCGGTCACACTCATTTCACCCTAAAATGTGATCATGGCTCCTTTTTCATCAAATACGGCAGTTGGATTCCAAGTGACTTCCCAGCAGTTATTCTCCGGGTCCAGGAAATAGGCGATTCTCCCGCCCCAGGCAGCGTCATATGGCTCTCTGATTACATTGCCTCCGGCAGCGCGGATATTCACAATGGTATCGTCAACGTCTTCCGCTTGATCCACATTGATGGCCAGCAGCGTTCCTTTCAACCCATCAGATACACTGAATATCATCCCCGTATCTTTCTCCAGCTCCTGAATGGGATATAACGATAGCAATACACCTGTTGTTTCAAAAACACTGTATTGATCTGAACTGATTGCTGTCTCACTCCAGCCAATCTTCTTACACATTCCCTATATTAAACGACGAACAGACGGATGACAAAATTATGGTTGACGGCGGCAGATCAGCTTCTATATTATGTAGGAAGAACGTTCTGCATAAAAACATAAAATGAATTGGCGTGTTACCACCCCAGAGGGCATGAGCCAAGAAGCGAACATGAGACTATACTCGCTTCTTGGCTCTTTTTGCGTTCCGGAGACCTGGAAGCGTTAACTTTAGAAACGAGGAGGCGGTGAACCGTGAGTAAAGGAATGATGCTGCAGGTGGAGCGGGTCGTCGGCAGCAATATTGTTCTGGCCCGGTCGCACCAGAATACCAAGGAGTACGTACTGATCGGCAAAGGGTTGGGATTTGCGTTCAAGGTGGAAAGCACCATTCAGTCCGATGATCCGCGGATTGAGAAAAGGTTCCGGCTGGAGGACCGGGAGGAGTGGGGGCAGGCGCAGGAGCTGATGAAGGACTTGGACCCCAATGTCATCGACATCTCTGACCGAATTATCCGTCTCATCGCTGATCAGTTTCCCGGCAAGCTGAATGACAAGATCTACCTTGCTCTTCCGAGTCATATTCAGTTCACCTTATATCGTATCCGCAACGGGATGGAGATTCTGAATCCTTTCCTTACGGAGACAAAGCTCAGTTTTCCGAAAGAATTCGAAATCGCCTCGGAAGCGGCGGCCATGATCGGAGAGGCCTTTGGCGTAGAGGTACCGGAGGATGAGGCCGGGTTCCTGACATACCATGTGTACTCCTCCGTGAATCACGTCCCTGTCGGACAGTTGGTTAAGGTATCCAATGTGATCAGCAAGCTTCAGTCCATTATTGAAGAGGAGGGTGGCGTTCGCTTTGAGCAGGGCAGCCTTAGCCAGGCAAGACTCATGATACACCTGCGCTTCTCCATGGAACGCCTGTATCAGCAGCCGATGACGGCCCCCACCTTCGCACAATATGTGAAAAATGAATATCCGTCCGAATACCAGCTGGCCAGAAAACTGAGCGCTGTAATGACCGAGGATTTGGGTACAGAGGTACCCGAGGAAGAAACGGCTTTTCTCGCAATGCATTTATACCGGCTTTTTCAAACCCATGCCAAAACCAACAACAGAGAGGACAACACACAATGATCTGGAAATGGAAAAACAACAAATCTGCCAAAACATTTGAAACAATATCCGTCGCCTCCCCGCTCACCGGAACCTGCGTCAGTTTGGAAGAAGTGCCTGACGAAGCGTTCGCGCAAGGACTTATGGGACCGGGAGTTGCAATGATTCCCCAGGAGGGCAGGCTGGTCGCCCCTATCGACGGCACTGTGGTGCACCTGATTAAATCGCATCATGCCGTAATGATTGAGCACGCTTCCGGGCTACAGCTGCTGCTGCATATCGGTATGAATACTGTCAGTCTGAAAGGACAGGGCTTCACACCCCAAGTGCAGACCGGGGATCAGGTCGCTGTCGGTCAGACCCTGATCGAATTTGACCTGAATGCTATCGCTTCGGCTGGTTATCCGGTCATCACCCCTGTCATCGTTGCGAATGCGGCAGAACAGCCGTGGGAGTCACACCCGACGTATGGCAACGTAGAAGCGGGCTTGGGAACTATCATGAAAGTCAGCTTGCCCAAATAACATAAATCTAAAAAAAGAAAGGAAGAACAATATGCTGAAAGCACTGCAAAAGCTGGGAAGATCCCTGATGCTTCCTGTGGCAACCCTACCTGCAGCAGGTATTCTTCAAGGCTTGGGTCTTCTTAATTATGAAAAGGACATTCCGCTCGGACCCGTGATAGGGGGATTTCTCAATCAGTATGTAGTTCCATTCATGAATGAGGGAGCGGGGGCGATCTTCGGCAACCTTGCGCTCATCTTCGCCATCGGGGTGGCAATCGGACTTGCGGGGGATGCGGTCGCCGCTCTTTCCGCCCTGATCGCTTATATGGTGCTGATACGGATTCTGGGAGCCGTTCCAGGTGTATTCGGTTATATTCCTGACGATGTCAAGCTGGATACGGGCGTTTTGGGCGGGATATTTGCCGGACTGCTTGCAGCCTATATGTATAATAAATACCACAATATCAAGCTTCCTGACTGGCTCGGCTTCTTCTCCGGCAAACGCTTTGTGCCGATGGTCACCGCCGGCTCCATGCTGGTGTTGGCCATCCTGATCGGCATGATCTGGAGCCCGATTCAGGATGCCATCGGCGCTTTCGGCGCCTGGATTGTAGGCTTTGGCGGCTTTGGCTCCATGGTGTTCATGATCGCCAACCGCCTGCTCATCCCGCTCGGTCTGCATCATGTCCTCAACTCCATCGCTTGGTTCCAGATCGGGGATTATACCAATGCAGCCGGGGAAGTCGTGCACGGGGACCTGACCCGCTTCTTCAACGGAGACCCTACGGCAGGCATGTTCATGTCTGGCTTCTTCCCGATTATGATGTTCGCTCTTCCGGCGGCGGCGCTTGCCTTGATTCATACAGCCCGGCCTGAAAAGCGGAAAATGGTCGCTTCGATCTTTATCGGCGCAGCGGTGGCTTCGTTCTTAACGGGTATTACCGAACCGCTCGAGTTCTCCTTCATGTTCGCGGCGCCTCTGCTGTATGTGGTGCACGCTATTCTTACCGGTGTAGCGGCCCTGATCATGTACCTGCTGGATGTTAAGCTGGGCTTCGCCTTCTCCGCAGGTCTGATTGATTACCTCGTGAACATGAAGCTATCGACCAATCCGCTGCTCATGATTCCAGTCGGACTCGCATTTGCGGTCGTCTATTATTTCCTGTTCCGGTTCATGATTCTCAAGTTCAACCTGAAAACGCCGGGACGCGAGGATGACGCTTATGATGCCGATGGCCACACTCATGCTTCCGCCGTGGCAGCGGCGTCTGGCGACACCAAGGCTGGCAAAGTGCTCGCCGAGATCGGTGGAACAGATAATATCGAGAGCATCGATGCTTGCATCACTCGCCTCCGTCTTGTTGTTAAAGACGACAAAGCCATCAACGACCAGGCCCTCAAACAGCTTGGCGCTTCCGGCATCATGAGGCTTGGTGGCGGAGCTGTACAGGTCATCTTCGGCACCCAGTCCGAAATTCTGAAGGATGAGATTAAGAAACTGATGTAACGCTCGTCCTCCTTTGAGTTCAAAAGGTCGAGAACAGGGGTATGCTTTACCCTGTTCTCGACCTTTTTTATTACCAAGAAGCGCATGATATTCTTTTGAGTGGCCGTGTCTTCTTTTGGTCTATGAGTTTTAATATACAAAGTTAATATACAAATCTGCGCTGCGCCCAATAGCTGAACACAAAGATCGATACCTCTGTTAACAGCTTGGCTGCAATCAGCGGGATAATCAATTTTTCATTGTAGAAGTACAACAATCCGTAATTTAATAACAGCACCAGAATGACCAGTGAGAAGTACTTCGGTAAAGACTGACGGACTCTGGACGTTTTCCCAGCTGAAAATACATATTTCCGATTGATCGTATAGTTGAAGATGGAGCTGCACAGTCTCGCTGCAAAGACCGATAGGAACAGATTATGCGTGAAATACTGGATCACGAACAGTAAGCCAAAATCGATCAAGGCCGATAACACCGAAGACGTACTGAACATCAGAATCGGCATATAAATGCGGAATGAATCTACCAATGGGCGAAAATGAGAAGATTTGTTATGATCCAGATAGACCGTATCAATAAACTCCTCTGTAATCTCATACCCTTCTTTATGTGCTGTTAGCAGCATGTTCATTTCATATTCAAATCGTTCCCCCGGTATCTGGCACAGCCAGTCCAGCATCGAGTACGGAAAACCTCGCAGGCCTGTCTGTGTATCGTATACTTTCGTACCTGTCGTGAGAGAAAAGACACCTCGTGTGACCGTGTTGCCAAAACGACTGCGCGCTGGAATGGTTCCACTGAACCGACGGCTTCCCAGTACAATCCCCGGGTTCGTTTGCTCCAATAGTACATCAAAGATGCGTTTGATATCATGCGGCAGATGTTGGCCGTCACTGTCTGCGCACACAATACCGCCCTGTGGGCCATGTTCCTTAATATGTTGAAATCCTGTCTTGAGTGCACGTCCCTTGCCCAGATTAACCGTATGTGTCAGGACTGTACACCCATAGGCTTCTGCCGTCTCGAAAATCCCCCTGTAACCTGGTCCGCTACCATCATCTACAATGACAATGGGTCCTAACTGAAACGTCTGCAACTGCAACACGAGATTCAATAAACGAACATCCGGTTCGTATGATGGAATTAATATGGTCATGATCATTGTCCCTCTTTCAGATAAAGGATGTCACTTACGCCGCGTTCCTGGTTTCTCCCCAGCGGATTATTAACAACCCGACCCATGAAATACATTGTGGATGAACCGCCGCCGTCCAGATTGTAGGCTTCCGTTGCTCCAAGACCTTTCATGACATCGGCAAGCTCTGCCAGCGTCATGCCACGGCTGTCATCCTGCCGGCCGTCAACCACAACAAATACATAATGATTCGGGGCGATCATGCCGATTGCAGTTCTCGGATTGGCATCCTGGATCGACCGGTTACCAAAGTTGTTATCGATTTTCACACTGCTGAAGTCACTTACAATCTCACCGTCCTGAATCAGAATTGGTCCAAAAGATAGCGTATTGGTCGCACCTTCCGCCAGCAGTTCCGATGAGGATACTTCCGTCTCGTTATATGTCTTCATCGTGCCATCACTGAACAATGCCATCGCATCACGCACCGGATCATCCCGATATACCGTACCATTGCGAATAATTACGCCATCATCACGGAAGCCGTAATAGTCACCATTGATCGCAAAGATGGCGTTGTTGGCCGCTGCTATCTCTGAGGTGTTTTCGGTAATATTCGTGCCAAAGCTGTTATCTGCCAGAGCCGAGCGCAAGCTACTCGCATCTGTCAGCTGTACATCTGCGACGTAATACGTAATCTGATCTGAGCCGGACCCCGTCTGCACCTTGTCGATTTTGACCTGCATATCATTGCTGGAATAGTTCCAGTCATCTGACGTTGCATTCACTTCAGTCGCCGGGGTTGAAGTATCGCTGGAGGTGCTGGTTGCTGATGTATTGTCATCCGCTACAACAACCTGTACATGCCGGATTAAGTAGCGATCTGCCAGGCTGTATATCACGGTACCAAGGCCTAGAACAATAACAAGGGTGATCATCAGCCATTTGCGCCTTGGTTTTGCATTTTTATATGGGTCGTTCTCGTTGGTTTTTGGATAGATCTTCATCATGTGAAGTTCACCTCTTCATCTAAGTTCTTAAGGCTCATCATAGGCGGGCTAGCTTAAATGAATCTGAAACAGGCTGAACGCAAAAAAAGAAGGTCATCCTTTCCCCCGAGAGGAAATCAGACAACCTTCCATATAAGTGATAATGATGGATCTCAATCTATATATGTACCCAAATAGGGACAAGTACGATGCTAAACAACTTTCTATAAACGTGACTGTTCACCAGTAAAAAGAGCATCGTATGCAGGGCAGGGCTGCTTTTCTAGATAATCCATTAACGCTTGTGGTTGCTTGGTATAAATATCCTTCAAAGACGTACCCTCGTAGATATTGCCGATCACGACTGGGTGGCATAACTCACAGATGAGAATATCCCCATTACCGTGTAAATGCAGCTGCTTCGTCCCATCCACACAATTGGAGAAATACACACCCGGTTGTTCTCGTAACCCCAATTGCTCCGCGAAACGATCCATACAGGTAAAATATAATGTCGTATCTTCTTTCTTGTGATTGATCAGATCATTTACGGACTGGATGAGGGACTCCTTGGAGGCAATCTTGCTCCATTTACTGTGTGGCATCACGATGCTGTTCTGAATCTCATGGATGCGCACACCCAGTTCATAGACTTTATCGCTAATAGCTTGCATGTTCGCTTGGGTTCCTTCGAATAACAGCGTTTCTAGCACGGTTTCCAGCCCCGCTTCAGCACAAAGACGGATGTTTTGCTCCAAGCGCTCATACATGCGGGGATGTACACGGTAATATGCTGCATAAGCTTCCCGGTCTGTATAGTTAAAAGATATATGAATATTGGACAAGCCTGCATCCCGCAAAGCATGAATTCGTTCTTCCGTTAGCAGGCTGGCATTGGTATTTAATTGCGTGTCGATGCCATGTTTCCCACAATAGGTCACAATCTCCAGGCAATCCTGATATTTCAGAGTCACCTCTCCCCCGGACAAACGCACCCGCTTGAGCCGCGGAAGCTCACGAATAATTCGAATCACTTCTTGACCGCTGATGCATTGCCCATCGTCCCGATTGTAGGCGCAGCAATAGTCGCATTTGTAATTGCAATTGGAGGTCACGCCGACCTCCAGTCCTTCCAGTTCATATACGCCGGGTGTTTCAAGTTCAAGTGATTTATATTTGTTTTTCGCTGTCAATTCAATGTACCTCCCGATTCCTTATCCATGTTTTTTTCAACTTGGAGATTATAGCGGATCCCGGTCGATGCACGATATGACATTATGTACGTTGGGATGTTAAAAACAGAGTACCCCCCAGCCATTTTATTGAGTTTCAGTCCATCTATGCTCAGGATGATATGCAAATTCATAGTCTGCAATCATCAAGAATGACACACGACTTTGCTGATCGATCACCATGGATAGAATCATCAAATTTTCATAGCCACCTTCAAGTACGAATTTATCAAATGACGTTATTACACTGTAGTTGCCTTGTTTATCTCTCTCCATGAGATACGTAATTGAGCGTACTTTTCTTTGATTAGAATCAATAAAGGCTTTCTTTCCGTATTGCTGGATTACCTCTTGAATTGTACTGCCATAACCTATGCCACTTGGCGTTTTTTATTTTTTGGAATTTGCAGCCGCATCATCGATCACGATTCCATCCACAATTCCTTCTTTGTAATGAATCCACATCCCTTTATACTGGTAAACATTCGTATGATAATAATAATCCACGTGTTTCCCCAACTGCTGCTCAACCTCTGCTCGAGTATCTCCGATTTGAATGGTGATATTCTTTGCTTTATTCTGCACTTTAAATTCTTCTTCTGTAAATATCGTAGGCGCAGGAGACAGATTAGAGACTTCGGACAGACTATCGGATACTTCAGAGTTACTTAAAAGAGTCATAAAAAGGACAACAAATAGTATTCCTTTGGTCAACATTAACATTCCTTTCAAACATGTTCAGCAGGTTATAACGATTGAAAATCTTCTCTGGTCATCGCATACAAATTCAAATCCTGCATTTCGTTTTTAATTTTCATATAACTCCGTAAAAGCCCCTCGAATTTCATGCCTGTCTTTTCCATGACCTTTGCGGAGCCGATGTTACCCACCAGACATTTAGCCTGAATTCGTTCCAACCCGATGTCTTCAAATCCAAATTGAATGATTCGGCTAACCGCTTCCGTCATGATGCCTTGGCCCCAGTACTCATTGGATAACACATAACCTAATTCCACCCTCATACTGTTGCTGTCGCATCCTAAATAATTGCAGCTGCCAATCAACTTCTTCGTTTGTTTATCCTCAATCCCCCATGGCCCCAGCTTATCCACCTCATATCGACTCGTCACAAAATCAATAAAGGCTTTCGTATCCTCCTTGCTCTGATGTGCGTCCCAAGTTGTGTACTCCGATACAGCAGGAACCGCGCAATAACGGTACATCTCATCCAGATCAGCATAGGTAATGGGCCTAAGGAGCAATCGTTCTGTTTCCAATACCGGAAATGGATCAAAATAACTTTCAATGGACTTCATATGTATGCCTCCCCAGCTTATACAAATTAATTTAGCAACTGTTGCTGATAAGAACTCACACTATCCAGTTAATCTGTTTTGTTCTGGCTTCCCGCTTCTTGATCTACAGATTCATAACTCACAAAACGCTTGAGACTTTCTTTGGTTTTGGAGCTGGTTGCTTCATATTCCGCCCATACTAAATAGAACAAACCCAGGATTAAAGCAGCTATACTCCAACTTTGCGGAGCGGTTCCCACATAATTCAGCATCTCCTGAAACAATTCCGAATTCCACGAAGCCACACCAGAACCAAAAATGGCAGCACTCAAATATCGAACACCGTATAGAAATGCCGCTATGACCAGCAGCAGTGTCCCTGTAGTTCTACGACTCACACAATTCCCCCCTTTATCAAATCACGGCCATAATCGCCGTTGCTTCCATTGCCCATGTTGCAGAACATATTGGATTCGCACATGCTTTCGCTCCGGGTCTCCCTGCCAGAACTCAACTTCCTTTGCGTTCACGGCGTACAGTCTCCAATTCGGTGTAATGACATCAGAATCCCGGCTGATCCGCTCTTTCTGAGCGGCAATGGCGCGTTCCAATTCTTCCTCACTCTCCAGCTCCTGACTCTGTCGTCCTGTCATCGCAACTGCGCGCGCACCTGCCGATCTTTTCCGAAAATCCGCTGCACCTGCTTCCTCGCCCATATCCACGGCTTCTCCTCTTATGCGGATCTGTCTGCCCAATGTAGGCCAGTAAAAGGTCAGTGCCACATGCGGATTGTTCTCCAGCTGCTGTCCTTTTCGACTCTCCGAGCCAGATGCAAAATAAAAAGCTTCGTCAACTACGTCTTTCATTATCAATACTCGTGCATCAGGAAAACCATTCGAATCCACTGTCGAAATCGTCATCGCATGAGGTTCTTTCACCTCATAATCAATGGCCAGTCTCAACCATTCCAGAAAAAGATCCCCTGGTCGATCCGGTAACTGTTCGGTATCCCAAGTCGGAAAAGGTCCAGACAAGGACTTCAACCCACGCAACAAATCACTTGGTTTATTAATCATATCTGCAACCTCCTTATACTTCCATTTCATTCCGTTGTAGCGTAGTAGGCCATTTTCTCAACTCTTTATTTTGAAATGATTGATATGTTCTAATGAAAATTGGTATGAATGTACCCAGCTTAAAGTTAAGGCAGAACAACTTAATATCTTTCCTGCACCTGTCGTTTATTGGATTGCTGAATCTAAATATGTTGATGATTTTGAATTACGTGCTATTTACTCGGAAGAGGTTTTAGTCGGTTTTCTCGTATTCTGTGCGAACCCAGACAAGGATGATAACTACTGGATTCCTGCCATAATGATTGACGAGAAGCATCAAGGAAAAGGTTATGGCAAGGCAGCAATGAAAACTTTGATTCAGCTTATGCGTATTTCAAATTGCACAAGAATCATGATTGGACACCGACCAGACAATCTAATTGCAGGAAAGTTGTATGAATATTTAGGGTTTATAAAAACTAGTGAAGAAGTAATAGATGGTGAAATAGTACGTCTGCTTCAGACTCTAACCTAGATGACTCATCATATTCATGCTGCTAAACTCCCAACCATTTACTCCTTTTTCAACCGTATGAACACTGGTATTCCCTATAGAATGAAACTCCGATGTATTGGTCCAATTCTGGTCTCCTAAGAGATAATAAAGGATGTTGATTACTCCGCCGTGCGTGACCAGTAGAACATTCGATTTGATCTGTTGCTCCTCTATACTTCGGCATAAATCCCGAAAGGATGTACAGATTCTGTTATAAAAATTCCGAGGACTCTCTCCTCCTGGAAACGGGTTATCCATTCCAAGAGTGTTAAAATAAACTCCTGCATATTTCACTTCTGCTTCCTCATTTGGCATTCCAGCCAAATCTCCGTTGTTCATTTCTCTCCAGTCTTTCAGATAAAGCCCCTTTATGTTCAGTCTTTTTTCAAGCTCTTTGGCAGTCTGTACTGCACGCGGAAGATCACTGCTAATCACCGTGTTTATCTTATATTGCTCTGAATGGAGGTACAGGTAATCTCCGAGTCTCTCAGATTGAGTAATACCTTCCTCAATGAGCCCTCGCTGACTCCAACCACCTCTGTAACCCTCCTCATCCATGCCGTGCCTTACTAAGAAAATCTTCAAGATATCTCCTCCTCTATTTGAATCCTCTTATAACAAACCCCGGCCCTAGATCTTCCATCTTAGGTCGGGGCTTATGTTTTTATTTGACAAACGTATTGTGAACTCGAACTGATTTTATAAAATAAGGAATCCATACGGCACAGGTGAGTACCGTCCTACCTATCCCTTTTAACGAACTTCCATCCTCAAGTTCTACCGCCATAGGAATCTGAAGTAACAACAGATAATCAATGATGCCCACGGCTAGACTCACACTGTAAAACATAATCATAAGACGAGGGAATATCGATTTCTTTCTATAAAACGTAATCAGCGTATATACGCCAAATACTAAAAACAGCACATTATATACCGTTTCAAAAATGAGAACCGGGCCCCACCATGCGTGATAATAGTCAGATTGTTTGGAAGTTAAGAGCTCCCAAGTCTCTCTCGTCATTGAAGGTACAAGGTATTGAAATAGTTGCACAACAAGCATAATGATGGTGAGATAAAGTCCAATATGGACAAGAATCAACCATCCCCCAAGTCCTGATATACCCAAAGGTCGATAATCAACCTTCTTTTCTTCAATTTGTGGTTCCACTAAATAACACCTCCTATTCTGTTTTGTTATTCTGAGATGACTCCTCTTTCTCGTGTAAACTTTTACACAACTGTATTATTATACAATGCGAGGAAGAGATACGATACCAATTTCTCCAATTAAAGCCATTGACCAAAAAAAAAGAGGGTTACTCTTTAAAAGATAATCCCTCTTCTTCAAGTGCTTGTCGAAGTTTTGGCATCGCAGAAGGCCCGATCCCGTGCAGCTTCAAAATCTCTTTTTCTGTGTATTGCGAGAGTAGCTGTAATGTCGTAATTCCCTGATTCTCCAGCGCACGTCTAGCGGGTGCAGACAGCAATGAAAGAAATCCTTCTTTCGGTTTCCGTTCCTTCTCACATACCGGACAGGTTGGACAATCGCTACTTTTGTAATAGGAATGCCCTTGTTCGCATGTTCTTAGTGTTCCTTTAGTGTTTGCCATGTTAGTCACCCCTTCCTGTATCGGATAACAATTATCTCGGATTTAGCTACTCAACCAGTTCTCAACATCGGAGATCATATCCTCGTATTTTTTTAAAGCCTTTATAGTCCATGTGACTTGTGATGTTCCCAACTGTTGCTCTTCATCGTCTGTGCATTCAATCCACAAAGAGCGTTTCAGACTGTATTCGAGCCAATCCAATTTCCCGGAAAAACCATTTTCAAGAACCCTTCTCCAATTGGCGTTTAAATTCCCCACTCGAGACCGATATCCATTTATAAAAGCCAAGAACCTTTCTTTGCCCACGTTTCCGGTCTGATCCACAGACCAATACATCGCTGTTTCCGCCAGATCATGCATCGGATTGATATAACCCGCTGATTCCCAATCAATAATGATGGGGTTTTCCTGCTGCCACATCACGTTCTTAGGCTCAAGATCTCTATGGCTAATAACTGTATTTGAGGCCAGTATTACTGATGCTTTTTTTGCCTGAGCACTCCACTCATAGAGCTTTTGAATGTTATCAGCTAATAAGATCGTCCAATCCGAATTTTCTTTCTGCCCTTTGGTTAAATAATCATTCCAATCGATTTCTTTGGAATGATTTAACTGAAGGTCAGGAATATGAAGCTGTGAAAAATCAGTTTTATGAATATCCGCAAGAATCATGCCCATATGCTCACAATGGGTTTCGGTTACTTCATGAAGCTCCAGACTTTTACCGTCGATCCAGTCAAATATAAGATAACATTGATGATCTAAGATCTGCATTGAAGAACCGTTTATCACTTTGGCAGGTTGAGCATGGATAAAATTTGCTGCCACGTTTGCTATTTTTTCGGATTGAATATAATTCTGCATAGCTGTAGGTCTACTCATAATTTGAGGATTCAGTGCTTTCACAGCATATTTGGCATGTGTAGTTTCAATGGCATACATGCGATGTAAAAGCCCACCCGAGATTGCCTTGGGTGTACTGATCAACTCACCAAGTTCTAATTCAGCGACGAGTTTTTCGAAATTTAGATTATATTGAATATTATCCATCCTTACAACACCTTTTGGAAACTACCAATATCCAATCTACGATCAAATTTATATCCCACGCCTTTAAACATCGCACATTGCTCATACCCATGCTTTTCGAACAGGGACTTGCTGCGTGTGTTTTCCATGCATACCGTAGCAATCAAGGTGTAGAACCCTTGCTCGCGCGCAACATTCTCTATAAATCGCAGTGCCGTTCCACCAATACCCTTCCCTACGATATCCGGTTTCAAATAAATGGTTACTTCTCCCGAGAAGTCGTAGGCTTGTTTGCTCTTGTATTGAGTAATTAGCACATACCCTTGAATTTCGTTCTCTTCTTTAATGACAAATGATTTAAAGCGCGGATTTATGTTCATGACAGAAGCCTTGATTTCTTCCAGAGTCAATTCTTCAGTATGAAATGAGATAGTCGTGTTGGAGACATAGTAGTTATATATTTCTCTGACTTCAGTCAAATCCTGCTCCGTTATTTCTTCAAAAGAGTAGATGGACATTTCCAGTTTCATACTGATAAATAACATGTCCTCGTCATGCACTTTGCTATAAAACTCCTTATCTCTTTTGAAGCCTGTCCGCTCATATACTTTAATTGCTCGTTCGTTGAATGTGGCAACAACCAGCCGAAACTGAGAACTTTTGAAATGGTTTTGCAAGAATACTAAACTTTGTTTAAGGAACACAGACCCTATCTTTTGTCCTGTTAGATCTGGATCTAATCCAAGACCTATATCCAGATATCCTTCTTCTTGATACAGTCCGATTGAGGTTCCTCCCGGTACACGTGCTGATTCCCCACAACAAATAAATCCTACTAACCTCTCCAGCTCATCCAGGACTGAAAAGTACTCCCCATTCATCAATTCTTGAATATCTTCATTGGATTCAGAGAAACTGTACATAGCGTATTCCTCTTCATACTTCCAGGTAACGATTTTTCCTGCATCAGCTATTTTCATTGGATGATAGGATAAAAGCATGAATAGTCCCCCTTTTATACACTTACGAGCTTAACGAAGTCGATAGAGATACCATCATTGTTTTTCATACAGACTGGCGCTCCAGTTCCCCTGCTTCATTCTGCGGATGTATTGGAATCCATAGTCTTTATAGTATTGATTAAGTCTCAGGTTATCTGCCATGCAATCCAGCCGGATCAAGGTCTTACCTTTTTGCCTAATGTTCTCTTCAGCTGATTTTAGAAGGAGTAGACCTATATTTTGCCCTTTAAAATCTCTATTCACTGCGAATCGGTGTATGTACCCGGAATTGGTGTTGTCGAGTTCTTCCCAGATCAGGGGGTCTGACCACGTTAAGGTATACGTCCCTACGATTTCGTGATTTATTTCAGCAAGATATACGTCAGATCCCTCAGTCATGAATTCGATCACTTGTTCCAAATTGAAATATTCAGGACGCCATTGATATATCTCTTTGGAGTTCAGCCACCGGGCAGACTCTTGCCATAGGTTCAACACAATGGAAGCTTCCTCCGGTAATGCAAGTCTAGTTATGAGTTTAGTATTAAGTTGCTCCATCAAGATCCCTCGCTTATTCAAAAGTTTAATACCCCCATTAACCACGCTGCAAATCGTTCTTTCTCCTCGAACTGTGGGTAATGAGCCGATTCTTCAAATACAACAAAATCTTTTTCGGGTGCTCCAAGCTCATCGAAATAATCCCTTGCCGCATCCACAGACGTCATATAATCATACTTTCCCATAACAAAAAAAGTCGGTATCTCCAGCTGATCTACAATATCTGGCAAATGGTTGGTGGACTCCTCCTTCAGGAGGATTTCCTGTGTAGCCTGCACGCCCATGGAATACCAAATCACATCCAACGCATTATATTCAGTTCCCAGAAGGAAGCCGAGCGTATAATCTCTGTTGTCATCAATAAGTCTGGCTGCACCGCCGTATTTGCGAACCAACTTTCTTGGTGTATACTGCTCGCCTCGCTCAATCGGACCACGAAGACGTTCCAGACTTTCCGCATCAGCTGTACTGTCGGCTTGTTTCGCTTGTGCGATCGTATATTCCAAACTATCCAACTCACTCTGCACAGTATCAGCTACTTGTCCAATACCTATATAAGCAACGAATTTTTCAGGTACTTTGGCCGCCGCTTTTGTCCCTATGTATGTACCAAATGAATGACCGACCAGCGTAACCTTTCTTTGCCCCAGTTCGGCAGTGACGTAATCCGTTAATGCCAGCAAATCATCTACAAGCACATCTGAAGTCACATCCGAATAATCCTCCAACAAATGATATGACTTTCCACTTCCACGTTGATCATAATGCACAATAGTAAAATGTTGCTCAAGCTCCTGCTGATACTTCCTTACATAAGGAATCTCGGAGCAACCAGGGCCACCATGTACAAAAAGAAGGATGGGATTGTTCCGATCCGCACCGCGAATCATAACCTCATGACCTGCACCATTGATCTCAACCTGTCCTAATGTGCTGATACTATTCTCTCCCTTGATCCCAGGGGTCCAAGTGGGAAAGATTAGTGCGATTATTACGAGTAAAAGAATACTAAGCATGGCGCGTCTGAATATTTTAATCGACCTCTTACGCATCAGATGGCTCCTCCGGCAGATATTCGTGTGTTTATTAAGTGGACTCCAAACTCCTCACTTGTTACTCCTTACTGCTCCTTGTTACTTCACTTTATAAAAATACGGTCCGCACCTGGATTCATGGGTATGTACATACGTCCATGTGAATTCTTGGTCAAAAATATAAATGTCCTGTTCCGAATCAAAATCTTCTGCGATGACCTTATTCGCATTCTGAAATACCTGTATGAATGGTGTATGTTGATACATGACATACACCTCGTTATTATTTTCGGCATTAAAAGCATCTCGTGCTGCATTGTCTGTTAGGCAATCCTGTTTCTCATAACTGAACATATGCCACTTGTACTGGCTATAATAGATGGCCTCTTTTACCTCTTCACTGATGTTCTTGGCAAATGTGTTATCCCATTTCTGTATAACCTCTTCGGATTCCTCGCACAATTCAGTCACAAGGACCCCCTTGTCCTCCAAATTTTTGTTATACATATATTTGCGGTGCACAAGCTCGATTCGCGAGTACACCACATTCAGTTCATGGTCCGGTAGAGCATCCAGCAACTCATTAATTTCATCTCTAATCATCATAACCTCCGAAGTTTGTAGGATTTAAGATTTAAGGATTTATAATAAACTAGCATTCCAACTACTCAAAGTTTGCTTCTTCTCGAAGCAAATAGGCCAATCGGTACATTTCTGCAATGTCATATCTATTCTGCTCTTCAAATCTCCTTATCGCTTCACCAATTTCCACAACCTCTACGGCAATTACCTGTTCCCCATCCATCGGATTCAGCGGTTGGCCAACGAGTTCAACCTCTCCATAGCCAATAATTCTCACAAAATGAGGATGTGGAATATGCGGTCTATACGGCTCAGGTGCACTCGACATGCAATGAAATTGTCCAAACACCCGATACGTGACCAACTTGGCTCCGAGCTCCTCCATCACTTCACGTTGCAGACCATCCATATACTTCTCTCCTACCTCCAACGTTCCTCCAGGCAGCTCCCATTTTCCGTTATCGATCTGAAAAACAACCACTCGTTCCCCCACAAACGGGATAATGCTCACATTGCTTACCAGCGTTTCATCCACGATGTCATTCAATCTAAACTCCGCTTTAACAATTCCCCAATGAATCGATGTGCTGAGCGCCGGGAACTGTTCCCGATCCAAAGTCTTCATTTTTCTATCCGATCCTCTCTATGTAAAATAAATCTTCCATTATAAGTTCTATCTCTCATTATAGATCAAAAAAGAAAAAAGAAGGCCACTTTTCCCATCGGGAATTCATGGACCTTCTAATGTTATTTCAGTTGAACTAAAGAAAGTTTACACTTTCCACTCTGACCACTAATGGTGTACCAGTTTCCCGTTTTCCAAAAAGAGAACCCGATCACATAGCGGCAAAATCCGCTCATCATGCGTAACCATGACTGCACTCTTGCCCTGCTCCTTCACGAGCCGTGCAATCATGCTCACAATATCCAGTCCACGTTCCTCATCCAGACTGGCTGTCGGTTCATCCGCCAGCAGGACGGCCGGATCATTCATCAAAGCTCTGGCAATGGCAACCCGCTGGCGTTCTCCGCCAGAAAGCTTCTCGGCATATGCCTTACGTCGATGCGATAAGCCTACCGTATCCAGCAGCTCATCGACCCGCTTCTCTGCCTTGTTTTTATCTGTTCCGGCGAGCTTGGCGACCACCATCAGTTGTTCTTCCACTTTCAGATACGGAATGAGGTTGGCGCTTTGAAAAATAAACCCGAGCTGCTGGAGCCGTACATCGGATATGTCCTGTTTGTTTTTGCCCATAATCGATGCGCCATCCAGCATAACCTGTCCCTCCGTCGGTTCAAGCAGTGCACCTGCGATGGACAGAAATGTACTTTTGCCTGAGCCGGAAGGCCCCATGACCGCGACGAGTTCTCCTTCGGCCACCTTAAGATCCAACTTATCCAATATCGTCCGTTTGACTCCACCATCTTCAAAAGTCTGTGTAATTCCCTGCAATACCAGTCGGTTTCTCATGCTGCTGTCCTCCCAATCGCATCAAGCGCATCAATTTTGGTAACCTTCCACACCGAGAATAGCGAACCCGCCATAGACATCACCACGAATAACACACAGGTTAGTGCTAGGGTGGACAAGCCTAATTGAAACGGCATCGAAGCTGGCAAGATCGATTCAAACAGCTGAACCAACAGCACACTGATCACCAGACTGCCGATGGACAGAAGCAATACTTGCAACGAAACACTGCCCGCCAGATATGAATTTCGCGTCCCAATGGCTTTCAAAATACCAAATTGACTCGTTTTCTGAATCGTGATGACGTAGAAGAATACCGCAAGCACAAACGCCGAGATGACAAATAAAAAGGCAATCATCATGAGCAGTGAGCCCTGCTCTTCCTTGTACCCAGGAATAGCGGATACCGCATCTGACTTCGTTATTACTTCTGTATTCGGCAAAGCAGTACTGAGGCTGTCTACCTTCTCACCTGCATCTTTAACGGCAATCGCATTGTATACCGGAGCATTAGAGTTTGCTGTTCCTTGCGAAGTACGAGAACCTTCTTGAATAGCGAGCCATTCCTGCTCGTTCAGAAACACAACCGGTGAGTGACTGAAGGACTCATTTTCCACAAATCCACCCACGGTCCACTTCGTGCCCGAGGCTTGATCGACCAGTTCCGTTCCAATCCTCACGCCAGATTCAGACAGCTTTTGATCCACTACAACCTGCCCGGATTTCAGATCCGTAATTGTAGAGCCTTCGGTTACGGTTGGAGCCAGCCAGCCTTCCGGGTTCACCATAAATAGCGTTACATCAATCTTCTTCGTGTCACCAGCTGGACTGACCGTTGTCATTTTCACACCCAGCGGTTCAGCGTTCTCTTGCCCCACAACGGAGCGTGTCTGCTCCAGCTGGTCCTGATTCACCTGGGAGCGGGTAAACCGATGATTCGAATCCTGCTCCAGAACAAAATGGGTTGCTGCCATATTTTTGATGGATGCCGCGTTATCATACGCGAGCCCCTGTGCCAGACCTGTGACAAACAAAACCAGAAATGATACAAGCACCATAATTGTAGCAATTAATGCATATCGCCCTTTGGCAAACCTCATCTCTCTAATAGCCAAGTACATATTCTCTGACCTCCTCTTGATAACCCAAGTATAGGAGGCGAAAATGAACGGCAAATGAATAACAGATTACATCTGCGGGAGCGTCACGGTAAAGACCGTTCCTTCTGACGAACTGGAGACCTCAATCGTACCGTCATGAATGCGGATAATTTTCTGCACAATGGCAAGTCCAAGTCCAGTTCGGCCGGAAGAGCGCTCTCTCGCACGGTCAACCCGGTAGAACCGATCAAACAGGAAAGGCAAATGCTCTGCCGCAATCCCATCTCCTGTATCCCGAATATAGATTACGCACTGGGCATTGGTCTCTTCTGCACGAATCTCGATGCTTCTCCCCTGTGGAAGATGATTCACGGCATTACCCAGCAGATTCATCCATACTTGCATGAGCAGCACTTCATTTCCATATAACTGGATGGATTCGGGTACCGAGATCCTTAGCAACAGTTCTTTTTCTTCCAACTGCCATTGCAGCACCTGAACCGATTGGCGGAATTGATCTCGTAGAGAAAATCTCACTTTGGTCAAATCCTCATGACCTTGTTCCAGAGAGGACAACAGCAGCAATTGTTTACTGAGCAATGAGAGATGGCGGCTCTCCTCTTCAATAATGGAAGCATAGTGCTCCCGTTCTTGTTCAGGCAGATCTCGATCCGCTACCAGTTGGGCAAAACCCTGAATCGAGGTCAGCGGTGATTGAATCTCATGAGATACGTTCGATACAAACTGCTGACGGGCCTGATCCACCCGCTCCAATTCACGACTCATGGTCATGAAATGCTGGGCCAGCTGTCCAATCTCATCACGCCTAGTCGTGGACAATTTCAGATTATAGTTTCCTTGGGCAATGCGCTTGGTCGCCTCGGACAGACGTTCAATCGGATTCACCAGATAGCGGGTACTGATTAAAAAGAGCAGAATACTAATGCCCACCGTAAACGCTCCAATCAACGCAAAAAAGATACGCAGCTCACCGAACTGCAAAATAACATCAGGGCGCATAAACAACGCATAACTTGCATTGCCCATCTGTAGATGAACACCAACGGTATTACTCAATTGATTATCGAAGAAACCCGTAATGAAGGGTTTGCTGGGAAACTCGGCAACGCCGTGGTATATCTCACCACCTAATACCCGATCTACAGCCTGCTTGTCCAGATCTTTCTGGCGGAATTCGCGGCCATAGAATTGGTCATTCCCTTTTCCATCTGTCACATAAATTTCGTAACCGAGCGCTGCGGCATTGTCCAGGTAATGCTCTACCGTAGCGGGTTCCTGCTCCACAAACTGCTTCATTTGCGTCGCGATGCCAACTAACTTCTCGTCATTGAAAGACTTCAGCTTCGCATGATAATAAATATTGGATAAAAGAAAACCCAGCATGGCGCTGACCAGAATCACCGCGATTGTAATCATAAACACCCGAAAGTACAGTGATCTCAATGCGCTTTCACCTCAATCTTATAACCAATCCCCCGTACCGTCTGAATGACAAAATCATCCCCATAATCGGCAAAACGATCACGCAGCCGCTTGATATGTACATCCACGGTGCGGTCATCGCCTTCATAATCCGCTCCCCAGACCAACCGAATTAGTTCATCACGCGAGAATAATCGCCCCGGAAACTGAGCAAGTTGAGAGAGTAGCTCGAACTCCTTCATTGGCAAAAAGAGAATCGATTGCCCATCGGAGACCTCGACATTATTCCGGTCAATCACGATGCGATTCATACGAATGATATCACTGGACGTACGATGGTACCGACGAAATAATGCTTTAACCCGGTAGACCAGTTCCTCGGGTTCAAATGGCTTCGTCACATATTCATCTGTGCCTCTCAAGTACCCATCCCGCTTGTCGGATAGTTGATCCCGTGCTGTCAGCAGCATAATCGGTATGTCATAATGTTGCCGAATGAAATCACATAACTCCAGTCCGTCCATACCTGGCATCATCACATCCAGAATCGCCAGATCGATTGGTGTTGCTTGCATAACCTTGACTGCTTCCACTCCATCCTGTGCTTCATGTACCCGATACCCTTCCTTGGTCATGACATGCCGGAGGAGTGCTCTAATATTGGCGTCGTCGTCCGCCAGAAGCAGATTCTTCATATTGTTGTCCGCCCCTTTTCTGTTAAGTTGAAATGAATCATTTTTACACTAGCCACTACAAGGTCAGAACAATCTTCTGATCGCTGTTATCCCCAGATTTTTTTATTTCCTATTCAAAGGTTAAAATCCGGGGATAAAGGCGAACGCTCCGCTTCTCCAGATTTTTTCTGACCTCTCCGTTACCGTGTAAATATTATTTTTAACTTATATTTACTTCATTTTATTATTTGTAGCGGGAACTTCCTCGACATTCATCCTGCACAGATGGTAGCACAAAAGTAACGTAAACCGCCAGCGCACATGCGATGAGCTTACAGGTCATGTTTATATTTTCTCGAATCTGGTTGACACTATTATTAGGTGTACCTATAATAAAACCATAACATATGAATAACTGCTCATATGTTCATGTATTAGCACTTTATCATTTCCGAAGATCACTTGTAGTCACAAAAGAAATCAATTACATAACGGAGCATGGCTCCAAAGGAGAGGATCTCATATGTCCGGACATCATCACAACCACGACCATGGACACAATCATGGTAGTACCAATAACAAGAAAGTACTGTTATTTTCCTTCATTATTATTACCGTTTATATGATTGTTGAAGCCGTTGGCGGATTCATGACGAACAGCTTAGCCCTCATCTCCGATGCAGGTCATATGTTGTCTGATTCCATAGCTTTGGGGATCGCCTTGCTGGCGTTCACCTTTGGCGAAAAAGCGGTGAATACAGGCAAAACGTACGGGTACAGACGCTTTGAGATTTTGGCAGCCACGTTAAATGGGGTCACCTTAATCGCCATCTCACTTTACATCTTTTACGAAGCAATTGGTCGCTTCATCAACCCACCAGAAGTCGCAACAGTCGGTATGTTGATCATCAGTATCATCGGCTTGCTCATTAATATCCTGGTGGCATGGATCATGATGCGCGGTAGCGATACGGAGAAAAACTTGAATATGCGCGGAGCATACCTCCATGTCATTAGTGATATGCTCGGATCGGTTGGCGCCATTGCTGCTGCTTTGCTTATGATGTTCTTCGGTTGGGGCTGGGCCGATCCACTCGCAAGTGTCATTGTAGCTGTACTGGTTCTACGCAGTGGATTCTTTGTCACCAAATCATCCTTGCATATCTTGATGGAGGGAACGCCAGCGAATGTGGATGTAAATGACCTTGTTCAGACCATCAAACAAGTCGATGGCGTCAAAGGCGTGCACGACGTGCATGTCTGGTCCATCACCAGCAACCTGAATGCACTGACCGCTCATATCGTGGTGGATGGAACGATGGATGTGTATGCATCCGAGGTGCTTGTTCAGAAAATTGAACATATGCTGGAGCATAAAGAAATCAAACATGTGACCTTGCAGGTAGAGTCTGAAAAACATCTTCACGACACCTCGGTATTATGTACCGTCAAAGGCGACGCACCGGATGCTCATGCGCATCATCATCATTGAGATTAATAGTTGTAAATAGAAACAGGACTTATTCCCGTTAGAGGAATAGTCCTGTTTTTCATTTTGCACGTAACTTTAATTCCATTCAGGTGTTATGTAATACAAATGGCATTATCAAATTAATTTGTTGTACACTGTGATTTACTTAATATAACGAGGAGGTTATATCTACCATGGGGAAATTCCAAAAGTTCATGTCAGTGATCCTTGTACTGATAACGCTG
The DNA here is from genome assembly GCF_900221055.1 of Paenibacillus sp. RU5M. Classification (NCBI taxonomy): domain Bacteria; kingdom Bacillati; phylum Bacillota; class Bacilli; order Caryophanales; family Paenibacillaceae; genus Paenibacillus; species Paenibacillus sp. RU5M. The sequence continues at coordinate 47,260 of NZ_OBQM01000008.1, read as the reverse complement.
CTCCTATTTCTTAACTACCTGGAGCTAAGAGAAAACAATAGACTACAAAATATCATCATAGATGGTATATATAATTAGCCTATCCATTTAAGTGGATAGCTTGGATATGTTCTCGATCAAAATCAATAATCATAATGTGACCTTGTAATACATTGTCTCCACAGGCTATCGTTGCTCCGTAGTCCTCTTTACTGTTAAATGTTATATCTACTTGATATACTTCAATTTCATTAAACCAATCCTTATGTACTTGTTCACGAAGTTCATTCTCATAATAATTTCGAAATACGGCCTCACACTCCGTAAACCAATGCAGATATGACTCTACTACATCAGCAATTGCATCTAACTGAATAGTCGTCGATATATAGAGTCGGACATCATTTAAATCCTCATCCTTAATGGATTGCTTAAATATTTGGACTGTATTTTTTAAAACATAACATTTGTACCTCTCATCACTCTCTTCAACTAACTCAATGAAATCACTTTGCATCTTAATCCTCCTTCCATAAAACGACTTGCATGATGCAAGGTATGGCTTCTAGAATAGGCATCCTATACTTTCTCGTCAATGAAATATTTATTATCGCCTTGTTTATTGTTATTTTGTTTTTTAATTTCAGTTCTCAAATAGTGTACTTCTTTTATTAGATCCTCAAGTCTTTTCGATGTTTTTGAAGAATCTATCACATAACGTATAACTGCAGCAACGATAAGAAACACAATAAAACATAGGATCAACGCTATAAGAGCTCCAAAGAATTCCATCCTGATTTACAACTCCTTACTTATATTAAACTGTAATTGATTAACTGTTATGTTTACATGCATATAACGTATTGTCAAACCAAGTGCGAGGGAATTACTCTGGAGGATTTGTGAATACCACTATATAGAAAGAGGTAATCATCATGACAAATATAGCATTTTTCCCGATTCTTCTGCTCTTCCTTCTTCTCACAGCCTGCGCTTCAGAAGTTCCTACTGAAAATCATGACACTGAGGTTATCCCAAGAAATGAGGCTATGCCCATGATTGCAAATGTTGAGACTAACTTTCCCGAAAAAGAAGGTTGGATTATAATTCCTACAGATAGCACAGAGTTAAATGTCACAGTAGAGGCGACCAACGCGGAAACACTTCTTTTCTGGGCCGTTCCAACAGGAACTGAGACTTGGGGAGAACGAGAACTTATTGGGTATGATACTAACGAGGACGATGGGTGGAAGATAACGTGGGATATTGCGGGTAAGTCTGTGCATCACCATGTGATTGTTCAGGCATTGGGGAGTGACGGTAAGACCATTACTGATGAAACGATAAAGATTACGAATGAGTAAGGTTGATTTAGATTATTTAATTAACGAAGATATTTATTAATAATGGAGACCCACCCCGATAACTATTATCTTAGGTAGGCCTCCATTATGGTATGTAGTTGTCTCTGAACTACTTAATTTTAGAGAACAGCTTCTCTTTCTTTTGTTCAAACTCAAACTCAGTAATGATATTTTTTTCTCTCAACTCACCTAATTGCAGAAGCTGTTCGTGAACATTTACACGTGGCTTTTTTAATTTATTAGCTCTAACCAAAACTACAATTGAAAAAGGTATGGCGTACAGCATGCTTAAAAGTCCCAAGATTGCTGCGCTATCAGGATCTTCTGGCCCTAATCCGAATATCATAAAAAACGTTAATGTAAATAACACAATACCAATGATCGACAATGCTTTCAATTATAATTCCTCCTAAACATCGACCTCGTCCCAATTCATAATGACATATGCAAGTTGAATTAAAAGCATAACCAGATAACTTATATTTACAACATAACAGAATTTTAGATTTTTGGCTTTATTCATGTACTCTTCTTTACTAATATTCCCAGTATCCAATCCGGATTTAAGTTTCTTATTCGAATTCAATAATAAATACAACTCAATAGTCCCAAATAATCCCCATACTAAAGTGAAAACTAATGAGACGGCATTAGCAACCGATAATAGCATAAGGGAACCTTCATCCAATCCCCTTCCATATTTAAAAATAAGATTTATGACCAATGTCATGATAATTAACCCAAAACCAATAAAACTTAAATATGGTGTAAACCTGGAGCTTCTCACGCTCACTCCTCCTTTTAATAATTGAGACTATTTAATAAAATGAGCTCGTCCTTCTTGGTTAGAACTAAAAATATAGTCTGGATACTTGTTTGCAATAGGTGGAAGCTCATGCTCGGGGAAAAATTGCAGATCTTTCATCTCTTCATTATCGGATGCCAGTTGTCCAGACTTGATACTGCATTCAAATACGATCGTTAAATATTCAACCTGGTGACCATTACTGTATGTAAACCGCTGCTCTTCACCACCATAGATCCCTATCACTTTCTCCGGTTCTATGATAAGTCCTGTCTCTTCCCATGCTTCTCTTATCATCGCTTGAGCAGGTGTCTCACCGAGCTCGATTGCCCCAGCAATTAAGCCCCAGTTGGTTTCATTATGTTTACGACCGAAAAAGATCTCTCCTTGTTCATTTCGGATAACCCCAGCCACACCTGGCATAAAAATCAACTCGTTTCCGATCTTTTCCCTAAGGTTTTTATAATAATCAGACATTCCCATAATTGAACACCCTCCTATCACCTTATTATTAAAGTTCGATGCCATTCGGCTTACCTCACTCCGGTCCTCTAATGATCCATTGCACTGCATCTAAAATATGTTCTGCGACATAATCAGGTTCTGTCTCTGACCATCTGTCTCTAAATTTTGTTAATGAGGATTCTCCCCAACCTGTCTTCACCATGATCTTTGTCGCTCCTACTGCATGGGCAGCAAGCATGTCGGTATCCCCCACGTCACCAATAACTATGCATTTTGATAAATCCAGATCGTGTTGCTCAGAAGCATGTAACAACATAGCAGGTTTCGGCTTTCTGCAGCTGCATTCTTGTTCATGTGGACATATATAGGACTGATCAAATCCATATTCACGAAATTGTTCTTCAAAATCTTGAACAGTTGCTTCTCCACGAGAAATTCTGTATTGATTTGTAAAAGCAAAGACCTTAATTCCGCTTGTTTTTAAAAGCATGATTGCTTCCTTCGCATTCGGATATAATTCAAAATCTCTAGGATGAATAAAGTGACCTGTCCCATCGATTGTTCCATCTCTATCCATAAAAACAGCTTGTACATCCAAATTTGATTTGGTCATGGTCTGTCCCTTTCCAAGAGAATTTTACATTGTTAAGCTACACTATGTTTTTTGTTCTCTTACTTATGGTTACTCTTTTTCTTATTTTAGTTCCTAAAGAAACCTCCTAATTTTTTTCAATTTTACTGTAACATTATTTGACTTGACCCGTTGTCTAAAGAGAAGGAGGAGGAAACTTGAAATGAGGAGTGATTTATATGCCGAACTATTCAAGCAGTACCAATCCTCCCTGCATCTCTATCTATACCGTATGTGTGGATCTCAGGAGACAGCTGAGGAGTTAGTTCAAGAAACCTTTTACAGAGCCATGGTATCCATGAAAGCAGAGCATGCAAGTTACGCCAGAGCCTGGCTATACAAAGTAGCTCGGCATTTATTTATTGATTGGTATCGTAAATATCGTGGAGAAATTCAAATGAATCGAGAGATGGAGCAACAAGCGACAGAAAATACATATCGTTCCCCTGAGGAAGTGCTCACAGCTCGTGAACGTACCCTTCGTATTCAACAAGTGATGAAGAAACTTCCCGAACAGTATAGGACCATTTTGGTGCTACGAGAAATGAACGAGTTATCTTATAAAGAACTTTGCGAGATTCTGGATATGAACATGAACAAGGTTAAGGTCACTCTTTTTCGCGCCAGAGAACGATTCAAAGCAGAGATGCTTCAAATGAAAGGAGACGTTTGAGAATGTCTAAAACACCACATGATGAGGAACGTGTATTTCAGGAAGAGGATTTTGAGTATCAGCGTCCTGAATGGGGTCATAAGCAGTTTAAACGAATGGTTTGGAAAACGAGATGGAAGTTTTTCCTAAATGCAGGAGGAGCTCTTTTTCTAGTATTTATGGTATATCACATCTATGTATCGTCACTCCATATCTATTTTGATCAATCAGCGGTACGTAACAATTTCATGCGTTCCATTATATCTGTTGTTGAAATGCATGGTGACGGACTTCGTGTAGAAAAAAAAATAAATGTTCAACCTTTTGAAGTAACCCCGTTTTTAACTCAAAAAGCTAATTTGAAAATATATCGACACGTAGGTTCATGGGAGGTAATCACAGGTGAAATTCAAGCTGAACTCAGTATAACCGGTAAATTCACCTATACGATTACTAATACAGGAGCGTATATGAATGGCAATAACCCAGGCCCTTTCTATCTCCCTTATTCACTAGTGGGTGGTAAATCTGATCATAATGATTCTGAGGAAAGTAGTAGCCTTAAGCGGCTAGGTAAAATTGATGATGGACATGTCGCAGAGATGTCATTATCCTTGAAAAATCTAGCGTCTCCCGACCAACTGATGCAGCTTCTCTCAGATTACGATGTTGCGGTGACCGCCATGCCGATCTATTCAGGCGAATTCACCGAGCCTGGTGTTTCCTATTCACGCGCAGGAATGTTTGACTATAATATTCCTCATCTTAGCCTTAAGCCTCTTTATGAATTCAATGACAATGGTGCAAGATGGTTTAATTACTTTGTATCTGACGATGCAGGACAGATGCAGGAACAAATTCAAGCGATGATGTCTGATCTAGAATGGATGTCAAACCATATTGAGTACAGTGGTGCTGAACTGGATAAACAACGTCTTGCCTATTTAAAAAAGAATGGCGTTCAAGTATATGGCGCGGTTGTTACTGGTCCCGTACGAGAGTTAGAGAAACTTACAAAGGTCCCGGAATTCCAACAGTTCCATTTGAATCGAGTAGAGATATGGAATTGGGATTAAAATGACTTATCCAGTATCGACATTACGTTTCATATAAGAAAAGAGATGATACCTGTTTAATCAGTGGTATTATCTCTTTTTTTTGATTTCTTTTTTTCATAAAATCACCTTGTGTAATATTATTGTTGCGGGAAGCTCAGTTTCTCTACCGCCGCCTCTGCCTCACTCTTCTTCTGCGAGAATATCTTCACAGCGAACGATCAGTTCAGGCATATTTTCTCCGTAAAATAAAACATGAAGCTCATATCCGTTATCGATCCTATACAACTCCTGATACAGCCAGTAACTGCCTACAATCTCTCCTTCTCGCTTGATGATTTCGGGTGCAATCAGCGTAAGTTTATTCATATTAGTGAAGCCTCCACTGGTATCAAAACGAATGACAACTTCCTCTCCCGTCAGCAGTTCCGTCACTGTACAATCATGAAACTGAACCCGGCTACGAATTTCATCCGGAATATCCTGCGCTAAAATGGCCTCCCTGTATTCTTTCGATACGCGGTCCATCTCTATCGTATTTTCCGCACTCTGTTTCTTTAACTGAAGCAATATTTCTCTTGTGCAATACCCAAGCGTAAACAAACGGATATCTACAATTTGCTCATAGATTTCCTTTGGTAATCGTTCTTCCTGGTGTTTGTAATCCCATTCCTGCATGTCTTTAAATGCAATTCTATGCTGCAGTTCTTCAAAAGGAGGCCTCACATCATACTCTGCGATTAATTTCTCGATCCGCTCTCTTTCTTCAGCAGGCATCTGATATACTTTTTTATCATCTTCCGATATTTCATTCCCACTAAAAAACTTTTCGGCAGGTACAAAAACATGGCCATTTTGCTCCAGCAAAAAACGAGGATCTGTATTGTACATCTCACGCTGAAGCTCTATATACTCTTTTTCTTTTCTTTTATAACGTCGCAGGAAAAGTGCTTCGTCCAATTCGTAAGCTCCTCTATGTACCCTCATCCCAAAATGAAGCCCTGTCCGCTGACAAAGCTCATACCATTCTTTCGTTAGATATCTCATGGGCATCTCTCCTGCTGATTTTTAGAAATCTAAATTTACTTTGTTTTAATTTGTGACGAGAATTTAGCTGCACCTGGAATTCGTGTGCGTTTAAAATAAGCTGTTAATTGTTTAGGATGATTTTTGACAATATCATATTCATTAATCGTGTTTGCGATAACCAATCTCGTAAAACCCAGAACCTCGACAATTTCAGATCGATCTCGTTAGAAATTGCTCTATTGTTTACATCGCTACTCCTCCAAAATCTTCAGCCTCAACGATTCCTTATATTCAACAGACGTACTGGTCTACGCTAAGGTTTGAAAGAACTTGTGTTTCACATCTTTATGATTCCGTGCTGCCCATGCATATAACTCCTCTAGTCCTGCGGATTCCTGACCTCGTTGAAAATAAAAACATAGATCCATCGGCACTAACCGTTTACCATAGAGTTTGATGCCAATCCGTCTGTAATTCATATAAATGCATTCAATCTCGGATGCATCGTATTTCCGATGTTTCGTAGAAATCACATGATCGCTCTCCAGCGTAATACTGGGTTTAGTGAAAAATAAACGCCAGATCAGAAAAACGATATAACCCAGAATATAGGTCAATATAACGATCAGGGAGTACTTCAGAATACCATTTTCATCGTAAATAACATTTCTGAAAAGCATAGCTTCAATGGCCAGCATGCATATTAAATTCAATACATCTCTTGGATAAATCGTCTTGTATGTGATGAGTTTCACCTCCTAATCATTCTCTCCATTAATCCGAAGCCACTCGGAAGGGGCTTTTCTGGCAAAATGCTTTTCAACAAAATCCAAAATATCATCAATTCCGGGCAATGCCGCATTTTCTTTGGCTTCGTCAAACGTCATCCATTGGTACTCGGTATGTTCATGATTTAACCGGACAGGCTGGTCTTCATCCACGTATCCTACAATCAATTTCTCGCCCCCTTCTCTTCAGAATCGAAGTCCTCCAAAACTTTAAACTTATCCCCGTGGATTTTATCCAGATGCTCTTCTCCCCAATAACATAAATGGTCCAGGGCAGGCTTGAGTCCCCAGCCGTAGTCCGTTAACTCGTATTCCACTTTGGGAGGAACCTCCGAATATACCTTGCGCTGCACGATCTCGTCCTTTTCCAGACCTCTGAGCTGTGTTGTCAGCATCTTTTGCGTAATGTCCGGTATCAATCTTCGAAGCTCCGACGTGCGTTTACGTCCTGTCATCAAATGATAAATAATCAAAGGCTTCCACTTCCCGCCCATTACTTCCAGGCCGCCTCCACGCCAACTTTATATTTTTTTGGAGCGTTTGTGTCTTCATGTTCCGTCATTCTGAACCCCTCCATAATCAGGCTGTATTCAAGGTAAAACGTAATCTTCTTGCTGCTCTTTTTTCCATTATTTAAGCCCATTTTTAGGCATCCATTCAGGGTACTTTAATGTTCCTATGGCACTTCATTCTTCCTATAGAACATCAAAGTGCGTACTTCCAGATGTTTTCATACCTGTTTATAATAGCATCAGCCGGCGATTCATGGCTACAAGACAGCAATGCAGAAAGGTAGTGAAAGATAAGATGAATGTATTAGTCGTTGTGTCGCATTCGAGAAAAGATTCCCTGACCTTCCAGGTTACCGATCATTTCGTGCAGGGCCTTGCCGAGGCTGGTCACGATTTTGAGATATTGGATTTGCATGGCATTGGCTTCAACCCTGTTCTCCAAGGCATAGATGAACCTGACTTTACCAAGGAACATCAGGTTTTCTCCCCTGAGATAGAAGCGGAGATAGAGCGATTGAAGAAGCACGACGCTGTCGCTTTTGTGTTTCCTCTCTGGTGGTGGCATCTGCCAGCCATGCTGAAAGGGTATGTGGATCGTGTCATGAACAACGGGTTTGCCTACGGCTCGAACAAGCTTCATCATCAGCAGATGTTATGGATTGCTCTTGCGGGCGTGACGGAAGAACAGATGCAGAAGCGAAACTATGATGAATCAATCACGAATCTGCTCAATGTGGGTATTGCCAATTACTGCGGCGTGCCCCAGTCGAGCGTTGAATTTTTATATGAAACGTTGGATGCGCAGCCTGAGCATTATGAGGCACTTCTGAAACAGGCGTATCAGTTGGGACTAAATTATGATAACGCTATCCCGACTCCATAACGGTATTACTTCCCTATATGAGGTCTGAAGTTTTGTTGTAAGTTCGGTGGCTTGAAGCCTTTTTTGTGAAAATAAATCACGTTAACCATCACGCTAATCTCTCGAGTTTAAGAACAACTACCCTTTAAAACACAAATGTAGGGTCGCTCCGAAGAGCGACCCTACATTTGTGTCATTCATTATTTTACTGTCGAAAGAAGAAACTTCACCAGCATGCTAAGATCGATGATGCCATGGTTACTCAGATAGGTTGTATGTGCGTAATCCATCAACTCCAGAGTTATGTTTACGTTCTTAATATCGTTCTTTAAATCTACTGATCCACCAATCCCTCTTCATTAAATATTCAATTTTGATTGGCATAATAATGTATTCTTCCGTTACTTCAATCGGCTCATTGGGACCGTTATAGATTAAATCCATATTCAAGTGAAACGGTTTAATTTTTCTACCCACTTCATCTTCAAATTCTTGAACATAACGTATAAGGTTAGGTGTTCCTTCCCAGTAATTCATTGCAGCTTGCCCGCCCGCTGGCATGTACCACCACTGCCTAAAGGATGGCCATAAATGAACCAATACCTCCCTTAATTCATGTTGTTCAACTAACTCAAAGTCGGGCAGTCCTAGCACAAATGATACATGATGATTATTTTTATGCGCCTTTTGGTTAATGCTGCGATCCCAGAACCATTTCCATTGTATTTCAAGTTTTTGATGAAGTTCATCTGATTCTACCATTTGCCGGGATGGCCATAGAATATTCTCATTGATGTCCTCTTTAAGAAGGCCATACGTACTCGCTACATAGATCATAAAGTTCAATTCAAAATCACTGGATATACAAACAGACCATGAGTTATGGTTTTGAATCATTGATATTTCTCCTTTCACGCAAAAGCATGAGATCTACGTTGGGATAATCTATTATTTGGAAAATTTTTAAGGGTAACCATCATAACTTCTGCACTTCGTACACAACTCTATATAAATGAAAAAGGATATCTATTTCATTGTTTCTATCATACCATTTTATTCAAATAAAGGTAATTAACTACATATGTGCAATTCTTTATCCACGCAAAAAAAGAAGCCACCTCCCTGGCCTTCCACCAGTTCAGCAGCTCCTTTTCCACACCTATTCGTACCACTACTCGACTCTACTCCTTCACAGCACCAACTACGATCCCCGTTACAAAATAACGTTGCAGGAACGGATACACAAGCAGGATCGGCAGTGCGCTGATAAAGATCTGCGAAGCCCGTATGGTCCGTTGGGATAGGTTCGCAACCACTTCCGGGTCGAGCTTCGACATATCAGCCTGGACGATGATCGTCTGCATAAATGTTGCCAATGGCAGCTTTTCTGCATCACGGATGTAGATAATCCCGTCAAAGTACGAGTTCCAATGTCCGACCATCATGAAGAGGGAAACCGTTGCAATGACAGGTACGGAGACGGGCAGATAGATTTTGATAAATGTCTGCAAGTGCCCTGCCCCATCAATAAATGCAGCTTCCTCCAGATCCTTCGGTACAGTACGGAAGAAATTCAGCAGCAGGATAATGTTGAACACCGCAACCAATCCCGGCAGGATCAAGGCGAGTAATGTATTCATCAGTCCCAGCTTCAGAATCAGGATATACCCCGGAATGAGGCCACCACTGAACAGCATCGTGATGACAAAATACCACAGATAGATGTTGCGTGCACGGAACACCCGCGTCTCCTTGGAGAGCGCATAGGCTGCAATCGTATTCACGATTAACGCAAGCCCCGTTCCAAGTACCGTCCGCTGTATGGACACCCACAAGGAGGAGAGGAAATTGGTATTGACAAACGTCTTGGCATACGCCTCCAGTGTAAAACCAATCGGCCAGAACGTCACCAGTCCAGCATTGGCAGGAGCAGATGCGCTCAGTGATACCATGAGCAAGTGATACAACGGCAGCAAGCAGAGCAGCGAAAGGATGGTCAGTAACACATTGTTGAATATGCTGAATATTCGGTAAGGCATCGTTTTATGATACATGGCTCTTCATCCTTTCTAGAAAATTCGGTATCCGGCGAATCGGTAAGCCAGTCGGTAGGAGATCACAATCAGGATCAAACTAATGACCGACTTGAACAGATTCACGGCGGTAGCGAAACTGAACTGCCCACTTAACAGACCTTCTCTATACACAAACGTATCTATAATATCCCCTTGCTGATAAATCAATGGACTATATAAGTTAAAGATCTGGTCAAAGTTGGCGTTGAGCACATTACCCAGTGCCAGGGTTGCAATGACGATCCCAATCGGAATAAGTGCCGGGATGGTAATATACATCGTTTGCTTCCACCGTCCCGCCCCATCCACTTCAGCTGCTTCATACAGTGACGGGTTAATGCCGGACAATGCCGCAAGGAAAATGATTGTATTGAATCCAAACTCTTTCCAGACATCACTCGCAATAATCGTAAACCGGAACCAGCTGCCATCCCCCAGGAAGAATATTGGCTTAATACCGAATACGGAGACTAAGAACTGATTGATAATACCCGTCTGCGCTAGAATGTCGATCAGAATGCCTGACAGTGTAACCCAAGACAAAAAGTGCGGCAAATATACGAGCGTTTGAATCGTTCTTTTCAGTGCAATCTTCCGTACCTCATTAAGCAACAAGGCGAAGACAAACGGAATAATTAGGTTCATGATGATCTTGGAACAGGCAAAAAACAGCGTATTCCACGTAATTTGCAGGAAATAATCATTTTCCCACATGTATCTGAAATGCTTCAGTCCGACCCATTCGGAATCGAAAAAACCAAGTGCAGGTTTATAGTCTTGAAATGCCATAAGAATCCCGGACATCGGAATATACGAAAAAATAAAGACCATAATGGCCGCCGGCAACACCATCAAGTGCAGAATCCATGGTTGTTTATAGCGTTTTTTTGTTTTTCTGTTCGGCTTGCTCCCAATGTCCGCCTGAGGTACACGGTTAGCTTCCATATTAGCCTCCATAGCGCGCTCCTGTTCCCAAAAAAAAGTTTTTGTGTGTAATGGGGATCTCTGCTATAAATAGTATCAGGCATTTCTCAGGTCTGACTATATAACATTGTTAGGCTTGATAGTGTTTTGTTAGGAACATCATTTGAAGAGGTTGTTTGCACACGAATTTGAAGGAGACATTTATGAATATATGGAAGCGTTTTATATCATTTGGAAGAACGTCTAGATCCCGGTTTAGTTTGTTTGCCAAAATAAACTGTTTAATTGTGGTCATGTTCATCCCCATTATTATCATGAATACTTACTCCAACAACGTCACTTATGATGTTGTAAGCAAAGAGCTACAGGTCTCCAATACGAAGCAGCTTACGTTTTTATCCAGTCAGATCGATTCCCGTATTAATCAGATGATGGATTTCAGTCTTATTCTTTCGAGAGATCCCAATGTCAGAGCATTTAATGGCTTGAACATATGGAATGATCGATATGACAAGATGCAGACCCGATATGTCATTCAGGAAAAGCTGATGCTTCAATCCGGTGTTACCGATATATGGCCTACTCGATACGCTGTGCATTCACAACAGAATCAAGATGTCATTGCCAACTATAATAGAACAACCGGGTATGATGAGGATTACCTGAAAAGAAATATGAGCGGACAATGGACATACGGTGATGGTGCTGAGTCCAAAGAGGATATGAAATCCTTTTACTGGTTCTTTACGGATTCCTTGGCCCAGCCGGGCATGTTGACGGGAAGCAATCTGGTGATTGAAGCCAGCTTCAGTTATGAGAATATTCAGAACATGCTGGATACGTATAAGGAAGGTGGACAAGGTGATCCCTTCTTTTATCACAAAGGAAATTCGCCCATTCTGAACCGTAGTGCAGACAAGCAGCTATCGGAAGAACTCATTCGTTATCTGGATGAACACTCGTCAGAGGATACCACACAGGATGTCGTCAAGCTGAACGGGAAAAAGTACCTGGTGAGCTCGGTGAAATCGTCCTATCTGGATTGGCATTTGGTCGACGTGGTTCCACTCTATCAGATTCTGCAGCCGATCTCGCTCAGTCGGAACATGTTCTATCTCTTTATGATTTTGCTGTTTGTGGTGGGCATTTCCGCTTCGATCCTGTTATATCGAAACATTCAATATCCGATCAAAAAGCTGATCCAGGGCTTACGCCGCGTGCAGCGCGGAGATTATTCCGTCCGTTTGCATAGCAAGGATCAGAATGAATTCTCATTTTTGTTCCATCGATTCAATGATATGTCACATCAGATTCAAGACCTGATCGAGAACGTGTTCCAGGAAAAAATCAGGGCTAAGGAAGCTACGCTGAAACAGTTACAGGCGCAGATTAATCCTCATTTTCTATATAACTGTCTTGGCTATATCATCAACATGGCCCAGATGAAGGACGAGCAAGCCGTCGTCTCTATGGCGCATAACCTCAGTGCCTACTATCGTTATACGACACGAGTGGAGCGGGAGACATCTTCTCTAAAAGAAGAAATCAATCTGCTCGTCAACTATTTGGATATCCAGAAGCTGCGTAATGGCAGAATTGAATACCATATCGACATCCCTGAGGATATGCTAGCCCAGTCGGTACCACGATTAATGCTTCAACCCATTGTGGAGAATTCCGTCATTCATGGCGTGGCGAAGTCGTATTCATCCGGCGAAATTCGAATTACGGGCGAGAGCTCGAACGGGTTCTGTAAAATTTACATCGATGACGACGGACCCGGCTTGAGCCCGGATCTGTTGGAGGCGTTGAATCTGAAAATGCAGCAGCCGCTGCAGGAGGAAATGGGCTGTGGCCTCTGGAACACGAATCAGCGAATCATGCATTTATTCGGTAATCAATCCTACCTTCTATTCGGCCCATCCCCTCTCGGCGGATTCCGAACCGAGATGGTCTGGGAGATCCCGAAAGAGGATACTGATTCCGATAAAGGAAATACCGATAATAATTGATATCGATACTAACGATAATTTGACTATATAATTTTGAACGAACCATTTACACGTGAACGCAGAGGACAGAAAAAACCTGAAGAAACGAAGTGTTCGGAAGTGCCCGCATTAAAGCCTTTTTTGAAAGAAGGATGAATAGGGGCATAGGCTCCGCCATTATTACAATTCCACCTTTATATAAGGCCTTGTTTAAAATAAATGGTTAGAGTACATGTGAACCAAGCGAAGGATTGAAGGGATTCTGTAGAAACGAAGTGTTCGCCTTTCAAGCACCATTTTAACCTTATAATCATCTAATTCAGAAAATGGGGCTTGAACAGCGATCGAAAGAACCCTTCAAATCCGTAGCGACTTTGTTCAATTCACGTATCCTTTGATTTTAATTATTGGCCTTATATACCAACCACCAAGGGAGACAATACAACATGCAAATGATCATCGTAGACGATGAAGCACACTGGGTAGATAACCTGTCCATGACCAAACCCTGGCATACGCTGGGGATCGAACAGGTGCACAAAGCATACTCGGCACACGAAGCACTTCAACTGATCGATACGCACCCTATAGATATTGTAATCTCGGATATTCAAATGCCCGAAATGACAGGTATTGAACTGATCGAACGGATCAGAGTCCGTGACAAAAAAATAAAGTGTATTCTTTTATCGGGACATTCCGAATTCGATTACGCCAAAAAAGCAATCCAGTTCGAGGCCGTCGATTACTTGCTGAAGCCGCCAACAGACGATGAATTGATGGGAGCCGTTCAGAAGGCCATCGATCAATTAAATACCGAATGGGAACTCGTAAGTTCACTGAAACGTACCCAGTTTACCCTGCGGGAGAACCTGCCACATTTGCGGGGTCGACTGCTGCTTGAGGCTTTGCAGGGACATCGAATTGCCTCCAGCGAGTGGGCACGGAAACTTGCAAATTACGATCTGCCCTTCCACGCCGGGGATTGCGCATTAATGCTTGTACGTATGGAAGAAGAATTCGGGCAATACGACAACAATGATCAAACCTTGCTTGAATATGCGGTCATCAATATGGCGGAAGAAATTATGGGTGAGTTTATGGAAGTGTGGGGCGTGAAGGAGGAGCATGGATATCTGGTGTTTCTGCTTCAACTGAAAGTGAACGACACCGACATTGGCAAAGAAACCATACTGGAGAAGCTTTCTGTACAGCTTCAGTCCAAAGTTAAGCAGTTTCTGAAGGGTTCCCTTTCCATCGTCATCACCGAATGGTTCGCGTTTCCAGATCAGCTATATGATCGTTTTCGGCAGGCCTCCGCTTATTTCCGGCAAATTGTCGGGGACGAGCGTGAATTCGTGATGAGGGTCAGTAATGTGGAGACTCCGTCGGCACAAGGCCCGCTGGATGTCCTGTATACCCCGCCCACTTTCATTCATCTGTTAGAGAGTGGTCAATGGGATACGGCAGAAGAAAAAATACTAGCCGTCTGTGCGGAGCTGGATGAGAAATGGTCGGAATCGTGGGAGCATTGTATGGAGGCTGGATTTCTAATTACGGCTTCGTTCACCAATCTCGCACACCGTAACAAGCTAACTTTGGCCAATTTAATGGGTGACGATATCGAGTGGTTGCAGAGCGGAGAAGCTTTTACCACGATCAGTAAACTGCGCAAATGGTCGCTTAGTGTACTCAGCAAACTCAAGGAAGGCACGTCCAACGAGATCAAGGACATCCGTTCCGAGTATGTGAAGAAGATTCAGGATTTTACAGATAAAAACCTGCATCTGGATGTTTCTTTGCGTGTACTGGCCGATCATGTTAATCTGCATCCAACCCATTTGTCCAAGATCTATAAGATCGAAACGGGTGAAGGCATCAGTGATTATATCTCGCGCCTGCGCATGGATCGGGCCTGTCACAAGCTGGTTACGACCACCAAAAAAGTATATGAAATCAGCATGGAGATTGGATATATGGACCCGGCTTATTTTATCAAAGTGTTCAAGCGCCAGTTTGGCGTCACGCCGCAAGAGTACCGAGACCAACATTAAATAACATAATTTAGAGGTTGTTCAAAAAGTTCGCTTTTGATTACGAATCATGCCTACCGGCATGATCAACATCGAAGATGGGATTCAGCCGAAATGTCCGTTGCTCACGTAGTCATCCTACGCTCCGCTACTCCATTTCTAGCTTTATCCCATCTTCTCGGTACTGAAAACCAATCTTTTTGAACATTCACTAATAGAGTCCTATCGAAACTAACAAACTCATATAGATGCCCTCCCACCCAAATTGGTACAGTTACACTTGTAAAGATCATACATCGTAGGGGGATTGAACAATGATCAAATTCAAAACATGGTGGTCACTGCTCATGGTTATCGCACTTATCACGATCACTGCGTGCGGCAGTGGCGATACAGCCAGTGACAATGGTACCAAAGATGATACACCGGCGACCGTCGGTTCAGCTGAAGCAGAAGCTGCTTTTGCCAAAGGAAAATACGACCCACCCATCGAATTCAGTTCGGTATTGATGCCGAAGAAATACGTGCAAGGGGACACCAAAGAAAATAACGTTCACGATCGCTGGATGCTGGAAACGCTGGGTATGAAGCATAAAGATACCTGGTATCCGGCCAATGACGATCAATACAGACAAAAGCTGCAACTGGCTATCGCCTCTGGCGAGAAGCTGCCTGATTTCGTGTCCGTACCGACCAATGCGGTATTGACCAATCAGTTGATCGACTCCGGTCAATTCATCGCCATTGATGAGTTGTTCGACAAGTACGCGAGTCAGACCCTAAAAGATCATGCAGCAGCACATCCTGAACTGTGGTATCCATTCACCAAGGATGGCAAGAAATACAACATGCCGATCATGGAGTATACGGATAACGACGATACGCTGCTCTGGCTACGTGAGGACTGGATGGAGAAGCTGAACCTGGAAGCTCCGAAAACCATTGCAGACCTTGAGAACATCATGGACAAATTCAAAAACGAGAACCCGGACGGTCTGTCTCCAGACAAAGTATTCCCGCTCGCGATCTCGCTGAAAAATAACACCAACACCTGGATGGGGCAGCTTGACTGGTTGTTCGGTGCATACGGCACAATCGAGGAGCAATGGAACAAAGACGCAAACGGCAATCTGGAGTACGGCTCCGTTAACCCGGGTGCGAAACAAGCCCTTGCCAAGCTGGCTGAATGGATGAACAAAGGTTATATCCATACCGACTCCGCCCTGTGGGATGAACGTAAAGCATCAGAAAGCTGGACAAAAGGCGCAGCGGGCATTCTGCCTGGCGCAAACTGGGTACCCGACTGGCCGGCACCTGACCTGCTGAAGAACGTACCTGGCTCAAAATATAAAGCTTACCCTGTTCCGGCTGGCCCAGACGGCAAGATCGGTACGAAGTGGCAGAATTCTGGCGTCAACGCAAGTATCATGATTAACAAGGATGCGAAGCATCCAGAAGCCATCTTCCTGTACTACAACTACTTGCTCGATAACCTGGCTAACCCGACTGCGGGCAGTGAGTATGAATACGGCTTCGCCAAAGGTTACGACTGGGATATCATTGACGGACAACCGACCAGTGACAAAGAGAAGATCAAAGACTTCTCCAACGAGTTCCCGTTCCTGACTGGCCCGGCTCGTATTCCGGATCTGTACATGAAAACACTCGTGAAGCTGGCCAACGGCGAGAAGCCTGAAACACCTTACGAGAAACAAATGGCCGAATTCCGTAAACCGGAAAACTGGTATGCAGGTAAAGTCGTTATGTCCCAGATCGACATCCGTAAACAAAACTACTTTACCGGTGCTGCAACACCAACCATGGTATCCAAATGGAACCTGCTCCGCCAGTCCGAGATGGAAACCTTCAACAAAATCATCTACGGCCAACTGCCGGTTGATGCCTTTGACCAATTCGTCGCCAACTGGAAATCCAATGGCGGAGATCAGATCACGCAAGAAGTGAATGAATGGTTCAAGTCGGTGAGTGGGAAGTAAGAATTGATAAATTAACACGGGTCAAAATAAAAGTATAAAAAACAAGCCGAAGCGTGCATTGCCATCGCTTCGGCTTGTTTTTTTATATCTAGTTAACCCATCACTTTAAAAGACAGGAACTTCAACAGAATCTGTGCCCATAACTCTTTTTCCATCTTTCTCTTCTGATCCGACCTCAATACCAATTTTCAATGACTCAGAGGTGGACATCCCCTTTTGATCTGGACTTAATTCGATCACAATCGTTCCAGTACCTCCGCCATTTGCTATGTAATTTCGTTCTCTCCCAATTTCAATCATTGTGCGCCATGAAGGGTCATCAGAAGAATTCATCCAGGTGGATACATACTCAGCAGGCTTTAACTTCGATTGATGTTCAGGATAACTGCTGGTGATGCTGGAGACACTCCATTGATCAGGGATATAAAATGCAACACCACCCCAGTCAGTGGGGTCAATCTCTACATGTGCTACTATCTTGATATGATCAATATGCTCCTTCTCACCCTCAACGAATATCGACCCTTCTGTCATAGTTTTTAAATTCGTTGATTTAGTATCCAGATCAAAGTTCTTAACTTGAATAATATTGCCATTAACAACTGGCTCATTGGCTTCCTTTTTGTTGAAATTCAAAAAAAACAGAATAAACACAATCGAAATAAACATAAAAAGCAAGATTAAGTATTTAGATCTTTTTTTCATAATAACCATACCTCGCTTCTGCCCTTGTTTCTTTAAGCTTAACACATACTCAATGTGCTCCTTTCCTTAATTTAGAATTTGGAAAGTAGAGCATTAAAAACCGGAGCCGATGCGATAGATTCACGCTTCGGCTCCGGTTTTTAAGTTAAGTTCGAGGTAGCTTCCCCTGACTTATGGGTTCGCTTAGTGGATCAAGCCTCAGTATCTGTCTCCTCTGGCATCGATTGACCTAACAAGGATACTGTGAGCTGAATGCCATCTCGTAGTCCCTGCATATACAACTGCTCATTTTCTATGCCTTTGCTGACAATATAGCGATTCTCCCACTCGATATATTCAGGTGTCTGCTCGACATCCTTACCTGCAAACAAAACTTCAAACGCTTCGTCTGTTCCTTCACGTACTCGACTCCGTTCAGGATCATGTTCAATCCGGGCAGTCACCTCATCCAGCCTTGCATGAATCGCTCGTTGCATCCACGGTGGAAAATCCATTGCTTCTCCTCCCCTACGCATTATGTACTCTCACTCATCATCGTGCAACTCGGTTATGTTTCGCTTCCATTTCACTTACTCGTGCCACCAGTTCATCCACCCTTCGGCTCTGTTCCTGAACCTCGGGATTGTCCCACAACGGAATCGCTTGCTTCAAGGATGCCTCTCCAAGCTGATTAAGCTTGCGCCGTTCCTCTTCCAATAAGTCAAGCAACCGGCTCATACATGCACCTCTCTGATGGGTCTAAATTGCATCGTGTTTTTTTAATGCTAGACTTGAGCAGTCATTTTTAATGCGATTATCTATACCCAATGTTGTATACTAATACTTTCGTCTAATCCTAATTGTAAGATAAACTGTGATTTCTATAATGCGGAATTCGAATTAAAAATAAAAAAACACCGATATAAACCTTCGGTGTCAAAACTTCGTATTTTATCCGCTAAAACCAGATTTTTCACGTTCTACAGGTCTTGTATAACGCTCGCATTCGATAATAGCTTTAAAACTTACAGATAAGGCCATGACTTTAGCCATAATATTTATTTGATATTCTCCATCGTTGGTGTGAAATTTTTGCTTATGAAATATTAAGAAATGCATAAGATCTTCAGCCTCAGCATAAGCCTTCAACACTTCATGGTTTATTTCCATCACCTAATTTCATTTCTCTGAGGCCATCATGGCGTTACTTCTTTTTAAAAGCCTCAGCGAAAAAAGAGAGACATATCCTTGCTCAAGAAACTATTTTATAGGATATTGTCTTGTTATGTGATGCTCTGACTCGTTAGTTTATGATTCTTACAACACTTTTTGTACTTTTTCCCGCTTCCACAAGGGCAAGGTGAATTAGGCGTAACGTTCTTATACAATTGCTTACCTTCTTCTGAATAATTAAAGAAAAGTTCCATTTCATTAATTTCTCCTGATAAGTATTCGAAGGTGTGTGCTATACTCATCATTTCTTTCGATATTTTCTTGAATTCTATATCTAGGTTAATACTGTGGTTAGAATCGTGCTCTATAATTACATTTATAGCAATATGAATATTTCTAAAAATTTGGATTACATGGCGAATTAACCTCGGTACACTCGAATACTCCAAATATTCCTCTACAATCATTTCAACATACTTTATTTGATCAGCTACCTTTACAAATTCAGTAGTATAAACTTTTCCGGTTTGAAAAATTCTTTTTTTTCCGTTATCAATTTCCTCAAAAAGAGGAAATATAAACTGAAGAATACCTGATAAAAATTTATCATCGCTCTTTTTCTCTACTTGACAAGGCTCATATATGCTTTGAATTTCGGTAGTGTACATAGACAGTAATACCCAACAATTTTTTTTGATTCCGTTTTCCTTCATTGAGTTTAGAATATAGTTCGTTCTGACTTTAATATGCCCAAATTTTTCATCTTCTTGATCTCTCAATTCAAGTTTTACATTGGTTAAATGAGGTTTTGCCTGAACTAATGGCGCGAAAACCGCTAGAATCGACTCGAACGAGAACTGTTCAACTTCTCCAATATACACACCAGATAATTCCATTACGCTGTCATTTTCATTCTCTTGGTCTATTACGATACCATATAAGCCTAATACAGCGTATGCTCCAAGTGATTTGTTTGTCACTTCATCTTCTGCTAAATAGGAATCTACATTATCAATTCGATACTTATTGTTAATTAGAAAAACCGTAAATGCAGCAATCGAAGAATACACTGTCTCAGATAGT
Source organism: Paenibacillus sp. RU5M (assembly GCF_900221055.1). Classification (NCBI taxonomy): domain Bacteria; kingdom Bacillati; phylum Bacillota; class Bacilli; order Caryophanales; family Paenibacillaceae; genus Paenibacillus; species Paenibacillus sp. RU5M. The sequence goes on along the minus strand of NZ_OBQM01000008.1, from coordinate 27,158 downwards.
AGATTGATTTGGTCGAAGAATTTATCAAAACTATACTCTTTAGTGGAAATAGTTTTGGTTTTCTTTTGTCTATTCCTAAGTATTACCCTTTGATTGTCTATATCTATATCATAATCTACATGCGCTTCAGAATGACGTATGATACTATCTACACCTTCAACAAAGTAATTAAGCTTATAATTTGTTAGTGATGCAAACTGACCACAAATATCACCAAATCCTGTCCATTCAATTAATTCATCGATATCAAAACTTTTTTCCCTATCTACGCAACTTGCTAATAACAAAAAAATCATGGAATCACGATATATCCCCTCGCATAGATCTTTATACCATTTCATTCCATTTGTCATAAGAACATGACTAGAAGGATTATGACCAAAAACAAATCCAATTGCTATTGAAGGTCACTTAACTTTTTAAACATATACTTGTATTTTGCAGTGTATCGGCTAAGAAACTCACAAACTAAGCTATTATTCTTTTCAAAAGCTTTCTCATAGGTTTTGTATGCAATACTTACCTTCCTAAAGAAACTTTCATCATCAAAGGCTATAGTACCAACATACTTGTAGATAGATAGTTTTAATAGATCATCATTTGAGTAGTGTTCTTTATCTCTAGATAAAATTGATCGAAAATAGTAACTTGTTTGCTCGCACACATCACTAATTTTCTCTTCAATCGTTCCTTCATTGGAGGTTTGCCATACCATTCCTAATATAGCAGAGTGGTTTAGTTCACCATTCTGAAACAAATCAGTTACATTTTCGATATTGCGAGCACCAAATATATTTGAAAGTATTTTTAATTCTTGCGCTGAATTATCCAACTTTACTTGTGAAATGTCTTTCAATTTCATAGCATCTTCAATGTTCAATGCAATAGTTGACATGATTAGTTCAACGACGGATTCCTTATAAGCAATAACCGTAAGAAGAAGCCTTTTGTGAATATTTCTAAAAACTTTAGTAGGCTCAAATAAAGTGACCTCACCTAATAGAACATATAATTTAATCAAAAATGTGTTTATGTCATTAATAATTTGATTAGTTTCAACTAACTTAATACCCTCCTGTGTCATATTTATTGAGTAGAAAATGTCAAACCTTAATTCGTTACTTAGTATACTAATATACTCCGAAACTTTCTCCATTTCATTCTCATAGCAATGCTTAGTTCTTATACCCTTTCTAATAGCTTTTTTTAGATCTTTATATTCCAATTCGCTATTTTCAATGTATGATAATACATTGTTCAGTAACAATTTGCGAGATTCAACATACGGATCATCAGATTGTCGTTGATCCTCAAGTGATATATTACATTCCTTACATACATCATTTGTACATTCATTTAGGTGCCCATCAGCACATTTGATAGCAAAATAATCCAATTCTATATTTATCAAAACTATCACCTCTTAACATAGCTTAGAATTCTAATCTCATCCAGCGTCTCTGTATTCACGCCCCAGCATATACTGGGTGTCTGGGGAAACCAACCAAGCGAATGAATAACGAGTTTAATCCAATTAGACACGCTTAAAATAATCAGCAATTTTTATAAAATGTATCAGCTTTCTCCGATATAACCTATTCAAATAAATGCCCAAAAAATCCTTTTGCAAATTTTGTATACTTTCCTCTAAATGACTTATAAATTCTTCAGCCCTTAACTGGTATGTGTTTATTTTATCTCTTATAAGTATTATGTCCTCTGTTCCAATGTATTCACTTTTCAATTCCCATAAAGCCTGATCAAGTTTAATTCCTGATTGTCTAATTTTTGTGTACATATCACTATACTGTTTTATTACAACAATACGTTTTAAATAAAAAATCTCTAGTGCACTGTGACACTCGACCCAAGTTTTAGTGATCTTCCAAAACCTCTCATCAAATTCACTTATTCTTGTTTTTATATCACTATTTAGATATCTAGCATCAAATGGAATACTAAGTGTTCGATTTTCTTTTTTATTCTCTAGAAATTGAAAAAGCAATTCGATAAATTCATCATTAGCTTTTAATCTTAAATCTCTTTTGAATTTATCTGTTTCATTCTTATATGCAGCTTACTTCTGTCTGTTAACATTAATAAAAGAAACTAGCAGACCGGCCAGTGAGACTACTAAAGCAATATAAGAGATGTTTATGTTCTTCATGCTCTATCCTTCCTTTTCTTATATCTTCCTGCTATTTCTTATAACGTTCCTGTATTCACGACTCGACGCATGTCGAGTGTCCAGTGAATGCCGGACCAAGGGCTTTTGTCCGTAGCGTAAATATTATTTTATATGAGGTAGCATGCTTCTATGGATAATTAATAAGTTCCAATTCACCTAATCGACTTGGATGTCTACCTTTACGTTTTTGTTTGTCAATAAAGCACTTTATTTGCTTTGGCTTTTCTTTTATATTCATACTATTAATAATTTTATTTACTTGATATTTTCTTCTTTTATATTGGTCTTCATTAGATCCCCATGCAATTATTAATAAATCAATGTTTGTAATTGCCTTTTTAATCCACTTATCATTCTCCCCCCCAGTATTAGCTACGGTACTAACAAGAGCCGAATGTTTAGTAGCTACAAAAGCGAATAAATTGACCACTTTTAAAGTTGTATAGCCTTCTTTAAGGAGCATATTAAATACTTTCATTATAGATAAATCTAGTTTGTATTCATCGGCATAACTAGGATTCAACATAATAATTGTTGCGATTTTCTCACCTTGTTTAGCTTTCTCTATCGCACTCTTTTCTAAATAATATCTGTAGTATCTATTGGCATCAGAGTAGATAGCTTTTGTTTTAACAGTTCCTGTTACTTCCATTTTTCAACTCTCCTAAATTATATAATTCAATGCTATTTCACATAACGTTCCTGTATTCACGACTCAGCGTATGCTGAGTGTCCGGCATATGCCCCCAGGACGAATGTCCGCAGCGCGAATATTATGTTAGACGAAGTTTTTTCATAGCGATCTTCAAAACAAGTTTATTTTATAATTATTGAATGGATAATCACCGAATCCAGCTCTATTTAATTGCTCAAAAAAATCAGCCTTAGTCACATCTCGATCTACTATTTCATTTTTATATTTTATGATTGATACACTCACTATTTTTCTTAGTCGATGAATTACTTCTTCTTTATTGGAGTATTTGTTTTTTGGAAGTTTAAATTTCCCAGTATGTACTAATGATGATCTTATATCATACAATTTTTTTATCTCTTTGAATAATGAAATACACTCCTCTTCATTCACTCCTAAAAATATAGTAGCATTCCTAGCTATCCGAAACTTTAATTCATCTTTATCACCAGGATGATAAATAATTTCTAAACAGCTTACTAGAATCAGTATCGCTATGTCATCTGGCACATAAAATGAATAGTCATAGTTAACAAGCAATAATTCTAAAATTTCATTATCGATAGGCAGTTTAAACTCATTAAATATTGAATTAATAATCTCAGAATTAAGATTATTAAATGTATAAAGTTCTTTAGCTGCTTTTATAACATGAGGCTGTTGAAGATATTGAGGAAGTCCCATAAAACTAAATTTAATCTGTGTCATTACTTCAGTACAGTAAATTGGAGTAGTAGTCACTAACCTAATTAGTTTGAATTTATGAAGAATTTCTTCTACTTCTTGTTTGAATATCTTTTCATGAATATAATTATTATCTAATTGTCCTTCTTTATTTTTTATATTATCTACTTCGTCTACTCTAATATCTGAGAGCAGAGAAAGTACCTTATGTTCTGGTAAAAGAGACTTTTTAAATTTAGTGTCATAATGAAAAAAATCAGATATATTCCAATTCTCTAACAAGAAATTTTTATATTCCGGCATGCTCATAACCATAACATTATAATTATCATTAAAATCAAGTAGTGAAATACTTTCATCTGTTCCTGCTACAATGAATTGAGTATAGCTACTATATTGAGTTGATTTTCTAATCATTTCATTGCAATAAGTAAAAAAATCATATTTATTCTTATAATTAAATTCATCCATCAGAATATTAATTGCTTCATGAGAAAATACTAACTTTAACTGATCATCTTCCAACGTAGGCTCAGAATTTTCTTTGTAAAGTGTAATTTCATTCCCAAGAAGCTTATACAATCTCCCACCACTACCCCCAAAGCAGGCATAGTATCTGAGATGATCATTTATGTTTATCCTTCCTTCTTCAATAATTTCAGTTGTCTTCGACAATAGTTCTTCAATAGAGATTCCCAAAATAAGAGCTAATGTGTCTTCGAGTAAAAAAAATTGCTTATCATGAATCCTAATATGAGCCTTATCAAACTCATTAAGGTCAAGGAAAAAGGTAAGGCTTTCTAGTATTTCATAACTTTCTTTAAACATATTTTCACTTCCTTTTTATGGTTTCAAGAATTTCGTCTAACGTTGTTTTGTTCCTGACGTCAATTCCCCTTAGATAGTTCTTATCTTAGGGGAATTGATTTGTCTGTCTGAATCTGCTTCCTTGAAATCCTTCAGGCAGACCGAGCGGCGACAGACGCGAAGCTGGAATATGGTGTTATAAGATATTGGGCATCCCTGAATTCGCTTACACTTTATTATATTGACGTTAAATACTTTTCAATTTGTTTTTTATGGTGTTTATCGTGGGGAATAAATCCTCTTAAATATCCCCTAATCGAAAACTTTTTTCTGTCTCCGTCTTTATATTCCTTTATATAATCTTCCTCTGGTAATCCGGTGATATCATCAATGATCTTGTTTCTGTATTCAAAGAATTGGTTAACGATAGAATCTCTTGTTTGAGTCTTTGCATATTCCCTCGCATTAGCGTTGAATTCATCAAAGTTCAAATGCCTTACAGTCACGAATTGACCAAGCTTGATCTTCTCTATGCCTTCCTCATAAAAATATTTGTCCCAAAGCATGATATGACTTATTACATCTTTCAATGACCATTTCCCTTCTGAAATGGGACTATTCCAATGTTCTTCATCTATAGTCTTTAACTCTCGTACAAAATCAATAAAGGTTTTGAATTCTTCTACCATTTCCAAAGAGGTCTTCGCCATGTACATTACTCCTTTGAGTTGTTTTTATATCCTTTTCCCAATTTCTTATAACGTTCCCGTATTTACGACATCCGACGTAGTCGGATGTGTCCGACTGCCTCATACCTCTCCGAAATTCTTCTGCCGGACCGAGGGCGTATGCCCGATGCGTGAATATAATGTTATAGGATGTCAACATCTTCTTTGATTAAGCCACTCTAAAATTCATTTATTATCTGCGCTCTTCTATTATCCATGAGTACTTACTTGCTATTGCATTTGCAATTTCTAAGATCTCTGTTTCTATTTCACTATCAATCATTAGTGGTATGTCTATTTCAATTAAGTTAATTTCCTCTACGCCCTCTAATGTTTCAAAAGCATAACCTCCATTAGAATCAGCTAAAATCCCTGTTGCTGTTACCGATTCACCATAGATGATTTTGGAGAACCTTAAGTTGCTTATTTTCTTGAACACTAATGATTGAGTAAAGAATTGTTCAATATCAACATTTTTTACTTTCTTGGTATAGTTTTCGTCAGAATATATTTGTAAATAGTCGTATAAAAAAGAATTAGTCATTACTGTCACCTCTTCGTTTTATACCTTTAGACAAATTTAGTTTGCTTTGAACTCACTTACTTTTGATTTTATATATGCTTTGTTGATTTCCTATAACGTTCCTGTATTCATGAACCCCGAAGGGGTTGTCTGCTGGAACGCTTCCACAAAATTCATCCAGCAGACCAAGGCTCCAGAGGAGCCGCAGCTTGAATATTATGTTATACGACGGAATCACATCTTCGAGTTAACCAACATCCTCTTATATTCTATTCTTTCATTGGTCTGTTAGATGTTCCAAAAGATCTCCAGGCTGGCATCCCAATGCCGTACATAATTTATCAATGACTTCTAAAGATACATATTCATTCGTATTGAGCTTTGCCATCGTTGCCGAAGAAATCCCCGTCATTTTCAATAAATCCTGCTTCTTAATCTCCCTGTCAATCAATAATTTTTGAAATGGTTTATAGCTTATCATTTGGTACTCCTTCGTATCGGATTTGAATTTTTCTTTAATTATATGAAAATATATTTTCTTAATCAAAATTTCTTTGATATGTCTTGACTTCAATTTTCGTTATGATAAAATAATATTTAAGAAATTAAACTTTTGTTCGTAAAAATAAAATATGGCGGAAGGTGATCATTTATGTACAATTCCTTAGAAGTCTTACTTGATTCGTTGATACGTAATCGGATTGAAGCCTTATATAGCGATCTTCTCAAGAACAACACCATTTATAATCAATTCTCATCTGATCGAAATCTTTACTTCAAACAGCTACATGAACTTCTACCTCAAGATATGCATAAAACTCTATTTCTTTACGATGATGCAGACCTCTCAGTTCAAACAATCCTAGAGCGTGAAATCTACTTGCAAGGTTTTAAGGATGCTCTTCAATTACATAATGAATTAAATATAAATTCTAATTGAGAGCCAAACGGCTCTCTTTTCATTTGATACTATTACATAACATTCTTCTATTCACGACATGTCACCGATTAAAGACAATGCCAGAAGCAGGCTCCATGATCCGGTTACTCGGTGCAGATGTGTCCCGGCAGATGCTTCACCGCTCCCTACTTCCCGTACAAAGGGACACGATAAATGGTACGATGCGTCAAATACTTGTTATCAGATTCTAATATCTTCTCTGAAAAAAACATCTCTTACTTACTCATCACTCTGTATCACCCTCATCTTGATAATCATCTATAGCTTCTTCTTCATTTTCAGATTGTTCAAAATGTACATTTGAATTACCTAACAATCCGAGCATTTCAAAACGTTCTTTTGTATTCTCAATTTCATAATATTGTTCTTCTAAATCATAAATATAACTGTGTTTTTTTAAATCCGATTTAAAAACATTAATATATTCATTCACTAACTCCGGTTCTAAATTCAGAGGTTCAATCCTTCTGATAAAATCCAAAATACCAGAACTATCAGCATTATTAATTAAATAGATAAGAATCTCTTTCCAAACAATATCATCTTCGAAAAAATTGTATTTTTTAGCCAGAAATATTACGCTTGCTTTAGACTCTGATCTCAACTCATATGTGTATATATTCAGTGCGGTAGCCTCCTTATCTATGAGTTTATATAAGACTTCACAGATCTTCCCCACTACTTTTCCAATAAATTTTTTAAATCTCCATTCGTTTTGAGTTACAAATATATCTTTATAAATAATTTCCGTTTTTAAATGTTTTTCCAGAAAAGAAACCAATCCAACTCTTTCTTTGTCATGGGAATAGATAGTATTCAAGGTATATCTATCGTACCTCATAGTTTTATAGAAACTACTGAGCAATTTGAGAAACTCATTATGTAAATTATTAAATCCACAATTATGTTTTTTGGTAATTCTATTTAATAGTTCTAGATGGTTATGTGTTTTTAAACTTCTTTCAAAATCTTTCTGATCAACTGTATCGTTATGCTCAATCAATATAACTAATATCTTTTCTAACCTTTCAATACCTACAGCAGTATTGTAAAAAAACTCAAAAATACCGTCCTCATGAACAAAATTTTCCATCAGGTCAAAGGCCTTCAGGCCGTTGTAAATAAAACTACCTGCAATATCTAACTCTTTTCCTAAACTGAAATTTTTCCAAACCGTCTTTGCATCCATATTCAAATCATCACCTTTATGATTTTTTTATAATTTCCAATAACGTTCCTGTACTCACGCCCCAGTATGCTGGGTATCCGGCGATTGCCGGACCAAGGGCTCATGTCTAATGCTTGAGTATTATGTTATACGACGTCTTTGACAACTTGACCTACTGACATAATTGAATTTAAATTCTTCAACTATGTAAATGACTTACAAATGCATGCTTTCCCATAAGACAAACAAAACGCCTGGAAGTGCTATACTCCAGGCATATAAATTCTTATTCCTCTTTGGATTTTTTTTAGAATGCTTCATACTTATCTTCAATGTACTTGATCACTTTTAGCACTTTTTGTTTAGCTGCTAAAATCTGATCTGTGATTTCTTCCTTTAAAAGGAGGACGTCTTTAACTTTTTTGTCATTATAAAAGTACTTTGTAAAATCTTTATGGAACATAATATATTCGACATCGCTCAAATTTGTAGTGACAATAGGTATTCGTGTACTTTTATGCTTTCTATTCCTTTCGGCAAGAGAGTTTTTAATAATGTTAGCAAGCTCAGGCATGTAAACCTCATCGTAGTTCCAATCATATACATCATTTAATTGATCAATCACTAATTTTAAATATTTTGAATTGGATACCATCATTCTGATAAGTTCAAACTCGTCCGCTTCTACATCTACTATATGAATAACTTCGCCCTCGTTGTCTTTTAATTCCATTTGACCCTCTATGACCCGCCCGTACAATTCAGTGAACCCTTCCGTAAAGAAATTAATGATTACTTCCTCATAAGTAGAATATGAGAGCAGCTTAAAAGATTTAATTTTTCCCACCAGTTCATTTAAGTCACTAAGCAATTCATTATTGACTTTATAGCGATGTTGCTGTGTAATGACAGTCTTTATAAATGGCATGTCTAGATCTATAAAGAAGCTACTTTTTATATTCTCCTTTTGTAATTGATCTAACTCTTCTAGAAGTGGAATGTAACGTTCCTTTTTATGTTCCATAACTATCCTCGGATCTACAGGAATATCACCCGGAAGGTTCAGATACTTGTACCTTAGATCGTGATTCATTGTCCTATTTAATTCTTTGGATATCAAATTATTATTCAATAATAAAAACGTAGAACCGTTTTTTGCACACAAGGATTTACATTCTGCGATTTCATTTGCTAACGGGTCGGAAGAAACAAACGCGATGCAAAGAGCATTTTCTGACTTATTTAGCTCAACGAGTTTATTTATGCTTTTATCTAAATCTTCAAAAATCTTTCCTTTTGCTCTATCTTTAGTAGCTTGAACATAGATATAACCACCTTCTTGAGTTTCTTTCCACAAATCAGGTGTTGCTCTTCGTGTTTGAGCGGTTCCTGGAACAGTTCCAGTGGGAATTAAATTGTCCCATTCGTAATTCATACGGGGTAATAGTTCGCCAGCGAGTCTTTCTAACCGACCTGGCTCTAAGTCTTTGAGAATCACTGCTGTTAAGTCCATGAATTCAGGCTCCTTAATTGTAGGCTCATTTACAAATTCTCTTTGAATATCCAATCAACATTAAAAAGCTTCAACTGAAATACCACTGTCCATAATAATTGAGAAAACCGAGCCAAAACGCTCCGATACTTGTGACCCAAGTACGGCATTCAATCGATGTTTCTGATCTTTCAGCGGCCGTTCTTCTTGTTTTTTCGAACAGAGACAGAAAAGATTTAATGGTATTTCATTTTTCGCTGTTTAAATTGCATAGTGGTCTCATGTCAGGAAATTAAAAGTTTCCCCAAAAAGTTCTTATAGGCCCTAATCAGACGAAAATAAATATTATCCTCAAGTATCGCTTCTTTAAGCAGAACATTAAAATATTTACTCATAGAAATCACTTACTTAATCTAATTTCAAGTTTTCGCATAACATTCCTATATTCACGACATTTGACGAATTCGGATGTGTCTGTTGGCCTCCCTCCTCGAACCAAGGCTTAGATAGAAGACGCAACTTAAATATTAGGTTATACAACGGAATCACTTCTTGAATTTGCTCTCTGTTGATCTTATTCCTTCAGCCCTTTTTATGGTTCTTAACATCATGTGTATTGTTGAGAGGTAGATATAAAAAATCCAACTCAACCATAGCGCATCATAATCTTTCTTTTGTTTATCATTATGATGTCTGATGGCGAAATTATTTGCAATATTATAAAGTTCAGACTCATCTTTAGATAACATATGCTCTTTAATTTGTGGTCTCAAGTATTCTAAAACATCAGCTAAATCTCTCACTGCATCTTTTCTTTCATTTAAACTAGCACGATATCTTCGGAATTTTAAAATAGCAATTCCTACTCTGTTATCAACATTACTCAAGTCATATTCCGGAATTTTAGCTTCTAACAGAAAACCCAGACCCTTATCTCCTAATAAAAGAATTTCACCATCGTTTGACAACTCATAGCCCTGTTTGTAATCTCTCAGAATTTCATTAATCTCTACTCTGAATTCCTCTTGGCCTAAATTTTTATCAAAATCACTATAATGCCATCCACAATTGCTCCAATCATGGTGTGTACCTTCGATAGGTTTTGAGACAAGGTCAAAAAGTAATTCTATCACATCAAAAATATCATCATCAGAATAGTTCATATAAAAGTCATCTATAGGCCAAATACAATGTTTACGGAGCTTCCTCAAAAAATACCCTTGAATATCACTCCCGCACGTCCCAGAAATCAATCCTGCATCTACACACATTTTTCCAAACGCTTCTTGAAAATACTCTTTCTCATAAAAAAAATAATAAGTTTTAAAAACCAATTCTCTGAGGGTCTCAATGGGAAAATTCTCTCCTGTATTTTTTCCAGTACGCGCAGAGTAATACTGCCGTTTAATCATTAACGTTCACCCTTTTTGTTACTGTAATATAACACTTCTGTACATACGAATATGATGATTCAAACCTTTCTGTTCAAGTTATTTTAGAACGTGAAATTTACTTACAAGGTTTTAAGGACGCTCTTCACTTACATAATTGAATGAAATATATCTTTCAACTGAGAACCTTTTATTTCTTTTTTCATTTGATTCTGTCGTATAACGTTTGGCATTCCTGACGTTCAAGCAGCTTAAGTGACCGTAGGGAACGGGTCGTCAGACTTAGCTGGTTGAATGTGTCACCTGAATTCACTTCTGGAAATCCCTCTCGGTGACCAAGGAGCGTATGCGACGATGTAGGAATGTTTTGTTAGGCGAAGTCAATCTCATCCTGAAATAGGGATATGTATTTGTCCGATTCTTTTATCTTCATCCATCCATTCAGTTGTGATATCGGATCCGATTAAATATAAATATCCTTCATCAGATTTAATTCCTTCTTCAAAATTGTTTAACATAAATTTTATTGAGAGATAATCGACTCCATCATTAAATAATGGAGACTTATAGCCAGGGTATTTTTTCTTCTTACTCTTTTCCTTCTCTTCCAATTCATCTAAAGACAGATCGAATTCGGCATCATAAATAGTAAATGACTGATTAATAAAGTCCGGTGCATTCCACTCAAAATGAGCAATGAAATCTATAGTAAGTTTTAGTTTCTTCCAAACCCACAAACCAGAGTTTTCTTTATTTCCTTCCCAGTTGTAATAATCAATCATTACCATACATTTTCTATTGAACTGCTCATTAGAAATCAGTTCAATTGATGTTATTTCACTATCATGAAAATATAGGTTTTCTAATTTTTCTTTATAGTTTCTAAGAATATTTCTCATTGTTTTTATCAACGCCCTTAGATTGATTTCGCTTAACGTTTCTGTATTCACGACCCGACGTATGTCGGGTGTCCGGCGAATGCCGGGCCAAGGACGAATGTCCGCAGCGTGAATATTATGTTATGTGGAGGCAATTTCTTCTTCGGATTGCAATCACTTCTGTTCGTCCTTCAAGTTTCTAGTTTTCCTTCTTTCTTTCCAATACTTCAATGTCTTTTTATGAAGGGGTAATGTAATTGACTGGATTTCTGAATTTACTGTACTATGTGCAAATCCATATAAAGTAGATAATATGTTTTGAATTCTATGAATCCAATCAAGAAATTCATCCTTATCTAACTTATTATTGGTTAATCTTTCATTGATTAATGTCCAGAAATTACTCGCCAATATATTTGACAATTCCCCAAAATTAGCACCTTTAATTTTATGAAATAATATAAGACCTCCATGAAAATATTCAGTACTGAATTTAGTCAAATTTGGTTTCTTCTCGTCATTATCTAAATCAATCTCTAGTTTAACTTGATGTAACATTTCTAAGTATTTTTCAATATCACTAAGTACATCTTCCCTTCTTTTTAAAAAAATTTCAAAAGCTTTTAGCTTCATTTGATTTCTGTAAGTCAAATAAGCCACTGTTATTGCAGAAATCAAAGTAATATATATTCCAATATTATTCATATTTGCCTCCTTTTTAATCTTCCAATTGCTTTCACATAACGTTCCTGTATTCACGACTCAGCGCATGCTGAGTGTCCGGCGAATGCCGGGCCAAGGACGAATGTCCGCAGCGTGAATATTATGTTATCGGATGTCAATTGCTTCTTCGAGTTAATAAGTTAAATCTTTAATAAATCTATTATACTATTCCTAAAGATCGTTTCTTTTGTTCCCTAAACTCTTCAAATTCTGACCACGACATTTCATGATTATTAACCATGTCCACAATGACTCTTCCGATATATCCTTGAAGCTCTAGCATTAACTTCTTTACTTGCATCTCATCTTCAAGAATGTCTTCAATGCTATCACCTATATGAACAATTCTTGTTCGGTAACCTATATGATTACCAGTTTCATCTTTTTTTCCTGTCAATTCATTAAATCTATCTTTTAATCTCAAATAATCATTGTAATCTTTCGCTAAATGTGGAGTGATCTTTTTTCTTACATACTTAAACTGTTGATAGTCATCTGGATAAGCTAAAAATTCAAGTAGTGTCATAGCTCTTACAAACTGAGTAGTGGGACTGTTAGACTCTAAAAAAGACGTGTGCATTGAAAGAGCCATTTTTGTAATCTTCCCTACTTCTCCATTTGTAGTGATTAACTTTTCATAATTATCAGACATTTCTTCGCAATTATTTAAGTCTAAACCACTACCTTTTACTACTTTATGAGTAATAATTGAACCTGCAATGATATAACTTTCGTAATCATCAACATTAAAAATTAGCGCACTTGAGAACCCATCTGGTTGATCCCAAGTTCCTACGGCACTTGGTAAAGTATCAATTAAATCCGCTCGACATAAAAAGAATTTCAATATATCCATTACTTTTTCTGCTTCGTTCGTAAGGCTTCTCAAAATTTTTAAATCGTAGTCATGAGAATCTGCTTCAAGAAACTGATCCCAGTCAAAGCCATCTACTGGAAATACTAATAAAGGACTAGACTCAAATACTTCGGGGCAAGCGCCAGTTAAAGCTGTTGCAGCTTCTCGTAAAGCTTGGCCCTCAAGACCGATTGCCATAAATTCATCTTCATTTGTTTCAATACCATTCATAACCGAATGGAATTTATTTGGGACTGGCCTTAAAGAGCGTATTTCAAACTCTCCAATTGGATAAAATCTGTATTTACCAATTTTAAACTCGTTCTCAATTAAAACTCTTGATAACGGCATTACAACAAGATGCTGGCCATCTTTTAGTTCTTCATTAAAGTCTTCAATCATATTCATCATCACTACACTCTCCATGATTTAGAATTGAAAATATTACTCTTGATTGATTTCCGATAACGTTCCTGTATTCACGATGTCTCACCGACTTAAGGCTGCGCCAGCAGCCGGCCGCGATGCGGTTAGTCGGTGCGGATGTGTCCGCCTGATTCTACTTCCTTGCCAATCCCCTTCGGGCGGACCGAGGAGCCGTCAGGCTCCGATGCGTGGATATGATGTTATATGATGGGGATGCCTTCTTCGAAATTTCTAACTTTATATTTTTAGTATTCACCGTTATATTCCATATAACTAGTTTGTTTAAAACGGGTAATATGATAAGGAGTATAAATAGTCTTTGTAGTTGGACTTATGTTTTCAATGAAAGTAATTGCTGCATCTAAGTAGTCATCTGTTGTAAAAACATCTTCATCTAGAAATCCACTCAAAAGAGCTGCATCTCCTTTATATTTCAAGCAAAGATAACCAAAGCCAGGATCAACTATAACTAAATTTATTATGTCATCTTCTTTTTGTTCTTTGGAACTATTATAAAATCTAACTATTATGTCCTTGTCTTTATAATAAATTTCAGTGTCACAAGAGAAGTTCTTATAGTAAAACTTCATCGTGTTAGCTCTCCTCTATTTAAAAATTCGTGCATCCCTTTTATATAACGTTCCTGTATTCATGAACCCCAAAGGGGTTGTCTGCTGAAATCCCTCTTCGAAATCCAACTCGCAGACCAAGGCTCCTTAAGGAGCCGCTGCTTGAATATTATGTTAGCTGATTTAACTGACTTCATTGAAATTACTGTAGCCCATTCCCTTCAAGTATGAATTTCAAGAAATTTTTTCCATAAAGTGAAATTTCAATATCATCTCTATCTTTATCTGAATCACTATTACCAATGTCTTTAAATGTTTTCTTTATATTTAGTAATCCATTATTCTCTAGTCTTCTATCTATATTTCGTATCAAACCATGTACGTCACTTTCTTGGACAAAAGTAATAGTTTCTTCAGTCAATCCTGCCAAATAAAATAACCTCTTCAAATCCAAGTATCTTAAATTTCTTAACATATCATAAAAGTTAATTATCACTGATTCGTTCTTATTCTCTTCAATAAAAACATTTTCAAAGCCATTAAGTATCAAATTTATTTTTGCATCTTCATGTTCTTCAAACAAATCTGAAAAGATAATTGGGAAAATCCTTTGACTTATATATTCCGATGATAATACAGAATCTGCTGCAAGGTGCGATATAAAATTGATTTTTTTGTCATGCTCTTTGAATCTGCGAATTAGTCGATTAATTTTGACTGTCTGAATTAACTTTCCTATGTAAGGTACAAAATCGATTCCATTTTCTAACATTTGTCCAAAGTACGGATTTATCATCTCTCCTTCTTGAATTAATTCATTGAAAATTCCCTTATCTGTCATTCAATATTACTCCTTATTCTCTCAGTTATTTCAGCTAACGTTCTTGTATCTACGAACCCGAGAGGCTTAAGGGAACAACACGACCGGGTCCGACGGACTTAACCTCGCAGGGTTGTGAGCTGATTCCGCTTCTCTGATTACTTCATCTGGCGAACCAAGGGCCTAACGGCCCGCAGCGTAGATACTATGTTATAAGATGTTGTGCCTTCCTTGAATTACTTGTCACACTTGTTTAAAATTATCTTCTTCACTTATATAATGCTTATCGATATTTTCAATAAGTTTAAAGTACAATTTCATTAGTTTTTCATTATGTTCTTTTTGAACCTCTTCATGAAAGTTACAAAGAGCAATAATGCCATCAATTTCTCTAACTATTTCTTTGATATCTTGGTCTAATAAATGATATTCTTCAAATAATAGTGGCCTTACTTTCTCATGATAATTATTAAAATCAAATTCCTCTGGATATGAAGTAACAATCATAACTTCTCCATCCACTTTAAGAACTTTATTATATATTTTCAGCTTATCTATATACTCTTTTCTGTTAACTTCCTTTTCAAGCTTTTCCCTTTCCCATTCAATTTGTTTTTGAAATTTTCTATTATCATTTTTTAGGTTGTTTTTGCTAATCATATACGCACCATAAAAAGTCAGTGCCGAAGCAGAGATTGTTGCTAAAGCCGTAATTGCATTTCCTATCCACTGTGGATCTGACATGGGTATCTCCTTTAAATCGATATATCTTTTGCGCAATTTCTTATAACGTTTCCGTATTCACGAACCCGAGAACCTTAAGGCAGCTTCAACTGCCGGCCGCGATTCGGTTAGGTTCGCAGGGTTGTTCGCCTGATTTCACATTCAGCTTCTTCCTCATCGGGCGAACCAAGGGCCGTCAGGCCGCAGCGTGAATATATTGTTATGCGATTCCCCGTCTTCCTTGAAATACCTCAATTTAATCTTTTAATTTACTCTTTAAACTTTCATCAGATAATATGAAGAGAATTGAGAGATCATTCATAGATTTGATTTGTACAAAATTGTCGTTTTTTAGATCTTTATTGAGCCCTGTAACATGAATCTTTCCTTTATTATTGGGATCACTTGGGTTATAAATAAATGAAACCTCATAATCGATATAGCCTTTTCGATATACGTAAGAATACAAATCTTCTTTATTAGTACCATCTTGATAAATGAAATATTGTCCTACTTCTCCAGTATCTCGCGCTTTCGCTAACCATTGATTGACCTTTTCTGCATGTTCCGCTTCTACTGCGTTCAACTTGTAATTGATAACACTATCCATCTCACTTGCCAAATCCTTTTTTTGTTTCTCTTTTTGTATTGAACATCCCGTGAGGATCAGTATAAAAGATAAAATAAGAAATAGGTTTTTCATTATTCCTCCTTCAGACTTATAAATATGTTTTACTGGGTTTCGCATAACATCTAATTTATGTACTTCGTAAATACCACACATCCTGTATGATATGTGAACTACGTATATGATAACCTAAGGTGTAGTATTTGCGAAGAAGAATTTGGTGAAAAAGGGAGATTTATTGAAGCATTCAATCTCCCAAATCCATCCGATCCAGCGGGCTTTGAATACGCTGGATATTTTTCGTACTAACATGCGTATATCGCTGAGTTGTACGTGCACTCGTATGACCAAGTAACTCCTGAATGTAGCGCAGGTCTGTCCCGTTTTCCAGCAAATGAGTGGCGAAGGAGTGTCTCAGCGCATGAATACTTACCTTTTTCACAATTCCTGCGCGTTGTCTAGCTTCTTCAAAAACCTTCTGCACGCTCCGCTCAGTAAGATGTCGATCAGAAGATTGCCCCGGAAACAGCCAACGATTGGGTCTGTATTCATCTATGTATTTCTGCACCATACCCCAGGCAAGGCTTGAAAGAAGCGTTCTCCGATCCTTTTGACCCTTTCCCTGTCGCACAATGAGTGTCTGCCTTTCAATATCCAGATCGCTGCAACGCAGACGCACAACTTCACCTACACGAAGCCCGGAAGAATAGGTCAGAAACAATATGGCTCTATGTTTAAGGTTGGTTACGGATTTGAGTAATTGTGCAACTTCCTTTTCGGACATCACTTGTGGAAGCTTGGTCTGCTTCTTGGGACGAATATACTGGATATCCGTAGGATGATGGAGCACATGTTTGCAATAGAAGCGGAGCGCGCTAATGGTCTGATTCACGCTTGAATGGGAAATTCCTCGTTCCAGCAAACCTAAACAATACATCTGAACATTGGAAGTAGTGACATCCTTATTTTTAAGGCTAAGGCTGCTTAGAAAACGCTCGACCTGATTACAATACGCTTTGATCGTTTTGCGACTATATCCTCGTAACTTTAGTGCCTTCTGTAACGGTTCTTTGCTCCACTGGTTGTTTCCCCTATTAGCTTTCCATTGCTGCAGTTCTTCATTGTCAACCCACAACTCCGGGGTAATCTGAACTTCATCTGGATCAAACTGGCTCGTAAACTCCTGGATGGCCGCAATAGTGTAGGGTATGATCCACATTTTCTGTTTGGGTTCCCACTTTCTGCCCGTAATCTGGCGAATGCGCTGAATATATGCAGGGTTATAGGGACAACGAATATGCAATGAATGAGTAGAACCTTTAGTTATGGTGATCTTCTTTTCCGTTGTAGTATCATCGTTCATAGGAAACTCTCCTTTGTTTGAGTCTATGTCTTTCTCCGCAATTTTGAGAAATAAAAAGGAAGGCTATCCTCATCCCAAAAAGGGAATCAGATGACCTTCCGATGCTTTCGGAACATATATGATCTTTAAAAGTAAAGATGGGCACAGCCAGTGCAATAAAAAACTGCCATTCCATGTAGCTTCAACAAAGCATACCTACTGTCAATTTGTCCTCATGGATAATAGTAGACGATTGAACCCGCAGGTATTTCGTCTGGGGATATACTTTTACCCAAACATATACCGATATTTTTTTTACCGGCTATAGAATGGTTAATTTGAGTAGAAACAACTTCAAATATTTGCTCTTCCCCATCCGTTTTTTTGATGATAATCTGTTTACCGATCATCTCTTTGATTGTTGAAGGAAGTAGTTCATCCAACTCTTCATTAGCCCCCATAACGATGGTTCCGAATTCCGGAGTATCGAAGACTAACCCCACGCCAAACAGCATTTTAGTTTCCATTGTATGGCCTCCTTATCTCTGATCTATGAATAGCTCGCCTTTGACATCTCGCACTCTGAGATCGGCATTACGAAGTCTAACCATCGCATCTCTCAATAAAGCATACCGTTCAGTAGAATTGAGTTCAGGAGCAAACCTTGCTGCCCGGATACTTGCCTGAGCCTCATCAAGAGCATAGTTTCTTTTGATGACTTCAGGAGGAAGATCATAAAGTGGGAACGATCTGCCTGCGATAGAAGCCTCATAGTGCCCAACAATCTCGTGAGCTAGTGTAGCATTCATTGAAATGCGTGTATTCGCACTCAAAGTCCCTACTCCCGGGGCTGCTGCTGGTAAGACATCCGTATTGATGACCAAGCGATTATACATCATGCCTGTATTCCAGGTATCATAATAACCAGGTTGTGCGATTAAGATATTTTCTTCGGGGAAATCAAGCTTGTTCAAGTAACTCTTTATCTCAATCTTTTGGTTATCCGTCAGCGGAAGCTCATTGCGTTGTCCGTCACTGAGAATCTGTCTAAAATCTACCGCGCCATCGTATTTGACAGGGGTATCGATATGCAGCTTAGGTTTGAAAACAGAGCTAACGCCTAATACCATACCACCTGTACCGAGCATACTTGCCCAATGTTCACTTGACCAAGCATTTGTAGGTAAAACGGCTTCTCTAATCGTTCCATGGACTCCAAATGTCAACCAGTTCAGTGTGTCTTGAGGCGACTCAAAAGCTTTGTCAGCTCGATCAACATACCCGTTTACGAGTCCACTCGGAATACCAAATGTCCAGTAATCCAGAAATCCGCCTACACTATCATATCTCTTCTGATATCGGTCATCTGCCGATTGTATAAATGCTTGTCCTAGCTCTTTTAAACTATCTACAGACTTCTCAACTCCATTACGATCGTCTACACCTTCCTGTGGGCCACAAGCATTCGGTGGTGGTGGTAAACAGTTTATGTCTACTTGCCCTTCCGACCCGTGATCTGCTTGGAGAAATCGTTCTCCATGGTTATGTAACACAGTTGATATTGAACTCATAAGTGTGACAACTTCAGTCATAACAATCTGTGACTTCTTGAAATCATAGTAGAACCTTTCTCTAGTACTCCCATCCCAGTTCGCTTCAATATCAGTCATACTTCGCAGAAGACTTTCATTCATGTGTTGAAGAGTAGTATAAGCTGTAGAGAACTGTTTACTAATTGCGAAAAGTTGCTCTGGCGTAACCATAATTCTCGTCATAGAATACCTCACACCTACTAAAGAAATATTTAGTTTCTGAATTCAGGGAATATCTGGATTTTACTGTTCATTTATTACCTGTGTCAAATACCTGTAGCAATAAGCCACTGAACAATCTGAACTAGAGCCCTTTTCTCAAATGCAACAATTACACCATTCAAGAGAGATGTCGGAGAATTTCGCCTTTCCAATTAACGATGTTTATTTCTTTATCTTTCAAGAGACACCAATCAATAATTTCACCTATCAATTTTGGCGTGATGATCTCATCGCTCCATTTCGGCGTTAGTACTCTTCTGTATCCTATATATTCTAACGTCCAGCCTTCGAATTCTTCTCCGATGATGACTATAAATGGGATCTTGTTCTTAATACTATGTTGTCCCACTTCATAAGTGACGATTAACTTCTTATCCTCAGAAACAATATGTAATTTGATTATCCCTTCATCGTCAAAATCCGGTTCAACATACCAATAAAATAATCGATTGGATCGAACGATTTTACGTTTATATTTTTTTCTTACGCCCATAACTCACCTCACATCTTCCTTTTTCTCTGTATGCAGTACTTCAACAGTTTGCCCATCCACATGAACACTTTGTTATCCGATGTTGATGGGCCTTATGATTTATTCATTTTATTACTTTGTTATTCTTTCTTTATTGCCTAATATGACTTCATGAATTTCATCATATAATTGTAAATTAATAAATTCTTCATGAATCCATAGTCCTTCCTCAACATCTCCTCCCCCCATACCTCCACTAATCCCATCACCAGGAAAGAGTATTTCGTAAAATAGTCCTTGGCCTTCTCCCTCATTACAGTCCCATGCAATGGTATCTAAATCTTTTAATAGAGTATGTAATGTCTCCTCACTGCAATTGACTAGTTTCATAGGGCAAGACAAGTAGATTTGTCCTCCATCATCACCTTCCATAATTACATATGCATCTGGAGTATCTGCAGCTTTCTTAAAACTATCTATAAATTGATTGTTGTGTAGTCCGTTTGCTTCATTAAGGATATGTCGTACAGGGCTATGGTGCTCTGGAATTACACCCATCTGATTGTTTTCCTCTTTTTTTCTTTCCATAAAGATACACCTCTTTGTTAGATATGTTTTCTTGGAGTTATCTGAAATTAGTTATTTACTTCATTCACTTCATTCATTCCTATGACTTGTTCAATTGCTATATTAAATTCTTTAACATTAATGTTTAACTTAATTATTCCTTCTTTATCAAGCCCTTTTGTATCTAATCTAAAAGTACCCGCCACTGCTTCCGAACTATTACCATCAATTTTCTCATTTATGTTTAATTTAATGTCTCTATCGATTAATTGATTCTGAATATCCTTACTTATGATTGGCTCAACTGTTTTTAGCATTATTGATTTATTGGTTCTATTCCATAGATTGAAATTATATGTTACGACTGTTATACCTGCATCTTCTTCACTCCCTCCCAGTCCAATTGAAATCGAGTTTATTATTAACCCGTCCTCAACAATTTCATCCGCCTTCATACTGTTTGAACTACAACCACTTAGGGCTACTATTATTAAAAGAAATATTAAACTCATTGCATGCTTTTGATTCTTCAATTCAGGAACTCCTTTAGATTTATTTTCCTATTACAAAATCACATAGATTATGTTCAAAGTCATCTGAATTACAATATGGTGGAACAGTTGGGCTATTTCGAACCGTAAAATCAATAAAATACTGATCGTTTGGATACTCTTTAAAGCTCTTATAATATATGAATACTCTTACTTTATACTTAGCTGAAGGTAAGGCATTAATTACGTTATTTAAATCCTCTGATGTCAGTGTTTCATTTTTCTTTCTTAATTTAATCCAAATATCATGTCCATTATTACTCCAGTAACGAAGAGTTTCAGTCTTGCTTTCGTTATAATCAAATTCCAATGGTGCTATTTTATCAACAAAACCTGTTTTTAAGTTATTCATATAACTTTCCACATAAGGCTTCGCGCGGTTTGTTTGATAAGTATCAATCACATTATCAGCCACATCCACAACTGGCAAAGTCAGAATAGCAGTAACAACTATGATTACAATACTTGGGCCAATATAGGAGTTGGAATTGTAAATGAGTCTGCCAAGTAGTAAAAAAACGATTGTTCCTACTACCGCCAAAGCAGCAACCCCGAAAGCAGCAGGCTTGTTATCACTACTAATGAAACCACCGCCAATATTAAAGATAAAAAACATGAAAGAATAAAAACATCCAACGCCGACTCCTACAGCAGATAACAAATAGATTAACTTCAAAAATCTTCTCACAATTCCCGCATCCCTGCTATAAATTAATTATTATTTCCTCCTAGTGAAGCAACATAACTTTTATCTTTCTAGTATGTTCTCACCTAAATACAGTCTTTTGCTTAAGATTTAATTAACTATTTTCACTGGAGATTATGTATTTAATATTTTATCAATTATCACTCATCAGAATGTTCCAGATAACATTCCTGTGTTCACGATCCAACGTATACTGGGTGTCTCTATCTTGCCGGACCCAGGACGAATGTCCATAGCGTGTATAAAATGTTATCTGATGTCCATTAGTTCGAAGCGTGTCTTACGAACTTTATTTCTTTATTTCTTGTTCCAATTCTTCATTATATGGATTTGTATACAAATCCACATCAATTTCAGCATTAATCATATTAACGAATTCAATAAAATCAGAATCGAAATAAAGAGCAGGAGTTTTGCCCTCTTCTATTCTGATTACAATGAAAAATTTCGTAAATAATCGATGTTCAATCCGAATCGAATTGATTTCTTTCACTTTATTTTTTAATAGATCAACTACTTTTGTTAATTGGTGATTTACATCTAATGATTCTTCATACTCTGTACCTAATGTCCATGATGTTTCTTTTATTCGATGCCTTTTGTTAATTATATCGCCTTTATAAGCCGTATTCGTAGGTTCAATTTTAAGTATTGAAGTTACATAATTCGGATCGAATTCATCTCCAAACAAACTAAAATAAGCCATTACTTCGGTTTTGTCTTTCAGGAGTTTCACCTCTTTAAGAATTGATGTATGGATTTCGCCTAACATTCAAAGATTCGCGACTGGCTTCATTTTAGATAGCTCTTATCTTAGGATAAAACCTGTGTGGGTAAGTTATGCTTCTACTGTATCTATTTCATACAATCAAGGGCGTATGCTCGTAGCGCGAAACTTTTGTTATGTAATGTCTCATTCCACCTGAAACACTCCAAAAAATATTGTTTAATCAGAAAATATATACCAAGTGAAATCCTCATTTAATCCAGAAATTTTTAATATCTTCTACTATAATTTCTGAAATATGTTTGGATGAATCCTGCGGGTATAAACATATTGTTACGATAAGAGTTAAACATATCATTAACCCTACAATAACTCGTCCAACGACTCTAAATCCGGTGTATTTAAGCAAATAATAAACTAAACCAGAAGAGATCATAATAATCATACCATTCATCATAAAGGTTATGGGCAAGCTTATGATTCTTCCTAATCCGGTGTTAGGATATTTTAATAAAAGTAAAATCTCTAATACTACAAATGGAACTGACAGTAGCACAATGTAAAAAAAATGACTTTTGAATTTTCTCTCCACCACTGAACTCACCTACTCCAACTCTTTTAATACAATTTCACATAATATTTGGTGATTACAAGCCCTTGAACCCTAACTGACCACCAATAACTAGAGAAATTTCACTATTTCCCTGCTTATCGTTCATCAGCGTATATATATTATCATCCATTGTAATAGACAACAAAATATTCCGGTCCGCCTCCAACTAATGCTGAATCTGTGTCTGTTATCTCAAAAAACTAATGTAAATTTATCTCCATCGAGTTTTCTCAACAAACGTTAACTGTCTGCCCAACCCTTGATCTTCTGCCTGCAATGAAATGTTAACCAGATCATCAACTTTCACCGAAACCAAATACATATGGCTTTTCTAACTCTGTAATGGTGCCTTCATATGTCGTTCCTTCAGCATCATCGAAGGCAAGCTTGCCACCAAGTCTGCGATCCATCTTTCCTGTTGCGAAAGGGGACCATTAGGAGAAGGAACTAGGCTTTCATCACATATATCCATCTTCAGGTTCACCAACTTCAAAGCCCAACACTTTTGACGCTTCCAGCTTAAATGTTTCTATCCAAGACACCCAATCATCAATATTCATCTGTGCATAAAATGATAATCCACTAGGCTCTACGGATGCCTCAATAAAAACATCATCCTCTTCAGACCCAAACCAATATGGAACTCCACTTTTATAACCCATCCACCCTGGCATACTCTCATATACTTTAGAAACTTTAGCCCACACCTCATCAGGCAGATCATACCTTATATTTAGGTTGCAATGATGAGAATTTATGTTGTTCATCTACATTCTCTCCTTCTACATTGGAGGTGTATGAAGATCTATCCTCTATTTTTATGTAAATCAAGGATAGATCTCTTGGTCTTTATATACTATTTTCGTTATCATTTTTGAATATTTTAATCTCGTTATTTCAATAAGTTCATTTGGCTGCATCAAATCCACAATGTGACTGTCATTTATTTTAATTTTGCTATTACCTCGTCCCAGTCCTTTGACTATTACGATGTTATTATTCACATCAACTATTTGTCCAATTGTGTTGAACTGCTCTTGTTTCTTAAGATCAAGGTATGTTACACAGCCAAGTATACAAAATATAATAAAACAAAAAATTGATAACGCAGTTGTCCATGCAGGAGGGTGATATGCTAAGTTATTGGTAGTTACTTGAATTACGATTATAAAAATAAATAGAACGATGAATAGAAATTGCTTTTTTAATTTGCCTTTAGCTTTTTCGTTCATAGCTTCTCCTTATTAGGTTTTCTGGTATTTCACAAACGTTCGTGTATCTACAAACCCTCACTACCCAAAGAGTGCAGCGACTTGCCGCGACACGATTAAGTAGTGCAGGGTTACCTGCTGACTCCACTTCTTCGAATACCCTCGGCAGACCAAGAAGCGAAAGCAACGGCGTAGATATGTTGTTATTTAGATGTCAATCGCCTTACAAGAACTACTTATAAGTTGTACTTCATTTTCATTCTTTCATATAACTTATAATCCGTATTTCTATTTACAATCTCTGCAATTAACTCTTTCCATTTATTTTCAATCCACTTAGGACTTTGTTCTTTCAGAATATCCTCGTTAAATTGACTATCAATATACTCCAAATCTTGCTTAAGAACTCCTATATCCTTAATCAGTTGATTTCTCGATTCTTTTTCTAGCGATATCTTATTCGATAATATTTCGCCTATGATTTCTACTCTTATATGCGTATACATATCTCTAAACACATTATAGATTAAATAGGTTGAAGATAATTGATCTTCCCGGAAGTCGGATTTCAGAAAGACGAATGATTCTTCACCCACTTTCAAAGATACTGCCACATTTCCTAATGCATGTATGACTGTTTCCTTCGAAGAATTGTCCTCTAAGCTTTTTATCACATTATCTAAATTGTAGATTGATTCTTTTATACCCATTTGAGTTCCATGATTCAGTTTAACCGTGTAATCAACTTCTTGATTGTCTTTGTACGCTTTGAATTGATAGTTGAAAAACATGCTTATTATCAATCCAACCATTAGTATGATTATTGCTATGTTTTTTTTCATTGAATCACCTCGTAATTGTCAATTGAATTCATATAATATCTAATTTTTGTATTTCACAAATACAACATATCCCATCTACTAGTGCCTGAACTACGTATATGATAACCCATATTGTTACATTTAAGAAGGTGAATTGGCGAATAAGGGATAATCATTAGTTTTCTCAAACCCTTATCCATACGGATCAAAAGAAGAAAACGATAATTGTTCAAAATTAGTAAAGGCACGGGTTTTACTCGCAAATATCCAGTTAATACACTGCATTTTACTCGTTTACCACATAAACAAGAAAAGGTCAGCCTAAAGAGGTTGACCTTTTCTTGTTTAAAAATTAGCACAGAACTTATTTCATAACCTTAATTCATTTAATCAGTTAATCAATAATTTTTTTAAGCTCAAAAATAGTTGCCTCTGATAACAAGATAAGCCTATCGTTATTAACAGCTAAAAAGCTTAAACTTACAGGTATGCTCATTTTTGTAGAAGAGTCACTTATATCTATTGCCTTTATTTCATCATTTATATGTAAGTCTGGGATATCTATTTTATAATATCTATAAAAAGAGTCAGAGTTATAGCATGTCGCCGTAATCTGATATAATGGATTTTTTAGTTCATATTGATATTTCTTATACTTTTTAAGTCCTTTTGATGAAAAAAAGTCTTCTTCGATTATTATTTTATCTCCAATAAATTTTTGCCCTGTTGGATATTCAGAAGCATCATTATATGAATTTGCAAATCCTAAAAGCTTCTCAACTTTCCAAGTTCCATAGAAATATTTTCCAGTTTCACTATCCAAGCTTATACGGTCTACCGTACAATAATCGGATATGTTTTTTTGAATAATAGCCTCCGGAGTTTCAGGTTTAGGCTCACTAGAAGTATTGGGATTTGATGTCTTTTCAACATTTCCACAAGCCGATGCTAGCATCAACATTATCATCATACAAGCCAATATTGTTTTTTTCATATCTCACACTCCTACTATGAAGTTATGATTTCGCATGTTTACTCGCTTGCTAACTGAATTAATCCCCGTATGGATTAAAATCTTCTGTTCCTTCTTTTTATATCACCATGTGCTAAAAGCTACTTCCATACAGCGAATAATTCTTCACTACTGTATAACAAATGAGGCGATACTTTTTCTTTACTTTCCGATGACTTTATCAGTTTTGCCTCAGTGTTTTGTTCTGGTTGAGTTGTTACTTGTTTACTGGGAGGCTCGCTCTAGCAGAAATTATATCAGAGCAATTGAAGCGAGGAATGACATAAGATTTACATTATTTATGAATAAGGTTAACTTTATGTTATCTAAATCACAAACAACAATTCCCAATCTAACCCATACGCTTGTACTTGGTAACAGCGACGCTGGTATTACCCCAACTTAAAAGATTCTGAATATCTAACTTTCTTTAAGCTTGGGAGGTCTAACTTTGTGGAGCCATAAACAAAATCCCACTCCATGGCCGGGTGGGATTTTGAATAGAATTTCTCTTTTGTGGAACTATCGTTTCGCTAAATCAAGGGAGAGTAGCATTGCTAACATATTTCATTCCAACTCTGAAACTGATTCGCCACTAATTATCGTACCATTATTCTTACCCTCACAGATTTCTTTCATCGAGCCTGGTTTATCGAAGTTAAACACATGCATTGGCAGATTGTAGTCTCTTGCTAAAATGAAAGCTGATTGGTCCATTACCTTTAAGTTGTGTTTTAAAACGTCGTTGTAATGAAGCGAACGAAATTTCCTTGCATCTTTATCAAATTTAGGGTCTGCATTAAGAACACCATCAACACCTTGCTTTGCAACTAATATAGCGTCACAATTAACCTCGATGGCTCTTTGTACTGAAGGATAGTCTGTTGTAACGTAAGGTTGACCGTTCCCCCCTGCAAAAATTACAATATAGCCTTTTTCTAGATGGTGGATTGCTCTTAGACGGATGTATGGTTCTGCAACTGAAGTAATAGGTATTGCCGTCATTACTCGTACTTCCTTTTTGGTCTTGGCTTTAAGAACTCCACGAAGCATTAAACTATTT
>NZ_OBQM01000009.1:0-320795 GCF_900221055.1 Paenibacillus sp. RU5M | reverse complement strand
AACTTTATTGTGGCTCGGTAGCTCAGTCGGTAGAGCAGAGGACTGAAAATCCTCGTGTCGGCGGTTCGATTCCGTCCCGAGCCACCATTTATCACAACTTAATATGCCGGTGTAGCTCAACTGGTAGAGCAACTGACTTGTAATCAGTAGGTTGGGGGTTCAAGTCCTCTCGCCGGCACCATGTAATCCTGGAGGATTAGCGAAGTGGCCAAACGCATCAGACTGTAAATCTGCTCCCGTACGGGTTCGGTGGTTCGAATCCATCATCCTCCACCAGTTTTTAGGGGCATAGTTTAAAGGTAGAACAACGGTCTCCAAAACCGTTGGTGTGGGTTCAATTCCTGCTGCCCCTGCCAATTAACTTTTAAGAGCATATTGTATTATGGCGGTCGTGGCGAAGTGGTTAACGCACCGGTTTGTGGATCCGGCATTCGGGGGTTCAATTCCCCTCGATCGCCCTTTTGTTTTTTGGGGATTAGCCAAGCGGTAAGGCAACGGACTTTGACTCCGTCATGCATAGGTTCAAATCCTATATCCCCAGCCATTATGCGGACGTGGCTCAGCGGTAGAGCATCGCCTTGCCAAGGCGAGGGTCGCGGGTTCGATTCCCGTCGTCCGCTCCAAAATATGGCGCCATAGCCAAGTGGTAAGGCACAGCTCTGCAAAAGCTTTATCCCCAGTTCGAATCTGGGTGGCGCCTCCAGTATATTTCTATAAAAACATCATATGCCGGCGTGGCGGAATGGCAGACGCGCTCGACTCAAAATCGAGTGGGAAACCGTGGAGGTTCGAGTCCTCTCGCCGGTATTTAAGCAAGTAAGGAAAAGCTCATTAGATGCAAAATCTAATGAGCTTTTTTTATTTGGTGGAATTGAAGATGAATGTGAGGCAGTTAAGCAAAGAGGGGATCCTGAATGGATTCTTGTAGGTCACCACAACACTATTACTGCAGGGGAATCCAGCATGATGTGCTTGGGCAAATACGCGACATTCTGGTATCTCTAGATTCAAAGTATTGCTTTACCTGTAAATTGGCCACCTTTCAATTGCTGTGCTACTGCGTCAATTTCCTTTCTAATTTCTGCACTTGGATAGTTTGTAGAAGGAGATTGAATTATTGTTGTTTATGTATTGACGCATAACTTCAATGAGTATATTGTAGACATATAAAGTCTCTGATATTATTTCAAAGAATTGTGGATATTATAGCTCTTTTAAATTCATATAAAAGATGCTTATTAAAAAAAGATAATATTCTTTTTGCGAATTTTATATTTTATAAAAGAAATGGAGGGAAGCAACGTGTCTGAGGAAAAACATATATCCAAGCATTCTGAAATATTATTCGATCTATCTATGTGGGAAGAAGCGTGGAAGAATCAGTCCACAGCTTCAACATACAATATGAAGAGCGCAGCGTTTGACGCGAAATCAGCGTTTGAACGATGGGCTAGAGAATATCATCAACAATCGTTTACAGAAGAAGGAAAGCAGCGATCCGGACGCATCATAGGCTGGATTGAAAATCAGGGAGTGAGTTTTGACGGGTTATCGATATTAGACATTGGAGCAGCGTCGGGCATCTTTACGATTCCTTTTGCAACCAAAGGAGCGACCGTTACAGCTGTAGAGCCCTCTGAACTGTTAGTTTCATTAATGAAGGAGACAATTCCTGCATCCCTTACATCCAGTATTGATATCGTTTCAGAGCGGTTCGAGGACATATCGATTCAGGACAAGGGTTGGGAGAAGAAATATGATTTTGCATTTGCATCCATGTGCCCGGCAATGTCGAATTGGGAAACGATTGAACAGGCGATCAGCACTGCCCGAAAGTATGTTTATATCAGCACGATGGCTGGACCGAGAGAGCACACACTAATAGATGATCTTAAAGAGATACTAGGTGTCTATCCATCATACAACGCTGGAGATATGGGATATATACAACAGCTGCTGTACCTGAAAGATTATTCTTACACCACCTTGATCACTAAAGAAACAAGTTATATGGAGATGCCTGTTGAGGAAGTCGTTGATAAGCTTCAGGAGTGGCTTAGTACGCACGAACTGCCAACGGATGAAGGTTCACTTGCCTTGGCTGAGCAATATATTAGAGACACTTACAAGGATGGTATGGTTACATTCTCACGCGGAGGGAAGTTCGGTAAAATTCTGATTCAATTGGAGCAACCGAATATGAAAGTGGTACGGCCCAAGTAACAGTAGACCCATTTCAGCAATAATCAATTTAGATAAAATTTTAAGGGAGAAAAGGGAGCAGTTATACTGCTCCCTTTTGATGTTCATATATAAAACAACTTATTCTTCGACTAAATAACAAACGTTCTTCTTCTATAGATAGAAATAGTTATAACCGTCGTACTTCATCACCAAAAGAGCCAATTATTGCTTTATGGATAGATCAGGCTTCTGCTTTCGTTCCCTATACTGTCCAGGAGTGATCCCTTCCCATTTTCGAAAAGACCGGATAAAGTTCTGCGGGTTGTTATAACGAAGCCGTGCGGCAATATCCTTGACCGTTAGTTCGCTTTCGTCAAGCCACTTTTTAGCTATACTGAAGCGGTACTTCGTCAGATACTCACTGAATGCACAGCCTGTCTCTTTGCGGAACACACTACTTAGGTAGTTGGCAT
The DNA here is from genome assembly GCF_900221055.1 of Paenibacillus sp. RU5M. Lineage (NCBI taxonomy): Bacteria > Bacillati > Bacillota > Bacilli > Caryophanales > Paenibacillaceae > Paenibacillus > Paenibacillus sp. RU5M. Next base: position 318,138 of record NZ_OBQM01000009.1, on the reverse strand, counting down.
TGTAGTGAAGTCTGGATGCGCATTCCTCCAACGTCAGATCCTTATCGTATTCTTGCTGGATGATGGCAATCATTTTCTCGGATATGTGCTGATATTGGGCGTACTGTCTTTCTTTCAAAATGAGAATGATCGGTATGATGATATGATTATTAAACCATTGCTCAACCTCAGCTGCGTACTGTAGAGCATGAAGTTCATTGAAGATAGACCCATGGCCTTTGGAGATCTGTCCCAATCGTATACCGGATTCCTGCATCATCTGCAAAATATGTGTTAACAATCGGGTAAGTGCTACCTGATATTCTTCCGGTGTACATTCCATGCCGAACAGCACTTCAAGCAACTGATGGAGATGAGAGGAGGCCTGGGCTTCATCGGCATTTTGGATAGCCTGAATCAGCGTATACTCCAGTGATTCTGGATATGGCAGTGCCCAATGGGAGGTACGATTATCGATCGCCTCAAATTGAAAGATGATGCCTGCTCCCAGTTTCATTCGATGCTTGAGCGCTTCAAGGGCCTCCGTATAAGCTTGCGGTATCTGAAATAGGCAGACGTGGGGCTGACTAAAGCCAATGCTTACCTGGAGACTAAGGATCTCACTGATCTGAAGTTGTAGTTGTTCCGTTAACGTATACAGATGCTGTGAAAAGCGAACACGATCTTTCTCAGGGGTACCGATAATTGTAATGACAGCCTGTTCATATACGACAGGAAGTAACTGTTGTTCTGCATAAACACTCTCCTCCAGTATATTCTGAACGGCAAACAGCAACAAATCACGATCCTTGGCATGATATTTGGAGTGATTCATAAGATCAGCCTGGATTGCAATGACGGCTATTTGTTGCCATTCTTGAAGCTGTGAACCATAACCATTCTCTCTGAGTGTGTCATGAAGAGTGGATGGAGCATTTTTGCCCAGAAGCAGGTTGATTAGAAAATGAGTGCGGATCTGCAACTTATATTGATTCAATTTGCTTTCAAGCTGGGATCGAGAAGCAGATAGCTGTGAAACGCCGGCTCTGATTTGCTCAAATTCATCCATATGAAGCGTAGAATTGGTTTCCAAGTTACCTCTGGATAAGCGTTTATCACCAAGTTGTACGAGAAGCTTGCGTAGGGGTATAACCATTCTTCTCGAGCCTGCCCATGAGAGCAACAGTGAAAGCAGTAGCATAGCGACACTGATATACATGGTGTGCAACCCAATTTGAACATACTCGTGAGTAAGAATATTCGTAGGCGAAATGAGAATATATGTCCACCCTTTTAGAGAAGAATGCGTATAGGACAGCGAGTAACGTGTATCTGCAATACGTACCTCCCGTTGGCCTGAAGAGGCAGCGAATCCACGGATAGATAACAGCTCGCTAAGATTGGTACCGGATGCGCTATCTTTTATTCCTGCTGCAGCCAATGGCTGACCAATATATTCGGGATCGGGGTGGACCATGATGCGTTGTTCACGATTCAAAATGATTAGTCCGGCCTTAGAGCTGTCTGGTGAATCCTCTTCCAGTGGTTTTTGCAGTGAACATGCGGGAATTCCCGCAATCAGGGCAGCGTCAGAAGAAACATTTACATCGGGTATCGATCTGGCGAGTGCAATATGGTAAATGCAGCCTGAATTCATCAAGCGTTCATTATTGTTAAACACGGATGATGGTGTAAGCTGCCAACCGGATGTGAGTGTGTTCGATAATAAGTCTTTCATGGGCAGAGCCATTGGAAAATCAGTATTCAGGTACAGGCCAGCATGATCGATAAGCCAATCCTGGGTCTGATTTACGAGTGTAATATCCATTAGAGGCTCCCATGATCTCATATTCTTGAATTCGGTCTGTAACTTCTCAGCAAACAAAGGCCCGGTGCCCTGAACCGATGATGATGAAGTTAGCGAATGGAGCGTGTCCGGTGACCGAACGGCCTGATCGAGCATATAGCTTACGGTTGCAAGTTTGTGCTCCACGTTGGTTTGCATTTGGATTAACAGTTGTTTATTGGCTTGAGCACGATGCAGCTCTGATTGTTTTGAAGAATAGATAAAAGCGGCGATTCCCGTCAACAGAATGGGCAGGGTACTTAACAAGATTCCGAAGACTATCATTTTATGTAGATAGCTGAATGATCGCACAGGTCCACTCCTGACTTTTGGATTAGTAACACTTTCTATTTTAGTAAACGCTTACATATAGAACAATCTAAATTTTGTTTATTTGGATAAAAAAAGTAATAAAAATTCAAGTGGAAATGAAGATCATGAAATCGTTCAAATTATAATTGAGGTCGTTTTATCTTTAATGGAAGGCATAATGGGAAACGTCAGTCGAGGGAGAACGTAGATAAGAGGTATGGATGTCGTATTCATACGGGGTGAAACGGCTTGGAAGAAGGTTAATAAGGGATATCTAAGGCCTTTATTCGGTATAGTGGCCAATGGTCTGATCCAGGGACAGTCAAAGGTCCAACCCGATCCCCGACCTGAGTCTAGGATGAAAAACCGTCCACGGTCTGTTTTGAAAAGTCGCAGTTTCCCCTAGAATAAGGACATAAGGTTAAACAAGAAACAAACGAACAAACACACAAACCAAAATTAACGAACCGAAAGGGTGGTGAACAATAATTATGAGATGGAATAAAGGAAATGGCTGGGCGGTTGTACTGATTGCATTGGGTGCACTCCTCCTCTTCGGGAAGTTAACTCCTCTACTGGGACATTTAATGGGTTATCTAATTCCGATCCTGATGATTGCACTTGGCTACTACGGAGTTAAACGAGGAAATGTACTGCTTGGATGGATTGTTCTCTTCATCGGTATCCTCTCATTGCTGGGTAAACTAGCCTGGCTGATCGGACCGATCATCGCGATTGGGTTAATCATCTTCGGATTCTCCATGTTGAGTAATAATCGCAGTCGTCGTGGCCGTTACTAAGCTTTCACGATTATGATAAGGAGGACAGACAAAATGAGTGTATTTCGTCGAATGCGGGACATTACCGTAGCTAATTTAAACGAACATCTGGAGCAAAGTCAGGATCCAGTCAAACTGATTGATCAGTTTCTGGTCTCGACCCGCCAAGACATCGGTGAAGCCGAGAAGCTTCGTCATCAATATGCAAGCCATACCAGACAAATGAAACAACAAGCGGATCAGGCAGCAGGTATGGTACACAAACGGGAAGAACAAGCTTCCATGGCTCTGAAAGCAGGCGAGGAGCATTTAGCTAAACTTGCTTTACAGGAGAAAATCCTACACGAGGAAAAAATGGAGCAATACAATGAATTGTACGCACAAAGCAATGCGGCTTTACAGGAACTGGACGAACAGATCGACCAACTGAAAGTGGAGTATCAAAATGTATACAGCAAACGCCAATATTACTACGCTCGTATGCAGACGATTCAATTGCAGCAACGAATGAATCAGAGAGGTCACTACAACGGTCAGAATGTACCCCGTATGTTCAACCGGCTGGACGATCAGGTTTCTGATCTCGAATATGAGGCACAAAGTCTCCGGGATTTGCGGCGGATGAGTCAGGATGGGTCAGGTACGTCTGGCACCATGTCATCCTCTACGCTGGACAAAGAACTGGAACGGCTGAAACAAAAGCTGAACAATGACAGAAAGGAGTAGACACATGAATAAACTTTACCGCTCATCGCGTAATCGTATGCTGACAGGTTTGATTGGCGGCATATCTGAAAATCTTGGATTTAGTTCCACGCTGCTGCGTATCATTTTCTTCATCAGTATTTTCGCTACGGGGGGTACATCATTGTTGATCTACTTCATCACTGCATTGGTAGTGCCAAAAGAACCCTATCACGCTGATCCATACACTTATGGTGCTGATCACGTAAGAGGATACAAGTAAACGAAAGGAGTAAGCACATGAGCAAATTATATCGCTCAACACGTGACCGGATGCTGACAGGATTATGTGGTGGGATATCCGAGTCGATCGGCATGGATTCAACCTTGCTGCGTATCATCTTCGTCATCAGTATCTTCGTAACTGGCGGCACGTCGTTGTTAATCTACTTCATCGCAGCACTGGTGGTGCCAAAAGAGCCATATCCACCTTATGATCCATACGGCTATGGTCCGGGTCCTGGTCCTGGCGCTGGTAGAGGATACAACAACTTTGATCACGAGCCGCCAAGAGGTCCTTTCCAAAACAACCATAATCAAGGCCCTGGAAACTTTGGTCCTGGCCCAGGATACAACAGCAGACCTCAGTCTGGTCCACGTTCTTACGACAATAACGCCTACGGAGCAGGGTCACAGCAAGAAAGTGAACTTGATTCCATGATGAAAGATATTGAGAAAAAAGCATTGAAAAAAGAAGTTGAAGAGCTTCGCCAAAAATTATCTCGTTACGAGAAGGGAGAAAAGTAAAATGGGAGTATTTAAACGGATTAAGGATATGACTAAAGCGTCGGTAAATGATATGTTGGATAAAGTGGAAGACCCGATTGTAATGTTGAACCAGTACTTGCGTGACATGGAGGCTGAAATTCATGAGGCAGAGGTAACAGTCGCCAAACAAATGGCGAACGAGCGTCGCATGAAACAGCGTCTGGACGAAGCAGAACGTACATCGGTACAACGTGAGTCTCAGGCAGAGGCTGCACTGGCTAATGGTCAGGAAGAAGTGGCTCGTAAATTGCTGGAAGAGAAAATCTACTTCGATCAAAAAATTACGGAATACAGAGAACTTCATGCTCAATCCGAAGCTCAAGCCAAAGATTTGCTGCAACAGCTGCATGACATGAAAGATGAGTTCTACAAAATGCGTAACAAACGTAATGAACTCGTATCCCGTGCACAGATGGCGAAAGCCAAAAAACAAATGTCTCAAATCAACAGCTTGCACTCGATCGAGAGTGGTGGTGCATCCCTTGGATTCCACCGCATGGAAGAGAAAATCATGCAAATGGAAGCTGAAGCTGATGTGAGCCGTGCACCTTATCGTAATACACAATCTACGTACACTAACCCTGTAGATACAGAAAAGCAATTCAAAGTGGATCAACAGCTGCAAGCTCTGAAAAACAAAATTGGCAATGGTGCCAAAAATGAAACGGGCGGTACTTCAAAAGAATAACTGTTCGCTCAGCAGACAATATGATATTCTATAAATCGTGAATAAAGAACGGTTTCTAGAACAAAGGTTAAGCCATACAGGTGTTTAAAGCCTGATATGGCTTTTCCGTCGAATTGGGAAGATTAACTTACAGAGGAGGTGCGGCAGAGATGAATAAGAAGGGTCAATGGCTTGCTGTTGTAATCATTGTGATCGGCATGCTGATGTTACTGAACCGAAATATTAACCTACTGACCGTCGCCGCACTGATTCTGTTAACGATAGGTATGGTACAAGTTCGTAAGGGGGACACACACAAAGGTTATCGATACCTCGGTATCGGTGCCGCACTGTTGTTGCTTGATAATCTAATGATTGTATTTTTGATTGTACTGGCTTCGCTGGCCTATTTTTATTCCAAAAACAAAAAGATTCATCTAGATGGGAATATCATGCGCAAGCAAAACTTCATGGCCCGGTACTATTGGGATCAAGCACCATGGACATTGCGGAGTATGAGCCTATGGCATGCCATGGGTGAGATTAATGCAGATCTGTCACTTTCCCTCCCGGAAGAGAAACAAACGATTGTACTTTTGCAGGGAGTTATGGGGAATGTTCGTCTGATACTGCCTGAAGATTATGGTGTTGAAATTGAGGCATCGGTACTCTTTGGACGGATTAGCCTGAATGGAGAGCAGGATAGTGGCATGATGAACAAATTGGTATGGAGAACTCCTGGATATGAGTCCAGTGAACATAAAGCAAAATTTGTCATTTCTTATATTGTTGGCGACCTAAACATCAGTAATCCGTAATAAGTTAAATAGGTGAAGAAGGAGGAGACCCGGATGAAGACAAAACGACATACCGACATGGTAACCCGAAGTATGGGTGAAGGGATCCTCCTTGTTTTCATTGTGCTCATTGTAATCTTGTATGTATTGTATACATATGGCTATCTTGCCCCGTTTGCTGGATGGAGGCATCTGATTCAATCGGGTCTGGCGTTACTATTGCTCTTGGTCGGTATGGGTGCGGCCTTCGGCTTCTATCAGAGTTACCGGGTCAAACGAAGGCTTGAACTATTGCGAGAGACGCTGCTGCAATGGGAAAAGGGGTCACTCTCACGTACTGTGCCGGACCTCGGCATTGATGATGTCGGGCGATTAAGTGAGCAGCTTGGACGTATCGGCAAAAAGTGGGAAGATCAGGTCTCTTCTTTGCAAAGGTTGTCTACGAATAACGCGCAGTTGGCTGAACAGGCAAGAATAACGGCCATTGTGGAGGAACGGCAGCGGTTGGCACGAGAATTGCATGATGCGGTATCACAGCAGTTGTTCGCCATTTCTATGACCGCAACAGCGGTTGGACGAAGAATGGAGAAGGATTTTGCACGTGCCCAGCGGCAGGTGGCCCTGATCGAAGAGATGGCGTCGGTAGCTCAATCTGAGATGCGGGCGTTGCTATTACATTTGCGACCTGTCTACCTGGAGGGTAAACATCTCGAACAAGGTTTACGTGATCTTGTGATGGAGTTGAAAACAAAAGTACCTATGGACATTGTGCTCGAAATGGATGAAGACATTCATTTGATCAAAGGCATTGAGAATCATCTGTTCCGTATTGTTCAGGAAGCGATGTCCAATACATTACGTCATGCGAAGGCAGAAAAGATGGAAATTCGACTTCAGCGCCGGATAGATGCCATTCGGGTACTGATTCGTGATGATGGTCAGGGATTTGATCTCGACGATCAGAAACAGGCTTCCTATGGTCTGACCAATATGCGTGAACGTGTGACTGAAATTGGCGGAGCCATTCAATTTGTAACGGCGCCGGGCAAAGGAACACGAATTGAGATTACAATACCTTTGATGAACGATGAAAGCGGGGAAGAACATGTCAATGGAGACGGGGATAGAAACGGAGACGGAAGTGGAAACGTCGATCAAAGTGTTGCTCGTGGATGATCATGAGATGGTACGCATTGGCCTCGCTGCGGTCCTGGATACCGAAGATGGCATTGAAGTGGTGGGGGAAGCGGGTAGCGGTGAGGAAGGTATTCGCTTGGCACAGGAGTATAAACCTGATGTTGTCCTGATGGATCTCGTCATGGAAGGGATGGACGGAATTGAAGCCACCCGGCAGCTGCTCAAAATGTATCCGGAATGCAAGGTCATTGTACTGACCAGTTATCTGGATGATGAAAAAATGTATCCGGTTATTGAGGCAGGAGCCTTCAGTTATCTGCTGAAAACATCGAGAGCTAATGAGGTGGCAGATGCGATCCGCGCAGCGGCTCGGGGGCAATCGGTTCTGGAATCACAAGTGGCGTCCAAAATGATGAATCGTTTCCGACAGCCGCAGGCAGTGGCACCAGCTCATGATGAATTGACTGATCGGGAGATGGATGTACTTCGGTTAGTCGCTAAAGGCAAATCGAACCAGGACATCGCAGATGATCTGATTATCGGGATCAAGACAGTCAAATTCCATGTCACGAACATACTAGCAAAATTGGGCGTGGATGATCGTACACAGGCAGCCATCTATGCTTATAAGAATGGACTTGCGGAATAGAAAAAGAAGCGTGTGATGGTTGAGGCATGCACTATGGTTTTACTGAGTAGATAAGGTGAAGTTAAGCAATCGGTGGAGCACGATTCGAAAGTCTGTTCTGCCCATAAAATGATATAAGGTCCGATCAGCCATGAAGATGGTGGATGGGGCTTTTTTTGTGTGCCAAAAAGAAGTTTAGCAAATGAGTAATGGGGGCATGCTGTTGATAGATTCATAGAATGTAAGAAAGAGCGGAGGATTCGAATGTTAAATCGATGGATGACAGTAGGCACACTAGCATTAGCAATCATTATACTTGTAGGCATGACTCATGTGTACGCTGAGAAGACGGAATCCGAAGCAGGCAAGCTGGAACAATTGATGAAGACTGCAGATACAGCAATCGATCATGTGGAGCGTCTAGTCATCAAATGGCAAGGGGAAGGCCGTGGAGATGCAAAAGACCAGGCGGAGCTGCTTGCTCATCGGCTAGGATTGCAACAGCCTGAACACGGTGTTCAGACGGGGCATGATGTGTATCGCAGTGAGATGGCTGCTGATGCTCAGCACGCAGGCATTCTGGTCAATGTTGTCGTTACGGGGGAAAATGAATACTACGCGATCGTCCAGTTATCAGGCAATGAACATACGGACCAACGTTTATTGATCACATTGCATGAACAAGTATCCCAGTTGCTCACAGACTCCGGAATGAAGGCGGCTTGGAATTTCGCTGTGCAGGGCACAGGAGCAATGGAAAGTGGCGCCAGCAATCAATTGCAGCAAATCGAGCAACAGCTGTCTGGAGATATGAATATGCAAGCGATAGAACGTTATACGGATAACAGCACTGCCAGCGTGTCATATGAGGCATCGGATTTGCCCATAGTGATTAAAAGCGGTACGCATCTCTTGAACATGCAGCTGGCGGTCCATCAGGATGATGAAAAGGGGACCAATCGAGTTACAGTAGGTTTCCCGGTGATCACGATTGAATATTGATGCAATATTAAAGCAGATTTATAAGTTTGATCATGAATTTTTATAGATGAAATTTCCATGAATTGTGGAAAAATATTGATAACATTTCTCAGGAAAATTAGTGCAACCCATGGGGCTTTATGCTAAAATGGCATCACATCCAAGAAGGAAATTTGCTGGTAATTGACGGTTGTATGTTACGTATATAACACCATTACATAGCTCGGGGAGAGTGTGGAGATGTCTTCCCGGAAAGAAAGAGGAGCCCATGGTCGAAAAACAAATGCAAGATGAAGTGCAGACACCAGGTGCAGTATTTTTCATTTTTGGAGCAACGGGTGATTTGGCCCGCCGGAAGCTGTTTCCGGCTATCTACAGTCTCTACCGCGAAGGTAAATTAGCCGAAGACTTTGCGGTTATTGGTGTAGCGCGTCGTCCGAGGTCACCAGAAGAATTCCGGGAAGACATCTATGAATCCATTAAGGAGTTCTGCCGCTATCCAGCGGGGGAACCCGATGAGTGGAACGCTTTTGTCGAACATTTTGAGTATAAATCACTAGATATCAATAACGTGGACGGTTTCAAAGAATTACGTGAGCAGACAGAGAGTTTGGAAGCGAAGTTTAACACACCGGGTAACCGTCTGTTCTATCTGGCGCTGGCACCTGAGCTCTTCGGCAGCGTGTCATATAGTTTGCGTGATGGTGGAATGTTGGAGAGCCGCGGGTGGAATCGACTTGTAATTGAGAAACCATTTGGATATGATCTGCAATCTGCGGAGCATCTGAATGAGCAGATTCGTGAAGTGTTCCGTGAGGAAGAGATTTATCGCATTGACCACTATCTGGGCAAGGAAATGGTACAGAATATCGAAGTGATTCGCTTTGGTAATGCCTTTTTCGAGCCGCTTTGGAACAATAAACATATTGCCAACGTTCAGATTACTCTGGGAGAGACGGTTGGTGTGGAAGAACGCGGTGGATACTACGATCACTCGGGAGCATTGCGCGATATGGGACAGAACCATATGCTGCAGATGTTGACGATGATTGCCATGGAGCCACCAAGCCGTTTGTTCCCGGAGGACATCCGTGATGAGAAGGTTAAGGTACTGCGTTCTCTGCGTGCGTTCAACTCAAATGAAGAAGTAAGCACTAACGTTGTGCGCGGGCAGTATACCGAAGGGGAGTATCGTGGTAAGCAGCTTCCCGGTTATCGTCAGGAAGACAAGGTTGATCCTGAATCCAATACGGAGACTTACTTTGCCGCACGTGTATTTGTGGATAATTTCCGCTGGGCGGGTGTGCCGTTCTATATTCGGACAGGCAAGCGCCTTCCGGTGAAAACGACCGAAATCGTGGTTGAATTCAAATCCATGCCGAGTAACGTTTATCTGGGCAAAAAGTATAAACTGGAGCCGAATTTGCTCGTCATTCGGGTCAATCCGATGGAAGGTATTTATATTAAAATCAATGCCAAGAAGCCGGGTTCAGACTCCGAGATTCAGCCGCTGGCGATGGACTTCTGTCAGAGCTGCATGATTGGAATCAACTCGCCGGAGGCGTATGAACGTCTGTTGCATGATGCAGCAGAAGGAGACTCCACCTACTTTACCCGTTGGGATGAAGTTGCTACAGCATGGTCCTTCGTTGACCGGATTGCGGCGGCTTGGGCGGAAAATCACGGAGAGCTGCACACATATCCAGCAGGTACGTGGGGGCCTGAAGCAACAGGCAAACTGCTGGAACAGGACGGCTTCCACTGGTGGCCGGTGAACGGTCAGGACGAAGACAGTGTCGTCTGGCAAGTGAACAATTAATCGTGGGAGTAACACTCACGAGTGGCTGAGATTTTGATTAGAGCGAAGTCATTTTATTGGTGATAAGACTAACACTGTTATAAATAAGGCCTGGGAAGAACGCAGACATGCGATCTTTCCAGGTCTTTTTTGCGATAGAGAAGTGTGGGATGTAAAAGTTTGCATATAATAAAATAAGTTATTGACAAAAAGTAAGTATATAACTTATACTCAACTCAAGAGATAAAGAGATTACGCAAAGACATACGAAACCCGATGACGAATCGGATACGTACATCATTCATGAGATAAAATGTGAACCAGGTGAAGGGGTTACAAAATACATTCATGAAGAAAAAATTTAGCATAATATCTTTAATCTAAGAATACTATTTTGTATATATTGAATGGAGGAAAAGAAAATGTTGGATGTAGGATTGTTGTTGATTCGTTTGGTGATTGGATTGTCGTTCATGGCGCACGGGGCTCAGAAATTGTTTGGATGGTTCGGGGGATATGGAATCAAGGGAACGGGTGGCTGGTTTGAATCGATGGGGATGAAACCCGGGGCATTGGTAGCGTTACTGGCAGGGCTCGCTGAATTTGGCGGTGGATTGCTGCTAGCTCTGGGTCTGCTCACACCGGTAGGCGGCATTCTGATTGCTCTGACTATGGTTATTGCCATTGTGAAGGTTCATGGTGCGAACGGATACTGGTCCACACAAAACGGGTTTGAATATAACCTTGCGATCCTGGTGGTTGGTGTAGCACTAGCTTTGACAGGTGGAGGACAATACGCACTGGACGCATTAATTTTCTAAGAGCGGCAAGCGAAATGAATAATGAGTACCTGGATGCCATAATGATGGCGGAAGGGTGCTCTTTTTTTGCATTCGGAAAAGAGAAGAATCTGCTGTACGTAATCGGTTATTTTCGGTAAAGATTATGGTACAATAGGAAAGTTGGATATTAAATCAGGTCTACGGCATGAATGGAAGCACAATGCTTAGGGAGGATGAACTCCGTTGTAAATGTGTAAAATTAACATAGGATGCTTAATTGCCTCATATGCGAAATGCGAATGTACAATCAACCGGCATAGCCGGATTGCATAAAGATTGAATGGTAGACCGGCCTCGCCGGATTAACGTGAATGAACGGACGAAAGGGATAGAATCTATGAGCAAAGCTGCAGATAACATTCTTCAACAGGAAGTGGACAAACGCCGGACGTTTGCCATTATCTCTCACCCGGATGCGGGTAAAACGACATTGACCGAGAAACTGTTGCTGTTCGGGGGCGCGATTCGTCTTGCCGGTACAGTAAAAGCTCGGAAAGCAAGCAAACATGCAACAAGTGACTGGATGGAAATTGAGAAGCAACGGGGGATCTCGGTTACATCTTCCGTCATGCAGTTTGATTATCTGGATCATCGTGTCAATATTCTGGATACACCAGGTCACCAGGACTTCAGTGAAGATACGTATCGTACACTGACAGCTGCGGATAGCGCGGTGATGTTGATTGACGTGGCGAAAGGCGTCGAGGCACAGACGATCAAATTGTTCCAGGTTTGTGCGAAGCGTGGTATTCCGATCTTTACGTTTATCAACAAACTCGACCGTGAGGGTAAAAGTCCATTTGACCTGATGGAAGAACTTGAAAATGTACTGGGTATTCGTTCGGTTCCGATGAACTGGCCTATTGGTACAGGTCGGGAGCTGTGCGGTGTGTATGACCGGATGAAAAATCAGGTGGAATTGTTCCAAGGGGACGATCACTCGACGATTAAAGTACAAAAGGTAGATGGCTACAAAGATCCGATTATCCGTGAGATGGCTGGAGAATATCTGCATGATCAATTGTGTCAGGATCTGGAGTTGCTGGATATCGCGGGAGACCAATTCGACATGGAGAGAGTTCAACGCGGCGAATTGACACCTATTTTCTTCGGTAGTGCGATCAACAATTTTGGCGTGCAGACGTTCTTGGAGAATTTCCTGGAACTGGCTCCGAAGCCTGAACCACGTCGCAGTACGGCAGGAGAGATTCAGCCAACGAATGATAAATTCAGCGGTTATGTATTCAAGATTCAAGCGAACATGAACCCGGCACACCGCGATCGTATTGCGTTCCTGCGTATTGTGTCAGGCAAGTTCCAACGCGGGATGAGTGTGAAGCATAACCGTGTGGGTAAAGAGATCAAGCTGTCACAGCCACAGCAATTCCTGGCACAAGACCGGGATATTGTCGAAGAGGCATATGCAGGCGATATTATCGGTTTGTTCGATCCAGGTATCTTCCGGATTGGAGATTCACTGAGCCAAGGCAGCGAAGTTATATTTGAGGAATTGCCAACGTTCTCGCCAGAGATTTTCGCCAAAGTTACCGTTAAAAATGCATTAAAACATAAACAGTATCAAAAAGGGATTGACCAGTTGACGGAGGAAGGAACCATTCAGGTGTTCCAGACCGTGAGCTTTGACGAGACCATACTCGGCGTAATTGGTCAACTCCAGTTCGAGGTATTTGAATACCGGATGAAAGGCGAGTATGGGGTAGACGTGCAATTGCAACGTATGCAGTATCAATTCGCCCGCTGGATTGTGGACGAGAACTTGGACCCAAGTAAATTCCGGATCAACTCTGCTCTGGTGAAAGATAAAAAGGGTAATCATGTAGTCCTGTTCGAAAATGAATACGCGATGAGAACCGCAATGGACAAAAACCCGACGGCGAAATTCCTGGAGACAGCTCCATAAGCCGTTTTTTTCTAAAATAGTAAAGACTGCAGAAGCAAGTGGCCTAAATTCCTGATCAGAGGGGTTTAGGTCATTTTGTCGTTTCTGGCTTTTATATCTCATTAAGGTTTCCGCCGCATAGGAGATAAAGGGAGAATAACATTCAGTCATCATTCAGTCTGCTCTCAGGTTAAATTCAGTTTGGCCGCCGATGAAATTGGAGTGTATGGTACTGCTACTCATATATGTACACAGAGAGAGGAGATCTATTTTGTCACTATCCATTAACAGGCATTCGATCACAACGTCCTATGATCATTCAGTAAAGGCAAACGAAAACAAGTTAAATAGCCTGGACTACGACACTGCACAAAGAAAGGCCGCTGACTCACTTGAATTAAGCAAAGAATTTGCAGAATATGCCGGAGGGGTACAGGCTTCACTCCCAACAGAAAACTACAGCAGAACGTTCAATGCAAGCGAGGATACGTTTGTACTGACGACGGATCAACAGAAATCGCTGTTATCTGATCTGCAAAGTTATCTGTCTTCTTCGGATGCTTCAGAAGCAACAGATGAGATTACTGGCAGCACGGTGAACCCGTTGGCTTCCATATCTGATTTGTTATCCGGTCAGGACCTTTCAGCAGCAACGGACGAGGATATCTCCGATTTATTTGACCAGGTAGCTGAAATCATTCAAAGCCAACGCCCTGAACCTCCGCCAGGAAAAGATTCACCGCGTTCTGATCGCAATGGAACACCTCCAATGATGCAAGCCATGGGTGGGATTATGCCGCCATTTGCATGGAATATTCAAGAGAATTCTAACGAGCAGAACCAAGATAACACAATGAACAACGAGCTTACTGTTGATGAAAAGAAATCCTTGCTGAGTGAGTTGCAAAGTCTCATTACCAGCTCGGGATCAGGGGCTGCCTCTTCGGGTGAGGATGAAGAGAATGATATGCTGGCTGCACTTAAGAATTCATGGGGGAATACGGACACATCCACTGCTGAAGATGAAGAAATATCGGCTCTGTTTGAAAAAATCGCCAAAATATTTAATTGAGCGGTTTTCCTTTTCTAAAACATGGGTATACACAAACAAGGTACTGCCTCCTGAGTTTTGCTCAGTGGCTGTACCTTGTTTGGTTGGGGAGCCTATTAGTCTACAGGGATATAACTGGCTTGCTCTTGGAGCAAGGCATCATCCAGACCAATGAGCCAAAATCTTTCTTTGCAGACAGAACAACGTGATGATGGTACCTTTCCCTCCAAGGCTTCAATTATCTGATGGGTTGAACGGGAATGGTGTGCAGATGCTCCTGCGCGATTTGAATTAATTCTTCCTGCTTGGCAGGTTCCGTGTTCTTCCAGATCATTTCGAAAATGGCACCAAGTCCGGGTAATGCTGCTTCCGGTCCATCTACAGAACCTTCGATCATCTCCCGGAGCTGATCATCACTTTTATCATGAACCTTATGAACAATCGCTTCACGCAGGCTTAATGTAATTGGCATCGCAAGTCCCTCCTCGTATATTCGGCTGCTCTAATACTGTTCCCTGGGAAGCGTGAGCGCATTCAAGTTTATTGGGCTTTGTGGTATACTACGAAGGATATTTAAGTAAACATTTCACCCTTTAATTGAAAAATGGACTACCAATAGATGCGTAATGCTGAAGTGCAGCGGGAGGTTAGACCCTAATGGCAAAAAAACAATATGCCGTCATTGGCATGGGACGGTTCGGATCAAGTGTAGCCAATGCGCTGAGCGGCATGGGATTCGACGTACTTGCAATTGATGCGGACGAGCAGCGAACCCAGGAAATGTCCAATGTGGTGACTCATGCCGTATCGGCAGATTCTACAGATGAAGAAGCGCTGCGTGCGCTGGGCATACGGAATTTTGATGTCGTCGTTGTGGCGATTGGTGAAGACATTCAGTCGAGTATTCTCACGACTCTTATTCTGAAGGATATGGGTGTACCTGTTCTAATTGTAAAAGCACAAAATGAGCTTCATGGTAAAGTATTGCAGAAGATCGGAGCGGACAAGGTAATTTATCCTGAGAGGGATATGGGACTGCGTGTAGCCCATCATCTGACATCTCCAAACATTCTCGATTACATCGAGTTATCTGAGGATTACAGCATTTTGGAGATGAGAGCGTCCGAGCAAATGATTGGTAAAAATCTGCTGGAGCTAAATATTCGTGCTCGTTTCGGGTGTAACGTGATGGCGATCCGCAGTGGGAATTCGATGAATATCTCTCCGTATGCTGAGGATCGGATTGCGGACGGGGATGTACTGATCATCGTTGGCCATAAGGACCATTTGACGAAAATGGAGCTTGCATATCCAAAGTGATAAGTATAATGATGGGATGATGAAGCAATCTTTAGGCGGGAAATTTCAATTCGTCATGTAACATGTTGATAAAAAATCCCGCAGACGGGAAGGATGGAAAGATGGATATTGTATCACCGCAAAATACACGTGTGAAGGAATGGGCACAGCTGCTGGAGAAAAAGCACCGTACCCGTCAACATAAATATATTATTGAAGGCATTCATCTCGTACAGGAAGCGCTGCGTGCAGGGGCAGATCTGGAATGCATCGTTTACGATGGGGAGCAGGGTGTACCCAAGGAACTGGCTGGACTGGAGGCTCCACTTCAGCGTGTGGAATGGATCAGTGTATCTCCTGCGGTTATCGCCAAGTGTACGGATACAATGACACCCCAACCTGTTTTTGCCGTTGTACATAAAGGTCGTGAGCCGCTTCAAAGCTTGTTGTCTTCCTCCAAGGGGCTGGTCGTTGTATTGGACAATGTTCAGGACCCTGGTAATGTGGGAACGATCATTCGCAGTGCGGATGCAGCGGGAGCAGCAGGAGTTGTGCTCGGTGCTGGTTGTGCGGATGTCTATAATCCGAAAACGATTCGTTCAACGATGGGGTCATTGTTTCATTTGCCAATTGTAGAAGGTCAGTTGGAGTTGTTGCTGCCTGAAGCAAAGACTGCGGGTGTAAAGTTGGTTAGTACGTCTTTGCAGGCGGAGTATTCGTGCTACAGTTATGATTTTACACAATCGGTGTGGCTTGTGATCGGTAATGAGGGTAAGGGCATATCGGAGTCTACTGCACAACTGGTGGACGATGCGATTACGATTCCGATGCAGGGACAGGCAGAGTCACTTAATGCCGCAATGGCGGCGACGATCTTGTTGTTCGAGGCGATGAGGCAGCGGATGGTTTAGCCCATGAATAATATACTTCATGTTCATATGAAGTAAGAAATATAAGCTTATTCCTACTCGACCGATGAGTGAGGAATAGGCTTTTTTTGTATAGTCGGAGAAGTTGAAATAAATAAATCGAACGATATGGAGCTGGTATGCCAATATATAGTGTAAGGAGGAAGGGGATGGATAATGAGTGAGGCAGAAAAGTACATAAAACTTGTGGAATTAACCCGGGCTGGCGATTACGAAGCATACGGGGAGTTATATGAGCAAACGGTGAAGGATGTGTATCGCACTGTGCGTTTTCTGATTCGTGACTCATCTGACGCGGAAGATCTAGTACAGGAAATATATATTCAGGCTTACCGGTCCTTGGAGCGTTACGATTCGGAGAGAGCGTTTCGTCCATGGTTAATGGGTGTGACGATGCGGCAGGTCCGAAGTTACCGGCGGAGACGATTGACGCAATTTCGTTTTAGCAAGCGGATGGAAAAATCTGATACGGGGCTGGAGTATGATTTTTCCGGAGACTTAATCAACAAACTGGCAAATCGCCCTCTGCTTGAACAGGTGCACAGATTGCCGTACAAGCTGCAGCAGGCGATCACTCTTCACTATTTGAACGAGTACACGCAAGAGGAGATTTCATGCATATTGGACATTCCGCTAGGAACGGTGAAATCGCGTATTCATGCGGCATTATCCAAGCTGAGGCAGAATCAGAAGTTGGACCTAGGTATTCGGGGAAAGGTGGAGGATTTACATGAATCTCGATGAAAAGCTGCGAACAGCCTACCAGAAAGAGACCAAAGACTGGACAATTCCTGAGAGAACAAAACATAAAATCATGAATGCTATACGAAGTGAATCACGTCTCAAAAGATATCGGGAAAAATGGCTGGTTACTGTGCTGCTGGCTGCTGTGCTTATCATTCCTACTGGAGCCTATGCGGGATACACCTATTTGGCTAACGAAATGTATGGTTCACAGGAAAATATATCAGCGGTGGGTGGAACATCGGAGGAATACATGAGACTGGAGGAGAAGCTCCAGACAGCTAAAGCACATTTAAGTGAAGAGGAATTCATTCAATTTATGGGTCTGATGAAGCAAATGGGACAAATGGCTTTGAAGTATGCGGATCAACAGGGAGAGATGCACCCCGAGCAATGGAATGCCACAGAACAGACGGAGTTTAATCGTCTTACTGCAGAACTGGAACCGTTTTTCAAAAAGCTGGAAGCAGCAAGTGTAGACTCTCCAAAAGAACCTATGGACCAGGAACAATTTTGGAAGGAACAGCTGGCAATGGCAGAGACGAAGTTTCCCAAGGAGCAGTTTACCGAGTTCAAATCGTTATATGAACAGATGAAGCAGTATGAAGCCATGGTGATGGATCAGGATGGGAACATCCATGAAGAACGATTGTCTGCGGAGCAGAAGGAAGAACTGACGCAGGTACGTGAGCAGATTTTTCCCTTCTTGGAGAAGTTGGGTCTTGATGTTCGTAAACCGGGTGAGTAACTAAGGTAGATGTTTAGTAACTAAGGAGCGAAAGGATGTCATTCCTTTTGCCCCTTTTGGTTTCGTAGAATAATCTTCTTATCTGCCCTGCACTTTCATCCGATACTGATGCGGCGTGGTGCCTGTTGCATTGCGGAAGACTTTGCAAAAATAAGATGGGCTGGACATGCCTACACGGTGGCCTATTTCGGGAACAGTGTGTGTAGTGCTCGTGAGTAACACACAAGCATGACGAATACGGGTAGCCTGTGCGTAAGCAACGATGGTGGTACCGGTAGCTTTTTTAAATATATGGGACAAATGATAAGGCGAGAGATGCAGTGTATCTGTGATATCCTCCAGACGAAACGCTTCATTGTAGTGCTCTTCAATCCACTGCATGACAGCCTCAGCATGAGGATGCAGAGCGGGAGGACTCGTTGGGAGCGTATTAGAGCTGGGATACTGTCTGTCTTTCCAAAGGTAGCGAAGTTGTGCGAGTAGTCCAAGTAAAAAGAGTCGTGTATCCTCTTCCACTTCATGTGGAAGTAATGTAGGTAGAATATCGGCAAATTGCTCAACCATCTGGACCAGTGGGGATGAAGCGGAAAGACGGATCGGTTGAAGTGGAGATGTTTGCCCGAGAAGGTCCATTGTAAAACGATTTGCTACGGCAAATTGCCGAGAGTGCGGGTTCAGCAGGTGCTGCTCATACATCAGTACGCTGCGGATAAAGGGATGTTCTTTCGTGACTTGAATCTGGATCTGATGCAGCTGAAAAGGGCGGAATATCATCAGCGTACCCGGTTCAAGGGAGAATGCCTGACCCTCGGTTATTAGCTGTCCATATCCATCATGGATATACGTGATTTCCATCTGTGAATGAGCGTGAAAAACCTCTCGGAACGCAGTGGTGGAGGTGCGACGGCATGCCAGATTAAATTGTTCCTCAGTGATGATGGGCATTAGGAATGCCTCCCCTTCAAGAGCGCAATATAGTTTCATTTTATCACAAGATGAACGCATAAAAGCGCTTTATTATTGTGTATTGTGAAGGGAATAAGGGAGGTATGCATTCATGTTAAAAGTAGCCATTATTGGAGCAGGCGCCATCAGCACAGCGCATATTACAGCGTATTTGGCATTTCCTGAACGATGTCAGATCGTAGCTGTGGTGGATATGTATGCAGAAAAAGCACAGAAACGAATTAACGAATATGGATTGGAAGGAGCACGTGCTTTTACCGATTATCATGAATTGTTGGATCAAAACATTGACTTGGTTTCCGTCTGTACCCCGCCGTATACCCATGCACCGATCACATGTGATTTTCTGCATGCAGGTACACATGTGCTTGTCGAAAAACCAATGGCTTCTTCTTTACAAGAGGCGGATATGATGCTGGAAGCGGCGCAAACGAGTGGTAAGCTGCTATCGGTGGTGGCACAGAATCGTTTTACAACACCGATGATGAAACTGAAAGATGTGCTGGATAGCAAACTTATGGGTCCCATTGTCCACGTACAGGTCGATTCATTCTGGTGGCGGGGCCATAATTATTATGATCTGTGGTGGCGTGGCACATGGGAAAAGGAAGGCGGAGGCTGTACTCTTAATCATGCGGTCCATCATATTGATGCGATGCTTTGGATGATGGGTCCTCCGGTGGAATTGCAGGCGATGATGGCGAATACGGCGCATGATAATGCCGAAGTAGAGGATATTTCCATGGCGATGCTTCGTTTCCAAGAAGGAGCACTTGGTATGATCACCAGTTCCGTGGTACACCATGGAGAGGAGCAGCAGTTGATTTTTCAAGGTAAAGAGGCCAGGGTATCTGCGCCTTGGAAGGTCGTTGCTTCTACGGCACGAACGAATGGATTCCCAGAACCCAATCCAGATCTGGAACAACAGATTCAGAAACTCGCTGACGAATTACCAGATGTTACTCATGTGGGGCATACCGGGCAAGTAGAGAATGTGCTAAACGCCATTGAGACAGAATCACCGCTTCTGGTGGATGGGAATAGTGGTCGGAATACACTGGAACTCATTGTTGGTATCTATAAATCGGCTAGTACGGGAGAGAAGGTTACTTTTCCACTAGAGGCAGAGGATGCTTTCTATACAAGGGAAGGGATTATGGAAAATGCGGTGCATTTTTATGAAAAAAAGACAGCCGTGGAGAACTTCGAGGATGTGGATATTACGTTAGGGAGAAAGTTGGAGTCGTAGTTAAATAAACATGGAAAAGAGGCCAGTCCCACAGATATTGTGAGATCTGGCTTCATTTTATTGGAGTCCTACTCACAAAACAAAATCAATACACCCGATGTTTCCATCCATTCAACTTCGCGATGGCCTCCAGATAATAATAATCTCCATAGATCAGGGAGACATCGATGAAGGAATTGCCGCTGCCTGTGGCGTGCAGCAGAATCGATTCATGCTCTGGCTGATCCCAGACCGCATAGTTCTCTGTTAAGGAACGCAAAATTCGTTCGGCTGCATCGGCATAGAGGCGTTTCTCACCCTCAGGAACGGCGGCGGCCAGTTCCAGCAGACCGGAAGCGGCGATTGCTGCGGCAGAGCTGTCCCGGGATTGACCATCCAGGGTAGGAAGTCTGAAATCCCAGTAAGGTACATGATCCTCTGGCAGCGCAGCAATAAAGTAATGGGCGATTCGTTTCGCTGTGTTCAGGAAACGCTCATCCTGGGTATAACGATACGTATTGGCGAATCCGTATAACCCCCATGAGGTACCACGACTCCATGAGGATTCAGGAGCATATCCCTGCCCGCCAAAACATTCAATATAACGACCATCCTCCGGGTCAAAGGAAAGGATATGTTTGGTCGATCCGTCTTCACGAACACCGTACTGCATGGTCGTCTCGGCATGGCTAATGGCAATATGTTTGTAGCGTGGATCTCCCGTCACTTCTGAAGCCCAGAACAACAAAGAGATATTCAGCATGCAATCAATGATGGCCCAGCCATATTTGTCTTCATTCCACGCACGAATGAATTTGCCTGCCGGGTTATAGCGTCCTGCAAGGAAATTGGCTGCCTCCAGACCACGTCTGAGAGCGTCTTCATCACCTGTAATTTTATGTTTGATCACAGCAGTAGAGAGAAACTGGAAGCCAACATCGTGATGAAGCTCTCCTGTTGGTCTTATAAACGATTGCTCCAAAGTTTCATCCCACGACCATGCCGCATCCCGGTAGCTTTCCTCTCCTGTCATATCGTACATAATCCACAACATACCCGGCCAGAAACCTGAAACCCACCAATCGGTATTGATGTTATCATACTTCCCATCATCACCGGCAAAATGAGGACATTTATCCCCAATGTTTTTTTTCATCTCGGGCAATTTGTTTTCCAGCTTCTGCATAACTTCCTGCCAATATGCCGTAGTTACGGCGGATTCTGCCTTGGCCATTAGATAACCTCCTTAGGGTTAATTAGAAATTAGATAACGCTTTCCTATAAGGAGATTATATCTTTTTAAAAACCTTAAAAGTTGTGTTAGGATATGAAGAAATGTTGCTCTGTTGTCATTGTGAAGAAGGGGGAACGAGAGTGTTTGAACGTGTGGACTTTGAGGGAAATACTTTGGTGTGGGATTATCAAATTAAATCGGTTAACGAATTCAAAGGATATTATCATTGGCATCAATGCGGGGAAATTCTCTATGTGCATGAAGGGCAAGGCATTGTGGTATTGAATAATCATACCTATCCCATTCGTAAAGGCATGCTCTTCTTTTTTCAGCCATATCAGCTGCATCACGTCTATGCCGAGGTTCATCCAGATACACCATATGAAAGGAACATTTTCTATGTAGAGCCCATTGTAATGGACCGATATTTGGAAGCGTTCCCGCATCGCCGTGCTTTTTTTTCGAGGTTATGGAAAGGAAGAAATCAACAGCAGGTTTTTGATTTGAGTTCATCTATGGATCAGCTGGATTGGGTATACAGAATTTATCACCAGTCACGCAGTCGGGTTGGGGGAGAATGGGAGGAATCGGTGCTGTTTTTGCTACAACTATTGAATGTTATGGATCAACAAAATGATGGGGAACAGGCGAGTCAACTACACTTGGTCGAATCACGTCAATTAAGACATGCGGAGAAGATGATGCATTGGATTGAAGAGCACTACATAGATGAAATCAGACTGGATCATATGGCGAATGATATTCATTTATCCAAGTCTTATGCTTCCCGTATCTTTCAGCAAGAAACAGGAAGCAGTATTACGGACTACGTCACCGCCCGAAGACTCAAGCAGGCATATCTTCTGCTGGAAACGACAACTCTTTCCGTTGAAGAGATTGGCAGACGAGCTGGATTTCCCAATGGCTCTTATTTCATTCAATTATTTCGCAAGTCGGCGGGAACCACTCCGCTACAGTATCGGCAGCATTTTGAACGCAGCAGCAGACATTAAATCACATGAGTGTAACTGCTGATGTTATTAAAAGTAGCGTCAGCACATTATCGTGATGAAATTTAAAGCGTTATTTTAAAATTCTCAATATGTCGTAAGTAAAAGTGAAATAAGTTCCTTCTCTAAAATAGAATGAGACACCTATACTTTCCTCAAAAGTACGTGCTACAGCCACTTATCGGCCCATCGTTCTACGGAGCTTAATGCGCGCCCCAGCTCTGTGCCTTTGCGGGACAACATATATTCTGTCCGAACAGGGCGTTCCGTAACCACATGACGCACGACAAGTCCCTCTTCCTCCAGCTCCTTCATCCGTTCATTAAGTACCCGTTTGCTCAGGTCCGGGATATAAGCGTGAATTTCACTGAATCGTTTGGGTTCTTCCATCAAAGTATGAATAATGAGGGCTACCCATTTCCGGCCAATGATCTGATAAGACTGTTCCACCTTTTCGCATATTTGCTTGGCATTCTCATCATCGCTCATAATAGTACTCCTTTGATTTAGTTATGCTTATTATAGCATTAGTATACTTATTGTAACCTGAGTGTCCACAAGCCCTATGTGTAAAATGTCACATACCAATTGTTCTTAATGTTACCACATAAAGCGTTAACATTAAATAAAAACCCTATAAACACTGGTGTTCACAGGTTGGACACGATTGTTGACGAATTGTGACGACAGGTGTAAGATGGGTAACGTCAATTCAATTGGTTACAATTTATAACCTTGATTAAGGTTGTGGAGAGAAGGAATGTTCCATGTTTAATTCAGGTCAGATACACAAGCGGAGGTAAGGCGGGGAACTCCCCCACTAATTCCGTCTTTTGTCATGCTTGGATTTGAACATTTTGTATCATCATATACTATACTGCACAGATCACAGGAGGCACTCCAATGGACGCAATGACATTTGTCCTCTTCGGGGCAACAGGCGATTTAGCCAAACGTAAGATTTACCCTGCATTATATAATTTGTACATTGATTCGAAAATGCCGAAATCCTTCTCCGTTATCGGTCTAGGACGGCGTGAATTGTCGGATGCTGACTTCCAGGCGAATGTCGAAAAGTCATTGCATACCTTCTCCCGTCAAACACCGGAAGAAGAAGCTCAGGTTCGCGACTTTATTGGTGCTTTTCGTTATTGTTCTTTAAATAATACGAAGCTTGAAGATTACACCAAATTGCTGGAACTGGTTCAGAAACGTGAACAAGAGCTCAATATTCCCGAGAATCGCATGTTCTACATGTCGGTTGCACCGGAATTTTTTGAGCCAATCGCACTGAACATTCAAGAAAGCGGCTTGGGTAACACCAAAGGCTGGAAGAAACTCATCATCGAAAAACCATTCGGACACGATTTGCAATCTGCTCGTGATCTGAACGAAAAATTGAGCAATACCTTTGCGGAAGAAGAAATTTACCGTATTGACCATTTCCTTGGTAAACCGATGGTTCAAAATATTGAAACCCTCACTTACGCGAATCCGGTCATTCAGGCTTTGTGGTCCAATCGTTACATTGCAAATGTACAGATTACGGCAAGTGAAACGGTTGGTGTTGAAGAACGTGCCGCGTATTATGACCAAAGCGGTGCCCTTCGTGACATGTTCCAAAATCATATGCTTCAATTGCTGATGATGATTGGTTTGCATTTGCCAAAACGCTGCACACCGGAAGAAATTCAATTCAAAAAGCAGAAGATCGCTGAAGCTCTTCGTCCATTGACGAAAGAAAACATTGCATCCGAAGTCGTTCGTGCCCAATATGGAGCAGGCGAACTGCAAGGTACTTCTGTTGTTGGATATTTGGACGAGCCTGACATTCCAGCTGGTTCTCAGAATGAAACATATGTTGCGGCGAGATTGTGGATCGATGATCCATTCTGGAGTGAAGTTCCATTTTATATTCGTACAGGCAAACGCCTGGCTGAGAAATCAACCAGAATTGTTGTTGAATTCAAGGCTCCACTGAAAACAGGTCATGAATCCGAAAATACAACAGAGCCTAACTTGCTGACGATTGAAATTGGTCCGAAAGAAAGCATCTCCCTTCAATTAAATGCGAAAAACCCACTCAACCAAGGCGAAGTGGAACCTATGCATATGAGCTTCAACTCAGGTGAACGCAACATTCCGGAAGCTTATGAAAACCTGATCTTTGACGCGATGCGTGGAGATTCTACATTCTTTGCTCACTGGAACGAAGTTGAACTGGCTTGGCAATGGGTACAGCCGATCTTGGAAGCATTCCAGGATGGCAGTGTGCCACTCGATACGTACAGTGCAGGTTCCCAAGGACCGGAGTCAGCGGATCGTCTGATTGCAGAGAACGGCTACCGTTGGTGGTAAAAGTAATGTAAGAGCAGCATCAGAGAAGAGAACACTACTATCTATTCTGCTCGATAATATACAAATTTTTATGAATTACACCGTTCCAATTTTGCATAAGTCCTTCCGGTAATACCCGGAAGGCCGTGAAAATTTTTGATATAGATTAGTTGGCTCAATCTAAATCAGTTCGTAACAATTACGCGCGAGTAGTGTAGGGGACGAAATCGATTCTGAAGAAGCGAAGCTAAAAGCTTTCTGAAAGAAAGCTACTTCGGAAGCATATGCCTCGCCTTTATCTCCATATTTTAACCATAAACATTATTAATCAAGGAAATCTGGAGACAACAGCGATCGAAAGAACGATTCGTAACCGGAACGGTTACTGCGCCACATGGTTAAGCACTATTTTGGAATTGGCCAGATAAAAATTAGAAATGTTCATAACAGGAGGAACTTAGCAATGAAACTTGGACTTATTGGATTAGGTAAAATGGGATTGAACCTGGGTAGAAACCTGATTGACCACAAACATGAAGTGGTTGCTTTTGACCTTAACGCTGAAGCTGTTAATGAAATGAAAGAATACGGCGCAGCAGGCGTATCTTCTTATGCAGAAATGGTGGCTTCCCTTGAATCCCCACGTGTATTGTGGATCATGGTTCCTCACAACGTGGTTGACGCTGTACTGGCTGAAGTAAGCCCACTGTTGTCCAAAGGCGACATCATCATCGAAGCGGGTAACTCGCACTACAAAGAGTCCATCCGTCGTTACGAAGAAATGAAACCTAAAGGCATTCACTACATGGATGCTGGTACATCCGGCGGTATGGAAGGCGCACGTAATGGCGCATGTTACATGATCGGTGGCGATCCTGAAGCTTGGGCAGTAGTTGAGCCTGCGTTCAAGGATACTTCCGTTGAAAATGGTTACCTGTATGCAGGTAAAGCAGGTAGCGGTCACTTCCTGAAAATGGTTCACAACGGTATCGAGTACGGTATGATGGCTTCCATCGGTGAAGGCTTCGACGTATTGGAGAAAAGTGGCTTCGATTTCGACTTCGAACAAGTTGCTCGCGTATGGAACAACGGTTCCGTTATTCGTTCTTGGTTGATGGAATTGACAGAGCGTGCATTCTCCAAAGATGCTAACCTGGACGAAATCAAAGGGGTTATGCATTCTTCCGGTGAAGGACGTTGGACAGTTGAAACAGCATTTGATCTGCAAACTGCTACGCCAGTTATCGCGTTGTCCCTGTTGATGCGTTACCGCTCCCTGGAAACAGACACGTTCACAGGTAAAGTTGTTGCAGCATTGCGTAATGAATTTGGCGGTCACGCTGTAGAAAAAAATTAATTCATATATAACTGTTAACATATACGGATAATCGGGTAATGATGAGTATAGCTGTTTACAAAATTCATCAAGTGGAGGGAACATATCATGAAATTTTTCTTAGATACAGGTAATGTTGAAGAAATCAAACGGATCGAACGTCTGGGTCTGGTGGATGGAGTCACGACCAACCCGTCTTTGATTGCCAAAGAAGGTCGCGTATTTAAAGAAGTGATTCAGGAGATCTGTGGCGTTGTTAAAGGCCCGGTCAGTGCTGAAGTGATCGGACTTAAAGCCGAGGATATGTTGAAGGAAGCTTATGAAATTGCAGAATGGGCACCGAATGTAGTGATTAAACTACCGATGACCGAAGATGGACTCTATGCTTGTCATGAACTGACCCAAAAAGGAATTAAAACCAATGTAACGCTGATCTTCTCTGCAGCACAGGGTCTGATGGCGGCAAAAGCTGGCGCAACATACATCAGTCCATTTGTTGGCCGTCTGGATGATATTGCGGTGGATGGCATGAAGCTGATTCGCGATCTGCGTCTCATTCTGGATACGTATGATTTGCCTTCCGAAATTATTGCAGCAAGCATCCGTAATATCAAACATGTCGAGGATGCAGCTCTTTCTGGTGCGCATATCGCGACCATTCCGGGTTCGCTCCTGCCAACATTGTGGAAACACCCGCTGACAGACAGCGGCATTGAGCGCTTCCTGAAAGATTGGGAGTCCGTTCCGAAATAATAAAATGTGGACAGGGATCTGATTCCTCAGAGCCATTAAAAAGCCTTCCGTCTTGCAGACAAAATCTGCTGGCGGAAGGCTTTTTTAGTTGTAAGTGATGATATCCCCGTACGAGCAGGTGCTGTCCTTCTTTTTCGGGACAACAATGCATAAGGATAGTATATAGCCTATAGCTCATCCCGCAGGGGAGGGACGCCCGATGATGAGAAGACGATGGCGAAGCCGAAGACGCCGCAAGCCGCCAAGTGGCAGGCGCAAAATGTGGTTGATTATTTTATTGGTAACAGCGTTTTGTTTGATGCAGGGTTTTGCCTATGTGGATAAGAAAATGAAACCACCCATTATGCATCTGGCCAAAATCAGAGTAAAGCAGATTGCAACGGAAGCGATCAACAAGGCGATTACAGCACAGGTTTCCGAAGGCAAATCCACCGAAGGATTGATTGACTGGAAAACTGATACGGCTGGGAAAGTGTCCGGATTCATGCTGAATTACGATGAGCATATGCGGATCACTGCGAGTACGATGAACATCGTGCAATCCACTTTGCAGAATGTGCATATGTTAAAAGAAAAAATTCCGCTGGGGCAGGCGTTGGGCAGCCCGGTACTGGCATCCTTTGGTCCAAGTATACCGGTTCGTATTGAGCCTCAGGGAGCCGTCAAGGTGGATCTGAACACCCGTCAGCAGAACGCCGGTATAAACATGATTCTGGTGGAAGTGTACATTCACATCATTGCCGAAGTCGCGGTAGTGGTGCCCTTTGACATGGAACCTGAGACCGTTGATACGGAAATTCCGATATCTTACCTGTTGGTGGTCGGGGATGTGCCGATGTACTACTACGATAATCAGGGCAAACCGGTAGGCAGCAACGGCAGCAATGCACCCGCGATTGCACTGCCATCGGGTCAGACGGGTGTTTCAAGTGGTCATGGAGGAACGCCTAATTCACCCTCTCCCAATCAGCAGCAGGCTCCAGCAAACGGTCTGAACGGAAATGGACTGGAGGTTGAGCCGGATTTGTCTGATCCCAATGAGGGATTGCAGCTTGACGTGGATGTAAACCACTAATGAGTCAAAGGTAAATATCGAATACAAAACGGGGCCCCTAAGATAGAGGTCCCGCTTTGTATTAAAATTCATCTGAATACTAAGTAGATACTTTTTATCCTTTATTCCAACCTCATTTTGCCTCATTTGCTTTTGGCTTTCTTCTGTTTGCGTTCTTCCTGCTCCCAATGCTTCAGATTCGGGTAAGGGTCGAACGACCATTCATTCAACCCGCTATCACGATAGATGCCATAGTGCAGATGAGGAGGAAACTTGCCTTGTGTACCCGGTTTTCCATAGCCTGAACTGCCTACCCAGCCCAAAACCTGACCAGGGGTAA
The DNA here is from genome assembly GCF_900221055.1 of Paenibacillus sp. RU5M. Lineage (NCBI taxonomy): Bacteria > Bacillati > Bacillota > Bacilli > Caryophanales > Paenibacillaceae > Paenibacillus > Paenibacillus sp. RU5M. Next base: position 289,931 of record NZ_OBQM01000009.1, on the reverse strand, counting down.
CCACTTCGCCGATATGGGCGTTTTTGTCGAAGCCGGATAGATGAGCGTAGTAGTGGTAATGGTTGTTCAAATCACGAATACCGATACGCCAGCCGCCAAACGGATTCCAGCCTTTGATTTCCACGACACCGTAACAGGTACTGCGCACAGGCAGGCCATGCGGTGCAAAAATATCTGTGCCCTCATGAATACGGTACCCGCCCCAACTGCGTTTGGTTCCCCAGGTGCTGCGATATGAATAGTTGGTTCCGAGAGGGACGGGAAAGGCGTGACCAAAGAGATCGAGGCTGTCAAAATGCTCATATAATTTCGCGAATTGCTGAATGCGCTGCACAGCCCGGGAGTTATGATAATATTCCCACAGAGCGATGTTGAAGTCCTCCGGCTTGTTCCCATAATTCTGAACAATGGAAGCCATGCTGTAAAGTACGTCCAGGTCATTATTGGCATCTGCTACGCCATCACCAGAACCGTCACGACCATATCCATTGAAAAAAACAATGGAACCCGGTTGTTGATCCGTTTCATTCGGATTTAGCCAGCCTCTCCAGGCTGGGGAGGTCATGAATATGCCGGTCAGCCGTTCCGGATGTTTACGATCTTTCGGATGAGCACGCGAGATGGTTCGTTCATATTGATCAATCGCTGCGAGCCTGTACCAGGGAATTTGGGTCATCTGACCAATGCTTTCATATAGATGTCGGCGCGAGGCGAAAATGTCCGCTGGTTTTTGCTCTACAGCCTGAGGTTTGGGATCAGCGGCGGTGGGTTCACCGTAAACATCAACAGGCAAGAATGGGAGAAGCAGTGTGCCTGCAAGCAATGTTTTGATCCAAAAGGAATAAGTTAACCGCGATGTAAAGCGATCTTGCACAGGGAAGCAGCCCCCTTTCCAATGAGATGATGCACATGGTGCCCGGTGAACCAAGCTATAACCTAGCGTTCTTCAAAAGTCTTCATTTTATCCATGTAAGACATGAATGCACAAGATGTGACAAATGGGGGTTTTTCCAGCGCTTTCATGGTATAATATGTTCCGAGCAACAGCCTAACTTCAGTAGAAAGAAGGTTTATGCATTGGCTAAACGTGTTAAAGAACCGAAACCGGACTGGATTCGGATCAAATTGACAACCGGCGATAACTATCAAGAAATGAAAACGATGATGCGTTCCAAAACGCTGCATACAGTATGTGAGGAAGCACGGTGCCCGAATATTTACGAATGTTGGGCTAATCGGACGGCTACTTTTATGATTTTGGGCGACATTTGCACACGGGCATGCCGTTTTTGCGCGGTAAATACCGGCTTGCCAACGGAACTTGATTTGCAGGAACCAGAACGCGTGGCAGAAGCGGCAGAACAGATGAATCTGCAGCACTGCGTAATTACGAGCGTGGCGCGTGACGACCTGAAGGATGGAGGAGCGACGATCTTTGCGGAGACGGTGAAGGCCGTTCGTCGTCGTTTGCCTTTATGTAGCGTAGAAGTGCTGATTCCGGACTTTTTGGGTGACCGGGATTCCTTGCAGATTGTGATGGATGTCAAACCGGACATCTTGAATCATAACATTGAGACAGTAGAGCGGCTATCGGACAGAGTCCGTGCCAAGGCGAAATACAAGCGTTCACTCGAACTGCTTGCTCGTGCCAAGGAAATGCAGCCAAATATCCCGACGAAATCGAGCATCATGCTTGGTGTAGGGGAAGAATATCATGAAATTCTGCAAACGATGGATGATTTGCGAGCTGTGGATTGTGATATTATGACGATTGGTCAATACCTGCAGCCATCAGAGAAACATCTGTTTGTGGAGAAGTACTATCCGCCAGAAGAGTTCGCAGCATTGAAGCAGGAAGGACTAAAGCGTGGATTCAGCCACGTTGAATCTGCACCGATGGTACGTAGTTCCTACCGTGCGCACGAACAGGTAAAATCTGCTACAAAACATGCTGAACAGGCGGCAACACACGCATGATGGAGGATACCGGATTGGAAGAAGATAATAGCACAGAACAGGTTCAGGAATTAGCCCAAGAATCGGCTCAGGACAAACCCCAAGAACCGGTTATTGTTCAAATCGGCGGAAAGAATTATGAAATCGTACAAAACCACAAAGAAGGCTGGAATCCTGAAGTCTTCCGTGACCGTTACAGCGAAGTGCTGGAGCGGTACGATTACATTATTGGGGACTGGGGTTACAGCCAGCTGCGGTTGAAAGGTTTTTACCGGGACAACCATCCCAAAGCAACGAAGGATTCCACGATCTCCAGCATGGTGGACTATATCAATGAATATTGCAACTTTGGATGTGCGTACTTTGTGCTTCAGAAGAGCAAAGATCAGCCTCAAGCCAAAGCAAAAAGCGGTTCCTGAGAAGGACCGCTTTTTTTGTTGCGTATATTTTAGTCCAAAAAAGCTGTGCGAACCCTGTTCCAAAACGGATAGGGCCGGAAACGGGCAAAACTGACCTTGTGACGGGCCACCTGGCAGCGTACGGATATGAGATCTTCCACCATAACGTTTACGTGGTCAATGGTAAGCAGCAACCGCTGATCCTTGCGTGAGAAGATATCACAGTGATGATGCTTGGGCAAAATAACCGGTGAACCCAGCGTCCGATAGACGCGGTTATTAATCGAAGCAATCTCGGCGATCTGAATAGCCTCGATTGTGGGATGCACCATAGCGCCGCCAAGCGCCTTGTTGTATGCCGTACTGCCTGAAGGTGTTGATACACAGATACCGTCTCCCCGGAACATCTCAAACGTCACGTCATTAATGTCGACCTGAGCAACGACCGTACCGTCTACACCTTTTAACGTAAATTCGTTCAGTGCGATATAAGAGGCATTACCCGACTTTTTACGAATCTCAAGCTCCAGCAGTGGATACTCCACAATTCGTGGTTTGAGTCGTTCCGGGTCGCCTTTGCCGCTCATCAATCGAACCAATTCACGTAATTCTTCCTTCTTCCAATCGGCATAAAAGCCGAGATGGCCTGTATGAACCCCAACAAAAGCAATGTCCGGGATGCGGTCGATGAAATTGTGAAATGCTTGCAGCATCGTACCATCGCCTCCGATGGAGATGACAATCTCCGGCGATTCTGCATCCAGCTTAAACCCTTCCTCTTTTGCCAGTGCATGAAACTGCTGACTGAGATCAATCGATAACTGGTCTCCGCGGTCTTGAACATAGTATCTCAAGATGAAAGCTCCTTTGTGGTCATTATACTACCGATGATAATCAATTCCAGGGAAGAACACAACGTTGGATTGATATTCAGTTGTATATAAACGCACAGGAGGGCTTACTTTTTTATACGTCGAGGTAAGAAAAAGGGACTTAGTAGAGAAAGTATCAGCAGGAAAAGTAATACGCCTCCAAGTACACCTACTCCCGAAAAAAAGATCTGTCCCCAGTCTGGTGTATACGAAAATAATTCTGATTTGGCACCGGTTTGGAACAAAACAGGCCATTCTGAATCACCCATCATCGGCATCCATAACAAAAGTAAAAGTATGGGTGCAATGAGAGCATGAATTGCTCTGGCAAACAGAAAGGGGCCATATCTCATCGGTGTGCTGCTCAAGACACTCATAATCTGGGCATGAACAGATAATCCTCCCCAGGAGAGGACAAATGCAACAGCAGCAGCTTTGTACACGAGCGGAATGGAAATGCCCGCCCCTCCTGCTTCTTTAGCTCCCAAAGTGACTTCAAATAATCCGCCTACGAGGCTGTGGGATAAGGCAGGGGGGAATCCTGTATATAAAAGCAGTTGTTCCGTAATGGCGTATAACCCGCCTAGCCATCCAGTTTGAACGAGTAATTCCATCATAACGGAGAAGAATACAACTAACCCTCCTACGATAATAATAAGGCGAAGGGATGAGGAGACTGCCTGGCGCAGCAATTCACCAAATGCCCGTCCATCAGCCTTTCTTGCCTCGTGCATGGCATAAATGGCTCGGAGCAGTCTGTTTTTGTGTACCTCCTCAGAGTCGGAGGGAGAGTTGTTGTTCGGCTGTTTATCCTTTGCGGAGATGCCGCCATGGAACCGCATGAGCAGGCCCACAAGAAATGCAGCACCATAATGTGATGTGACCAGTATGGGAGCAATAGCTACATTATGAAAAAAACCGACCGATACGGCTCCAATCATGAAGATGGGATCGGATGATGTGGTGAAAGCAACGAGGCGTTCACCTTCTTCCCGAGTAAGCAATTTTTGTTCCCACAATTGTGCAGTCAATTTGGCTCCAGTGGGATAACCGGAGGCGCAACTGACGGCAAACACAAAGCCGCCGCTTCCGGGAACGCGAAATAGCGGACGCATCAATGGATTTAAGAGTGTACCCAAAAAATGAACAATGCCGAAGCCAAGAAGCAGCTCGGAGAGCACCAGAAAGGGAAAAAGGGAGGGAAACAGCACGTCCCACCAAATGGATAGTCCACGTACACCTGCATGCCAGGTTTCCGCAGGAAACAGCACCATCAACACACACAGGATCAGGAGAGCTAGTGGGATCAGGACATGGGTGATTCGTTGTGAAGCGGCCATGAATTCTTCTCCTTTATTTTTGGAATGGTCAGTGTGCAGCAGAACGCAGGTGCTTTTGCCATCAATATATGAGACAAAGCGGACAAACAGTACAAATTAATGTTTAGAAAGCGCTTGCAAAAGTGGCTGTGTTTTTAGGAGATGTATGCTAAAATGATAAAAACGCCTGAACGTCACCTAATTACCTTGAAGGTGGAATTAAATCGGATGGAGTGATGATTATGAGTCTTGTCACCGGAATCCTGGTTTGTGCTTTTGTTTATGTTATACGTGCCTCGCTTGTGCGCTCTGAAGAAGAGGACTGGCGAAGTTATTAATGAAATATCTGGTGCGCCAAACCTCTTGTTTGGCGCTTTTTTTGTGCCTTCAGCACGAGATAGACCTGTATGAGTCATAGCTATGTGGGACCATAATCCTTTCATGTTATATAGGACTTTTGGGATTTTTTTGATAGAATGAAGATAAAGGCGTTCGTGGCCTTGTTCTTCAATCTCCTTTCATAATTAAGCATGGGAGTGTAATATATGTCAAAATTCGACACCTGAAAGGAGGGAAAAGCGGAATGAATCCTAGTTTGAGCATCTACGACAATCTTGGTGGAGAGGCAGGCGTTCGTGCACTGGTCGAAGCTTTTTATCCGATTGTTCAGCAGAATGAGAAGCTGGCACCTCTTTTTCCGGAGAATATTCAGCCGGTAATCGACAAGCAATACATGTTTTTGTCTCAGTTCTTCGGTGGTCCTGCATTGTTTTCCGAAGCTTTTGGTCATCCGATGATGCGTGCCCGCCATATGCACTTTGAAGTGACAGTTGAACGGGCAGAAGCTTGGCTTGCATGTATGGATCAGGCGTTGACACAAGTTGGTGTGGAAGAGCCGTTACATTCTTTCGTCCTGCAGCGATTGTCGGGGCCAGCACATCATTTTGTGAATACACCTTAGTTCCGATTACAAGCTTATGGGAGAGGGATGGAATGAGTGGAATTAGAGCCTCTGTATAAGGTAAAGGTGAAGTGTCATTATTGCGAGACTGAGTATGATACCTCACGCGTAAGACCAAGCTTAAAACGGCCATATCGGACGGATTCCGATTTTTGTGCGTACTACAAGCGGGAAAATCCGGATTTCTATGTTGTTCGAATTTGTCCTGAGTGTGGATTTGCTTCGACAGAGAATTCGACAGAACAATTAAACGATAAACAGCGCAAGGCTTTTAAGGAGCAGATCGGCAATCGTTGGGTGAAACGAGACTATAGCGGAGCACGGACACTGGAACAGGCGATGGATTCGTACAAGCTTGGACTGTTGGTTGCGCAGGTTATTCAGGAGAAAGATCGTGTCGTTGCAGGCCTGCTGCATCATATTGCCTGGCTGTATCGGTACATGGAGGATCATACCCAGGAAAACCGTTTTCTTGAATTTAGCCTTGAGGCTTATGTAAAGGTTTATGAACGGGAAGGTACTGGCGGGAATGAAGCCAAGCTTCTTTATCTATTGGGAGAGTTGAACCGCAGAGTAGGTCGATTCCATGAGGCTGTAAAATGGTTCGGCAGGGTTATTCATGACAAGCGCATTACCGATGCTGCCATGATTCGAGCTTCGCGAGAGCAGTGGGCATTACTGCGGGAACAGATGATTTCGAGCAAGCTGGAATTGCCAGATGAAATGATTGAAGCAGACAAAGAGGCTGCGAAACGCAGCCCCATTTGATAAGTGACAGTTGTTCTCTAATTGCGGACAGGACGACTGGAAAGCAGGTAATCACTATCGTTGTCGATCACGGTCATGCTGGCATTACAACAAGGAAAGACCAGCAATTTCTTTTTGCCTTCGCGAATGCGTACAAGCTCCTTCGGTTTGAGCGGCAGCAGTACATTGTTTGCATGGCAGTACGGACATTGCTGTACATAAATGTCCCCCATTACAATATCGTAAGGCCAGCTGTTCTCAAAGGGGATCATTCTTGCTCGCCTTCCGTAGAGGCAGGTTTAGCCGCTTCTTCTTTGGCCAACTCGGCGATTTTCTGCATCAGAATATGCTGCGGCATATGCATCAGATGTTCGAGGGGAACACCCAGAGATTCTGCTAATTTGACGGCTGTGTCAGCCGAGACTTGTAAAGGTTTCATACGATTACCTCCTGAAAATAGCTTAAACTATTTCTCTAGTATAGAGATATAGCGCTTATAAAACCAGTTCTAATTCAAGGTTAATTATCCATTCTACTGAGAGAGGTGCCTTATTTAAATGAAAACACCATTACAACCCGTCTGGGATCTGGAGTCCATTTTTAGTGGAGGTTCTGCCTCCGAGTCGTTCGCTGCGTATTTGATTGAGCTGGAGCAGGATGTACGCAAGCTGCAAGCTCTTTTGAAAGAAACACCTGCACCCAAGTCGCTGGAAGAAACGAATGCATTTGATCCGATCCTTGAACTGCTTCAGAGCTGTTATATCCGAATTTCGGAAGGGTCGGCATTTGTGTCCTGTCTTTCTTCACAAAACCAAAATGATAAAAAAGCAGTTCAGCTTCAGGGAACCATGAGTTCTCTTGGCGCGATGTTGAACAGTACCAAGTCCCAATTCGACAATACGCTTAGCCAGACGACAGACTCTGTATGGGAAGCATGGATTGCTCGGGAAGATATTCAGCCGCTGGCCTTTGCACTGAACGAGAGCCGCACGCTAGCTCGTGAGAAGCTGTCACCTGAACTTGAAGGTCTTGCGCTGGATCTCGGCGTAGATGGTTACCATGGGTGGGGCAAATTCTATAACACCATTGTAAGCAAGGTTAACATCCCATTTGAACAAAATGGTGAAACGGTGATGTTATCCGCAGGTCAGGCTGCGAATAAGCTGAGCGACAGTGACCGAAATGTGCGCGAGACTGTATTCGCTAACTGGGAACAGGCTTGGACGGATGTCGAAGACTTCTGCGCAGATACATTAAACCATCTCGCCGGTTTCCGTCTCAAATTGTATGAGAAGCGCGGCTGGGATGACATTCTCAAGGAACCTTTAGCGATCAACCGGATGTCGCGCCAGACGCTTGATACGATGTGGGACGTAATTAACGGTGCCAAACCTGCATTGGTTCGATATTTGGAGCGCAAGGCAAAACTGCTAGGTGTAGAGAAACTCAGCTGGAGTGACGTAGATGCACCCGTAGGCAAGTCGGGTGGAAAAGTCACATATGACGAGGCAGCTATCAATATTGTTCATCAATTCGCCAAGTTCAGTCCCAAACTTTCCAAATTTGCAGAGATGGCGTTTGAGAAACGTTGGATCGAAGCAGAGGACCGTGCTGGCAAGCGTCCAGGGGGATTCTGTACGTCCTTGCCACTCAGCAAAGCAACACGTATTTTCATGACCTTCTCTGGGACGCCGTCGAATGTGTCGACACTTGCTCATGAACTTGGTCACGGATATCATCAGCACATCATGGAAGAACTGCCAGCCTTGAATCAACGCTACGCCATGAATGTGGCGGAAACGGCATCTACCTTTGCTGAGCTGATTGTAGCCGATGCTCTGGTTCAGGCAGCAACGGATGAGCAAGAGAAGCTAGCTCTGCTTGAAGACAAGATTCAACGAAGCGTTGCGTTCTTCATGAATATTCACGCTCGTTTCCTGTTCGAAAATCGGTTCTATGAGCAACGCAAACAAGGTTTGGTGAATGCAGATGAGTTGTCCAAACTGATGGTGGAAGCACAGCAAGAAGCGTTCTGTGGTGCACTTGCATCCGATCATCCGCATTTCTGGGCATCCAAGCTACATTTCTATCTGACAGGTGTACCATTCTACAATTTCCCGTATACGTTCGGGTATATGTTCAGTGCAGGCATATACGCCAGAGCGCAGGAGGAAGGTACGGCATTTGCCGATAAATACGATGATTTGCTGCGAGATACGGGCCGAATGACGGTAGAAGAACTGGCTCAGAAACATCTGGGTACAGATCTCACACAACCTGGTTTCTGGCAAAATGCAGCGAACCTGGTCATTGCCGATATTGATCAATTTCTTGAGATGACAGAATCCGCAAAATAGTATTCCTATATATGAAATGAGGCTGCAATCCTGTGTAAATGCATACGGGGTTGCGGCCCTTTTTGTGTTTTTTAAAGTTAAGGTCCCACTAAATATTTTGTCGCAATTGAGAGAAATAACTCGCTAAAAGGACGCAAAATGGCAATTAATTGTGCAAATTATAGTTATAATTACCCAAGTTTGTTTGACTTTGTTGAATGACCACATTTGTTGTCATATAATGAGTCGTAAGTCCTTGTTTTGTAGGATGAAGTGCATAAAGGAGGAGCGTTATGGTAAAAATTGACCAGCTTTCATTAGCACGACAGTTGGATTTGGTGTTCAAAGAGCTTGATCATGAATTATCAGGGTTAGATTCAGGTGTGGTTTTTGTGCAAATACGAAATAATGTAATTGGGAAGTTTGGGATTCGACATAATCCGATAACCGGACGAGACGGTCAAATGGAAGTGGAGGACGGTGGATTAAACGAAACCCAGCGCTCTTCTTTCCGCGCAATGGCACTGGAGACTTTGAAATTCAAGCGAAATTGGACTCATGGAGAAATTGCATATGATTTTACAGTAAGACAAGGCATGATTCTGGTTGATGCCACGATGGAGTCCAACTATAATATGGCGAACCTGATGATTCGTTATCCAAGAACCAATACATACATTGATTCAGGCATGGAGTCGTCTTCATAATTGTGATGAGCACAGGAAAGCGGCACTTCCGAGGAAGGCCGCTTTTTGTTGTTGCATATACGAGCACAAATTACGAGCTTACGAACGACCCGATAATTGCTGCTCAGCGATTTGGACCAGACGTTTAGTGATGTAACCACCCAGAGAACCTGTCTCACGGGAAGTGTAGTTACCGTAGTAACCGTCTTGGGGAATAGTTACACCCAGCTCTTGTGCAGCTTCAATTTTCAATTGTTGCAATGCTGCGTTTGCTTGGGGAACAACCAGATTGTTGGAGCGGCTTCCGCTACCTTGGTTTTGACCTCCGTACATGTGTGTCACCTCCTTATGGCTTGGTGATGTTAGTATGGTTAGAGAATGAGGAAATATGCATGATATGGCGTAAGGTAAAATTTGGATAATAGAAATGAGATATAACATGAAAAAAGCCGACCCAGTATGGATCGGCTATGTAGAATAAAAGGAAAAAATAGGGGTTATGTTCCTAGAAGATCCCTGAGAGTACAAGATTACTACTCGGTTGGCGGAACAATCTCAATACGTGTAAATAGCTCAACGGGCTGTTCAGGTTCTAGACGAATCAGTCCCGTTTGCTCGTCTGTTAAATTCAAATTGGGTGCATCAGGAAGCCAGGTATAAGGTTCAATGCATAGAAATTGATCGGATTCGCCCTTTGTAAAGAGGACCCAATGTTTGAAATATGCTTCATCCGCTGAATATTTCAGCGTATATCCATCCTGTCTGCGCAAGTGAGCTACTGCTGGTTGCCCTTCGGCAGCTTTCAAAATGGTATCCCAGTTTCGTCCTTGCATGTTCATGCCTTCGTTCAAAGAAGACCATTCTCCGAGAGATTCAATCTCACCAGTAGGCAGTTGTTCTTCATTCTGAGCGTAAATTCCGGACACAGGAAGTTGAAGTGACCATTCGGCAGGTTTGCCGTCAAGCAGAAACCATGTATGATATCCCATTCCAAAAGGAGCAGGAGTAGAGCTCAGATTGGTCACACGCAGACGCTGGCTTAACACCGCGTTTTGTAGTCTGAACGTCATCTCAAGCTTCAAAGGAATTGGAAATTGAGCCATCCAATGCTTTTCATTTTCAGTTAATAATTCCGTTGTAATTGCACAGCCATCTTCATCTTCTTCGATGTCGCTGACACACCAGGACTGGCTGCGGTGGAGGCCGTGAATATGGTTGTCATTGGCCGTATTCTGATCGAATTGGTAATGAACTCCCTCATATTCGAATTGTCCTCGATGAATGCGGCCTGGCGGAACAAGAAGCGGAACGCCGAAGTGATACGGCTTCTGCAAATAAAAGGCAAGTTCGTCTTCTTCCGGACTGCGAACGACATCGCGGCCCTGCACCAGATCGCGAATCGAAATAATATTATTTCCAAGACGTGGCAGCAGGGTAATCTCCAATTCACGGCTATGTAGGATATACGTGTCGTAACCATTCCATTGGCCTTTGGTCACTTTTTTCATATCGATGCTCCTTTTCCCACTTGAAATCTGTCTGCAAACGACCATTCCTATCTGCCGTTGCAGGCGTGTCATTGTGTACATGCCACTTATCCCATTAGCATACCGAATGAATGCTGGTGATTAGGATAAGCAATTCCATCATAACAGATTTCTGTGAAGTGGGTAAAAAAAGCTATTCCCATTTTGACATTCTGCTTCGTGCGGATTAAGATGGTATTCTGAACGATGCGTTTTATCCAATGAATGATAAGCAAAGCGATGACAGGGACAAGTAAGCCAAGAGAACTCTCTTCAGAAAGCCGGTGGATGATGTGAACCGGTGTGAACTCTTTACCGAATGGACCCTTGAGTGCTGGTTTGAACAGGCGAAGTCTGATCCAGGGCTATCCTTAGTAGAATCGGACGTATACTCCACGTTACGGAGAAATGAAGGCATTTCTTCTACATGATTTAATCAGGTCTAGAGGAATGGAGAAATGCGAATAAGGGTGGCACCACGGTCTCACGTCCCTTGCGGATGTGGGGCCTTTTTGCGTTCGCGGAGAATAGGAACAAAACAAATAGGAGGCGTTATGTGAAATGAAAACAGTACTTTCGGGAATTCAGCCGAGTGGCAAGCTCACATTGGGCAACTACATCGGAGCAATTAAGAACTTTGTGAAATTGCAGCATGACTACCAATGTCACTTCATGGTGGTTGATCTTCACGCTGTAACGGTAGCTCAAGAGCCAGCAGCGCTGCGTGAGCAATCTGAGGCGGTAGCTGCCTTATTCATCGCAGCAGGAATCGATCCTACGAAATCCAATGTGTTTCTGCAATCCCATGTACCGCAGCACGCGGAATTGGGCTGGTTGATGACTACACTGACATCGATGGGCGAGCTCGAACGCATGACTCAGTTCAAGGACAAATCATCCGGTAAAGATTCCGTTGGCGCCGGGCTGTTTGTCTATCCTTCATTAATGGCTGCTGATATTTTGCTGTATAATGCTGATCTTGTGCCTGTAGGAGAGGATCAGAAGCAGCATCTGGAACTGACACGCGATCTGGCGGGACGCTTTAACCACCGTTATGGTGAGTATTTCACGATTCCAGACCCTTATATTCCACAGGTGGGTGCTCGTGTAATGTCACTGGATGATGCATCTTCCAAAATGAGCAAAAGTAATCCCAATGCAGGCAGCTACATTGCCTTGCTTGATCCGCCAGATGTCATCCGCAAAAAAATCAGTCGTGCCACAACCGATTCCGGTCGTGAAGTTGTATATGATCCGGCAAACAAACCTGAGGTCAGCAACCTGATGAGTATCTACGCTGAATGCGCAGGTCTGTCATTGAAAGAAGTAGCGGAGCGTTATGAAGGCAAAATGTATGGTCCGTTCAAAAAAGAACTGGCTGAAGTGGTCGTATCCGTTATTGAACCTTTACAGGAACGGTATCGTGAGATTCGTGAGTCTGGCGAATTAGCAGACATCCTGGAAACTTCAGCTCGTCGGGCAGAAGCGGTGGCTTCTCAGACACTTAATGCGGTTAAAGAACGTATGGGGTTTGTTCCTAGACGTACGTTGTAGTTGGACGAGGCAAGTAACTTAAAGTAGATGAATTGTTCATGTAATAAAGAGGAGCCCTGATGGGGCTCCTCTTTATTATCGTTTCGTACTATACCTATGAAGTTTACCGGTCAAGAGGCGGTTTCCGAGGTGGTACGTGCTTCACGACGCTCTTTCTTTGCGCGAATAACGAATCCCCAGCCGATGTTGGCAACGGATACGACAAACAGCAGCGTAGCCAACCAGCCGGAGTAAGAGATCATAATCGCCGTAACCGCTAACAACATAATCGAAGAGAATGCAAACCATAGCGATAAACCTTTGCTCATTGGGAAAAACCTCCATATAGAAATTTGATGAAATTCCGTATAACCTGAAGCACACGAGCCATAATAATCTTGCAAGCTTGCAATTACATTACAGACACAGATTGAAGGGAGATTTTAAATATGGCTCAAGGATCTCGTTCTAACAACTTGGTGGTACCTCAAGCAAACTCAGCACTGCAACAATTGAAAATCGAAGCTGCACAAGAACTGGGTGTAACTATCCCACAAGACGGTTACTACGGTAACTACACTTCCCGTGAGACAGGATCTCTGGGCGGGTATATCACCAAACGTCTGGTACAAATCGCTGAGCAGTCTCTGGCTGGGTCTGGCAAATAATTATTATAACCAAAAAGCAACAAGCAGAAGCCCGGAGCGGAAACGCTCCGGGCTTTCTCGCGCGCATTCGTTCCTATGTCTGATTGTGCCCTTCCGTGCACCTTTCGTCAAGAGCGTGCGGATAAAAGTTTTTTATCCATTTTCTCGTCACTTAACCAGCCGACATACGTATCAATCGTTTCGAAATTTCGATCCATAACGACTACAGCGACAAATGGATATTGTTTGCGGTGTCGATAACGCACATCTGCCCAGCGAACCTTGTATCCTGCTGGTAATTCTTCCACCTCTGCAACAGCATAGGAGGTGAAGTACAGAAACGCAGTGACTTCAGGAGATTTGCGTGAGGCGGCGACAGCCGCGTGAGTGGACGATGAAGCATGGAGATTCCAGGTTAGGACGGAATGATCCATTTTGCCAATCTCATAACTGCCGTCTACATATCTCTTCACCACATGCCAGCGGTTCCAGGATATCGTTGGGATGACCATATAATGAGCCTCAGAATTATTTTTATCGAGTCGCTTCACCTGTCTAACAGCCATAGCACGTGCTATTGTCCGCCATACATAATACAAGCCAATCAAAATATACAGTGAAACAAAGAGTGGAGCAGGGGCGATCAGATCGAAAGCCCATAACAAAATGGCCAGCACATGTGTGGTAAACAGAAACGGATCAAAAATATGAATGATGTTCCAGGCAATCCAGCGTTCTGTAAAAGGTCGTGCTGCCTGGGTTCCATAGGTATTGAATAAATCGGTAAAAACGTGCACGCCTACGGCGACAGCAGTCCAGGCCGCGACGTGTCCAACAGCGACACCCGGGAAGATCAGTGCAATGACACCGGTGATGAGCAGAACCCATAACAGGAGAAATGGCAATGAATGAGACATACCCCGGTGATTCCGAATGTAGAGCGAGTTACTTTTGAGACGTAACGCAGTGTCGATGTCAGGAGCCTGCGAGCCTGCAATGGTACCAACCATGACCGCAGCTGCGAGCATGGGACTCGTCGCGACAACAGGATCGACATAAGCCAGACCGGCCAAACCAATCCCCATGACAAAATGTGTAGAAGTATCCATAAACGTCTCCTTTGTGTGGTGTATCGTTAATGCGAGTTGCTTCTCTATCTAGGTGATACCCATATATAGTGTATATTATCCGCCTACCGGGAAGCAAAACACCCTAATTTCCAAAGATATGACAAGAACCTGCTCAATTGACAGCAATTGTACGAGCATTGTCAAACTCTTTTTCCTTTTCCTGTGATAAACTTTATATCGGAGGCAGAGAGAGAAACCTCCATGAGATCAAGAAGAAGGGGGATTCACAAGCATGGACAATCCATTGAGATACCAGGCTTCTTCCGATTCAGCAACACGATCTGCACCTCCGATGAAGTCAGGGACGTGGAAAGATTTTATCCATATTACGAAACCGGGCATTCTTCGAACCAACCTTATTGCGGTTTTTGGTGGCTTTTGGCTTGCATCCCAGTGGGACGTTAACTACGGCAAGATGCTGCTGACCCTGCTTGGAACGGTACTGATTATGGCTTCTTCTTGTGTATTTAACAATTACTTTGACCGTGAACTTGATCTCAAAATGGAACGTACCCGCAACAGGTCCTTGCCAACAGGACGTTTAACACCCAAAGTCGTTCTATCCTATGCCATTATTTTGGGTGTGATTGGATTATCCGTACTCTTTTCCTTCTCCGGGGTACTTGCCGGATTATGCGGCATTTTTGGCATGTTTGTCTATGTGATTATGTACACCCTTTGGTTAAAACGTTCGTCGACATGGAGCACCTCCATTGGCGGTCTGTCTGGTGCAATGCCGCCAGTCATCGGTTATGTCGCAGTAACTGGACGGATGGATCTTGGCGCATGGCTGCTTCTGGCCATGTTGTTTTTATGGCAGCCTCCACACTTCTGGGCGCTCGCGATCCGCAGGGTGGAAGATTATCGGGCTGGTGGATTTCCACTACTACCGGTTGTAAAGGGTATTGAACGGACCAAGATTCAGATGATTCCTTATCTGGTTTTGCAAATCTTTGTCCCGGTCCTCATGTATGCTTACGGGTATGCAGGAATCTTCTATCTTACCGTCTCACTGATACTTTCCGTACTGTGGCTGTACTACGCACTTAAAGGTTTTCGTGCACAAAATACAGATGCCTGGGCCAAAAAGGTATTCCTTTACTCCATTAACTATCTTTCTTTGAGTTTTATATTGATGATTCTGGATACAGCGCACAAATGAGCAGCATGAAATGCTTTAATAAACATTAGATGGGCACGGGTCCGTGGAACAGTTACAATAACAAGGGGCCCATTGTCGGTTGGGTTCTTGGTATACATATGCATCAAAGTGGTATGGGAATGAGGAAAAGTCATTAAAAACACGATCCAAGTCCATGAATTTTATAGATAACCGTTAAAACTTTATGTATGCGTATTCATATGATCTGATAGTCGGAAGGGACGATAATGATGCTAAAAAAGTATAAATGGACATGGATGCTGTTAGGGCTTGCACTAATTATGGCGGTGTATTTAATGTGGGGCACCGTATTTGCCAGCAAGGAAAAGTTACCCGAAATTCGGGAGATTCAATCCTTTTCGATGGAAAATGTGGATGGAAGCACAGTATCTCTGGATGATACCAAAGGCAAGGTGCGTTTGTTCTACTTTTATTTCACCAGTTGTCCGGATGTGTGCCCAATTACGACGTTTACGTTATCCCAGGTGCAGGATCTGTTAAAAGAGGACGATACCTTTGGTAAGGATGTCTCCTTTGTATCCATCTCGTTTGATCCGAAAGTGGATACTAAGGAGAAGATTAAGGAATTTGCAGATCGATTCCATGCGGATTATAATGGCTGGTACTTCCTGCGGGGGGATATGGATCAAACGAAGCAGCTCGCCAAGGATTCATTCCAGATCCTCATTCAGGGTGAGAACAAGGACGATTTTGCCCATATGAACATGATTGGATTAGTGGATCGGAATAACCAGTTGCGCAAGGTATACAATGCGTTTAATACAGAGGATGTTGAACCAGCAGTCATTGCGGAAGACATTCGCAATCTGATCAAGGAATAAAAATGCGTTCATAATAACAAGCCAATAAAGAGGCTGCTTCCTAGGATGAATGAATATCCCGGCGAGCAGCCTCTTACGGTTTAAAACGATGGGAATTCAGGATATTGGATATACGATTCCAATCCGGCTTTCTCCAGCTGGGCGATGATATATTCATCGGGAGTTCCCTCCACACCAGCGTAACCGCGTCGTGTATACATCTGTACTGCATCTGGGAAGGCATCTCGCAGCACACCCCTGATTTTTTTGCCCGAACTGTCATTATCCATAAATAAGTAGACCTCGTCGTAACCAACCTGTTTGCGCAGCGACTCAAGCTTGAGGGAATTCAGTGTTCCAAACGTGCACAAAATGTTGATTTCGGGTCCTACAAGTCGTTTGAGTTTGCTGCGGTCGTTTTTACCTTCCACAATGACATGAATAGGCATCATATTCACCTCTTGATCGAGAGCTTATGTCGACATTCCCCGGGAAATGTTGCAGCGAAAATCGACTGGATTATATAAAATGGACCTTCTAATTTTTACACGTGCGACTACGCTGACAGAAACATCTTTGATTTCTAACTTCTTTTCCACCACACTCTGAAACTGAATGTCTCAGCAACAGTGGTCGTTCCGTTTACGGATCGTCCATTCCTAATGAGGATATTTAAGAAGAAATCTTGAAGATGAAGAAGTCACCTCGTTTGTGTGTAAATATCAGTCCATTTTATATAGTTTAGCTGTAAATGGGGGAATGATGCAAAGCCAAGAAAAATACAAGCCTTTTGGTTGTCAAAGGGGTTGGATATAGACCATCTAGATAAGGTCAACCCAGTATGCTTTTGGGATCAGATAGGGAAGCTTCCCGTCTGGCTGTGAAGTAAGGGAGCAGCATAATGCCGATCATCAATAATACAAAGGCAATGAAATACGGCGATAAACCCACACGAAGCTGTCCTGCTGTGATTGGGCCGATGAAAGAACCGATGGAGGTAGCAATGGATTGTAAAGAGAAGATACGACCCAGCTTGTTTCCGCCGCTTAAATGAATAAAGAGTGTTGCCATGGCTGGGAAAATAATGCCTTTGGACATCCCCAGAACGAAAAGCACGGAAGACAACGGAATTTGTGGTATCGCCGCCATAACAAAGAAACATAAAGACATCAGCAGCACGCCTGCAATCAACCGCAGTTTGGGGGAGTAACGGTTGAGAAATAGCATGCTCAGGGTAAATAAAGCTCCAACACTGATAATGGAAAACAAAAGTCCGGTAGACATCATGGATGAATGTCCGCCTCCACGCAGAGGCAGTTCAAAAAAAAGAATTCCTTGAGCACAAGCAATGACAAGGGGCAGAGCAAAATATCGCCAGGATACGGGCAGGAATTTTCTTTTTTCTCCAGCCAGGTTGCTAGGCATGGCGGGCTCGGTCACTTTTTCGTGCTGAACCTCAGCGAGGCCTTTGGGCATGGATAACCATGCGATAACGCCGGACAGAATGAGCAGATAACCGAGACTCGCAAAGGTGGCGGAAAATCCTAAAGCTCCGACGATCAATGCGCCTGCGGCGGGGGACACCACGGATGCCAGCGTATGTACGACGCCATGACCTGACATATACTTGCCTTGCTTGATCGGATCATTTGATAATTGCGCAAGCAGTGCGAGACAGGCCGGAGACAGAAAAGCAAGTACAAACCCGCTGACGGAGCGCAGGGCGAGCAGCTGCCATGGCGTATGGATTTGAGCCTGGATTAGCAAAATGATGCCTGCACCCAGCAAACTGAATACAATGTAACGACGGCTGCCATGTTTGTCGATTTGGGTTCCGGCAATCAGATTGCCTGGGAGATGAGTCAAGGAATAGATGCCCATCATCCAGCCGATGAAGGTCGGGGCCGCCCCGAGCGAGATAGCGAAAGGGGTCAAGATTGGATACTGCGCGTGCAGATCAAAAATAGCAAGGAACAAAAATAGATATAGCCAGATGGCCGTTTTCACATAAGCCCCTCCTTGTTAAGCGATGCATGTTCGATTACTGGTCATGATGTGTTCCCCGTTCCTTGGACAGAACCTCATGGTACTACTTGTACGCCCGGCGGGACGAACTTAGACCGTTTATTTTTACATAGGAGGGCTTAGCTGACAGCAGCTTCGGAAATCATGTATAATATTCGAGAAGTGTTAATAATCAACTCTAATACGGAAGGTGTAGTCATGAACATAGAAGTAATCAAAGAGTTTGTGATGCAGAACTGGCTGGTGATTGTGGTTGCGTTGATCGTTTTGTTCTTTGTTCTAAACGTGGTCAAAACCGTATTGAAATGGGCGATTGCCATCATCATTATTGCGGCTCTACTGATATACAGCGGCATCTCCATTGATCAGATCAAACAGACAGTTACTGACGTTCAATCGAGTACGATGGACACATTGAAGAAGGAAGCGACCAGCATGATGCTCAAAGAAGCTTCCAAAGCAACATACACCAAGGGACAGGATGGAGCATTTACCATCACAAGCCCCAATGTGGAGATTAAGGGTAGAACGAATTCGGATAAAGTCGATGTTACATTCCGGGGGATCTCAGTGGGT
This sequence comes from Paenibacillus sp. RU5M, assembly GCF_900221055.1. Lineage (NCBI taxonomy): Bacteria > Bacillati > Bacillota > Bacilli > Caryophanales > Paenibacillaceae > Paenibacillus > Paenibacillus sp. RU5M. The sequence continues at coordinate 271,236 of NZ_OBQM01000009.1, read as the reverse complement.
GAATGGAAGGTCGACAATGAAACGATACGAACTTTTGTCAAACAGGCACAGGAGAACGGAACAGCACCGTCTTCGTAGTAAAGGAGGAATGGATACGTGCTGCAAAGTTGGCTGGATAGTCTGAAAGAATTCAATGGCATAACGATTATGCTGCTGCTGATTGTGGCCGCTTCATTGCTTCAGGGGTGGTCCAGAGGTGCTTCACGTTCGGCAGGAAGACTCTTTGGATTCCTCATGGATGGCATTATGGCGGTCATTGGTATTCTGTTATCCATCGGTTTAACCTTATGGCTTGCGCCATATGTTCAGCAATGGTTGTCTGTGCATGCGGCAGACATGCCAAACCGTGAATTGAACCGATGGGAGCAGATGTATTATACATTGATTACGGCGATTGCTGATTTTCCGCTGATGCGGTTTGCCGTGTTGTTTGTAATTAGTTATGGCTTCATCCGATTGGTTCTCGGATTGCTCTCTTCCCTTATTTTCAGCAGAAGATACAGTGCAGCAGAGCAAGAGAGCAGACCAAAAGGGTTTTTCAGCCGCTTTACGGGTGCTGTGATTGGTACAGTTATCGGCTCCGTCCGAGGGATGATTGTGATTGCCGTGTTGTTCATGATTGTCAGTCTCTATCCGGGCAGCATGTTTAGTCGCTATGTAGAGGCTTCACCCATTTATATGCAAGGGGCCAAATCGGTTATAGAGCCATTATCAGGTACTTTCATCAAAGACAAGCTGCCTGTATTTACGCAAGCCGTGCAAAAGGAACTTGGCGCGATCCTGCAACGCAAATATGAAGTCATTGACCATAACATTCCGGCAGATATTGAATCTGCGGCAAAAGAAATTGTGAAAGGTCAAACGACAGATGAAGCGAAAGCCAGGGCATTATATGACTGGGTAGGTTCTCGCATTCAATATGACTATGGCAAAGTGGATGACTATGAGCAAAAGGGCATATGGCACGAGCAGACGCCACAGAATACATTTGATACACGTCAAGGCGTATGTATCGATTACGCGCGTTTATATGCGGTCATGGCTCGTTCACAGGGGCTGGAAGTCAAAGTGGTTACAGGTCTTGGTTATAACGGGCAGGGTGGTTATGGTCCGCATGCCTGGAATGAAATATATTTAAGTGATTCGGAAAGCTGGATTCCGCTTGACCCTACTTGGGCAATCAGTGGCGATTGGTTCAATCCTCCTAACTTTGCCGATACCCATCTGAAAGATCAATCAGCATAACATTACGCCGGACATGGGTCCGGGAGATGACGACGTTGCCAGGTTATCATGCCGAGGCTGTAAATTCTGGACGGTATGCATCAAGTCATGAAAGAGGTAGGATGAATGAACAATCATTCAAAAGAGAAGGACGAACTTACGGACAAGCGGCGCTTCAGTTACCGGATGAACGTATTTTTCTTCGCTTCCTTTGTTATTTTTAGCGTTATTATTGTACGGCTGGCATTTTTGCAATTCGTGGAAGGGCCTGAGCTCAGTCAGGAGGAAGCGAGCAACATTACCAAAGATGTACCGCTCGCTCCCGTGAGAGGAACGATCTATGATTCCACGGGCGAGGTCAAGCTCGCTTACTCTAAGCCGATTCAATCCTTGTATCTGACCTTATACAAAAATTATGGGGATGTGGATGCCAAACCCAATCCGAATATAGCGGAAGTGGAGGACATCGCCAACCGGCTGCATGATGTTTTTGAGCAGTATAAGAAAAAGGATTCCGAGGCCCTTACGGTCGATAACATCTTAGAAGCAATGGACCTCAATTCGCGTAAAGCGAATGGGTTCATGCCACGTCTGATCAAGAGTGATCTGTCCGATGAAGAAGTGGCCTACTTTCTACAGCATAAGGATGAATTCAAGGGAATTCAGATTGTAGAGGAAAGTGTGCGCTACTATGATCCGGATACGGTAGCCGTTCAGACGATTGGTTATCTCAAAAAGTTCAAAAGCTCTAAAACACTCAATAAATACAAAGAGGTCGATGAGGCCAATAAAAAGCAAACGGACCCAGGTCTTGTATATACCGAGAATGAGTTTGTTGGCTTTGATGGACTGGAACTGCAATATCAGGATGTTCTGCGAGGGAAAAGCGGTTATAACTCCGTGGACGTTGACTTACGTAACTTGCCTGAAGGTGTAGCAGGCTCTACCCCACCCGAAAAAGGGTATGATCTGATTACAACGATTAACAAAAATGTTCAGGTGAAAACGGAACAAGCGATACTGGATCAAATAAGCTGGCTGCATACACATCAGGTCTCCGGTAAGCTGCATCCCAATGCAAAAACAGGTTTTGCAGTCGCAATGGAAGTGGATACAGGGAAGATTGTTGCTGCTGCCAGTATGCCGGATTACGACACGAACGTTTGGAGAACTGGCGGTATAAGTACTGAAGATTACGATAAAATAAAATATATTTATCAAAATGGTACCATTCGTGGATTCCCGCCAGACGATTCAAATAAACGAGCGGAATCTGTTGTATTGCTTGGTTCCACAATCAAACCGCTTAGTGTATTGATTGGTTTGAAGGAAGGTTTTTTCACAACAAATACAGTATATTCAGACAGAGGTTCAACGACTTTTGGTGGGGATAACCGCAGAGTACAGAATTCCTCCGGTCACGTGTATGGTTCGTTAACTCCTCGTGATGCGATTCGTCATTCCTCGAACGTGTTCATGATTGACGAGATCGGGAAGAAACTGTACTCGAAGTATGGTGCAGAGGGTATTGGCGTATGGGATGAATACATGAAGCAGTTTGGACTTGGTGTACCTACTGAAGTAGATTTGCCTAATGAATATTCTGGTTACTTGGAATACATTAAGAGTGAAGAGAGCTCACTTACTAAGCTCGTATATGCCTCCTTTGGACAACAAGGGAAGTATACAACAATGCAGCTGGCACAGTATGCTACGATGCTAGCGAATAAAGGAAAACGCATGGAGCCGCAATTGGTCAGTGAGTTCCGTGATTCGGAAGGCAATGTGGTTGAGAAAATGAAACCGAAAGTGCTCAGCACAGTCGATTTTAATGATGCTTACTGGAATGAAGTACAGCGAGGCATGGCAACCGAAGTAACAGCGTTTAGTGGATTCCCTTATGACTTTGCAAGAAAAACAGGTACATCCACACAGTTAGTCGGAGGCAAATTGGTGGATAACGGGGTGTTTATTGCTTATGCACCACGTAACAATCCGAAGCTGGCTGTAGCTGTGGTTATTCCTGAAGGGGGCTTTGGTTCGAGCAGTGCTGCCCCTGTTGCACGTGCGATCTTCGACGCGTATGACGAGGAGTTTGGTCTGGACGGTGTACCGAAGAAAGATAAAAATAAAGACTCAGATACACAGTAATGTGATTCTTTGATTCCAAAAGAAGGGACCCTTTCGAGGGTCCTTTTTACGTTTGCCAGGACTGAGAGGTCTCTTTTCCACAAGCTGCTGCAAATCAATATGTAACAAACATCATGCATGTCACGTTTATATAAGAGAATGTTCACGAAAATGTAACCAAAATCTGGAGGACATGGCAGTTGACCTTTGATAGACTTGTAGAAGGAAAGGTATGTTATTTGAACCGATTGATGCAATATGCGTGATAGATGAACTACTTTTACATAAGAACGGAGAGGCTTATCCCATGTTTAACCGATTGAGGAAAAAGAAAATGTCCAATGAAGATACACCAGTCAACAAGCCGTCTAGTGTAAGAATGAATATGTTTTTTTTCGCTGCGTTTGTGATATTCAGTATCCTAATTTTCAGATTGGCCTTTGTGCAATTTGTCGAGGGACCTGAACTGACCTATATGGAAACCAGCCGTAATACCAAAGATATTCCGCTCGCCCCTGTTCGTGGGCCAATCTACGATGCGACAGGGGAAGTTGCGCTGGCTTATTCGGAACCTGTGCAGTCCCTCTATGTATTGTTGTATGAGGATTATAGAAATGATGACCGCAGACAGGAAGCGGAGGAACTGGCTCATAATCTGGCCGCTGTGTTTAAACAGTTTAATCCAGGGGACAAGGAGCAGCCGGATGCAGAAGAGATCATTAAAAGACTGGATCTCAAATCTCAGAAGGCACATGGGTATTCTCCTCGTCTGGTGAAATCGGATCTCAACATGAAAGAAATTGCTTATTTTATGGAGAAAAAGGCTGAATATCCAGGTGCTATGGTACTTGAGGAAAACGTAAGAAAGTATGATCCCGATAGGGTCGCAGTTCAGGTGATCGGATATACAAGAGAGTTCAAGGGCCAACAGGACAACTTGGATAAGTATAGAGAAATCAGCAAATCGGAAGCAACAGAACGCGACCCAGGATTGCGCTATACCCAGCAAGAAAAAGTTGGAGTTGATGGCCTTGAATTTCAATATCAGGAAGAGCTTCGTGGGCGTAGCGGCTACCAATCCATTGATATTAATTTGCGTAATTTGCCAGAGGGTACGATGCAACAGACTCCGCCGGAGAAGGGATACAGTCTGGTCTCCACAATTAATAAGGAAATTCAGATGGTAGCACAGCAGGCAATAACGGATGAATTGCGTAAGCTTCCGAAAGCCGTTACGGGATATGCGGTAGCCATGGAAGTGGATACTGGCAATGTAGTGGCTATGGCGAGTATGCCGGATTATGATCCGAATGACTGGGATTATAACAAGATCAAGTACGTTTATCGCAACGGAACGATGGCTTCCTTCCCGCCGGACGATTCGAAAAAACATACTGAATCCGTTGTACTGCTAGGTTCCGTAATCAAGCCACTCAGTGTATTGATTGGATTGAAAGAAGGACTATTCACGACAGGGCAAACGTATCACGACCAAGGATATGCTATTTTAGGGAAAGACGGGAGACAAGTGAAGAACTCCCATTCAGCATATAATGGCAATATTACAGCGAGACGGGCTATTGAGAAATCTTCCAATGCCTTTATGATTGATATGGTTGGTAAGAGACTTCTAAATAAGTATGGCTCGGATAAAGGGCTTGATGTTTGGCACAAGCACATGCAGGAATTTGGCTTGGGTGTATCAACTGGTGTTGACTTGCCTGGTGAATTCTTGGGCAGACTTGAGTATACAAACAAAGATGAATCGGCTCTTACACGTCTGGCTTTTGCCTCATTTGGTCAGCAAGGTAAATATACAACGCTTCAACTTGCACAATATACGACAATGCTTGCCAATAAAGGCAAACGGATCGAACCTCATTTGGTGAAGGAAATCCGTGATGCAGATGGTAATGTGGTCAAGAAAATCAAACCAAAAGTGTTAAACGAGGTTGATTTTGCGGATGCCTACTGGAATGAAGTGCACAAGGGTATGGTTACCAAAGTAAGTTCGTTTGACGGTTTCCCCTACGATTATGCGAGAAAAACAGGAACCTCGGAGCAGGGAACAGGGCCGAACAAAAAGGAAAACGGAGTATTTATCGCATTTGCACCACGGGATAATCCGAAGCTGGCTATAGCGGTTGTTGTGCCTGAAGGTGGCTTTGGATCGGTTAGTGCGTCTCCGATTGCACGTAAAATTTTCGATGCTTACGATGAAGTGTATGGTCTTGATGGGACTCCAAAAGGGAAGAAAAATCAGGGGAAAGATACAGAGTAACGTGAAGAAACGCAAATGAATTAGCACAGATAAGCGAAAAAAGACAAACAATCTAATTAAATCGCCCATATACTCAATTGGACAGGCAGGGGAAATTATCCCTTGCCTTTTTATTTTGCATCGGCTAAAATTTGCACAAGGGAAACATTATTAGTCTTGTATAAATTTTAATACCTTGTACAACAAAATTAGATGAGGACAATTATGTTAGGAGAGGGAAAGGAGCGGTATGAATTGTTGATGGTGAAGATGAGGAGCATTCAGAGAGGGTTGATGACGCTGGCAGCTGTTGTTCTGGTTATCGTGCTAACAGCGTGCTCAGGTGCAGCGGAAACAGGAGGTAGTGAAGGGAAGGTGCAGGTCACAGCCACAACAGGCATGATTGCGGATGTAGCGCGTGAAGTCGGCGGGGCATATGTTGATGTTACCGGGCTAATGGGCCCAGGGGTAGATCCTCACTTGTACAAGGCTTCGCAGGGAGATATTCGGAAGCTGGAGCAAGCGAAGGTCATTTTCTACAACGGGCTGCATCTTGAAGGAAAAATGACAGACATTTTGGAGAAAATGTCCAAGAGCAAAATAGTAACAGCTGTCTCGGAGAACATTCCGGTGGAGGAATTGCGTTCAGGAAAAGATACAGGCGGAACGGAATACGACCCACACGTCTGGTTTGATGTTAGCCACTGGATGCATGCCACAGAGGCTGTGCGCGATACACTCGTGGAAGCAGACCCGGAACATGCAGAAGAGTACAAGGCCCAGGCAGAGCAGTATCTAACTAAACTGGAGGCATTGGATTCCGAGGTGCGGGAAAAAATCCAGGAGATTCCGGAAGCCAGCCGGGTATTGGTTACGGCGCATGATGCCTTTGGATACTTCGGCCAAGCTTATGACATGAAAGTGATGGGGCTTCAAGGAATCAGTACAGCAGCAGAATATGGTGCAAGAGATGTCAGTGAGTTGCGAGATTATCTTGTGGACAACAATATCAAAGCGGTATTTGTAGAATCCAGCGTACCAGCAAAAGCGATGGAAGCCATTATTGCTGGTGCAGCCGAAAAAGGACATACCGTAAGTATTGGTGGTGAACTGTTCTCGGATGCGATGGGTGCTGAGGGAACAGAAGAAGGAACGTATATTGGCATGATCCGCCATAACACTCAGACGATTGTAGAGGCATTAAAATGATAAACGATATGAAGAGAGGAGTGGACAGAGCATGAGCGATACAATTTTATCCGAAAAATCTCAATCACAACCAAATGCTAACCATCTGAAGGGAACACAGCCTACATCAGCTCCTCTTAGTGTTCGGGATCTGGCGGTGGCTTACCATAAAAAGCCGGTCCTCAGTGGGGTATCTTTTGACATCCCGGAAGGTCAGCTGATTGGCATCCTTGGTCCAAACGGGGCTGGGAAATCAACCTTGATCAAAGCCGTTCTGGGACTTGTTCCAAAAATGCACGGCGAGGTGAAAATTTTTGGTCAGTCCTACCGAGAACAGCGTCGCCGGATCGGCTACGTACCTCAGCGTGAATCTGTTGATTGGGATTTCCCAACCCACGCCCTCGATGTTGTCATGATGGGGCGTTATGGACATCTGGGCTGGTTCCGCCGTCCTGGCAAAAAAGAACGGGATTTGGCAGCTCACTGCCTGGAGCAAGTCGGAATGGGTGATTATATGTACCGCCAGATCAGTCAGCTTTCTGGAGGACAGCAGCAGCGTGTCTTTCTGGCAAGAGCACTGGTACAGGATGCGGAATTGTATTTCATGGATGAGCCGTTTGCAGGTGTGGACGCCACAACGGAGAAAGCTATCATTTCATTGTTGGAACAGCTAAAGAAGCAAGGGAAGACCGTACTGGTTGTTCACCATGATCTGGCGACAGTAGAGGAATATTTCGACCATGTGCTGCTGCTTAATGGACGGCTGGTTGCAGGTGGACCGACGAATGAAGTATTTGTACCGGATACTTTGCAAGAGACGTACGGAGGCCGGATAGCGATGATCGGAAGCCGGTCGGAGAAAGGCCAGGTGTAGTGCATGTGGAACTGGATAGTAGCCATTTTGTCCGATCCCAATACACGCTGGATATTGCTTGGCTGCTTGTTACTCGGATTCAGTAGTGGAATTATTGGCTCTTTTACATTTTTGCGTCGTCAAAGTCTCATGGGGGATACGTTGGCTCATGCAGCTCTGCCAGGAATTTGCATCGCGTTTATGTTGACTGAAACCAAATCAGTAGGATTATTTCTGTTCGGTGCGCTTGTGGCTGGAATCATTGCGACCTTCGGCATATCGTGGATTACACGGTATTCCCGGATCAAGCAGGATGCGGCAATGGGGATTGTGCTGACTGTATTTTTCGGTATTGGTGTAGTGATGCTTACTCGGATTCAGCACGGTGCAAGCGGCAGTCAGAGTGGGCTGGATAAATATTTGTTCGGTCAGGCCGCATCCATGGTGATGACGGATGTGTATGTCATGGGCGGTGTCTGTCTTGTATTATTGATCGCCTGTCTGGCATGGTTCAAGGAATTCAAGCTGGTGAGTTTTGACCCGGGATTCGCACGGGGTATGGGACTGCCAGTTGGCATGCTGGAACAACTGATTCTGCTGTTGACCGTTATTGCGGTTGTTGCCGGGATTCAGGCGGTTGGCGTGGTGCTTGTTGCCGCTTTGCTGGTTACCCCGGCGGCGGCAGCTCGCTGCTGGACGGACTCGCTCTCGCTTATGGTACTGTTGGCCGGCGTATTTGGAGCACTGAGCGGTGCGACAGGTACAATCTTCAGCACCCTGGTGCCTAATCTGCCGACAGGGCCAGTAACGGTACTGGCAGCGACAGTGCTATTTGCAGGTTCCGCATTGCTTGCTCCACGGCGCGGACTGTTAGCACGCCGTTTGCGAAGTATGCAGGCGAAATCCGCTTACTTGAGAGAAGAACATGCCACGCTACAGACACTCTCTGCACAGCGAGCACAGCAGGAACGGGGTGAGTTGTAATGGCAACGTTTTGGATTCTATTAACGGCCATCCTGGTATCCTCCGCTTGCGCAATTCTTGGCTGTTTTCTCATATTAAGGCGGATGGCTCTGGTTGGAGATGCGATCAGTCATGCGGTTCTCCCAGGTATTGCGATTGCTTTCCTGTGGAGCGGTTCACGTGATTCGTTATGGATGCTGCTTGGGGCAACCGTATTTGGATTACTGACGGTGTTCTTCATTCAAAGCTTACAGGCTGGAGGACTATCATCGGATGCTTCCATCGGAATAGTGTTTACGGCACTCTTCGCAGTGGGTGTGATTTTGATCAGTTTGAATGCCGGGCATATTGATCTGGATCTCGATTGTGTCTTGTTCGGTGAGATCGCTTATGTCCAGTGGGATACCATAACGCTTGGAGGGACGGATGTAGGCCCAAGGGCGGTCTGGATGCTGGGCATCACCTTGCTGGTCATCCTCCTTGTAATCGGCTTGTTCTACAAACAGTTCAAGTTGTGTGCCTTTGATCCGGCGCTGGCTGCGGCCTGCGGCATTCCGGTGGTGTTGTTCCACTATCTGCTTATGGGGCTCGTTTCCATGACATCTGTGGCTTCATTTGAGAGCGTAGGATCTATTCTCGTGGTAGGCATGTTGATTGTACCTGCAGCGACGGCTTACTTACTCACGGATCGATTGGGTAAAATGATTCTGTACAGCGTGCTCGTAGGAGCGGCTTCCTCGGTTGGGGGCTACATCATGGCTTACGCGCTGGATGCTTCCATAGCAGGTTGCATGGTGGCGGTAGCAGGAATTCTGTTTGTGCTGGCCCTGTTGCTGTCTCCAAAGCATGGTATTGTCTTCCGATATGCTCGTCGCAAATTCGCGGCACGTTAATGGATAAAAAGTAGCAGCCGCCTGCATTGCAGGCGGTTTTTTCATGGATACAGGTAAGTTTTATCTTATACCAGACTCTTACACGAATTGGAACAGACACCTGTGCCCTTGTTGCAAAGGTTCACCCGTATCGCGGGTTACTTTGTTGCATGCCGACGATCTGTGGTAAAATGTCGTTAGCTGTGACGTCCGGAGCATCCGCCTACGCGGATGCCGGGCGATCTTTTTGTGAGAGTATGTTGGATAGGGAGAAGTAGAGAGACAACTGAGGAGGAAATACGGCATGAGTGAACTAAAATACAAATTGCTTGCATTGGATATGGATGGAACATTGCTTAACGATAATCATGAGATCACACAGGAAACCGCCAAATGGATTCAGATCGCCATTCGTCGGGGAGTGCATGTGTGCCTTTCGACGGGAAGAGCTGTTTTTCATGCGATGCCTTATGCGGTACAGCTTGGGCTGGAGACCCCGATGGTAACGGTCAATGGCAGTGAAGTCTGGAAAGCTCCGCATGATCTGCATATGCGCCATCTGATGGACCCGGCATTGATCCGCAAAATGCAGGAGATTGGCGAAAAATATAATAGCTGGTACTGGGCATACTCCGTGGAAGAGCTGTTCAACCGTGATCGTTGGACGGACAATATTGAAGGTCTGGAATGGCTGAAATTCGGATTCAATACCGAAGTAGATGAAGTCCGTCACCAGATTATGATGGAGCTGCAACAAATGGGCGGCTTGCAAATGACGAACTCCTCACCAGTTAATATTGAGATTAACCCTGCTGGTGTATCCAAAGCGAGCGGTGTAGCTGAAGTCTGCAAGCTTCTGGGCATAGAGATGTCCGAAGTGGTTGCTGTTGGAGACAGCTTGAACGATCTGGCGGTTATTGAAGCTGTGGGTCTTGGTGTTGCCATGGGCAACGCGCAGGAGCAAGTGAAGGAAGCGGCTGACCTGATCGTAGCGAGCAACAACGAAGATGGCATTGTCGAAGTCATCCGTGATCATATTTTGAAGGGGGAATAACCTTTGCTCGCAACCGTTGGCTGGATTTTAATTGTACTGCTGTTTGCGGTGGGGATGGCCGGAACGGTATATCCCATACTGCCTGGTGCTGTAGCGATTTTCTTCGCGTTTCTGGTCTATGGCTGGTTCTTCAGCTTTGTTCCGTTCGGTGTATGGTTCTGGATTATCCAGATTTTGATCGTAGTGGTGCTGTTTGTGGCTGATTATGTCGTCAGTGCCTGGGGTGTGAAGAAATTCGGCGGCTCCAAATTATCGACGACTCTCAGTACGATTGGTGTCATCATTGGCCCATTTGTCATTCCGGCGTTTGGACTCGTACTGGGGCCATTTATCGGTGCTTTTATCGGGGAATTGATCGGAGGGTCATCACCAGCCAAAGCTTCCAAAGTCGGATTTGGTTCCGTGGTGGGGCTATTTACAAGCACCGTTATGAAAATTATTTTGCAAATCGTCATGATTGTTCTGTTTATTATCTGGGTGGTAAGATTCGCATAGACGTTCGGGAGCGGCTTCATCTGGATGCACGTCGGTGTGGGGGAAAGAAGGGGAATTGGCTTGTCTAAGAAGGAAACATTCATTAGAGGTACGCTCATCTTGGCGGCAGCTGCGCTAATTGCGAGGGTACTCGGATTGGTTCAACGGGTGCCGCTGGAGCATATCCTCGGCGATATCGGTAACGCATCGTTTACCATCTCCAATACGGTATATTTAATGCTGTTAACCGTAGCTACAGCGGGCATACCGAGTACACTTAGCAAAATGGTGTCGGAACGCTATGCACTGGGACGCGCAGGTGAAGCACAACAAATCTACCGTGCAGCCCTGATCTTTGCGGCTGTAGCCGGGGTAGTTATGTCTGCTTTATTATGGTTCGCAGCACCTTATTATGCGACGTACGTATCCAAAGTACCGGAATCGGTGAGCGCCATTCGGGCCTTGGCTCCGGCGCTACTGCTCTTCCCGGCCATCGCAATGATGCGTGGATATTTCCAGGGTCGCGGCAATATGACGGCAGGCGGCATTTCACAGATTGTGGAGCAGTTTGCACGTGTAGGTACAGCGATCATCGTGGCGTTTGTTATGCTGCAATGGAATTATGATGATCAAACCATTGCGGCAGGGGCTTCATTTGGGGGCGTATTCGGAAGCATTAGTGCTTTTGCTGTCATGTTGTACTTCACCTTGAAACTTCGCAAAAATGACCGTGCGGCGCAATTGAATTATGAGCGTGCGGAGCAATTGCCCATGCGGGGCATCTACAGCGATATATTCAAACTTTCGATTCCAATCGTTTTATCTTCACTCGCTGTTCCGGCGATTAACTTTATCGATTCATCGCTGGTAGTTCCACTGCTTAGCGGACGAATCGGGATGGATGAAGCGACAGGAGTTCTTGCCATTCTCGGTGCCAAGGCCCAAAGTATTGCAGGCATTCCTCCGATTTTGGCTATCGCACTGAGTCAATCACTTGTGCCAGTCATTTCGGCAGCTTTTGCACGCAAAGATGAAGTTCATCTGAAAAATCAGGTGACGCTTGCTTTGCGCATTTCGATTCTGACAGGAATGCCGATCGTTATCGCTCTGTGTGCGGCAGCGTATTCCGTTAACGGCTTACTGTTTACCAGCCCAGACGGAACACCAATCATTACATTGCTGACGTTCGGTACCATTTTCCAAATTACGATGATGACCACCAACTCCATTTTGCTTGGGGTAGGTAAACCACGGATTACAATGATCAGTGTAGCTGCCGGTATCGTAGTCAAACTCGTAGCGAGTTTAATTCTGGCTCCAATCTTTGGCATTTACGGGATCATTATTGCGACCGCATTGTGTTTCCTGGTTATTACGTACCTCAATTTGCGGGTGCTTAGCAAAATTGTTGATTTCTCGATCATGGGTGATCGTTGGAAAGGATTCATCATTACCGTGCTGTGTGCAGCGGGTGTTGGTTTTGCGGCGAACTGGGCTGGGAACTCCATCTTTGATCTATTCCTGCCAACACGTGTATCATTCCTCGTTACCTGTCTATTTGTGGGTGCGCTTGTGGTTGTCGTGTACTTGGTACTCATGGTTGTTCTACGTGTACTTCGTAAAGACGAACTGGGCAGTTACCCTCGTATTTTGCAAAAAATACTCCGTCCGCTCATGCGTCTACAACGTGGAGCCGGGCAACGTGGATAATCGATTCAACACACAATACCCACTTCGTTATATTGTTTGAAATAAGTACAAGCTCTGTCTGCTTTCATAGCGGACAGGGCTTTTTTGTAATACCGAAAAAAGGTAGTCCATTATTGACTTCTAGACGTATTCCCTGGTAAGGCCTCTGTCCTTAATGAGTCAAGGTTTTGGCATCATGGGCCAATGCAGTTTTTAGCATTCCATACCGATGCTCATGACTCATCTCAAACAGCCAAGGGCGGCGCGGGGCCGTGAGATGACCGAGACAATCGCGATTTTGCAGCCAATCCTGCCTTGTAATCGGTTCATACGGCGTATCACCCCATACAGCCAGCAATTCAGGACTATATAACCGTTGTCCTTCCGCTAGCCATTCTTGATCCAACAGCTCCTGACTATAGAGCTCAGCTTCTCCGGGTTCATCTTTATGTGCGGTGAACAGACCAGGCCAGTATTCAGCACGTGAGCCACGGTGGGGAACCGAGCGCACAAACTCCAATACTTGTGTGTACACTTGTTCTACTCCAAACAGCATTGCATATAAACCTTTGCCAAACATAATCCGCTCGTCCAGCTTGCTAAAATGTTCAATAACCCGGCCTGCAAGACCTTTTTCCCGCCCGAGTGGAAATACGATATGGTTCAGCCCAGCCAGATTATGCAGATGGAATGCGGGTTTGGACAGCACTTGTTTTTGAAAATAAGGATGCTGCACGACACGGCTCTCGATATAGTTCTGCTCATTAATAATTAATGCCACACTAAGCAGCGAGCTGCATCGCTCCAGCCAAAATCGTTCCCAGAACGGTGTCATGAACGCCGATACATGAAAATGGGACAACAAATGAAAACAGCTCCGGCCGATCCGGCGGCTATTCATATATAACAGAAGCTGGGGATAAGCATCTTGGAAAATGAGGGCATTACATCGCTCCAGTAGTCGATACATGTGCTCACGGTCTGTTTGATTTTGCAGATTATGCATAAGGTCACTTTGAAGATCGGTCATGTGATATCCGCCGTTGCGGGATACCATATGGGCAAGCAGGGCCCAATGCAGCTCTGGATACTGTTCGTAACATTCCAGGTATGCTGCTGTGCGAGTGATGTTACTCCGGTTGTTTTCCTGCGTTAATGTCTTGATCTCTTCCAGAATGATGCAGTCCTCTTCACAGACCAGTGCACTGAGCGTATTTCGGGCAAAAGAACTCTCGTTTCCAGGCAATAGGCGCTCCACCTCTGCTTGTAAGGTTGCAGCCATGTCAGAGTCCCAAGCCATATCACGCAAGGGATGACGAAGCTGTGCAGAAGCCTGCCAAGCCGCCTGTTTGCCCCTCCACACTTCCCGGGCCGCACCGGGGATGGATCGAACCATCTGTAATATTGACCCATGATGGGCAGACTCGGAGGAATCCGTTTTAACGGAAGTCATAACATGACCTCCTTTCTTTATAATCTGATTACGTTTTTAGTTTAGGAAGCTGTTGATGTCAGTATGCGCCGAATATTTGACTTCCACTCCGCAATTTGCTTCACTTAGAGGATAAGACAAGGTATAGAAAGGAAGATGTTGTAATGGAAAAGATTACATCGAAACCGGAATTTGATGTGGCAATCCAATCTCCGCGTTTGACTGTAGCTGTATTTAAGGCAGATTGGTGTGGTGATTGCAAGTACATCGATCCGTTTATGCCTGAAGTTGAAGAAAAGTTTGCTCGTGAGCTGAAGTTGGTTGAGGTCGACGTAGATCAGGTGGGTACAGTGAGCGAAGAGCAAAATATCCTCGGCATCCCCAGCTTTGTAGCTTACACAGATGGCCGGGAACTTGTTCGTTATGTGAACAAACTGCGCAAGTCGAGAGAAGAGATTGAGCAATTCCTGCAGCGTGCAGTTGAGGTGTATAACACGATTCATAAATAAAGCATGACAGGTTAACCATGTTAAAGGTTATAATTAAAGGAACGCCATTTCTCTTGAAATAGGGAAGTGGCGTTTGTATTTTCCGAGTTTTCGGGAGAAACTAACGTTGTAATAATGTACATATTTACCGATGACCTGCGGGTCAACTTCTCGACAGACGTTAACATTTTGTCACAAAGCGCGGCGTCAATGACACATTTATCCGGTATAATGAATTTAGTTGTGAAATAAGTGTCAAAGTATCGAATCAAGCGGAGGATGTAGTTCTTCGCCATCTTAAACCAACAGCGGGTGAGAAAAAATTGAAACACTTAACCTTGTTTAAATGGTTAACCGTATTAACCTGTCTTGTCATGTTTCTGGCCACATTTGGCGGAGGCGTTGTGACCCGAACGGAATCGGGCCTCGGTTGCGGCGCAGAATGGCCTTTATGTAACGGAAAACTTGTGCCTGCACATACTGTTGCCTCACTAATTGAATTTTCCCACCGCGCCGTCAGCGCACTGGCAGGGCTTTTGTCCATAGCCTCTTTTGTAGCATTTTTGCGTTTTGGCAAATCACGCCGTGATCTGCAATTGTTTTCATTGTTAACGCTGATATTTGTTATTGTCCAGGGAATCATGGGTGCTTTTGCCGTCGTATTCTCCCAATCTTCCGCAGTCATGGCACTGCATTTCGGATTTGCCTTAATTGCTTTTGCCAGCTCATTGATGATGGCGCTTGGTATTCGACAGGAAGCTCGCCATGGTGGATTGGAACGACTGAATCGATACCCGCGAGTCAGCAAAGGGTTCCGAAATCTGGTGTGGTTTTCCACAATCTATACGTACCTCGTGGTATATACTGGAGCATTTGTGAGCCATACGGATTCTGCTGGAGGCTGTTCAGGCTTTCCGCTCTGTAACGGGCAGATTATTCCTGAGCTCTCGGGAGGCGTAGCTGTTGCTTTTGCTCACCGGGTGGCAGCTGTTTCATTAGTAATCGTCATTGCAATCCTCGGTCATTTTGCGTATCGCAAACATCCGGATAACACGGAATTAAGAGCACTTGGCGTCATTTCTGTTGTGCTGGTTTTGTTGCAAGTGGTCATTGGTTTTGGACTGATGCTCACGATGAATCGTCCGGAAGTGTATATGTTCGTGGCGCTGGCGCATATGCTTGATATTGCTATTTTGTTCGGTGTATTAACCTATATGAGTTTCCTGGTGTACAAGTTGCATCGGCCCGTTAATCGGTTCTGATATATCCGAATTATTGTAGTTCAGGGATAATCCAGTGAAGTTCACCATCCGATGATGTACATCATTGGACAGGTGAACTTTGTTTGATGTCAGGCGTGTCAGGGCACCCTATTGTAAGCAGCGGTCATACGTTTACTCTGATTCCGATTTTGTTTAATATGATGAATTATTATTAATTTGATGATCTGCAGAGTGGAAAGAGGAGGCTATATATGCTGCGAACGTTGCTGGGTGAAAAGCCGCGTAAGAACGAAGGCATACTAAAGGACGCGATGGAAGCGATGGCGGATACGCTTGAGCTATTTCAGCGACAGATGCATGTGGACCATGATCCTACCCATGATTTTCGTAAACTGTATATATGGACCCAGGGACTGATCTCTTCGCTGGATGAATTGGAGCAAAGCTGTTTTGCAGCTTCCCATTTCCGTCAGAAAGTCAAAGCGGGCTCTACGGACGATATGACATTACCAGAAAAAGCAGAGTATGCCCGTTACGTCTATTTCTATAAGGATGGCTTCATCCGATGTTTTGCCATTCTGGATAAGTTAGGTACAGTGTTGAATGAAATATTTGAGCTGAACACAACCAATGTTAAAACGCATTATTCTTATTTCACCGTATTAAGACAGTTCGGATATGATAAGCTGCATTATGTTCTTGCTAACGAACTAATCCGGATCAAGGACTCTTACCGTGAGCCAATGAGCAAATTGCGCAAACGGCGAAACATGGAGATTCATTACATGAATTCCGAAATGCAGGATGATCTGTGGCAGCTGCACCAGACTTTGCAAGGGAAAGTGAAGCTGGAAGACCTGGATCAGCATCTCTTGGAACTCCGGCAGGGTGTGGATATGGTATGTGAGACGTTAAAAGCAGCGTATGGCTACATCAACGAGAAGTGGCATAAGCAGGTAATGAATCAACCGACGAACTGATTGGATAGTAATATTTGCCTTTGACAAATCGGAATACTTGGATTATACTGAGTTCCTGATCGACAGTTAGATGGAATTAACATTTATGACATTAACATTATAACTACTACTGAACTTATAAATTAAATATTTCTTATCGAGAGCGGCGGAGGGACAGGCCCGATGAAGCCCGGCAACCGATTTATAACTGCATGACAGCTGTGTCATACTTTATAGATGTTAGGTGCTAATTCCTACAAAATGGTGCAAGGCACGATTTTGGCAGATGAGAAGGTATAATCTTTCACGTGAAGAGCCCTTTTTGTTTCTGCAAAAGGGGCTCTTTTTTTGTACGATGAAGGGGAGTTTTCCTTTCATTCGGGTAAAGATACATGTAGGCAGTGGGAAGGAGCAGTAATTTTGATTGAATTAAAAGGTTTAACCAAGAAGTACGGTAAAGGTTCAAAAAGTACGACGGCCTTATCGGAACTAAATTTGAATATCCGCAAGGGTGAAATATTCGGAGTTATCGGTCATTCCGGTGCAGGCAAGAGTACATTGATCCGTTGTATCAATTTGCTCGAACGCCCCACAGCAGGCGAGGTATGGGTTGATGGAATCAACCTAACCGATCTCAATAAGTCCGATTTGCAACAACAACGGCGTAAGGTCGGCATGATTTTTCAACACTTTAATCTGTTATCCTCAGCTACGGTATATGACAATGTGGCTTTTCCTTTAAAGCTCGTTAATACGCCCAAGGCTGCAATTGATCGAAAAGTGAAGGAAATGCTCGCATTGGTTGGACTGGAGGACCACAGCAATAAATATCCGGCCCAGCTGTCAGGCGGACAGAAGCAAAGGGTAGGTATTGCGAGAGCGCTCGCGAGTGATCCGAACGTGCTACTGTGTGATGAGGCCACATCGGCACTTGATCCCCAGACAACTGATTCGATTCTGAAGTTATTGCTGGATATCAATGAAAAGTATAACCTCACGATTGTTCTAATCACCCATGAGATGCACGTGATCCAGAATATCTGTGATCAGGTGGCGGTTATCCATCAGGGAGGCATCGTGGAGCAAGGGCCAGTGACGGAAGTGTTCCTCAAGCCGCAGCATGCCATTACGCGTGATTTTATGATGCGAGACCATGAGGTGGGAATTGCATTAGAAGAGACTGCTCTGGCGAGTGCAGATGTCTCATTACAGACGAACGGAGCTTCTAAGCTTGTGAAAATATCCTTCTTGGGCAATAAAACCTATGAGGCGATTTTGTCCAGAACGGTTCGCAAAACCGGAGTGGATTTCGCCATTTTGCAAGGCACCATTTCAACGATCAAACAAGTTCCCTATGGACAGCTGACCGTTCGGTTTGAGGGGCAGTCAGATGAGATCAATCTCACCATTAAAGAATTAGTGGATCAGGGACTTGATGTGGAGGTGCTTCGTTAAATGGATTTTTCAACAGTGCGTTGGGAAGAAATCGGTAAGGCTTCAATTGAAACACTGCAAATCCTCGGAGCATCGGGCCTATTCACGATAATCATTGGTTTGCCGCTAGGCGTATTGCTGTTTATGACGGCAAGGTCGACTTCGATTCAATCTCAAGTGGTGTACACGATACTATCGTTTATTGTAAATATTCTGCGATCAGTGCCATTTATCATTTTGATTGTTGCACTCATTCCGTTTACGCGTTCACTGGTTGGCACTGCTACAGGAGTACTGGGCGTTATACCACCACTCGTCATTGCCGCAGCTCCATACTTTGCCCGGTTGGTGGAAACTACACTGCGTGAAGTGGATCGTGGCGTCATTGAAGCCGCACAGGCGATGGGAGCTTCAACCGGACAGATTGTACGGCGTGTGCTTCTGCCAGAGGCATTGCCGGGTCTGATAGCTGGTATCACCATTACAATCGTTACCTTAGTTTCCTACACGGCGATGGCGGGGATGGTTGGTGGTGGAGGTCTGGGAACATTGGCAATCAACTACGGATACTTCCGCTATCAGAATGAAATTATGATTATATCCGTTGTATTTATGATCATTCTGGTGCAAGTGCTTCAGATGGCTGGCGATCGTTTGGTTAAATGGTTCACCAGGAAATAACACATATATAGCATTTACCTGATTCGGTATCGATTTGGGGCAAAATGCAAAAAAATTTATTGGAGAAGGGGTTTTACACATGAAAAAATGGTCTTTTGCTCTACTTAGTATTATGCTGATTGCGGTTCTAGCGGCTTGCGGAAACAACAAGGATTCCGACAGCGGCGCTGATAATGCTGGAGGCGCACCGCGCACCGTAGAATTGAAAGTGGGAGCATCCCCTACACCACATGCAGAAATTTTGGAAAGCATCAAGCCTGAACTCGAAGCTGAAGGCATTCGCTTGCAAATCGTGACTTTCAATGACTATGTTCAACCGAACCAACAGCTTGAAGATAAACAACTGGATGCGAACTTTTTCCAACACCAACCTTACCTGGATACAGAGAACAAAGAACGTGGTTTCCATCTCGTTGCTGTAACACCTGTGCATGTTGAACCTTTTGCTGGCTATTCCAAAAAAATCAAATCATTGGATGAGTTGAAAGACGGCGCAAAAGTAGCCATTCCTAATGACCCATCCAACGGCGGTCGTGGACTGTTGTTGCTTGCAAAAGAAGGACTTATCACGCTGAAAGACAACACAAATATCACTTCTACGATTCAGGATATTACAGCCAATCCGAAAAACCTGAATATCATCGAGCTGGATGCAGCCATGATGCCTCGTCAACTGGATGAAGCAGATCTGGTATTCATCAACGCCAACTACGCGCTGGAAGCCAATCTGAACCCAGAGAAGGATGCGCTGTTGATCGAGGACCTGCAAGGTAACCCTTATGCAAACATTCTCGTATCCCGTGAAGATAACAAAGATGCAGATGCCATCCAAAAACTGGCTGCAGCCCTGCATTCCGAAGAGGTTAAAACATTCATCAAAGATCGTTATCAAGGTGCTGTAGAACCGGCGTTTTAAGCTGAACGATTAAGCTGAAAATATATTGTATACTCGGCTCCACTTGTTATGGAACTACTAAAGAAAGCCCTGCATTCTCTTTATGGAGAATGCAGGGCTTTCTGTTTTGTACATCATGTTAAAGAGAACGTTTTGAGGTAAGAGCACTTCGATGTAGGAATACTATAAGTGCTTTACTTATAAGCTTAACGTTTATTCGGATCAGTATCTGAATGTCCATCTGTCTGTTGGCTATCAGAGCCTGCGGACTCCTGTCCAGCAGCATGCTGTTGGTAAGCTTCCTCTGCAGGAGATAGCGAATTCTGATCTCCTGGGTCAGCATCTTTTTTGCGGCCGGTCAGCTTGCGACGAATCCATCCGAAAGCACCAACAATAGCGGCCACGATGACAAACCATCCTTTCTTAAGTAAAAGCAATAATCCAACTTTCTTAGCTACAGCTACACCAGCACCACCGAGAATCAGACTGGTCAGGCCAAGTTCTGATTTTTTGTCTACGGATGCATCAAACTCTTCATAGGTATTTCCTTTGATCACGTTGAGCTGGTTAAGCACGGAGCTTTCAAACTGTTTGCGATTTTCTTCAAAATTGGCACTATCCGTAACGAGGATAACACCGATGTATCCTTCGCGGGTGAGTACATTCACATTATAATTGACGAGTTTTTCCCGCTCTGCATCCTCAAGACCAAGAGAATAGATCAATTGATGTTTGCTGCTGTCATAGGTGGGCTCAATTTCCCATCCGGTGATAAACAATTGATTTTCGGGTGTTGTTTTCTCATTTTGATCTTCTGTACCTCTTTTATAGCTATCGAGCAGTTCATCGGCATCCAGATCGTCTTTCTCACTATCATCGACATGACCGGTATCGTTATATTCAAAGATAACATACCAGTTGGAGTTTTCGCCGGCGCCATAGATACTTCCAATTTCCGTTCCATTGGGGAAGGAGTCCGTGTCTTCCAGGAACCTTTGGGTGTTAGCTGCATCGAGATAGGAGAGATTTTCAGCTACGTTTAATGTTGCTTTGTTATCAAGGACTACGTCTGAAGGCCCATCAATCCATTGATAATCTTCGGTGGAGCTATTGCTTTCACTTTCTGCAGATGCTGTGGTCGAGAATGGAGCTTGAAATGAGGCGATAAGCAAAATTGCGAGTAGAGAGGCTAACCATCTTTTCATTTACGCTGTATTCCTTTCGAAGGTGTCATGCAATGTTGTCATTTACATGAACATATGTATTGTGTCGTTATATTCATAAGAAAATAAGGACTTATCGACATTAACATAGGCATCCAGACCAGACAAGGGAATTCTGGAGATAAAGGGTTAATTTTCCTACAAAAGACCTAATTCATTTTATTTCAGTGGTTTGAAAGATAAGTATTTAGTCCTTAATTTACACTTTTTTGCAAATGGTACAGATTGGTGGGAAACACGAGTTGTGGGGGGATGATAAATCTTTTATACTGAATGAGTGACTGCTCTTTGAAGAGGGGGATGAACGTGAAGGGAAAGATTGCCCTCATAACGGGAAGTGCCAAAGGTCTTGGTAAAATGACGGCTCTCAGTCTGGCGGATCAGGGTTGCCATATTGCTCTCAATTACGTACATAGCCGTACGGAAGCTGAGGCGTTACAGACTCAGATCATAGCCAAGGGTGTGCGGTGTATTGCCATTCAGGCCGATATTTCCAAGACAGAAGAGATCACTATGCTCGTTGCTCAGGTCGAAGAGAAACTGGGCAGCATTGATATTCTCGTGAACAACGCGGGTCCTTTTGTCCGTGAACGTCGACTGTTTGCCGAGTATTCCGAAGATGAGGTTCAGATGCTTGTGCAAGGAAATCTGCTTGGACCGATGCTGCTGGATCAGCGTGTATTGCCGGAGATGCGGCGCAAGCAGTGGGGACGAATTATACATTTTGGCTTCAGTCATGCAGGAGAAGCGAGGTCATGGCCTCATCGGGCGGTTTATGCTGCTGCGAAGGTAGGTCTGGTTTCATTTACAAAGACACTTGCTGTGGAGGAAGCTCCCTACGGCATTACGGTTAATATGGTCTGTCCAGGTGATATTCGCGGTGCCAACAAAGAGAAAACGATTGATGAGATGGCAGGTATAACCGACGAGGAAACGCCGAGAGGACGTCCTGGAAGCGGTGAAGATATTGCACGGGTGATTACCTATCTGTGTCTGGATCATTCCGATTTTATAACAGGTAACATTATGGATGTATCTGGAGGACTTGACCCGATTCGTCCTAACATACAGCGTGAGGATGCATAGCACAAAAAAAGAGCCCTCCGCTTCATGTGAAGCGAAAGGCTCTTGAGGTTTATTTCGTGAAGGATTGATTAGAATACTTGTACGACTTCTTCAACACCCTCAACTTCTTCGAGAAGGGCGCGTTCAATCCCGGCTTTTAAGGTAATGGTGGAGCTTGGGCAGCTGCCGCAGGCACCGACCAGTTTCAGCTTAATAATGCCGTCCTCCACGTCGACCAGTTCCACGTCACCGCCATCGCGTTGCAGGAACGGACGAAGTTTGTCAAGCACTTCAGATACCTCATCATACATGGTGCTTTGTGCGTTTTCGCTCATTTTTTTCAACTCCTTTCCTCACTATAGTATATTACAATTGGCCACAAATTAAAATGGTCAAACAAAGCAGGTGAACCTACATGAGACCGATTATTGAATTTTGTGCCAATAATATGCATTTTGGCACAGATGAAGTCATGGATCAACTGGAAGAAAATCCAGACTATGATGTGATAGAATACGGCTGCCTCAGCAACTGCGGCCAATGTTACATGACTCCATTTGCACTGGTGAATGGCGAGCTTGTCATCACCGACAAAGTGGAGGATTTATATAACGCTATATTGGCCAAAATTGCCGAAGCCGATGCCTGGGATGAGCTGGATCTCGATTAACCGAGATGACGCTTGGACATCCAGAGCACGCCGCTTTTTAGAATACGTGGCACACGTCCCATCATGGACGTTTTGCCCATCAGCCCAAATCCAGCCTTCTTGCCGAGTGCACCGAGTGTGCCACGAAGCTTGAGTGGCTGCGGATTGGGCTTTTCGCCTTTCCAGAGGGCATGCTGAATATGGGCGATTTGTTCACCCTGTACTTCGGCAGCCTGACCGCTTGGTGCATAAGGAACGCTGGCACAGTCACCTACTACATAAACATCGGTATATTCTGGAATTTGATAATATTCGTTCAGTACGACACGACCTTGTGGATCCTTGGTCACATCGAGATCCTGTACGACTTTTACGGGCTGAATGCCGGCAGTCCAGACTACCGCATCCGTCAGAATTTCTTCATCCCGGTTGAAAATGGCGTTCGGTTCAAGTCGGGAAATGGCAATATGCCCACGTGTCTCGACCTGATGTTCACCAAACCATTCATGAACATAAGCGGACAAGCGCTGCGGAAAAGCGGATAATACACGTTCACCACGGTCCAGGATGCTGATGTTCAGATCCGGTCTGCTCTCACGAAGCTCGGCAGCGATCTCGACGCCGCTCAATCCACCGCCGACGATATGCACGTTACCATAAGCTTTGACTTCGTTAAGACGAAGGTAGGTTTCCCGTGTTTTGCTAAAGCTTTGAATCGTACAGCTATATTCCTCGGCTCCCGGTGTATTGTGGAATCGGTCTGTACATCCAAGCCCAATCACGAGCTTGTCATATTCCAACGGGTCCTGTCCTTCAAATTCAATCTGACGCTGTTCCAAGTCAATCGAAGTTACTTCTCCGTAACGATAAGTGACTTTGTCGCTGACTGGAAATTGGATACGCAGGTCATAATCGGATACGGTCCCTGCTGCGAGTGCGTAATATTCAGTTTTCAATCCTTGGAAGGGACTGCGGTCCACCAACACGATTTGTGTATCTGACGGGATCTTTCCTTCCAGAAGTTCCTTGATAATCGTGAGGCCACCGTAGCCGCCTCCGAGAATGACGAAATTTTTCATGACTCGGCTTCCTTTCTGCATCAGTCCCGTGTGAACGGGGCTGTAACCTGTGGAGCAGCTATGCAATAACATAGCTGCTCCTGTTTTTTTAATCTGGATTTGAAATGATTGAAAATGGGCATTTAAAATTACAGATATGTTTCAGTAATCCGCACCACTCCATGCCAAACGCTCCCGAGTTGAATGAAAGTCGCTTATGGGAATGATGCTCATACTACATGCTATTCGTACACTTGAATTTCATTGTAGAACGTATCACGTTCAACCGGAATGCGTCCAGCACCCTTAATTAACCATATAAGCTCTTTGCGGGTGAGGCCTTCAGGCGTTAGTGCGCCTGCTGCATGACTAATCCGTTCGCGAACGATAGTTCCGTGTGCATCTGAAGCACCGAATCCAAGGGCGACTTGAGTCAGCTGTGGACCGATGTTGATGAAGTATGCTTTGATATGATCGATGTTATCCAGCATCAGACGGCTGATCGCAATCGTTTTGAGATCCTCGTATGCGGAGTTACGACGCATGATGCTGGCGTTTTTGCTTTTCGGCTGCATGGAGAGCGGGATAAATACCATGAATCCGTTGGTCTCATCTTGCAGTTCACGAATTTGTACCATATGGTTCACGCGATCCTCATAGGACTCAATGGATCCATAAAGCATCGTGGTATGGGTACGCATGCCCAAATGATGAGCAGTACGGTGCACTTCCAGATAACGGTCAACGTTCGCTTTGTTTACACGCATTTTTTTGCGGTATTCATCGGACAGGATCTCAGCGCCGCCACCAGTCAGTGATTTCAGACCTGCTTTTTGCAGTTCTTGTAGGACTTCCTTGATGCTTAGTCCGCTGATGCGGGTGAAGAAATCAATCTCGGCAGCCGTGTAGGCTTTCAACGTAACGTCCGGATATTTCTCGTTTAAAGCACGCAAGGAATCGACATAATATTGAAAAGGGACATGGTTGTTATGTCCGCCTACAATATGGAACTCGCGTACACCTGGGTGAATATGCTGTTCTACGTAATCGATCATTTCTTGACCGGACAACGTGTAAGAGCCATCTTCGCCCTGATCTTTGCGGAAGTTACAGAAAGCACAGTGGGCTTCGCATACGTTGGTAAAATAAAGGCTCATGTTTTCAATAAAATAAACTTTCTTGCCATTCTTACGCAGGTTGGCCTCATTGGCCAGTTGGCCCAAAGTCAGCAGATCATCCGTTTCATACAGATAAACGCCGTCTTCTACGGTCAGCCTTACGCCGTTCTGCACTTTCTCAACGATTTCAGCCATTCTTTTGTCTGTGAACGGTGTTACCAATGTAGACATTTTGTATCCTCCTATTCTTAACCGGAATCGAGTTGTGTGTAGGACTTACTTACAGAACTACATAGAAAAGATGCGGTCATCTGCCGCTTCTTATATGGACTAACTCTTATTTACCCGGTGCAGCCTATGCTGCGTACGTAAAGCTGATTTTTCATCAAAATGAGTCTTGTGACTCTATATGCATTGGGGACTGCGTACAGTCTCGAAATGTGAAAAAAATTACAACTCTATATATGACCATCGCCTGAATAAGTCATGACAAAATATCGACATTTCAAAGCGATCACCTACTCATTATAAACCTCGTGTCCCGGGGGTTCAATACACTGGGAAGAAAAAGGAGTTAAGGGGGAACGCGGAAACAGGCAAAGATGACTTGAGCCCCTTGACGGGGTGGAGTATAATTTAAAGAAGAGTTAACGAAAGGTTGTTCAAAAAGTACGCCTTTGATTACGAAGGATGCCTAGCGGCATCTCAGCGTCGAATATGGGATTCAGCCGAAATGTCCGTTGCTCACGTAGTTTTGCCTACGCTCCGCTACTCCATTTCTATCTTCATCCCATCTTCTTGGTACTGAAAAGCGCCCTTTTTGAACATGATTATATATGAAAAAGGAGAGTGACCTGGCATGATTAGCATCAGCGAAACGGCTGCAGACAGATTGAAAGAAATGCTTGAGCAGCAAGAGACACCTGGTATGTTCTTGCGTCTTGGCGTAGCACCGGGCGGTTGTACCGGATTTTCGTACGCCATGGGCTTTGACGATAAAGAGTCCGATGAGGACCTCTATATGGATATTCAGAACATGAAGGTTGTTGTAGAGAAGGAAAACCTGAAATATTTGAATGGACTGGAAATTGATTTTGAAGAATCCGGCATGTCCGGTGGTTTCACCATTCACAACCCGAACGCAGTGGCAACATGCGGCTGTGGCTCATCCTTCCGGACGAGAGAAGAAGCAGGCGTACCGGATAAAGATTGTTAATATTTGTGAATTGCGGCCTCTATAGCGGATTAGTCTTGTACTAAACACGTTATGGAGGTCTTTTTTTTTTGCGTGGTGGTTTGGTATGTATTTTGGTTGTTCATATTAAGAGGGCACCTGGACGCTTTTTTATAGAGAGGTGAAGTTGACAAGTTATGTTGTAACTAATATAGTTACATTATGAAATTTAACAGAACCTAACCAAAGGAGAGATTATGATGAAGATTGGAATTATTGGCGCGACAGGCAAAGCAGGGAATTTGATTTTGAAAGAAGCGTTGGATAGAGGGCATGAAGTGACTGCGATCGTTCGTAATGCATCCAAAGTGGAAGATAAAAGTCTGAACGTACTTGAAAAAGATGTATTCGACCTCACGGCAGAGGATGCCAAATCATTCGACGTGATCGTCAATGCTTTCGGTGCTCCAGCCGGTAAAGAGAATCTGCATGTGGAAGCAGGACAAGCCTTGATTAACATTCTGAAAGAGGCGCCGAATACTCGTTTGATCGTTGTTGGTGGTGCAGGCAGTCTGTTCACAGATGAAACTCAAACCTTGCGTGTTGTAGACTCCCCTGGATTCCCTGATGCATACAAAGCAACAGCGACCAACCAGGGTAAAAACTTGCAGGATCTGCAAGCTTCTTCAGGTATCCAATGGACGTTCCTGAGCCCGGCGGGATTCTTTAATCCAGAGGGTGTACGAACAGGCAAGTACGAGTCTGGTAAAGATCTGATTCTGGTGAACAGCGAAGGAAACAGTTACATCAGCTATGCTGATTATGCCATCGCTTTGGTCGATGAGATCGAAAACCCGCAGCATAAGAACGAACGCTTTACGGTTGTAGGCGAAGCGAAGTAATTGAATTGAAGTTGAAGATGAAAAATGGACGCCAATCATTATACTGATTAGCGTCCATTTTTTTCGTATGAAGTTGAAGCTCTAAAATCCTCGATGCTAGGAAGGTGTAACGTCATCTGTATTTGGATTTTCTATCAATTCTACGGACTCTGCCGACTCCATACTTTCAACACCATCTACAACCTCAACGAGTCCTACAGCCAATGTAGTGACTGCCGCAGCGGCAATTAGATTCTTAGCCCCGAGCTTGACTCTCTCCATGTCCTCGTCTTTCATGCCGACAACAACATCTTTGCCACCGTTATACACATACTTAGCTGATACCACTACACCTTTAGCTGTATTGGAAACAGCTCCTCCAATATCGGCAAGTCCGGCGTCTAACGTTGTGTTGTCTTTTCTGATCACACCACTCGCCATATCATATGTACCGCTGGCAAGTTGTCCTACGGTTTTCCCTGTATTAATCGTAGCTTTTTCTACGCCATTACCAATTTCTTTAATGAATGGACTGCCTGTAAGTTCTCCAGCCACTCGGACAGTGCCGCCGAGTACTTTTCCGGTAACTTCTCCAGCAAACTGACCCAGTTCTTTTAAAAATCCCATATATTCCCCACCTTTGAAATAAGGTTGCACATGTGCTGTCTGAATTCTATATCTTATATTATATAAGTATATGAGCGATAAGACTATTTACGTTCAGATTCATCAAGCGTTCCTAATTAAAATGAAACCAATTCAACGAATTCGATCTAACTGAGTTGAAGAAGCAAACCACCTAGCCTAGCTTAAAGCATCCAACCCAAACAACTCACTACAACTCTCAAAAAAAGGCGCTACTCCCCAACGGAAATAGCGCTTTTCTTTTTACTACCCCAAATTCCTACTTAACACATTTTAGAAGTGTCTCATAAGCAGCCAACGTAGTGAAGGGAACGGAATCGATTCTGAAGAAGCGGTAGCGTTCGCCTTTATCCCCGGATTTTGTCCTATGAAATAGGACATTCAAAAAAATCCGGGGATAACAGCGATCAGAAGAACGATCCGTACCCGTAACGGCCACCTACTGCTCACCAGTCACTTATCCCCGTGTTTAGTCGATAAATCCTTCCAACATTACGGTCGGCAAGCCGTTAGACTGCCATGCACCTTTGCTGTAACCACCGTTGTAGCCCGGCGTTGCTTCAGGCTCCCAATAGAATACGCCTTTACCTTTGCTGTTTGGCAGGTTGCGGAATTGCGTTTTCATCGCTGCGACAAAACTTTTACCGGCTGCTGGTTGCGTATTATCCATCCCGATTTCCGATACGATAATCTCCTTGCCATACCGGTTGATCAGATCCTTGGCATTGTTCACAGCATTGGTGACAGCCGTGTTCCAGCCGGAAGCGGAAGGATAGAGGGACATGGCAATCATGTCAAAGTTGGCACCGTTATCGATCAGACCACCGATATTCCATACATAGAGGGCATTATCATCTCCGCCCGCCAAGTGAACGATTGTTTTGGTGCTGGTGCTGATGGATTTTACGGCATTATGGCCCGTATTCACCAGCCACGCATAATTTTTCATGTTGGTGGATGCTTTTCCATCTTCCCATAACATGCCGTTGCTTGTTTCGTTACCGATTTGTACCCAGTCCGGGGTTACGCCTTTGCTCTGCATGGCCGTCATAACTTCACGCGTGTGATTCCATACAGCATCCATCAGCTGCTGGAACGTGTAGTTTTTCCAGGCTGCAGGTTTCGTTTGTTGACCCGGGTCAGCCCAAGAATCACTGTAGTGCAGGGTCAGCATGACACTCATACCTGCATTTTTGGCACGCAGGGCCAGAGCAGCTGCACGATCTTTGTTCATGTAACCGTTACCATAATCGTTCGAAGGATTAACAAAGACACGAATACGAACGGAGTTGATCTGGTAATCATTTTTCAAAATATCAATAATATCACGCTGTACGCCGTTTTTGTCTTTCCATTTGTAGCCTTGCGCTTCCATCCCGGGCACCCAACTGATGTCGGCTCCTTTGGCGAAGCTCGGTGCTGCACTGGCATGCTGGCCTGCGGGCAGCATAATGGAGGTGAATAACAAAACAAAGACCAGAGCGATGGATGTTTTGAAACCCCTTACATTTTTGAACATTACAATATGCCTCCTCGAATATGGGTTGAGTTGCAACCTAATTATAGCGAGCATTGTTTACTCAGCTATAGGGTCCATTTCCAATATTTTGGTTGTTTTTTCAACCTCTCCCCAAAAAAGACAAAACAAAAAGCCGTCCGAAGACGGCTTTTCTACCCGTGGCGCTTTTTGAAACCTTGATCCGTATCCCGCGCCTCCACCAGAATCAGTTAATTTGAGCTAGTGGATCGGGTAAGGGACACGTTCAACATGTGATTGGATATGTTGACGCACCTCCTTTCCTTGTGCCAAGAGTATACATCACTCTTTTACGGAAAGCTAGTCTTTTTTTTCATATTTACGAAAAATTTATTTTTCGGTTTGGAACATCGTGATATCCCGATCATAATGACTCTTTGTACCGTTATCGTTGCGAATTCTCACGCTGTCTTCGCTGATCTGCTCTACGATGCCGCGACCAACTTCACAATATACGCCAGCTGGATCTTCCTGCCATGCGGTTACCGTGCATTGGGATAGTGCAGCCGTGAAAAACTCTATATTTTTTTGTAACGTTCTAGGTTTATTCGATTTCATTATATACTCCTTTAACAAAAACAATTTTAGAATGTGGACAGCAACCGGACATTTTACACTGTAAATCACTTTACTCTGTCTCCTGCTCTTTGTAAAGGGATGGAAAAAGTTATCGTCATGAGGTATCATTTACATAAATTTTACATAGCGTTTACACTACGCTGACGCTTGTAGCCAATCACGAATAGTACAATTATATTAGCATCTATAAAAATTGAACTAACATTTACACGAGAACGGAGAGGACAGAAAAAAACTGTAGAAGCGAAGCGTTCGCCTTTATCCCCGGATTTTCACTTTGAAGAAGGAAATCAAAAAATCTGGGGATAACAGCGATCGGAAGGTTGTTCTGTCATCGGAGTGGCAAGTGTAAATACTCTTTAGTTCAATTTATCTAACCAAGAATAGATATGTAACAAATTCGGAGGCCATACATGCATAGAGATGTCAAAACAGGTAACTACGTTAACCGTGATTTAAGTTGGGTAGAATTCAATCGTCGTGTGCTTCAGGAGGCGCAAGATCCAACAACACCTCTGCTGGAACGCATGAGGTTTCTTGGTATTGTCGCCAGTAATCTGGACGAGTTCGTAAGTGTAAGGGTAGCGGAGACGAAAGAGAAGATCAAGGCTGGATTTACGCAAAAGGATTTTACGGGCTACACCCCTGCCGGATTGTACCGTAGATTGATTAAACGAACGGGGACCATGGTCGCCGAGCAATATAAAACCTATCGGGAGCTCATTCGTCTTCTCGCCAAGAAAGGCGTGAATTTCCAGGAATATACCGATCTGAATATGACCCAACAGCGAGCAATGGACCAGTATTTTCATGAGATCATTTTCCCGGTTTTAACACCGATGGCTATCGATTCGAGCCGGCCATTCCCACTGGTACACAATAAATCTGTATATCTGTCCGTGATGCTGCAGAAGGAAGAAGAGCAGGAGGGCGAGCCATTTTTGGCTATCGTTCAGGTGCCTTCCAATCTGCCGCGCGTAGTTCAGGCGCCTTTAAGGGCGAATAGTAAAAAGAAAACGTTCATTCTGATTGAAGATCTCATCAAACATCATATTCATACCTTATTC
Organism: Paenibacillus sp. RU5M; assembly: GCF_900221055.1. Lineage (NCBI taxonomy): Bacteria > Bacillati > Bacillota > Bacilli > Caryophanales > Paenibacillaceae > Paenibacillus > Paenibacillus sp. RU5M. The sequence goes on along the minus strand of NZ_OBQM01000009.1, from coordinate 240,421 downwards.
AGCGGATATGTGCCGCTGGCTGTACAGGAATTCAGAGTGACCCGCAATGCGGATCTTTCTATTAATGAAGAAGAAGCTGAGGATTTGCTTGAGGCGATTGAGAAGGAGCTGCGACGCAGACGCCGGGGAGCACCGGTAAGACTGGAAATTTGTAAGGATTTTCGCCCGGATGCGTTGCTAGAGTTGCAGGAAGAGTTCGATATTCAAGACCCTATGTATGAGATCGATGGACCACTGGATTTGAGCTTTCTGGCCGGGTTTGTAGATAGTCTGGAAGGCTTCTCTCATTTGAAATATAGTCCGGTGCAGCCTGTGTATCCTCTGGAGTTCCTTCCTCGGGAAAGTCACTTTGAACTGCTGCGTAAACGGGACGTGCTCGTGCATCATCCATACGAATCGTTTGAACCGGTAACGGACTTTATTGTGGAAGCTTCGGAAGATCCGCGTGTGATGGCGATCAAAATGACGTTATATCGGGTGAATGGGGATTCCCGTCTCATCCCCGCACTGGCTCATGCAGCTGAGAGCGGCAAACAGGTGACGGTTGTTGTTGAATTAAAAGCCAGATTTGATGAAGAACGGAATATTGCATGGGCCCGCACGCTGGAGAAGTCAGGTTGTCATGTCGTATATGGATTGGTCGGATTAAAGACTCATGCCAAGATTATTCTCGTCGTACGCAGGGAACAGAGTGGTCTGAGAAGGTACGTGCATGTTGGAACAGGTAACTATAATGAAAGTACGGCCAAAATATACACTGATGTAGGACTGTTTACCTCCAATCCCATCATTGGTGAGGATGCATCGGAATTGTTTAATGAGATTACCGGATATTCAGGACCCAAAGCGTTGCAGGCATTCCGCGTCGCCCCTGACGGCATGAAGGATGAACTGTTCGCGCTCATTCGTCGGGAAAGGGAGCATGCCTTCAAGGGAAGACCGTCCAGGATTATTGCCAAAATCAATTCCTTATCCCATCAGGATATCATTGATGAATTGTATCTGGCATCTCAAGCTGGAGTACAGATCGATCTGATCGTGCGCGGTGTATGCTGCTTGCGTCCCGGGGTAGAGGGGCTTAGTGAGAATATTCGGGTGATCAGCATCGTGGACCGGTTTCTGGAACACTCCAGACTGTTTTATTTTGAAAATAGCGGGAATCCGGATGTGTATCTATCCAGCGCAGACTGGATGACCCGTAATTTGAAGCGGAGAATAGAACTGATGTGTCCCGTGTTTGATCCGGAGTTGAAGAAGATGCTGGTCGATATATTGAATCTGTCGCTCATGGATAATGTGAAGGCAAGAGAGCTTATGCCTGGCGGCAATTATGTTTTTGTACAAAATGAAAAGCCCCCGCTGAGAAGTCAGACGGAGGCGATGGGCATTATTCCCTGGAAGCCTGCTGAATGGAGTGCGTTAACGTAACTCCCCAAGCTTCCTGTAAATCCTTGACGGCATCGTCAAGGCCACTGAGTTCCAGTAACGGCTCGGCTGTACAGATGAATTGTATCTGCAGCGAGTCGTTTTCTTTTGCCGCCTTTATGGCGGTTATACTTTCAGATCGATTAATCGCTTCAGTCACGCGCAGCAGAGAGCCCAAACGATGGGCATGCCGTTCGTCCGAATCCTTGAGAATGTCCTTGTGCTTATGCAGCAGCTGGGGCGTTCTTTTTTTGGGATGATAATCGGCTGCAACAGCACTCAGGATGGTCTCCCGGTGAGATAGTCCGTAGATGCTTGCATTCATGATCCAATAAGCCGAGTGCTGGGGATACCGGAAGTAGTTAATCTGTTTTCCAGCCATGTGCAGCATGGAGACCGTATACAGAATTCGGGCATCCGCTGGATCGGGAGCATTACCTTGTAGGGCAGTATACAGAGTAAGCGCATCATGATGAATCCGATTCAGACGTTTCTCCGGAATGGGTGGACCAAAATGAATGAAGTTGCGAATGCTGTCCCGCAGCGCATCTGGCACGACTGGCTTACCTTCAGCAAGGAGATCCCTTAGCAAACCATCGCGTAATCCCGCTCCGCTCACGACATAACGATCCCCTTGGATGATTCGGAAGACCGTCCGCAATATGAGTACACCTGGAACAATAATATCGGCACGATCCTTGGCCAGTCCGGGTACTTTCTTGCGCTGTGCCGAGGTTAGATGTGGCAAAGAACGAGCGATATTTTCCATCTCTTCTGCACCGATTTCATAATGATGCGTAACCGGTAGTGAATATTGTGTTCTCTTCTGCTCCACTTTGGCCAGTGTACGCATGGTGCCACCAAGTCCAATAAGAGGTAGTCCGGGATGTTGTCTGATCCAATCCTGACCGCTCAATGCCTGTATAACTTCATTACATAGTGCAGCCGCATTTGCCTCAGTCCACTGATCTTCCCCACCATAACGGGCATGAGAGTTAACCGCACCAATAGGCAGAGAGATGCTGTGCAGTCTTTTTCGATTACGGAATACAGTGATCTCGGTACTGCCGCCGCCAATATCCACGACATAACCATCCGCCAGATCAATCGATTGAGTGACACCTAGGAAACCGTAATAGGCTTCCTGATCACCGGATACACATTCGATGGTAAGTCCCGTCTCGGCTTCCAACCAACCTATAATTTCTGGGGCATTACCTGCATTCCGAATGGCAGCCGTAGCTGCAGCCCGGATAAGCTTGGTTTGATATGCTTCGCAAGTAGCCCTGAATTGTCGCAAAATCGTAATGGCCTTATCCAGTGAATGTCGCAGGATGGTTCCGTCTTGTTCAACCACATTGCTTAGACGAGCGGCATATTTGTCTTCATGAATGATGCGATAGGCTCCATCCTGGTCGAGTTCATAAATAACCAGACGAATGGAATTGGAGCCGATATCGATGATTCCGAGTATTTCGTTATGTGTCATAAGCATCTCCTTCTACAGAGGTTAATCTACCCGACTTTTAGCAAGGCAGCCATGGCTTCCGGTGAACCCGGAGGCGTCGAGGAGAAGGGCGTGGTCAGCATGACCACAATGATGAAGACGATAAAGCAGGCAAACAGAATACAACTTACAGCAAAACCGCGATTGCTTTTCTTCATAAACAGTCGAATACCTGTAACGAATAGAAGTACCGTAATGGCTACCAGAACGATAGAAATTGCAAAATAGGCTACGCCATACAGTGATTTGAAAAATGATTCCATGTCTTCTGAACGCTCCTTAGATCCTCATATTTAAGCCTCTCCAAACCATTCCTTAGTAGCATACGATAGATTGATGCGTTTGAAAAGCAAACCAGGCGCCTGTTCCGGCCTTGAACCAAGCTGATGGACTATATCAACGGAAAAGGGGCCCCAGCCTTGGACAGACATCCAAGAAAGCACGGCTTCTGTTGAGTATGTATAAGGAAGGACTATTGTTCACGAAAGGAGATCAACCCATGTCGAGACAGCTTGCAAGCAAATGGCTGAAGACAGCGGCGCTGTTAAAATATCCGGTAGCTGCTGTCCACATTCCACAGACGAAGGCGTTCAACTCGGGGAATCTGCTAAACATGCTTAGTCATTATGGAATGGTGTATATCAAACCTATTGTCGGTGGTGGAGGTTACGGTGTCATTAGAGTATCAGCAAGCGGAGGAGCCTATCGTTATACTCATATGAAGATAACCCGTTCATTTACTCAGTTTGATCAGATGTACCGCTCCCTAATCCGTGTAAAAGCCAGACGGAGATACCTTATTCAACAAGGCATTCATCTCGCAACCATTCAAGGCAGACCAATCGATTACAGAGTCAAAGTTGTCAAGACGGAAAGAGGCTGGGTATTCCGTTCTATGGTGGGACGGCTCGCTCGTCCGGGACTTGTCGTGACCAATCTTAGCAAAGGAGGGACGATGCTGTCCGGTAGGAAAGCGCTCGCTCTGTCCTTACCTCATATTTCCGGTAAACATAAACGTCGCGAGATGCGTTCACTGACACTCACCTGTACACATATCATGGAAAGTCAGTTCCCAGGTGTGGGGCAGCTCGGCTTCGATTATGGACTGGATCATTCAGGCAAGATATGGATTTTGGAAGTGAACACCAGACCGCAATGAAAATGGTGACAAAAGCTAAAAAAATCCAAAGAAAATCCGATAGTAATATAGTAGGAAACTAGATGGAAAACGTTTGAAATTTAACAATTAAGGGTAATTTACTCGCATCAACTCTTGAAACTATGAATTTATTCTAAAAAAAATGCTCTGATAATCGTTCTGTTCGGTAAGCTACGATCCTGTGTATAAATACTGTCCACACTATCCACGTTGATCAATCAACATTTTTACCATTTATCAACAAACTATACACAGGATTTCCACATAACGTTGTGGATAACAAGAACGCTTGTTCTCTTTATAAATCTCTGATATGATAGTTTTGAGGAAAAAAAAGGAAAGGTTGTGGCGGGAAATGGCTATGTTATCCGATGAGATGTTGTTGGATTCCTACCATAAGGCGATTGAGTTGGATCTCGAACGAGATTTCATCGCACTGCTGTTGGCAGAAATCCATAAGCGCAAACTGGGTACCGACGTATCTGCCATTCTTCACTAGAGATCCTCATTGCAGGCAATGCTACAGGTTTCCGGACATGTCCCATAGATTGACAGGCCATAGCGTGCTTGTCTGACAATGGTGACAGTACATCATATGATTGCAAACGTTTTCGGCTTCGTCTGCCGTGTCAGAGGAAGTGTGAATGACGTAGGGGCTGTATGGTCCGGTGTAATCGTCCAATTTGCCGCATTCTGACAGTCCCTGAAGGCAGTGGGGACAAGCCTGCTCCGGTACAACCAGACCGTTACACAGCGGGCATATATAAGACAAGGGTATCCCTCCTGATGTTCAATTCATTCAGGAGTAAGATACCCTTTTTTGTGTCTTTTATGTTCTATATGATTCCATAAGGAATTAGCGCTTCATGTTACTGCTGTGTCCCGGGGACAACTTAGCGTCTGGGTCGAAGTAAACCTTGGCATTGTTCACTGCGGTTGGTGCTTCACCGAATCCGACAGCAATCAGCTTCAGCTTGCCTGGATAAGTTGTAATATCTCCGGCAGCATAGATACCCGGAATCGAAGTTTCCATGCGGGAATCGACCACGATGGAATTGCTATCAATTTCGATGCCCCATTCTGCAATAGGTCCCAGGGAAGAGACAAAGCCGAAATTGACGATTACATCATCGACTTCAATTTCCTGTGTTTCCTTGGTTTTAACGTGAGCCAAAGTAACTTTGGTAATGCTGTCCTCACCATGAAGCTCCGTAATTTCGGTAGGTGTAACGATGTTCACCTTGGAATTCATCAGGTTTTCGACACTGTGCTCATGCGCGCGGAATTTGTCGCGGCGATGAATCAGGGTTACTTGCTCAGCGATTGGCTCAAGCATAAGCGCCCAGTCTACAGCGGAGTCACCGCCACCGCTGATCAGTACTTTTTTGCCTGCAAAGGCATTCAGGTCACTGATGAAGTAGTGCAGATTGGTTTTTTCGAATTTGGCCGCACCCTCAAGCTCCAGACGACGGGGTTCGAATGCACCCACACCTGCAGTGATAATTACGGCTTTGGCGTGATACTCATTCACATCGGTTTTTACGACGAAGTGACGTTCTTCTAATTTCTCTACGGATACAACCTTTTCCTCAAGACGAATGTTCGGGTTAAAATGGCTCATTTGCTCCACCAAGTTATTCACCAGCTCCTGAGCGGTAACTTTCGGGAACCCGGCTACATCATAGATGAATTTTTCGGGATAGAGGGCGGCAAGTTGTCCACCAAGTTGTGGCATACTTTCAACCAGAGTAACAGATGCCTGACGCATCCCTCCGTAAAACGCGGCGAACAGACCCGCAGGGCCGCCACCAATAATAAGTAAATCGGTCATGTCATGACCGGCAGTTTGTGCAGTCAAGAATCAACAACACCTTTCTTATTTTAATAGGTAGTTAACAGAAATAATAAAGCCGGGTACGTATGGTAACCAGCGTTTGTTGCTGAACTGTCTTTCTCATTATAAACGGTGTAAACTGGGTTGCAAAGTTGGCAGTTTGATGAATCTGGGAACAATAGATGAAGATCAGGTGAGAATAGGATGAAATTGGAAATGAAAGGTTGTGAAAAATAACAAAAAAAACCTTGATCTTTGCCAGAAATACAGATATCCTTGACCTGTACTATGTGTTTTTTTGTCTAATTTAGCCCCAATTTGTAATGTGAAGACAATACCCGCGTTTTGTTGAATCTTGTGTATAATTTCACAATTTTAATCGATAACTTGCATGCAAAAAGTTCAAATAAATTCGCGAAGTTAACATTTGTCGTCATAATGGATAAGACCTCATCAATATGGGTAAGTAAGAGCCTTTTTACAACAAAACAATCGAATGGCTGATGCGAGCGAAACTGGAAGGGGTATAGACATGAGTAGTATTCCCAAAATCGTCATCCTCGGCGCGGGCTATGGCGGGATTCTGACAGCCCAGCGGCTGCAGAAGGAATTGAACTATAACGAGGCCGATGTCACATTGGTGAACCGGCATGATTATCATTATATCACTACACATCTACATATGCCGGCAGCCGGCACAGATACCATTGAACATGCAAGGGTTCCGATTTCGAAGCTGATTGACGAGTTCAAGATTGATCTGGTCAAATCCTCGGTGAAGGAGATCCGCCTGCAGGATCGGAAGATTATTCTGGAGGATGGCACGTTATCCTATGATTATCTGATTATTGGATTGGGTGGAGAACCGGAGACCTTCGGTATTCCAGGCATGCTCGATCATGCGATGACAATTCGCAGCATTAACTCGGTCAGAATGATTCGCGAGCATATCGAATATCAGTTTGCTATGTACAAAAACGATAATAAACGTAACCGCATTCGTTTTGTTGTGGGTGGGGCTGGCTTCAGTGGTGTCGAATTCGTGGCTGAACTTGCGGATCGCATTCCTCAGCTTTGCAAGGAGTTCGACGTGAATCCCAAAAATGTGCACATCTATAATGTGGAAGCAGCGCCTTCAGCTCTGCCGGGCTTTGATCCAGAATTGGTTGAGCATGCAATGAACGTGTTGAAGAAAAAAGGTGTTACTTTTAAAATCGGTGTTCCGATCAAACAATGTCTGCCAGACGGAGTCATTGTGGGTGAAGGAGAAAAACTCGATGCAGCAACGGTCGTATGGACCGGCGGTATTCGTGGGAATGCTCTGCTTGAGCAGGCAGGTCTTGAAGTGATGCGCGGACGGGTGAAGGTCGATGAATTCCTTCGTGCCCCAGGGCATGAGCACGTCTATGTCATCGGTGACAATTCCCTCGTGTTCAACAACGAAGGGCGCCCATATCCACCAACAGCTCAGATTGCGATGCAGCAAGGTGTTAACTGTGCCAAAAACGTTGTCGCTGCCATCCGCAAAAAGCAGCCTCAACCTTTTGTGTTTACAAGTAAAGGTACGGTTGCGTCACTGGGGAAAGGTGAAGCTATCGCCGTCGTAGGCGGTAAGAAATACAAGGGATGGAAGGCGGCTCAGCTGAAAAAGCTGGTGGATCTCCGGTACTTGTTTATCATCGGTGGCATTCCTTTGGTTCTGAAGAAAGGGCGGTTTTTTGGATGAGACATTGCAGTGTTCAGGTCAGAGGATTACTCACACGCGAAGAACTGGATCGTTACAACGCCCTGATGCAGGTTGGCGGTTATCTGGAGGAACAGGATCAGTATGATCTGGCTTATATCGTTCAGAAGGAAGTTGATATTCTCATTTTGCCTGCCATTGAGCGGCTTAAGGAGAAGGGACGTGACCGTGACCGGGCAACGGCTGAGTTTTTGGAATCTCTGAAAGCGATTGATGAAGAGGATCAGGATTAAGCATTCACGTTATCCCAAAGATCATGAGTCATCCATTTATTATTGAACATTTCATATTCATTCGAAAAAGTAAAAGCACCGCTGATCCTCTCCTTAATGGAGGTATCGCGGTGCTTTTTGTAATTTATCCGATTTACAGCTTGAGCATCTCTTCCAATGTTCCTTCGTTTAGCAGGCTTCCTACATAGAAAGAGCCGAATTCGCCATAACGGGCACTGACTTCATCAAAACGCATCTCGTAAACGAGCTTCTTGAACTGAAGTGCATCATCCGCAAACAACGTAACGCCCCATTCCCAGTCGTCGAAACCAACGGAACCGGTAATGATTTGTTTCACTTTGCCAGCGTAACTGCGACCAATCATGCCGTGGCTGCGCATCATCGTACGACGCTCGTCCATCGACAGCATGTACCAGTTGTCGTTCAGCTCGCGTTTTTTGTTCATCGGGTAGAAGCAGATGTATTGCCGCTGTGGCAGGACCGGTTTGAGACGGGCGATAATTTCCGGGTTCTGCATAGGGTCTTCGCCCTCTTTGCCAAGATAATTGCTCAATTCCACTACACTGACATAAGAATATGATTTGGTGGTGTACTGGGCAAACATCGTTTTGTTAAACGCGTTCTCAACGGCTTTCAAATCTTCCAGCGTTTCACGCAAGTGCATCATGACAAGGTCAGCCTTCTGTCCCACAACGGTATAAACGGCAGTGCTTCCTTTGGATGAATCCTCTACTGCTTTCCATTCCTTCCAGAATGCCTGAAGCTCGTCCAGTGCTACGGCGCGTTCCTCATCATCGGCTGCTTTCCAGGCGGCCCAGTTAATCGAGCGGAAGTCGTGCAGAGCGTACCAGCCCTCCAGTGTTGATGCGGCTTCGTTCATTGAATTGATTCCTCCTGCAGGTTATATTTCCAAATCCCGGTAAGGGACGGTTGAGTACTTTATCGTCTTCATTGTATCCCAACAGGAAGCAGAAGGGCAAATGAAGAGAAGGTGAATATAGGGAAATTTGTCCAGAAAGTTCGTTGCTTCGCCACATTTTTTGCGGTACACTATCTACTATCCGTAGTAAGAGAAACCGAGTCAGTGAAAGAAGAGGTGAACGTCACCCGATGCAGTTTATACCTGTGCTGGTATTAATGGTGTTATTTTTCGTTATGATGTTTGGTATCGGTTTCATTCTGAATATGCTGATGAAGACAACCTGGTTTCCTTCCTATCTGTTCATTATTGTCATTCTGCCTGTCGTCGTGTATTCCTTATGGGATCATACGGCATCGTTGATGTCGCATTTGGGTTCTTTCCATATTGTAGACTATATGACGGGCGTAGCTGGACTTGCTGGAGCGGTCATCAGTGGCTGGGCCATTCGCAAACTTCGTCTGGGTGGGTACAAAATGTTTTAATCGGCTAGCCAATTTGGCAGCAAACGCTGGACTGCATTTTCCGTAAAGGTCTTGCCTTTGTCGTAAACGCTTACGAGTGCAAAGGGAAGGCTTTTTGGCATGCATCAAAAAATTGTGCATGATAATGCGGACATGTCTCATATATATCTGGATAACATTTCTCCATATGTTTACTTGTGTTCTAAGGCTGTAGCTTTTATAGTAATCTAGCAACTCTGCGAAAACGTGAATGCTGTCGACCTAGGACGAAACGGAGCGAGAACAGGTCCGTTTTTTACCTGTTTTTGAGCATTTGAGGATCGGACATTTATGATAGAATAGATAAACATACTTTTGGGGAGAAGGAGATCAAGCTATGCGCATGAAGAATTTGCACCATTATACTGAACATCATCGCTACTGCGTATACAGGGAGTTTGGACTTAGTGCCCTGGATGACCGCATGCTCACCGGAGCGTATCAGCCAATGGTAGGTGCCTTTGCGATAGGCTTGTATCGACTGCTATTTCAGCATCTTCCCGGTGAACAGGTCGGTTACTCGCCGCTTGAACAGCAACGGAGGCTGTTCATGACGTTGGGACTCGAGCCCAGCGAGAAAGGGCGCAAGTATTTGGTGGAGCAGGCATCCAAGCTTGAAGCCGTTGGTTTGCTTCAGACTTCTCGGCTGTATATTCCGGAAAATGACGATTACATTTATGAATATGAGCTGCAACCTCCGCTCTCTCCGGCAGAATTTTTCCGTACACAGCATTTGACACTGTTGCTTCGTGACAAAATCGGCAAGTTCGCCGTACTCTCACTACGTTCCGGTTTTTCGGCGATAGAGAGCGGTGACGCGCCTTACCCAGCAGCGAATAAAGAGAATATTTCCGTTCCTTTTTACGATATATTTGAATTGAATACCCATGTCATTGATTATGAACTGGAACAAGCGTTGTCGGAAGTTTCGACTTCGGCCCAGCGCAGCGGGATAAGTGGTGCGGCCGAAGAGAACAGCCTGAATTATGCCGACATTATATTGCGTTTTCCGCGTGAGTCGGTCAATCGCCGTCATGTGGAGCAATTGCGGTTCGATCACGAACAGCTCGACATTGTGAATTATGTGGTGAACAAGTTCAATCTCAGCGTACAGGATGTATGTCGTTTGTTGGATGAAGATGATATCTTTAACCCACAGGGGCAGCTGGTGCTGGATGATCTTCAACACAAGGCAAGCCTGCAGTTCAGACAGACCAAGAAGCGACATGAGCAGCAGACGGTGCAGGCAGCGAAGGTTGTTGCTCTCAGACAGCATATGGAGGAGCCTGAGCATAAAGAGGATTCCGGTGAACCGCCTGTCGAACATGTGGTACAGATGGAATACTACGTCGAAGTGCCTCCGCAATTTTCGACCAAGTGTGATATTCATCAATACAATATGATGCTGCGTAATGAGCCTTACACACGATTGCTTCAGACGTTCTTCCCTGGTGCCGTACCGGACAACCTGGTGGACATTTTTGAGAAGATCGACCTCAGTTACAAGTTGCCTGGTGAAGTGATCAATGTGCTGATTCATTATTTGATGGCATTGCTTGTATCCGGCGGTGAGCAAAGAATTAACCGTAACTTTGTTGAGGCTATTGCCTCCAACATGCTGCTCAAGCAGGTGAATTCCTATGAGAAGGCGGTACAATACATTCGTGACCAAGCTAAGGTCAAAGGCAAACAGGCTGCTGGTGCAGCTGGAACCCGTTCCCGTACATACGGCAAAGGAACCAAAGCCAAACCCGAAATTCCGATTGTACAAGACATAGGCGCCGACGGCGATGCCGTATCCGAAGAAGAGTTTGAAGAGATGATGAGGTTTGCCCAGCAGATGCAGGCAAGCAAACAAAAGGGAACTTCATAATTTTCATAATATACATCCAAAAGGCGAGTCACCTAAATTAAAGGAGACTCGCCTTTTATTCTTTCAAGAAAAGAGGGGGACTCCCGATGGCGAAATGGGATAACATGCTGTCCATGCTTTGGATGCTGCGATCCGGAAGAAAGCTCACCGCCGCTCAGATCGCAGACAATTTGGAGATTAGCGTCCGCACCGTGTACCGATATATCGACGCATTATGCGCAAGTGGCGTGCCGGTCGTTGCGGAATCGGGCCATGATGGCGGTATTCGTATTCTGGAGAGTTTTAAGGAAACGCCATTGTTCTTCAACTCTGTAGAGTTGAAGGCACTTGTGGATGCGTTTAAATTTGCCCAAGGTGCTGGTTATCCGTATGTGCAGGAGCTGGAGTATGCGTTGAAGAAGGTGGAGAACGGACTGCACGAGGAGCAGCGCCACGATCTGTCTCGCCAGCAGAGCAGCTTGGACGTCGTTTCTTCAGCGCGTGCACCTTCTGTAGTTCCGTTGTTGCGGGACTTGGAACAAGCGACGAAAGACGGGCGAACGGTCCGTATGGTCTATCGCAAAGCGAATGCGGAGCAGGCTGACGAACGTGAAGTCGATCCATATGGGCTAGCGTATGACCGAAATGAATGGTACGTTGTCGCGTTCTGCCATCGGTCGCAGGCGATGCGGACGTTTCGCGTCGAACGAATCGAACAGCTGGAGTCAACCGAAGCGAGGTTTGACAAGCCGGAGTCTTTCTCTGCGTCCGCGTTTTTCTGTGAGCAGTCCAACCAGAGACGGGAGGCAGATGGGCCGTTAACCGTTATCCGTATCGAGGGACAGTCTGACACGCTTAATGCGGTTTGCAACCACTGGCATCTGCGCCACTATTTGACGGAACGAACCGATCGGGAGGCACGGTTTCTGATCGATGCTCCGACGATGAACAAGTACCTTCCGACATATCTCCTGACGTTCGGCACGGCCATTCGCATCCGCGAACCACTGGAGTTGAAGCGGCGGATTCAGGAAAAGGCATACGGTATCGCCAAACATTATGAAAACGATCCGAATTGAAGTTTGCTGACAACATTTGTCAGCGAACTTGTTATATGATAAAGACACAGCAGCGGCAGCCAAACCATGCGAAGAAGGGAAAGGTGAATTCATTGATGCTTCAACAACCATACCAACAGTATGACTATCATGTTTGGGCAAACGATCGATTGTTTGCACACCTGGAGCAACTCCCGGAGGAGGTATTCCATGCGGAAGTGACGAGCGTGTTCCCATCTGTATCACAAACATGTGCGCACATGTATTTGTTCGAACAGCTCTATATGCTCGTGCTCGCGGAAGTTCCGAACGAGGAGATCTTCCCGAAAATCTCGGGCTGGACAGAGGAAGCGCAGGGTAAAACTGTGAATGAGATGCAGGAGCTGTTTGGCCGCGTTGCTGAACGTTTCCGCGATTTACTGCGGAATACGCCTGAACCGGACAAGAAGATGACGATCGAGCATCCGAAATACGGTAAAATGGAAACACGTTTTTCCGACATCCTGCAGCATGTTGTCAACCACGGGACGTATCATCGGGGCAATGTGACCGCGATGTTGAGACAGCAAGGTTACACCGGTGTGCCAACCGATTATATATTTTATTTGTTGGAACAGCAGAAAGTTCAAGGGTAGTGCCAAACATAAATTAGGCCCTTTCGACTTCCTGTAGGGAAGCGAAAGGGCTGGATTGATTTCTTGTGAATCTTTTATCGCAGAATCGTCGTTGCTTTATTGCCAGCATAATCTTCGATAACGAGCTTCAGGGAGCTGGTGCTGGATGCGGGAGTGAATGTCAGCTCGCTCAGCTTCGTTCTGCCCCGAATGATATAAGGGAATTTTTGCGAAACGTAAGTTACTCCGAATTCGCGTGGCACCTCATTTTCATAGATATAGATTTTGTACCAATCCTCCAAATCAGGCAATGCGAGGGTATACTTTCCATCCTTTACCGTAACCTTTTCCTTGGCATATGGTGTAATCTGAGTATCTGCCAGTTGTCCAGTCGTTGTGACTGGATTCTGTTTGCCAATGGCAATATCCAGGACGTAATGTTCGCCATTGGTCGGAAGACCTGTCAGAATGGCAGACTGTTTTCCTTTTTTGACCTGAAGTGTCTTGGTGAAGGGTTCCTTCGTATACTCCGTTTGGAGTGTAAGCTGGATCGGATCTTTACCTGGGTTCTTCTTCGGGTTTTTCCAACTGACAATAGCATCGCCATTGTTCTTGAATTTCACATCAATGTCCTGAACAGCTGCATTCAGACCATAGGACAGGACAGTTGCTTCACTTTCGGTACCATCTGCGCCTACAGCACGAATGGACAGTTCGCCAGCGGGATGTTTGAGCGATTTAATATAAAATGTGGAGTCATACACGCCGCCGACATAAGCGCCGTTCTCATACAGATTATATTGCTTAACCTTTGAATAGTCCTCGATATCCCATTCGACAACCAACTCATCGGTGTTGGTCAGTGCTTTGGTAATATGGAATCCGGTTGGAGCATTCGGTTTGGCGGCAGAACCGTCGGATATACGAATTTCACCAATGTTCATCTGATATTTTTCAATCGTAGTACCATTAGGGTCGAAGGATAGACCAAAAGCTGCGACGGTCTTCCCTTGGTGTGCACTTAGATCGAGTGAAGTAGTCTTCCAGCCTGCCGTGTGCTGACCTGAATCTGGCACTTTGACTTTGACTACTTTGGTTGGTTCATCCTCAAATATCAGTCCGACATACATGGAGGAAGCGTCGTTGACAGACGGTTTATTATAGGTGAGTTCCAGTTTGGATTGGGCGTTGATCGACAGATCCGTCTTGTACAGACGTAGGAAATTGTCCGCATTTAGACTTCCGTTCACCACAAGAGAACTGCCGCCAGTGAACGCACCAACGGAATCATACGTATAACGAGCACCTTTTTCATAGGTTGGACCATAGTCAAAATCAACAGTGAGTTTGTCACCTTGACTATCCATCCACCACTGCCAGGTGACTGGGATATCCTGAATATTAATATTGGACCATTCGGTTGCATTGGAGACGGTTCCGCCCTCATAATATTTCAGACCGTGGCCTGTATTGAAATTGGTCACAAAATTGGAGCCGTGAATAACGGAGCGTTCGGTGAGATAAGCGGCGATGCCGTCCCACTTTGCACCAGAAGCATACACATCGGACAGATCGACGGATGCCGTACGGCGTGCGTTGGTTGGGTCCTGATTTGGACCTGACCACCAAGCGCGGTCACGAACAAAGGTCATCCATTGGTACTCATCATCGGCTCTATGATTCGTGCTGCCATCGCCCATTTCTTCATCCAGGGCATTATGGGTAAAGTCAGCACCAAGTGTTGCAATACTGTTCATCGGTTGACCGTTCTCGTCCAGATTGTTACGCAGATCGTAGAGCTGCTTCCAACGGCCAAACTGATCATTCCCACCTTCGACACCGGCAAATACCGTTTCCAGTGGGTCAAGTCCCAAACCTTTGGCATGATCGCGCGAATCACGCAGCATGTCATGGTTCCACACGTAATTCAGGAAGATCGAATCCGAGACTCTGCCTAAAGCAGAATCTTGCACAAAAGGACTGTTGAGTCCATTAAACTGGTTCTGGTATTGAATTTTGCCCGTTGTATTGATGGTGGAGTCATACCACTGAACATATAGTCCTTCGTTTCTTAAATATTTCATGAATTTCTTGTAGGAAGCGATGTCTTCAGGCGCAACGCCTTTGGCAACCTCTTCCTGATTGAAGAAGTATCCGTCGTAATTATAATACTTTGCCATCTCGACCAGCTTTGCAGCGACAGGGAAGTTCCCTTTTTCATCCTGCACAAGCATCTGCTTGTAGGTTTGTGGTCCACGATCATTGTCTGAGAAGAAGATGTTGGCGATGGAACGGACACCGTTTTTGTGTGCAGCATTGGTGTAGGCCGGATTCGGAATGTTCAAAATGCCAAACTCAAAGTACTTTTCCGTCCATTCCTTATTGGGGTCATACAATTCCTCAGGCACGCCAGCAGAAGCCATACCATGCCAATAGCTATAATAGTCTGTGTACTGCCAATAATTAAAGAGGTACTCGCTGAATTCATTCGTGTAAGGGGTGCTATCGAAGAATGAATTGCCATAATCGCCACTCATCGTAAACAGCTGGGTGTCCGGGCTGAGTTCGGGATAAGCCTGCGTGGCCGCAAAGGCATCGTTACGTGGTTGCAAAGGTAAATGAGCACGAAGCAGATCACCATGGATATCACTTTCGGGGGTCCACTTCAGAATCTGGGCAGCGGTGTAGCCATGCTGATAAGGCTGATTTACTCCCTTGGCGCTGTCACCTGTGTAAGGAAGCGTGTCTCCGGCATAAACGGATGAGGCAATGACTTGTCCAAGCAGAGCCGAAGTGAGAACCATTGCGGTTACTTTGGGGATAAGGCCTTTGGGTTTGTGTTTGCGTGTCATGTTGTTCCTCCTTCAAGTCGAATGAATGTAAGGTATTCTTTTACACAAAAATAAACTTATGGTTAACGATAGGGTATGAAAGCATTTTCAAATAGGGAGAAATTAAAGAAAGGAAGGTATAAACTAAAGAAAAGTTCGAGGTGACAAGTTAATGTTAGAAGGCAAATGATATACTTTAGACAGGAAAACAGCATCGGGGGGAACATGTGACTTGAAAATTGTTAGCGTTTACAAAAATTTCTTTAAAAATAATATGTTTATGAAGATGCTGTTCATCTTCTCCATGATCTCAATTGTAACGATTATTACCTTATCCTATATCATTTTCCTGTCGGTGTCCGATGCCACAATTCGCCGAGAACTGGCGATCCAGAAAGCGGCCATGGAGAGTGTTGACCGATATATTCATCAGCAGTATGAATCGGTGCAAAACATGGTGAGGGACATGCATCAGAATGAGGCCTTATCAGCCAATATCACCTATCTGATGAACCACACGTACGCCGAGTATGTACAGCATCTGACGAATGGCTATTATGCGAATCAGGATGATTATTCAGCTGATGTACTTAAACATTTTCAAAATATCATGGATCGCAATTCGGATATCAATCAAGTGATGTTATATAGTGCCGAGCGGCAGGATCTGTCCTCCTTCAATCAACATAAGCAGTTCAGAAAGCTGAACACCAATGTGGCTCATTCCTATATTCCTGACGTGATGGCGATGGAGACACCGAATATCAGCGCACCAAACTATTGGATTCGTAAAGAAATTGATCAATGGGACCCGGCGCTGTATGCGATTCGGGTGCCTATCAACGATACACAGACCCTTCGAAATTTGGGTCAGTTCCTTGTTTTCTTTGACTCAGCAGGTATTGGCAACGCTTTGGATAGTTACGAAAGTAATCTCAAGGGAGAAATTGTGGTGCTGTCAGCCAAAGGTACAGTATTGTTCGATTCCAACAGTAACTATTACGGCAAGAAGTACCCCTATATCAATGTGGCCGATTCCCTGTTTGATCAGACGGATATGGACTCGATGAAAAAGGAGCGAAATATGTATGTGAACAAGTTTGTCTCGGCGGATCAGGGCTATGTGGTCGTTGGCACGGTTCCTGTGGATGAGATGGCTGAGGCCTATGCGGGTACACGCAACACAATCGTTTCGATTAGCATCATATGTATCCTGTTTGCAGTGTTGGTTCCGGCGTTTTTCATTATTAATTTTGCCAAACGCACCCGCAGAATCATTCGTTTCACCCAAAGGGTGAAATACGGCAACCTGACAGCACGCATCGATGATGCCCGTGATGATGAGCTTGGACAGATCTCACACAGTTTCAACGATATGCTGGATGAACTTAATCAATATATTGAACGCGTCTACAAAGCCGAGATCAAACAAAAGGAGACAGAACTGGTCGCTCTCCAGGCACGGATTAATCCTCACTTTCTCTATAACACGTTGGAGGTCATCCGAATGAGGGCAATTTCGCAGGGGGCGAAAGATGTCGGGGAGATGATCTACAGTTTATCCGTGTTATTCAAGAGCCTTGTTCAACAGAAGAAAAATTATACGCTCAAGGATGAGATGGAAGCTTGCCGTCTGTATCTGGAATTGTTCCGAATCCGGTATAAGGATATTTTCATGTACACGATTCAGTTGGACCCTGTGCATAACCAGCATCCGGTGGTTAAGCTGTCCCTGCAGCCGATTATTGAGAACTATGTGGTGCACGGCATTCAGACAGAACGTTCGGATAATCAATTAGCGATCGTTGTTGAAGAACTGGGCGACGCTTTGCAGGTAGAGGTTAGAGATAACGGTAAAGGCATTGATCCTGAGCGCCTGACTGAAATTTTAGAAGAACTGGAACGTCCGGAAGAGTCGGGTAAAATGTTCGGACTGCGCAGCGTACACACCCGTTTGCGTTTCCTGTATGGACCGGAATTCGGCATCACGATAGAAAGTACACTCGGAGAAGGAACCCTGATCAGGGTTCGTTATCCTCATACAGAAGGGACAGGTTTTTAATATGTACAAGGTATTTATTGTGGATGATGAACCGTTCATCATTGAAGGATTGTACGATATTTTGGATTGGTCGTCGTTTGATATGGAAATTGTAAGTCATGCCGGCAATGGACAAGCCGCATTAAACGCCTTGTCTGCGCAGCCTGTGGACATTCTGATCACGGATATATCGATGCCATTCATGAATGGTCTGGATCTGATTCGGGAAGCAAGGCAGTTGCAGCCTGAGATCAAGGTGATTATTTTAAGTGGTTTTAATGAGTTTGAATATTTGAAAGAGGGCATGCAGCTAGGCATCGAAAATTACCTGCTCAAACCGATCAATGTGGAAGAGCTGGAGTCGACGCTTCGCAATACGGCTTCCAAGCTGGACCATGCGTTGTCTCCTCAAACGGATGATGCTTATGGTGTTCAGATTCTGAAAGACAACATCCTTCACCGATGGTTGACGGGACAGATTGCCGCCACGGAATTCGAGGAACGGGCTCAGTTCTTGAACCTTTCGCTGGATGCACCCGATGTTGCAGTAGCTATCCTGCGAACTAAAGGGGAAGTATCCGGCATGTTCGAGCGAGTGGAGGACATGCTGAAGGATAAGTCCTATGTGAATATATTTCATGACATCGATGGAGACATCGTCATAGTTGCCAATGTGCATGCAGGCGAGGACGAAAAAGAGAAGTTTATGGAGTGCCTTCAGGCATTATCCGCTGCGCTATGTGAGACACATCCTGCTGTTCTGATTGGGGTAGGAAGTCTGATACGTGGACTTCACCATGCGCCGACAAGCTATCAGGAGGCGAAAAAGGCGCTCCAGTATGTGATGATCTATCCCGATCTCAAAGTGATCGATCATGCCATATTGGAGAAGGGGGGAAGCTCTGCTTCTTCCTTTTCGATCGATTGGAAGGAGTACGCGAAGCTCATTCTATCCCGTAATGCAGAGCTGCTTGCGGAGCGAATTCGGGTCGATTTTGAACAGCACCGCGACGGGGTTACTCCGGCTGAGTTGCAGAACATCGCACTGGAAGTGGTCATTCGCTTCAAGATGGAATTGGAGGGCATCAAACATTCGGATGAATCGCCTATTTACCAACGTGGACTTCGCCTTGTATTGGACAGCGGAACGTTTGATGAACTCGTGCAGGCGTTGCAGCAGGTTGGTACGGAGACGATTCAGTCTCTGCTTCAGGATTTAAAGAATCCGATCGTCAACCAGGTGCTTCAACATATTGACAAACATTACGCAGAAGAGCTTTCCCTGAAGCTGCTGGGTGCTCACTATCATCTTCATCCGGTATATTTGGGACAACTGTTCCATAAGGAGACAGGGGAGACTTTTGCCGAATATATCAATAAATACCGGATTGAACGTGCCAAGGAACAGCTGCGCAATTCGAATCTGAAAGTACATGAGATTGCAAGGAATGTCGGGTACTGGGAGACCGGATATTTCTATAAACAGTTCCGCAAGTATGTGGGAATTTCACCAACTGATTTTAAGGTTTTTGGATAATGTTCAGTGGATCACCGATTGGACCAGTGGACTGAAATGAATGAGACATTCTGGGGACAGGAGGGCATGCAATGGAGTTGATGCCAAATGTTACTCAGCATGTCTTTTTGATGTAAGCGATTTATTCAAATAGGTACAAATTAATGAATCAGTACAGATTTCTCTTTAATTTGTACCTCGAAATATTAAGTTTATCTTCTTTTTGAAAATGCTTTCATTCGATAAGGTTAAAGCAGTTAGTTTGTAGAGCTAAAGGGAACACGAAAAGGGAGGATCAAGGAAATGAGTAAACAAAGAAAAAGTTTTTCTCTCGTACTTGCATTATTGATGGCGGTTACACTCGTTCTTAGCGCCTGTGGAGGAAGCAAGGATGCTTCAGAATCAGGGGAAGCAGGAGAAGCTCCTGTCGAGCTGATCTGGTACACCATTGGTACCCCTCAGAAAGATGTTAATAAAGTGATGGAAGAAGTCAGCAAGTACACGAAAGAAAAAATTAATGCCACAGTAACGATGAAAATGGTTGACTGGGGTGACTATCCGCAAAAAATGCAAGTTAACGTAGCATCCGGCGAGCCAATGGACATCCTGTTTACCTCTTCCGGCGGATTCGATTATGTTCAAAATGCCAGAAAGGGTGCATTCCTTGAACTGGATGACTTGCTCCCTAAATATGGTCAGGACCTTATTAAAACGATTGATCCTGCATTCCTGAGTGGTTCGAAAGTAGACGGACACAATTACGGAATTCCGGCCAACAAAGAGCTGCCTCAACAAGAGGTATGGCGTTTCAACAAAACGCTGCTTGATAAATACAAAATGGACATCTCCAATATCCGTACGTTGGACAGTCTGGAGCCTTTGCTCAAAACAATCAAGGAAAATGAGCCAAGCGTGACTCCATTTGGAATGGATAAAAACTTCGTTCCTTATGTTCCTTATGACTATGTCATTCAGAATTTGCCAATGGCGATCAAACTGGATACAACGGATTATAAGATCGTGAACATTCTGGATACTCCGGAAATGAAAGCAGCACTCAAAACGATGAGCAAATACTATAAAGCTGGTTATGTATCTGCAGAGGCAGCAACAACAGGCTCTACCAATGACCTGACTACATCAGGCAACTGGTTCCTGGATCGTGCACAAACTCAACCGCTTGCAGACAACCAATGGTCGGCAAGTTACGGATATCCGGTAGTTTCCACACCAGCTAGTGACGCGATCATCACTAACACGTCTGTACAAGGTTCGATCATGGCCATCTCGGCTAACTCCGAATATCCGGAGAAAGCAATGGAGTTCCTGAACCTGTTGAATACAGATCCAGTGCTGCGCAATATGGTTGATTCCGGTATTGAAGGCGTTCACTACAAAAAAGTGGATGACACGCACATGGAAAATCTCGCTGAATCCAAGAACTACGATATGCCTTCTTACTCCCTCGGTAACAACATGTTGTTGTATCTGAACAATAATGACCCGGATAACAAATGGGATGAGTTTAAGAAGTTTAATGCAGAGGGTGTAAATTCCCCAATTCTGAGCTTTAACTTTGACTCAAGTAAGGTGTCTTCGGAACTGACAGCTGTGCAGAATGTCAAAGAGCAATACTGGGCCGCATTGATGACAGGTACGCTGGACCCAGAGAACAATTTGGAGCAAGTGATTGAGAAGTTCAATCAAGCCGGACTTGAAAAAGTGATGGCTGAAGCCCAAACCCAGCTTGATGCCTGGAGAGCGGCAAATAAGTAAGGGTAAATTCAGGGATCGGGCCGCTGCTTGTTGCGCCCGATCCTTTTTCATTCAAGCCTGAAGGAGGATCTTCATATGACCGCATTTTTGAAAAATCTGATTAGAAACCGAGTCATGCTGTTCATGGTGCTGCCAGGCGCCATCTGGTTCTTCTTCTTTTCCTACTTGCCACTGGTTGGTACAGTAGCAGCGTTCAAACAATATCGTTTCAGCCGCGAAGGCTTCTGGGCCAGTCTGATGAAGAGCGAATGGGTGGGTTGGGATAACTTTAAATTCCTGTTCAGCACTAACGATGCTTGGCTCATTACTCGAAACACGCTTTTTTATAACCTTGCCATTATTATTCTGGGGCTGGTATTCGCTGTAGGTTTGGCAATTCTGCTCTCGGAGCTGGTCAATAAACGATTAGCCAAATTGTATCAAACAGGTATGTTCCTGCCGTATTTCCTATCCTGGGTTATTGTCGGTTATTTCGCGTTCAGCTTCCTGAGCATGGACCGGGGGATGTTGAACCAGATTATTGGGTGGTTCGGTGTGGAACCGATTCAGTGGTATTCGGAAGCGAAGTATTGGCCGTATATCCTGGTGTTTGTAGCTTTGTGGAAAACGATCGGGTACAACAGCATTGTCTATCTCGCTTCCATTCTGGGGATTGATCGGTCGCTGTATGAGGCAGCGATGATCGATGGCGCCAATAAATGGCAGCAGATCCGCAACATTACGATTCCTTTGCTCTCACCTATCATTATTATTATGACGTTGCTGGCTGTGGGTCGCATCTTCTATGCCGACTTTGGTCTCTTCTATCAGGTTCCAAGGGATTCGGGTACGTTGTATGCTGTTACCAATGTTATTGATACCTATGTGTATCGTGGCTTGAAAACAAGTGGTGAGATTGGCATGAGTACCGCTGCCGGATTGTATCAATCCGTTGTAGGCTTCGTGCTTGTTATCATTTCCAACTATGTTGTACGCAAAATCGATAAAGATAGCAGCCTATTCTAGGACAAGGGAAAGGAGTGAACCACTGTGGCTCAAATCGTAAAAAAACGCGACTTCCATCATGTATCCAATGGCTGGAACGTCATTATGAATATTTTGGCCGGACTATTCGCTTTAATCTGTGTATTTCCTTTCGTGTTTGTAGTGATCATCTCGTTCACGGACGAGAAAGCACTGGCCCGTGACGGGTATCGACTGATTCCGAAGGAATGGAGTCTCGCAGCCTATCAGTTTGTGTGGCAGAGTGGAGACACGCTGCTGCGTGCTTATGGGGTAACCATTCTGGTGACGGTGCTGGGTACCATCATAAGTCTGATTCTAATGTCGCTGTATGCTTATGCAATTTCCCGCAAGAGTTTCCGTTATCGGAGATTTTTCTCCATATTTGCCATTCTGACCATGTTGTTCAACGGCGGGATGATTCCGACCTATATGGTCGTATCCCAACTTCTTCATTTAAAAGATAGCATATGGGCACTGGTTCTGCCGCTTGCAATGAATGCCTTCTATATCATGATCCTGCGTACGTTCTATTCAACCAGTGTGCCGGATGCAGTCATTGAATCCGCGAAAATTGATGGAGCCGGAGAATTCTATACGTTTATGAAAATTGTCATTCCATTATCACTGCCAGGGCTGGCGACAATCGGATTGTTCAGTACGCTCGGTTACTGGAACGATTGGTTCAATGCACTGTTATATATCGATAATCCCAACCTCGTACCGCTGCAATCAATGCTGATGCGGATCGAGTCCAGCATCCAGTTCATCCAGCAGAACTCGGCGAACAGCTCGATGAGTCTGGCGGCGATGCAATCCATCCCGCAGGATACTTCACGGATGGCCATGGTGGTTCTCGCCACGTTGCCGATTATTTTCGCATATCCGTTCTTCCAGCGTTACTTTGTACAAGGTCTGACGGTCGGAGCTGTCAAAGAGTAACGAATCACTTCTATAGGGTGGAGGCGTCGAAGGATGATGATATATAAGGATAAAAGCAAATCCGTGGAAGAGCGAGTAGAACATCTGCTGAGCTTAATGACGACGGAAGAAAAGGTGGGTCAACTCATCCAGCCTTTTGGTTGGCAGACATATACGAATGATCAAGGGAACATCACGCTGAATGAATCCTTTAAGCAGCAGGTGGAAAACGGGGGCATAGGCTCCCTGTACGGTGCACTTCGTGCAGATCCATGGACGGGTGTTACGCTTGAAAATGGACTGTCTGCAAGAGAAGGGGCAGAAGCAGTAAACCTTATTCAGCGCCATGCTGTAGAGCATTCCAGACTGGGGATTCCCATTCTGATCGGAGAGGAATGCTCTCACGGACATATGGCGATTGACGGTACGGTCTATCCAGTTCCTCTGCTCTTAGGAAGTACTTGGAACGTGGATCTGTACCGTGACATGTGCCGAGCGGTCGCTCGCGAGACGCGTGCTCAAGGCGGTGCAGTAACGTATTCTCCGGTGCTGGATGTTGTGCGTGATCCACGCTGGGGGCGTACCGAGGAATGCTTTGGTGAAGACCCGTATCTCATTGGTGAGCTAGCTGTTGCTTCCGTGCAAGGACTTCAGGGCGAGCGTTTGGACCAAGAGGATGCGGTAGCGGCTACACTGAAACACTTTGTCGGTTATGGCAGCTCGGAAGGTGGACGCAATGCGGGACCGGTGCATATGGGCTGGCGTGAGCTGCTGGAAGTAGATCTGTATCCATTCCGCAAAGCTGTTGAAGCAGGTGCTCAATCCATTATGCCGGCTTATAACGAGATCGACGGTATCCCGTGTACGGTTAATACGGAACTGCTGGATGACGTTCTGCGAAAAGACTGGGGCTTTGACGGTCTGGTGATTACGGACTGCGGTGCCATCAACATGCTCGCAAGTGGGCATGATGTGGCGGCAGATGGATTGGAAGCATCCGTACAGGCCATTCAGGCTGGTATTGATATGGAAATGTCCGGTGAGATGTTTGGACAATATCTGGTGCAAGCGATCTCGGAAGGCAAACTTGAAATGCATGTACTGGATCAAGCTGTCCGTCGTGTGCTGGCACTGAAATTCAAGCTGGGATTATTCGAGCAGCCTTATGTGGATGCCGATCGAGCGGCAGAAGTCATTGGCAGTGAAGAACATATTCAACTGGCACGCCAATTGGCTGCAGAAGGTGTGGTCTTGCTCAAAAATGAAGCTGCAACGTTACCTCTGTCGACGCCAACAGCGGGCCGAATTGCTGTCATTGGTCCTAATGCGGACCAAGCCTACAACCAGTTGGGCGATTATACTTCCCCCCAACCGAAGTCCAAAGTGGCTACGGTGCTGGATGGCATCCGCAGTAAGCTTGCTGTAAGTGAGAGTGGGCACGCAGGGGAAGGCTCAGCTGAACATTCAAATAGTGAAAATCAGGTGCTCTATGCACCGGGATGTCGCATCAAGGGTGATTCGAGAGAAGGGTTCGAGCACGCAATAGAAACTGCACGTCAGGCCGATACGGTCATCATGGTCGTTGGCGGCTCGAGTGCCCGTGATTTTGGTGAAGGAACCATCGATCTGAAGACAGGTGCTTCCAATGTGTCCGATAACTCATGGAATGACATGGAGTGTGGGGAAGGCATTGACCGCATGACGCTTGGACTCGCCGGAGTCCAGCTGGAGCTGATTCAGGAGATCCACAAGCTTGGCAAAACACTTGTCATTGTTTATATCAACGGTCGCCCGATCACCGAGCCTTGGGTGGATGAACATGCCGATGCCATTCTGGAAGCATGGTACCCAGGTCAAGAGGGTGGGCATGCCATTGCGGACATCTTGTTCGGCGAAGTGAATCCGTCCGGCAAACTGACGGTATCCATTCCGAAGCATGTGGGTCAATTACCGATTTACTATAATGGCAAACGTTCACGCGGCAAGCGTTATTTGGAAGAGGATCTGGAGCCTCGTTATCCATTCGGATATGGGCTTAGCTATACTACTTTTGATTACAGTGAGCCGAAGCTAAGTACAGAGTCGATGACGGCCAACGAGACAGTAACCGTATCAGTGGAAGTCACCAATACGGGGTCTTGCAGAGGTGCAGAAGTCATTCAGATGTATGTATCCGACGTGGTTAGCCGGGTGGCACGTCCAGCCAAAGAGCTGAAGGGGTTTGAAAAAGTGAATTTGGAACCTGGAGAGACGAAGACGGTAGCCTTCCATATTGGAGCGGAGCAGCTGCAATATATCGGTCGTGATCTCACGCCTGTCGTTGAACCAGGACAATTCCATATTCATATCGGAAGACATGTGAAAGATACGCAGTTCGCCGAGCTGACGGTAGAGGAGGCGTAAGGAATTGGAACGCATCAGACGATTTATTCGCGAGTTGTCCGAACGTCAGTGGTTGGAGCAAATGGAGCTAAGCAGCTGGGACATCACCCGCGCTTATTATAAAGTGCCAGGACAATATGAAGATCAGAAGGCTTATCCAGAAGGCGAGGGGTTGAATCGTTTCCCGAGTGATCAGGGAACGACCTATTTCTTCCGGACACGGTTGGATGTACCTGCCTCCTGGCAGAAAGAACCTTACGGACTTGTATTTGAATCCGGTGGGGAAGGCTTGCTTCGGGTGAATGGACATTCTTATCAGGGGCTGGATCGTAATCATACGTATGTAACACTCGACCCTTCCCGAGTAGGGGCTCAGCCTGAACTTGAGATTGAGTTATTCGATCCGGTACCCGAGCCTGTAGATCCACTGAACCAACAAGCGGTTATTCAGCCGCCGATTACATCAATTAGTAGTTTGCTGGTGCGACCGAATGAACCTGTCCGCAGCCTGATGTACACGGTCACGATTGTACGTGATTCCGCGGTGCTGCTGCCGGAAAGTGATTTCCGTCGTGTACGCCTGCTGGAAGCGATCTATCGGGCAATGGATCAATTCGTAGGTCTGACAGAAGACGCTGTCAAGCAGGGGAATGGCATCCACAGTATCGAAGAAGGATTGATCCATGAAGTGCGAGAGATCGGTGGAAACGCCGAAGGCTTGGAGCATATGGTGGGGCAATCGCACATTGATATTGCCTGGCTGTGGCCTGTACGTGAGACGGTGCGCAAGACCAGTCGTACATTCTCCACGGTGGACGCACTCATGAATGAATACCCGGAGTATGTTTATTCCCAGAGCCAGCCTTTGTTGTACGCTTTTCTGAAGGAACATGATCCCGAGCTATATGAACGGGTGAAGAAGCGCATTGCCGAAGGACGCTGGGAACTGGTTGGCGGGATGTGGGTTGAGCCGGATCTGAACATTCCGAGCGGGGAATCCCTGATTCGTCAGATGTTATATGGTCAACGCTTCTATATGGAGGAGTTCGGCAAAACATCAAAGATTGAATGGCTGCCAGATACATTTGGTTATTGTGCTTCCCTGCCTCAGATTTTGAAGCATGGCAATGTCGAGTACTTCATGACGACCAAGCTCGGATGGAATGATACGAACGTATTTCCATATGACCTTTTCCACTGGGTAGGTATTGATGGCACGTCCATCCTGTCTTATCTCAATCATGGTGTTAACGAGCATACGCTGCCGAAGGACATTCATGATCATTGGCAGTCTTACCGCGAGAAGGCGGCGCATCCTGAGCATATGCTTCTGTACGGGCATGGCGATGGTGGCGGCGGCGTGACGCGAGAGATGTTGGAGTACGTGGATCGTTCCGAGTTGATGGTGGGCCAACCGAAGAATGGTTATAGTACCGCCGGTGCCTTTTTTGACGGAATCGAGAAGGCGCAGCCTGATCTTCCGAAGTGGCATGGCGACTTGTATTTGGAGCTTCACCGGGGTACCTATACGACCCATGGTCGCAATAAGCGCAACAACCGGAAGGCTGAGGTGCTTTATCGCGAAGCGGAGCTCTGGAACACACTTGCCTTACCGGATATGGAGCCGCAGCAGGATGCTGAAGTGCGTTCGGCGTTGCATGATGGATGGAAGCTGATTTTGCTGAATCAATTCCATGATATTATCCCTGGTTCGGCCATAACGGAATCCTATGTAACGTCGGATGAGGAGTATATTCGGGTATTCGAATTGGGTAGAGCAGGACTGAATCAAGGTGTTGCTGCATTAACGAGGGGGATTAACACGCAGGGGCCAGAGGGTTCTGTTCCTTATGTTGTGTTCAACAGCCTTGGTTGGAATCGAAGTGAAGTCGTTCAACTTCAAATGCACGATGGATTGGATCGTTACGTCATCGATGAAGAAGGTCAGCGTTTGCACATGGATCGGGAAGATGGCCAAATTTCGGTTCTGGTGACGGATATTCCAGCGTTTGGTCATAAGACGATTTGGCTCGTACCGGAAAATGCAAGGGAAACGAATGTACGGGAAATGGCGAGCATTGCCGGGCAAAAGAACTTTACAGATACATGGGAAACCGCGTATTACCATGTTCAGTTCAACGAGCGTGGCGAGATATCCCGCTTGTGGGACAAGACAGCAGAACGCGAGATTCTGAAGCCAGGTGAGCGCGGCAATCAATTCCACTTTTTCCATGACCGTCCGACGCTCTGGGATGCTTGGGATATCGACAGCCGTTATGAGGCTCAGGTTGCTGGAGATGTGGAGCTCTTGGAGAAAAAGCTGGTTCTGGCAGGTACTACGAAGGATGTACTTCGTTTTCAGTGGAAGCTTCACCAGTCTGTGATTACACAGGATATGGTGTTCTATCATGACAATCGACGGATCGATTTCAAGACCCATGTAAGCTGGAATGAAGATCATAAATTGCTCAAAGTGGGCTTCCCGATCGATATAGTGACTTCCAAAGCAACCTATGAAATTCCATTTGGTGCATTGGAGCGTCCAACTCATCGCAACACGAGTTGGGAGCAGGCTCAGTATGAAGTGTGCGGACACCGCTTCGCAGATGTCGCCGAGCACGGATATGGCGTCAGTCTGCTCAATGATTGCAAATACGGATACGACGTACAGGGAAGCACGATTCGCCTTTCCTTGTTGCGTGCACCGAGATGGCCTGACCGGACTGCGGATATTGGAGAACATGACTTCACCTATTCCCTGTATCCACATGAAGGCGACTGGAGAAGTGCACATACGGTACGTCAGGCGGCCGAATTAAACCATGAAGTGCCTGTGCATCAGGTGGACCAGAACGCAGGCGTACGCCCGGCAACTGGATCATGGATTGAATTCGATAGCAACCATGTCATCTTGGATACGGTCAAACCGGCAGAGGCAGGAAATGGTACAGTACTCCGTTTCTATGAGTCTTCGGGCACACGTGAACGAGTGACGCTGCAATGGCCGCATGCATTTGAGCAAGCTTATCTCTCCAATGCTTTGGAAGAACCGATCAAACCACTGGCCCATACCAATGGTCAGATTACATTATCTTTTAAACCTTACGAAATAAAAACCGTGCTATTACGGTAAACCTTTTTGAAATATTTTGAGCTATATAGGAGTAAACGTATTTACACGATAACGAAGAGGGCAGAAAGAATTCGAAGAAGCGAAGCGTTCGCCTCAAAAGCTTTCTGAAAGAAAGCTACATCGGAAGCATACGCTATCCCCGGATTTTACCCTTTAGAAAAGGGAATCAAAAAATCTGGGGATAACAGCGATCGGAGGATATTTCTGACCGCGCAGTGGTCCCGTGTAAATTTTTTGTTTCATCCTCAATAGCTACACCATTCAATTTGTTTAAGGAGTGCACTCATTCATGGAACAATTCAGACTACCCAAAATACCGATGCCACCTGTTGCATTGCCACAAGCTGTACAGGCTGTAATGAAAGAAGCAGAGCAGAAGCTGTCACATCGACCGAAGCTGCTTCAACTATTTAAGAACTGTTTCCCGAATACGATTGAAACAACAACTAAATTAATGGACGACGGCACGACATTTGTCATCACTGGCGATATTCCAGCTTCATGGCTAAGGGATTCTGTGGAGCAAGTGGTGCATTACATTCCATTTGCCAAGGAAGATCAAGACCTGCAACGCATTATTGGTGGTCTGATTAAGCGCCACATCCAGTACGTTCATATTGATCCGTATGCCAACGCCTTCAACGAGACAGCCAATGATTGGCACTGGAACACCACCGACGTGACCGAGATGTCACCTTGGGTGTGGGAGCGCAAATTCGAGATTGATTCCTTGTGCTTTGTTGTGCGTCTCGCTTATTTATATTGGAAAGAAACCGAACTGACCGATATTTTCGATTCCAGCTTCAAAGCCGCCATGCGCAAAATCGTGGATTTGTTCCGGGTGGAGCAGCATCATATGGAGAAGTCACCATACAGCTTTACCCGCAATAACGGCATTGCTACGGATTCAATCCGCAATAACGGACGAGGCATGCCCGTCAATTACACAGGCATGATCTGGTCCGGTTTCCGTTCCAGTGATGATGCGTGTGATTTCCATTACAACATTCCAGGCAATATGTTTGCCGTCGTTGCCCTGCGTCAGATGCAGGAGTTCGCGGAGTGGGTATTCCGGGATATGGAATTCCTGCAGGAGCTTAAGGATCTGGAAGCTGAAGTAGATCATGGTATTCAGCTGTACGGTATTTACCGCCATCCTGAATTTGGCCCGATCTATGCTTATGAGACGGATGGTTTCGGCAACTACTGCCTGATGGATGATGCGGGTACACCGGGACTGATGTCCATTCCTTATCTTGGCTACGTCACAGCGGATGATCCGATCTATCAGAATACGAGACGTTTTGCGCTCAGCAAAGAGAATCCGTTCTATTATGAAGGCAAAGTTGCCAAAGGAATCGGCAGCCCGCATACACCGCCGGATTACATCTGGCATATGGGTCTGTCCATGCAAGGATTGACGGCCCAGTCTGCTGAAGAGAAGCTCGAAATCATTCGGATGCTGGAAGCAACGGATGCGGATACAGGATATATGCATGAAGGTTTCCATGCCGATGATCCGACGATTTTTACGAGAAAATGGTTTGCTTGGTCCAACAGCCTGTTCTCCCAGTTGGTCTATAAATCCATGAAGGATGGTTTGCTATGAGTAGCGCACAGGTGAAGAGAACCAAGTTGATTATTTTCTCTGATCCAACGTTTCCAGTGGAGGGTACTTTGCCAACGCAAGGTGCTCTTGATTCATGGAAAGCATCGGAAGAGATCATCGTTGTGGGCGCGGATGAATTGGCTTCGGCTTTGAGCACAGCGGCAGGTGAAGGGTGTTTCGTGAACCTGCATGCGCCTTATTTTCCTAAATCCGCTTGGACCGAAATCGCAGCTTTTCTTCATCAGGGGGGAAGTCTGATCAGCATTGGTGGCGCACCATTCAAACGTCCTGTTCGTCAGGAGAATGGGGCATGGATTTCCGAGTCGGAACAAACGGCGTATCACCAGGAACTTTACATTCATGAGGCGTTAAAGGTATCCGCAGCCAAAGTGGATTCACTAACTTCCTCAGAAGATATTCCACTCCTTGCAGGCAAAGAGAGACTGTTCGAGAATGCGGATACGTGGAATCTGGTACCTCATACAACCAAAACAAGCGATTTGCCACATCAGATGGGTTCCTCAGGTCCGATGAGCACGCAGATTTCTCCGCTGCTCCGCGGCCGCAGCAAGTATGGTCGCAGCATCGCTGCCCCAATCGTATTATGGGAAAACTCCCGCAGTACGTTTGCCGGTTCGCGCTGGCTGTTTGTGCATCTGCCTTTGACGGCTACCTTCTGGGATCAGAACGGAGCAGCCGAAATCGTGAACTGGGCGCAGTATTGCGCCAAAGGTGTGACCGAGCTATCTCTGAAGCCGAACTATGCTTCGTATGAATTGGGTGAACGAGCTTCACTGATCCTCCAAACTCAAATTCTACAGCGTGCGGGAAGCAGACGAAGTGAGCCGGAGCTGTGGACGTTTGATTTAACCGTTGAACGGGAAGATCGCACAAACGGCACGGTAGAGAAGGTATGGAATCATCAACTGGAGCTGGAACTTTCCGGCGAACAGCGTTTTGAACGCATTCTTCTTCCGGTTTCAATCGAGAGCGGGCTGTATCGAATCGTGGGTCGTGTTCAGGCACCTGATGGAGAAGTTCGCATACTGCGACAGGGCTTCTGGGGTCAGGACGCAGCTTTGTTGGCAGAAGGGGAAGTCATTACACGCAGCAGAGATTATTTTATCAAAGACGGTCATCCGCTGCCTGTTGTTGGTATGACCTACATGACCTCTGATGTGGCACGGAAATTCCTGTTCCTTCCTAATGCGGATGTATGGGATCGGGATATGGCACAGATGGCGAAGGCCGGCATTAACTGGATTCGGACCGGAATCTGGACTGCCTATCGCAACATGATGCAGGTGGATGGTCATATGTCTGAGGATGTACTGCGTGCTATTGATGCGTTCCTGTTAACGGCAAAACGGCACGGCCTTCAAGTGACGTTCACCTTTTTCTCCTTTACACCCGAGACGTGGGAAGGAACAAATCCATATTTAGACCCGCAGAGCGTAGATGCACAGAAACGCTTCATCCGCAGCATTGTTAGTCGTCACAGACATTCCACACATGTGGACTGGGACTTGATTAATGAACCGTCGATGTTTGATCCTGTGCGCATATTCTCGGATGGGCCACGTTCGGCAAGAGATTCATATGAGCAGCAGGCGTTTATCGAGTGGCTTCAGCAGCGACATCAGACGATTGAAGCGTTGCAGGAGGCATGGAACATGTCACCTAAACAGCTCCCTGACTTCACCGCAGCAGTCATTCCTGAACCGGAAGAGATCAATTTCGATGTACAGGACATGCACAAGGCTAAAAAAGGAACACGCTGGCTTGATTACTGTCTCTTCTCGATGGAGATGCATAATGTTTGGGCGAGAGAGCTTGTAGGCACGATCAAGGATCTTGTTCCCCATCATCTGGTTACCGTAGGGCAGGATGAAGCTCTCGGAGCACAGCGCCCTTCACCGTTCTTCTACGAGCGTGAAGTGGATTATACAACCGTGCATTCCTGGTGGCTCAACGATGACCTGATCTGGGATGGCATTTTCGCCAAAACACCACATAAACCCAATCTCATTCAGGAGACAGGCATCATGTATGTGGAAACCCCGGATGGCCGGGCCAAACGCACAGAGGAAGAGCTTCACAGCATTCTGGAGCGCAAATACGCCTATGCCTTTTCAACAGGCGGTGCAGGAGCAGTGCAATGGATCTGGAATACGAACTTCTATATGGATAATGCCAATGAATCTCATATTGGAGCGCTGAGAGCGGATGGTACGGAAAAACCTGAAGCTGATGTGTCTTACGATTTTGGCCGATTCATGGAGCAGATTCGGGACTTGTTTACCGATCGCGAGCTGGAGGAGATTGCGGTGGTCTTCCCGTATTCCAACGATTTCTCGAACCGTTCCCTGGCCTACGATGCAACCACAAAATTGACCCGTGTAATGGCTTATGAGCTGAAGCAGCCATTCCGGGCTGTATCCGAGTATCATCTGGAAGCATTGAAGCAGCAACCTCCGAAGCTGATCATGGTTCCGAGTCCGCACAACATGGACAGCGATGCCTTAAGCGAGCTATTCAACTTCGCGGAGAATGAAGGAGCTACGCTGCTTATTACGGGCCCGCTCGGGTTGGATGCTTATTGGAAAACAAGTGATCGGGCAGATCACCTTGTCGGTCAACGCAGTCTGGGCAACGTACAGCGAGAAGAAATGCTGAATATTAACGGGGTGAATCACCGCGTCACGTATGGTCGTCGCCGGATTGCCGAGGTGGCGAAGGAAACGTTACTTCATGCGGAGAATCATACACCTGATGAATTAGCAGTACTGCCATTAGGCAAAGGCAAGTTGATCTGGAGCCCGCTGCCGCTGGAGCTGAACGGCCGGGATGAGCCGCTGGCTGACCTGTATCGATATGCATCAGAAGTGGCTGGTATTGAAAATGAACTGGAATGGATATCTGGCGGTGATCTGGCAGGGATTTATGGCCGGAAGCTGAGCTTCCCGAAAGGCAATCTGTACGTATTTGTATCGGAGTTCGCTTTGAATCATGAGGTGAAAGTCAGAGATACACGTACGGGAGTCATATATACGTTCCTGTTGGAGAAAAATCGCTCGGTGCTGTTTGCCACAGATGCTGCCGGACAGCTGCAAGCCGTATATCGTCCGGATGAAGTAGAGATTGTACAACAAGAGGTAGAGGGGGAATAATACAATGACCAAACCAACAAGCAAATCGAAAAGAGCGCATATTATTTCTCACACGCACTGGGATCGGGAATGGTATTTGCCGTATGAGAAGCATCATATGCGATTGGTGCAACTGGTGGATGCCTTGCTGGATCAGCTCGATCAGGGGCCAGATTTTAAAAGCTTTTACCTGGACGGCCAGACGATCATCATCGATGACTATCTTCAGGTTAGACCTGAGCAGAAGGAACGGCTGGAGAAGCATATTCGCGATGGCCGTATTGTCATTGGGCCTTGGTATATTTTGCAGGATGCCTTCCTGACCAGTGGTGAAGCAAACGTACGTAATATGCAGGTTGGACATCGGGATGCCAAACGTTACGGAACACCTTCAAAGATCGGATACTTCCCAGATACGTTCGGACTTGTAGGACAGACACCGCAGCTTATGCTGCAATCGGGCATCGATAATGTCTTTTTTGGGCGAGGCGTGAAGCCAACGGGCTTCAATAACATGGTGTCTGACGATGGATACGAATCCAGTTTCTCAGAGCTGATGTGGGAAGGTCCGGATGGATCTAAAGTGCTCGGTGTCCTATTTGCCAACTGGTACTCTAACGGGAATGAGGTTCCGGTGGACGAAGCTTCAGCTCGCAAGTTCTGGGAAACCAAGCTGGCTGACGCGGAGAAATATGCATCGACCAATGAATTGCTGTACATGAACGGATGTGATCACCAGCCGATTCAGAAGGATCTGCCTGAAGCCATCCGTATGGCTGAACAATTGTATCCCGATATCGAGTTTGTTCACTCCAACTTCCCGGACTATCTGTCAGCGTTGAAAGCATCTGCGGTTCAGGAGCTGTCTGTTGTAAAAGGAGAGCTGCGCAGCCAGCGTACCGATGGCTGGGGCACTTTGGTGAACACGGCTTCCGCACGCGTTTATCTGAAACAGATGAACCAGCTGGGCCAAGCCATGTTGGAAAAAGTGGCTGAGCCCCTGGCGTCGTTCGCGCACCTGTTGGGTCATTCATATCCGCATGATCAGTTTACCTATGCCTGGAAAACGTTGATGCAGAATCATCCGCATGACAGCATCTGTGGCTGTAGCGTAGACGAAGTACATCGCGAGATGGTCACACGGTTTGATAAGAGCCGTCATGTCGCTGAGGCCCTGATTGAGGATAGCACCAGCCAAATCGCCGCAGCTGTGGATACTTCAACCTTTGAACGATATGGTGAAGAAGCGCGGCCTGTGGTTGTGTTTAACACTTCGGGATGGAAGCGCAGCGGTGTGGTTCAGATTGAATTGGATGCGGCCCGTCTGTACTTCCGCGACGGTTTCTCATTGGAAGATATGGCAGCTAAAATGAACGCCATCGACCTGTCAGGTCGTATATTGGTGGATGAAGAAGGCAAACCAGTTCCGTGTACGGTAGAGGATCTGGGTCTGCAATTCGGCTATGATCTGCCGGATGATCGATTCCGTCAGCCATATAGCTGCCGTCGGGTCAGTATTACATTTGAAGCAGAGAACGTGCCTGCACTTGGCCTGAAGACGTATGCTTTGGTTCGCATGGACAGCAATGCTGCGAATTCAGATACACTGCTGCGTGGTCAACGTGGCATGGAAAATGAATATTTTATCGTAAATATTGCAGACAATGGATCTTTTGCACTTACGGATAAACGGACAGGCCGAACGTATAAAGATCTTGGCGTGTATGAAAATGTCGGTGATATCGGCAATGAGTACATGTTCAAGCAACCGGAGAACGAAGTAGCACTGACTACGAAGGATCTTCGGGCAGAAATTCGAGTTATCGAAGATGCGCCTTACAGAGCTTCGTACGAAATTGTTCATCATTGGGAGATTCCTGAATCCGCCGACGAAACGCTTGATCGTGAGCAGCGGGAACTTATCTATTATCCGCATCGTAAAGCTCAACGTTCCAAACAAATGGTTACGCTCAAGATCCGAACCATTGTGTCGTTAAGCCGCAGTGGAAAAGGCATCAAGCTCGAAACAACCTTCAACAATCAGGCGAAGGATCATCGGGTGCGGGCACTCTTCCCGACGGATCTGACAGCTGCTGTTCATCACGTTGACTCGATGTTCGAAATTGCTACTCGCGATAATACGCCTGCACCGGAATGGCAAAATCCGAGCAACACCCAGCATCAGCAAAGTTTTGTTGATGTGAGCGAGGATCAGGCTGGGTTGGTTGTAGCCAATCTCGGTCTGAATGAATATGAGGTTCTTGAGGATGGACGGAATACGATTGCGGTGACATTGCTTCGTGCCGTGGGAGAGCTTGGAGACTGGGGATTGTTCCCGACACCGGAAGCTCAGTGTCTCGGCGAGCACTCCTTCCAACTGGAGATTATCCCTCATGACGGGAACGGAGCAACATCAGGAGCGTACATTGAAGCTTATCAGTTCCAGATTCCATGGACTGTGGCTCAGACGAACGTACACCCGGGATTCCTAACGCCAAGCAACACACCTGTTGAGTGGCAAGGGGACGGTCTTGCGTTTTCTTCACTGAAGGTGAACGAAGATTCGGGTGATCTGATGTTGCGTTGGTATAATATGGGGTCGAATACAACTGAGTTGAAGTTTGCTGCTTCTGAGTCCATCCCGCAAGCATTGGAAGATGCATATCAGAGCAACATTCTGGAAGAAGAGACAGGTAAACTGAATGCTTCGATGATACATGGATCTTCCACTGCCTTAATCAGCAAAGAATGGGCTCTTCAAGCGGGACCTTGTGAGATTGTTACGGTGGGGTTACGTCGTTAATATTCCAAGCGTGATCTGATATATTTTTTGTGTAGTGTCTAACCGAAGTTCTGCGCACTGTCATGGAATGGATAATGCTTTTTCCAGCTGAAAATGTTGAGTTATTCCTCAAGTTTATATAGAATGAACAGTAGAATTACAAGCGATCGAAGGTTACCCTGCCATCATGATGGTCATCGTAAAATTCAATTGTTCATTCTATATTGAAACTATTAAGGGGGCTTGAAGCCATGGAATCCTTGGGAGGACTGCTTCAGCAGCTGAATCCTTCCTTTCGTGAACAGTCGCGGCGGATTGCGGCGGAATTGATGGAAGATCCGTACGTACGCGAATTCCGCGCAGGTCATCCTGAACTGAAAGATGCACAGCTTATTACCGATCTGAGCAAGCTGTATCAGTATGCCAAAGATTCGAAGAACTGTGCGAACTGTCCGGGGCTCGACAACTGTCCTAACGATTTCCAGGGTCACTTTTGCAAACTGGAAGTAGAGCATTTTAACGGTAAACCCGAAATTATAGATAAAAAAGCACCTTGTTCCAAACATATCGCCCGGCAAAATGAGCATGTTATCAAGCAAAGAATCCGCAGTTTCTATGTGGACGAGCGTGCGCTCAATGCAGGATATAACGATGTGGAAATTATGGGCAAGGATCGGATGCGTGCTCCGGCGGTGAACCAGGTTCTGCGTTATATTAACGACACCAAGGAGAATGGATTGTCTCCGCAAGGACTGTTTTTGGAAGGATCATTTGGAACGGGCAAGACGTTTCTGATGTGTTATCTGCTGCATGAACTCGCGGTTGTGGGCCACACAGGTGTTATTATCTATATGCCTGATTTTGTGGAGGATCTGAAATCCATGATTAGTGAAGGAAACAAGCTGAAGGAAACGACGGATATTCTGAAAAGCTGTGATCTGCTCATCTTTGATGATATTGGGGCAGAGAATCTGAACCCATGGGTTCGAGATCATGTGATGGGTTCCATTCTGAATTACCGTATGAATCGCAAACCTACATTTTACACGTCTAACTACAACTTGGATGGGCTGGAGAAACATCTTAGCTTCACCAGCAGGGACGGCGAGGAAATGAACAAAGGCCAGCGTTTGATGGACCGGATTCGTCCGTTTGTTGATGTCATCTCGGTTCGAGGTGAGAATCAACGGGGTAAACGTTAATTTCTATTTATGTTACCGATCTGATCTATTTTTTACTCATATAGTCCCAAAAAAAGCCTGGCTTTCGCATTGTCGCGAAAACCGGGCTTTTCTGGCCTGCGTGCAGCCTGAAGATCCTATTCGGTGATAAATTTGAAAATCACCATTCCGAAAAAGATAACCGTCATCAGGCCGGCCATGCCAGCAACACCCGCAATCAGATCAAACAGATCGTTACGGGGTTCCTCGTTCACATGTTCACGCGGGTCGTTGATCCGCACATTTGCATCCATGGTATTGCCTCCTTATGGGGATAACAGCTTGCCCTTACAGGGAACTGAAGCCCGGAGTAATTTTAGTATACTTGGAAAAGAAAGCGTTTGTAAAGATTTTGCAGTGAACCCGCTAGTTCCCCAATTGTGAAGATTTGATGTTGGGAAGATGAACATTGATGCGTTCATTTCACAACATTAGAGTTGCTGTGTTATACTGGAAGTGTCGTTCGCGACGTTACAGGTTAAAATAAACCGTAAGTATATATAAGGAGGACAATTTCATGGCTATTGTTAACGTATCCGATCAATCCTTCAACGCTGAAGTCGAAGGCGAAGGAACGGTTCTTGTTGATTTCTGGGCGCCTTGGTGTGGTCCTTGTAAAATGCTCGCTCCAATCTTGGAAGAGCTGTCCACCGAAGTTGGCGATGCAGTGAAAATTGCTAAAGTCAATGTGGACGAAAACCCGGAATCCGCTTCCCGCTTCGGCGTAATGAGCATTCCAACATTGATCTTCTTCAAAGATGGTCAACCGGTTGATAAAGTGGTTGGTCTGAACTCAAAAGATGCTCTCAAAGGAATTATCGAAAAACACCAATAATTAACCAAGATTTCACATACGCCTCCGGTTATGCGCCGGGGGCGTTTTGCGTCGAATACTTTCATATAGGACAATATAAGATATACTATTTATTATAAGGTGAAACTGAAATTTACATGAACAACGGAGAGGGCAGAAATGACTTGTAGAAACGAAGTGGTCGCCTAAAAGCTTTCTGAAAGAAAGCTACTTCGGAAGCATGCCCTATCCCCGGATTTATACGTTATAAGAAAAGAATCAAAGAAATCTGGGGATAACAGCGATCGAAAGGTCATTCTGTCATCGGAGTGCCTCATGTAAGGTGAAGCTATCAGCTTTCTCAGTAATCGGGAAGGAGGACCCACCGAATTATGGATGAATTCATTACAAACGTGCAGGAGCAGGAGAAGGCACTAGAGCAGATTCGCCACAAGCTGGCTTTGCTGCCTGACATGTCCGGCTGTTACCTGATGAAAAATAGTGAAGGTACTATTATCTATGTAG
Organism: Paenibacillus sp. RU5M; assembly: GCF_900221055.1. Lineage (NCBI taxonomy): Bacteria > Bacillati > Bacillota > Bacilli > Caryophanales > Paenibacillaceae > Paenibacillus > Paenibacillus sp. RU5M. Next base: position 201,893 of record NZ_OBQM01000009.1, on the reverse strand, counting down.
GTAAAGCCAAAGTGCTGAAGAATCGCGTAAGATCATATTTTATCGGCAGTCATAATGGGAAGACACAGCGCCTGGTGTCCGAAATCCGTGATTTCGAATATATCGTTACCGGCAGCAATATGGAAGCACTCATTCTGGAGTGTAACCTGATCAAGAAACATATGCCGCGGTATAACGTGTTGCTCAAGGATGATAAGACGTTTCCTTACCTTAAAATTACGAATGAAAAACATCCCCGACTCGAAGTGACCCGGCGGGTGCTCAAAGATAAAGCCAAATACTTCGGACCTTATCCGAATTCATATGCGGCACACCAAACGAAAAAACTGCTTGACCGGATGTATCCGTTACGCAAATGCGGCGTAATGCCGAAGGAAGTATGCCTGTATTATCATATGGGACAGTGCCTCGCTCCCTGTGTGCAAGAAGTGGGCAAGGAGCAGTATGATGAGATCTCCCAGGAGATCAGTTCATTTTTGAGTGGCGGGCATGAGGAGATCAAAAAGGATTTACAGCGCAAAATGCAGGAAGCGGCTGAGGATCTATATTTTGAACGTGCCAAGGAACTTCGGGATCAGGTCATTGCCATTGATGCGATGATGGAAAAACAGAAAATTACGATGGCGGATGCCAGAGACCGCGATGTGTTTGGTTTTGCCATTGATAAAGGCTGGATGTGTGTCCAGATTCTATATATGCGTCAGGGGAAAATGATTGAACGACACGTGTCGACGTTCCCGTTTTACGGTGAGGCATACAGTGACTTTATGTCTTACGTGACCCAGTATTACAGTGATAATCCAGCGTTGCCACAGGAGATTTTACTGCCGGAAATGCCAAAAGATATGGCAACTGATGACGGTGGTGCGGATGATATATCCGATGGTGATGGAGCGGTACCTGCGGCGGTGACAGCCGAGTCAGAAGAGACAACGCGATTGGCGCAAGATTCTGTGGTTGAGCTACGTGTTGCCGAGGCCCGTGCATCTTATGGTGATAGCCAACCCGAAGCAGAAGCGGAAGAAGCTACGATGGTTATCCTGGAAGACGCTGTTGCTCAGGAAGATGTATCGGCTGATAAACAGCCCCCAGGTCTTGAAGATCCTTCTCAAGTCGCAGCAGCATTGCAGGAATGGCTGGAAATCAAAGTCCACATTCCGCAGCGTGGATTGAAACGGCAGATGATCACCATGGCCGTGGATAACGCACGTGTGGCACTGGAAGAGAAGTTCCGCCTAATTGAGCGGAATGAAGAACGGACATCGAAAGCTGCTGAAGGACTGGGACGTTTTATTGGACTGGATCAGCTTCACCGTATTGAAGCGTTTGATAACTCGAACATCCAGGGTACCAACCCGGTATCTGCCATGATCGTATTTACCGATGGTAAACCGGATAAGAAGGAATATCGGAAGTACAAGGTCCGTTCGGTTGAAGGACCGGATGATTATGAAACGATGCGAGAAGTTATCCGTCGCCGTTACGAGCGGGTGTTGAAGGAAAACTTAACCCAGCCTGACCTGATCGTGGTTGATGGAGGCAAAGGGCAGATCTCAGCAGCCGTGGATATTTTGGAAAATGAGCTGGGGCTGTTTATTCCGGTATGCGGTCTGGTGAAGGATGCGAAGCATAAGACTTCACAGTTGATGATCGGCAACCCACCGGAAGTCATCTCCTTGCCTCGGGATAGTCAGGAGTTCTACCTGTTGCAGCGGATTCAGGAAGAGGTCCACCGTTTTGCGATTTCGTTCCACCGCGAGCAGCGTGGTAAATCGATGGTGACTTCCCGTCTGGATGCCATTCCGGGGATCGGAGAAAAGCGGCGCAAGCTGCTGCTGAAGCATTTTGGCTCTTTACGCAAAATAAAAGAGGCCAGCGTCGAAGACTTCCGGCCTCTATCTATTGGTGACAAGCTTGCGAATCAAATTATTGCAGCACTTCGTGATGAGGAGTCGTGACATACGGCTTCTCTTTTTGTTTTGGATTCATCCTATAGATGACATAACCAACGATGGCCGGAAGCACAATCCAGAAGAGTCCTGCGGAAATGTTCAGTGCATCACCCATGAAGATCAGGCTTAGCCCCATCAACAGGCTGTCAAAGATAACATGCGCGAATACAACGGCGATGAAGCCGTGGCGCAGCATGATCAGACTGAACAAAAGTCCGATGACAGTAAGCTCTATTGGACGTGTGATCACCGGATAGATCGGGTACAGGGTGTGTCCCAGAGCCCAGATCAATGTTGGGATAAGGCAGGCGATGAACGTATTTCGTACCACCTTCTGCATCATGCGAATCCCGAACAGGCGATAGACCGTTTCCTCACCGATCCCGGCCATCCAAGCCATAATCGGGAAGATCCAGGCATAACTCATGTTGTATGTGGACTGGTCAGCCGATGTTGTTGACCAGCTTCCAATACTGCGCTCCAGAATAAAGAACAGTACGGATTGCACACCCAGCAGAATCAACGCCCATAAGTAGCCTGTATACATACTGTGCAGTACATATTTGCCGTATCCGGGTTCTTTGGCCCGAGGCCAAGGATTCAGACCGATTTTGCGCCATATGCCGTCACCGGCAACGAGCGACAGATAGATGGTTGCACTCATGACCAGCGTTATCCCAGCTTGCATTACCATCAGGAAGGTCAGCATAAAGTTAGACAGCCCCTGCGCCTGAAAGAGCGGAATCATGTTCAGTGTGCCAATCACGGAAGCCGCAAAGTAAACCAAGGACAGAACGATTCCGCGTTTGAACGACGTGTTTGCCCTCGTCAGAATACTGTAGATGATCGCGAGCACGCCAAGCACAAAGGTCAGGAAAGCATAACCGCCGTAAGTCATCCAGTTGGCTTGCCGAGTCTGATTTTCTACATAGTCAGTATGGGAGTCAGGGACTGAGAAGACCGATTCGAAGGAGCGAACGGCTCCGTTTTCAAACGTAAAATTAAGTTCCAGCTTGGAATCTCCAATTTGCTTTTCATTATCTGTGTATTGCAGCCCCGCTTCTTCTTCACGGGTGTCCAGTTGAAGTTTCGGTACAGTATACCCGAATTCGCCAAGGACGCTAGCGGCAAGCTGCTCTTTTTCATTTAGAGAAAGGTTATCTTCAGCTAAACGTTGGGCAGCATTCACTTTGCTTTTGTCCTGCTCAGCCTCAATGGATGCATACAGGGAAGAAGGCAGTTCGCGCTTGAAACCGACAACTTTTCCTGTTCTCATATGTACGTCAACATTCAAATAACCGCCTTTGTCCTGATCGGGCAAACGAACGCGGTACACATCGTAAGGATAGGTTGTTTCCCATTTCTTGTTATAGGTTTCTAACTGTTTGGTTTTGGCCATATACCCATAGATATCGGAATGGGTTTGGTATGTCACCAGCTCGTTTCCGGTATCCGTCGGAAGGGTATAATCAGGTAGAGAAGCTGCAAAAGATCGTGCCGACTCCGCCGCTTTCTCCTTGCTTATGAAGGAAGTAGACTGGATATCAGTCGTTTGCGATGAGGTGGCAGGAAAGATTTGAAAAACGAAAAACAGAATCAGACCAATCGCCGCAAGCAACCCTAAACGCTTGAAGTTAGCTTTGAGTACCAAAGGCTGCCCTAAGGGATTCATTTAATATTGTTCCTCCTTTATTAATGTGGATATTAAAGTAAAGATAGCACAGCCCAAGCCCCGAATGCCAATGGCGAAACGAGAAGTGGTGCAAATGCATGAAAACGAATGAAAATGATCGAAACAATCTGATCTATCCGTCGCCATATCTGAGTTTTTCCCTTTTTGACGGAATTCGATGCTATTTACACAAAAATCGTTTTGTGTACAAACGTCGCAGCGCTTATAATTTTGAATCAAATGTCCAATATTCCGCATGTCTTTAGGCTAACAAGGGAACGAATAGAAGGTATAAAAGGCATTCCAACCTAATGTATATGTATTACAGCGAAAATCATACATGTTTACGCTCCGAAATAGGGCTTTCAAAGGGCTTGGCTATTCCGTCAAGTGATATGGAAAAGCACTTCGGAGAAAGGCTCCACGTCGTGGGGTCATTTTCTTTTTGGCAGAGGTGGATGATACTCAAGTGAAAATGAATGTTCAATGGATGCGTCTATCGCCACCCCGAATTCTGGTCCTAGGGTTCGCGGGTATTATATTGCTCGGGACACTTCTGTTGATGCTCCCGACATCCAGTCGAAGCGGAGTCAGCCTTCCTTTTATTGATGCACTCTTCACTGCAACTTCTGCAGTCTGTGTAACGGGGCTGGTTGTGGTGGATACCGGTACTCATTTTTCGACGTTGGGTCAGATTATAATTGCAATCCTGATTCAAATTGGCGGTCTTGGCTTTATGACGATGTCGACACTGGTGGCGATTGCATTCAAACGGCGGATCTCTCTGCGTGAGCGGTTGATTTTGCAGGAAGCGATGAACCAGAGTACGATGGAGGGGATTGTCCGTCTTATTCGCAAAGTTGTGATCTACTCGCTCATATTGGAAGGCATATGTGGCACGTTGTTCGCCATTCGGTGGTCGTTTGATATGCCAATGGGGCAGGCCATCTATTATGGATATTGGCATGCCATCTCCATGTTTAACAATGCTGGGTTTGATATGTTCGGTGAATTCCGAAGTTTAACCGGGTATGTGTATGATCCGCTCGTGAATTTTACAGCCATGTTCCTGATTATTGCAGGCGGTATCGGTTTTGTCGTTCTATCTGATCTGGTGGAGTATCGGAGGACGAAGAAGCTTTCGCTGCATTCCAAAGTGGTATTGCTGACGACAGGTTTGTTAATCGTATTTGGCGCACTGGTTATTTTTGTTTTTGAATTCAGCAATCCCCGGACACTGGGTGGTTTGAACTGGGGTGGTAAAATTCTCGGTTCGTTCTTCCAGTCGGTTTCCCCAAGAACAGCAGGGGCGAATACGGTAGACATTGCTGGCCTGAGACAGGCAACGCAATTTTTCATCATTATATTAATGTTTATTGGTGCTTCCCCCGGTTCTACTGGAGGCGGCATTAAAACAACCACATTCATGATTATGGCCGGAGCTGTCTATGCCATGATGCGGGGACGGGAAGATATCGTCTTTTTCAGATATCGGCTCCTACAAGAACGCATTTTCAAAGCACTGACGATTACACTGCTTGCCCTGTTGCTCATTATTGCCGTTACGATGGTGCTTAGTACGACGGAAGACAGCAGTTTTTTGATGATATTATTTGAGACGACATCCGCCTTCGGTACCGTTGGTTTATCTATGGGGCTTACACTGAAGCTGACCACGATCGGCAAGCTTTTGATCTGTTTCACCATGTTTGCAGGACGTCTTGGACCAATTACGCTCGCGTATGCACTCGGACAGAAAAAGGGTAAAGAATTGTACAGGTATCCGGAAGGCAAAATGATTATTGGATAAGGGGTTCGTGAAGAACAATGAAAACACAGCAGTTTGCGGTAATTGGGCTAGGGCGCTTTGGCTCCAGTCTGGCACAGGAATTAATGGAGCTTGGTTATGAAGTGCTGGGTATCGATAAAAATGAAGAAGTCGTCGAAGACATGAGTGAATTGGTCACCCATGCCGTCGTCGCGGATTCAACTGATGAGGAAGTGCTGCGCTCCCTGGGCATCCGTAATTTTGACTGCTGTGTTGTTGCCATTGGGGCTGATATCCAGACCAGTATTCTCACTGCTATTTTACTGAAGGAACTCGGTGTAAAAACAGTTGTGGCCAAAGCCATTTCAGTCCTTCATGGACGGGCACTGGACAAGCTGGGGATCGATCGTGTCGTTTATCCTGAGCGTGATATGGGAATTCGGGTTGCCCATCAGCTCGTCACCCCGAATCTGCTGGATTATATCGAATTGTCCGATGATTACAGTATTGTGGAGATGAAGGTTCCAGCCTGTCTGCATAATAAAACGCTGTCCACTCTGAATGCTCGAGTACGTTTTGGTTGCAGCATTGTAGCTCTGCAAAAGGAAGCCGGGGTTATCATTGCCCCGACTGCACTGGACTCGCTTCAGATGGGTGATATCATGGTGATTATCGGCATGAATGATGACATTGACCGTTTTGAGGCAGAAGTGATCAGCCAAGAGAGCTAGAGCTGAGTCTATGAAAGCAGAGCGTTGAGCTCGGCTGATTAATATGAATGCTAAGGCGTCGTAGTCCTCCGTGAGGGCAGCGGCGCCTTTGCTGTAAAGAGCGCAGCCGTTTCCCTGACCCACTGTCTGGAGGTTTGGCTGAGGTCTTCCTTTTCCCCATAGATCATGCAGGTTGTTCGCCGAGTCTGTTGCAGTTGCGGCAGATATACCGAGACGAGATCATTGTCCGCAAGCAATTGAGGCCGGAGATACGACTTGGGCAGCAGGGCTGCTGCTTTGCAGGTAGGCAGAAGACGGACAATCGCTTCAAAGGAATCAATCTCCATGCGAATATCCGGCATCACGGCGCAGCGCTGGAACAGATCGTCGGTCAATTTGCGATACCAGGTTCCTTTGGAGAACGTAATCATCGGCAGATCTTGCAAATGTTCCATTCCGGCTTCTTTACCCGATAGGGGATGCGTTAGGGGTACAACCAGCTCCAGATGATCATCAAAGAGCGGCACACAGTTTAGCCCGGCTTCACTTATAGAAGAGGCAACGATGCCCACATCGGCTTTTTTATCCCGGACAAAAGAGACGATTTCATGTGTTTTCCCCGTCACCAGCTTGATTTCCGCGTTCGGATGCTTCTCCATAAAGGCATTTACCAGCGGTGGCAATGTGGTTTGAAGCGTTGTCAGACTGGCTCCAAGCGTAATGGAGCTTTGTTCTTCGTCCTTGTACTGGGCCAGCATGGTCAGAAATTTTTGTTGCTGCTGTTTCTGCTCTACCGCGAAAGTATAGGCGAACTGGCCTACGCTGGTTAATTCAAGTCGTTTACCACGGCGATGAAAGAGCGCCACGCCGAGCTCATCCTCCAATTTGGAGATTTTGCGAGACAGCGCGGGCTGTGACAGATTCAGCAATTTCGATGCACGGTTCAGACTGGACTGCTCTACAACCGCCGCAAAAGCGTTTAATTCCTCGAACATGAGCACTAACCTCTTTTCTAATGAACGTATGAACGTACTTTGCGTGAGGCATCTCCTTGTCAAATATTTCTCCATGTTGTATGGCCTGCACGACCGATGTTTATAACTTATACCTATAGGTTATAACATTTAATAATTATATTGCAATTCCCTTATAAGAAAAAAAGGAGTAACATGAATCGTGACACAAGTTGTTCACACCTGAAGAAAACGGAACAATTTGTCGAACCTTTCCTTGGGAAAGGTTTGTGTCATGATAAGCGAATTTTATTTATGAAAACGTTGTATTTAGCGAAAGGGGATCGACATTTTATGAAAGGGTTTTACTCCAGAAAGCTGCACTCCTTGCTTGGCGTCATTCCGCTCAGTCTGTTTTTCATTGAGCATATGGTGACGAACTTCTCGGCAGTTGAAGGCGGCAAAGAAGGCTTTAACGATGCAGTTGCATTTCTGAATGGCCTGCCGCTCGTAATTGTACTTGAAACGCTTCTCATCTGGTTGCCGCTGTTCTATCACGGTGTATATGGTTTGTACATTGCCTATCAGGCCAAGCCTAACGTGGGACGTTTTGGCAATGAGCGCAACTGGCGCTATACGTTGCAGCGCGTCAGCGGTGTCATTACGTTTGTGTTCGTCATCTGGCATATTTGGGAGACTCGTTTCCAGGTTGCGCTGGGGAATGTCACACACGAAGAGCTTGGCGGTGTCATACATGGCATCGTGATGAACCCGGTAACGTTTATTTTATATCTGATCAGTGTGGTTGCGGCATCCTATCACTTTGCCAACGGTTTGTGGTCGTTCCTGGTTAGCTGGGGAATTACCGTCGGTCCGCGTGCGCAGCGTGTATCTTCCTACATCTGCATGAGCTTGTTTGCTATCGTAGCCATCATGTTTATTGTATCGTTGCTTGCTTTCCGGAGCATGGATTTCCAGGTAGCCACTTCGATGATTGACGCAGTTAAGACAGTTCTGATTTAAGCATTTGGACTTTAAATGCTGACTTATAAGGGAGTGAACAGCAATGGCATCATCTAATGTAATTATTGTGGGCGGAGGTCTCGCGGGATTGATGGCGGCGATCAAATCGGCTGAAGCCGGAGTCCATGTTCATTTATTTTCACTGGTTCCCGTTAAAAGATCCCACTCCGTATGTGCCCAAGGCGGTATCAACGGTGCGGTAAATACCAAGGGTGAGGGCGACTCCCCATGGGTACACTTTGACGATACAGTATACGGCGGTGACTTTTTGGCGAATCAGCCTCCAGTCAAAGCGATGTGTGAAGCCGCACCAGGCATCATTCACCTGATGGACCGGATGGGCGTAATGTTTAACCGGACACCGGAAGGTTTACTTGATTTCCGTCGTTTCGGCGGAACGAAGCATCACCGTACAGCGTTTGCCGGTGCAACGACAGGACAACAATTGCTCTACGCATTGGATGAGCAGGTGCGTCGCTGGGAAGCGGCCGGTCTCGTGACCAAGTATGAGAACTGGGAGTTCCTGCAGGCGGTTATTGATGACGAAGGCATCTGCCGCGGCATTGTAGCACAGGATCTGAAAACGATGAAGGTACAGACGTTCCCGGCTGAAGCAGTTATTCTGGCGAGCGGCGGCCCAGGCATTATTTTCGGTAAAACAACCAACTCGGTTATCAATACAGGTACTGCCGCAAGTGCGGTGTATCAGCAAGGTGTAAATTACGCGAACGGTGAGTTCATTCAGATTCACCCGACAGCCATTCCAGGCGATGACAAGCTGCGTCTGATGTCCGAATCGGCTCGTGGTGAAGGTGGACGGATCTGGACGTACAAGGACGGTAAGCCTTGGTACTTCCTCGAAGAAAAATATCCGTCATACGGTAACCTTGTTCCGCGTGATATCGCGACGCGTGAAATTTTCAGCGTCTGCGTGGATATGGGCCTAGGCGTGAACGGCGAGAACATGGTATATCTCGACTTGTCACACAAAGATCCGAAGGAGCTGGATGTGAAGCTCGGCGGAATCATTGAGATCTACGAGAAGTTCATGGGTGATGACCCACGTAAAATCCCAATGAAAATTTTCCCGGCAGTCCATTATTCCATGGGCGGCATGTGGGTAGATTATAACCAAATGACCAACATTCCAGGACTGTTCGCAGCTGGTGAATGTGAATACCAATATCATGGTGCGAACCGTCTGGGTGCAAATTCCCTGGTATCAGCAATCTACGGTGGTATGGTAGCTGGACCGAAAGCAGTTGAATATATCAAAGGACTCAAAAAATCGTCCGCAGATATCAGTTCTTCCGTATTCGAAGGTTATACTAAGCGCCAAACCGATAAATACGAAGGCATCCTGAACATGCAGGGCAATGAAAATGCCTATGTCATTCACAAAGAGCTTGGCGAGTGGATGACGGCGAATATGACGGTGGTACGTTACAACGATAAGCTGGAAGCGACCATCGGCAAAATCAAGGAATTGAAAGAGCGTTACGGCAAAATCAACATGTACGACACTTCCGGTTGGAACAACCCGGGTGCAGCATTTACCCGTCAGCTGTGGAACATGATTGAACTGGCAGAGGCGATGACTTTGGGCGCACTGCTGCGTAACGAAAGCCGTGGAGCGCATTACAAACCAGACTTCACCGAACGTAATGACGAGGAATTCCTGAAAACAACGATCGCAAGCTGGTCGAAGGAAGGTCCAAAAATTTCGTACGAGCCTGTAGACGTTTCCCTGATCCCACCACGGATCCGGGACTACTCGAAGGATTAAGTAAAGCGAAATTTCGGTCTATTCATAAAGATAAAGACTTAGCATCTTAACGGAAAAGCACTAGACACATAGAGGCAAAGCGTACACGGAGCTTCTCAATGTTACTGCCACCAGAATGAATGGAGTGCAGTTTCCAGCAAAGTGACCCTGCGTGCACGACGTAACGGAGGAAGCGGAAATGCCCAGAAGAAGCGAAGCGCTCGCCTTTATCACCGGATTTTAACCCTGGGAAGGGTTGATAAAAAAAATCCGGGGATAACAGCGATCAGAAGGGCATTCCGCTGCCGGAGCGCCACCCGTGCACCAAAAGAGTAACTTTGCGCATCAGCAACACCAATCATCGTCACCAAAGGAGGGGACAACGATATGACGGACACAGCTACAGCAAAAAAAACCGTCAAGTTTATCATCACCCGTCAGGACAACCCGGAGTCATCTTCGTACAACGAAGAGTTTGAGCTTCCATACCGTCCCGGCATGAACGTTATTAGCGCCCTGATGGAGATCCAGCGGAACCCGGTTAATACAGAAGGCAAGTCCATTGCCCCGGTCTGCTGGGAATCGAACTGTCTCGAAGAAGTCTGTGGAGCATGCTCCATGGTCATCAACGGCAAGCCGCGTCAAGCGTGTGCAGCCCTGATCGACAAGCTCGAACAGCCAGTTCGCATCGAACCGATGAAAACCTTCCCGGTGGTTCGTGACCTCGTCATCGACCGTACCCGGATGTTTAACGCCCTGAAACGGGTTAAAGCGTGGATTCCGATTGATGGTACCTATGACCTCGGTCCAGGTCCGCGGATGCCTGAGAAGAAGCGTCAGTGGGCTTACGAGCTGTCCAAATGCATGACATGTGGTGTATGCCTCGAAGCATGCCCGAACGTGAATGAAAAAACAGACTTTATCGGTCCGGCAGCTCTTTCTCAAGTACGTCTGTTCAATGCTCACCCAACAGGGGAGATGAACGCTGAAGACCGCTTGGAAGCACTTATGGAAGACGGAGGTATTGAGGGCTGTGGTAACTCGCAGAACTGCGTACGCTCTTGTCCAAAAGGTATTCCGTTGACTACCTCCATTGCCGAAATGAACAAACAAACAACCAAACACATGTTCAAACGCTGGTTGGGTGTGTAATCTAGTCATATTTAATGCAGAACTTCGGATCTGCACCATTAGAAGAAGTCGTGATCCTTGGCACATATAGCCTAAGATCCCGGCTTCTTTTTCTGTACTCGCAAAGGAACCGGGCTAGTCATGCAGAATATGGTATACTAAGGGGATGGATTTGTAGCGGAAGAAGGAGGGGGACGCATGGGAGAAACACCGCGTGAGGGCAGCAAGATCTCGCCGCCCCGGCGCTCACAGAATGGATCTGATTCGCAGGACTCCATTTTTCCCGGAGAGGAAAAGGATCATGATCCCTCCCGGCGCAGTTTTTTGCTGCGCATGATCTTAATGACGGCGAGTGCCAGTATACTCACAGGAGGATATGCCTGGTTATGGGAGCCTCGTCATCTGGAGATCAAGCACGTTGAGTTGAAACTGCCCAAGTTTCCAAAAGCATTTGAGGGACTGCGTGTGATTCAGTTCAGTGATGCTCATCTTGGATTCCATACGGGGCTGAAACAAATGGAGAAGCTGGCTGAAACGATAAGGGAACAGCAGCCTGATCTGATTTGTTTTACCGGTGATATGGTTGAACGGGAAGCAGAACCGATGCGTGAATGTATTCCTGCACTGGCATCAATGCAAGCGAAGTATGGCAAATATGCCGTATTGGGGAACCATGATTATCGAGGCCAGCAGCAGCATGAAGTGGAGCTGATGTTTAAAGAGGCCGGGTTCACGTTGCTTCGAAACAGCCATGTTCTGATTGAACGAGGGGATTCACGTATCGCGATAGCAGGTCTGGATGACGCTCTTACGGGCAGACCTGATCCTGTTGTAGCAATCAAGGGATTGAGTAGAGAGGTCTGGAAACTGCTGCTTATGCACGAGCCCGATTATGCAGACATTGCAGCACCTTACGGTTTCGGACTACAGCTCTCGGGACACAGTCATGGCGGGCAGGTGCGTTTTCCTTGGATTGGGGCACTGACTACACCAAGAGGTTCACTCAAGTATATTCAAGGGTTATATTACGCTGGGGATAAGCATATGCCAGTCTATGTGAACCGAGGCTTTGGCATGACCCAACTGCCGATTCGCTTTTTGTGCAGGCCGGAATTGACGGTTTTTGAACTAAAGGGTTAACAACATAAAGAATATAGAGCATAAAGGGAGGTTAGCCAGATGGAACGAATTGCGATTGTATCCGATATTCATGGCAACATGACTGCTTGGAAAGCGGTATTAAAAGATATTCGGAGTCGCGGATTGAAGCGAATCTTTTGTCTTGGCGACCTCGTTGGCAAGGGGCCTGATCCAGTACAGGTTGTTGATCTGGTGAGAGAGACATGTGAGCAAGTTATCCGTGGCAACTGGGATGAGTTGGTTGCGGTTAATCAGGACAATGAGAATTTTACTTGGCAAGCGAAGCGGCTGGGTAAGGAGCGATTGGCATATCTGGAGAGCTTGCCGTTTAGCCACCAATTAGAGCTGAGTGGTCGTACGATCCGTCTGGTGCACGCATCTCCCCAAAGTGTATATCACCGTGTACAGCCGTGGGATGAGATTGAGAAGAGGTTGGCCATGTTCGATCCTCCGGCAGATGAACCTGAGCTTGGTATGGCGGATGTCGTGGGATATGGGGATGTGCATAATGCATACTTGCAATTTATGAATGGAAAAATGTTGTTCAATGCAGGCAGCGTGGGTAACCCGCTTGATTTTACCCAGGCTTCTTACTGTATTCTTGAAGGAGAGAACAGCAACGATCGGAACACCCCGTTCAACCTTCAATTTGTAAGGGTGCCTTATGATATTGAGCAGGAAGTAGAGATTGCTCAGCAGGCTCAGGTGCCTTCGCTTGATTTTTATATCCGAGAGCTTCGTACAGGCGTTTATCGCGGGCTGCAAACGGATTAGTTATGTCAGGAATAAACCGCTGTAATGAATTGGCATACTAATGTTCGGGCTACTGAGCGGGTATTGTGGAGTATAGTGATGTTATTGTTTATCCATGTATTTTATTTGCGCCGGATCATCCTCAGAGCATGCTTGTCTTACCGGACTAGAACCCGTTAGGCAAAAGGAGCGATTGTCATGCTGACCCGAGAAATGCTGGGCCAAGGATTGCCTGCTTTATGGACAGAGCGCCTTGTTCTTCGATCATTACGTCAGAGTGATTACAGCACGTTGTCGGAGCTGTTTTCCGACCCGCAGGTGATCCGTTATGTAAACAGGGGGAGTCAGCCCACGCCAATCCGGGCTCGGCGATTATTGAATCAGATCCGCAGCAGCAGTGCCAAGCTGGATTCATTGCATTACGGCATCTGCTGGAAAGGCAGCGAACAGATCATCGGCATCACTTCATTCCAGCATTGGAACGACCAGAATGGTACCGCACAGATCGGATATATTCTGAACAGGTCCTGCTGGGGTAAGGGAGTCGCGACTGAGGCAGTGCAGCGTTTGCTGGAATTCGGTTTTGCCGAGCTTAATTTGTGTAAAGTAGAAGCCCGCTGTTACGAGGCAAATGTATCATCCGAACGGGTTCTTTGTAAAAGCGGTATGATTTATGAACGGACCCTGCCCTCGTTTGTTTTGAATCATGAGGATGGTGAGACGCCGGAAACCCTGCTGGATGTTAAGGTGTATAGTCTCTATCGTGAACAGCATGTCCGTTCTCATTGGGAAAATCGCCTGCAAACGTTGGTATCCGACAACCACGAGTAACATAGAATAGAGTATATTGCATAAATCCAAAGAGCGTATTTCAATCAGAAAAATATAGATCGAAATGTTTCTATTCGTCTATTTTTTTACTCGGAAGCGAGTTGGGTCGAATTATGCAAAATGCTGAAATTAAATGAAACAGCAGAGGTTTGAAACGAACTTCAATTATTTGTTACACAAATGAAATATAGCTGCAATTGAACTCTAACAGACAGCGGGTAAACTTATCTCATGACCCCCTTTTTGATAATAGATAATGCTGTTGGGACCCGCGCTTAGCGGGTTCATTTTTTTTGTCTGTATAAGTTTAACTATGGAATTTCTACGCCAACACTCCGATGACAGAACTACTTTCCATTATTGTGTAAATATTTATTTGAACGTATATAACATCTTTTTTTATATTAGGATACAAAGAAAAACCCCCACAGCGTTTTTTTACGCCGCCGTGAGGGCTATTGTGGTGCTCTATGTTTAAAACGGTACAACTTGCATTTGTTTCTGCTTGAAGTATACCCATTCGGTGAATCCAATCTCTTGCAGACGTGTACGAACGTCATCCAGTTCATCAGCAACACGCTGCGGTTTGTGGGCATCCGATCCGAAGGTCACTTTAACTCCGTAATGATGCGCACGCTCCAGAATGGCATCGGAAGGGTACCAGCCCCCACTGAGTTTGGTTTTACCCGATGTATTAATTTCAATAGCCACGTTCGATTCTGCAATGACCTGCAACGTTTCATCGATGGCTTGATCCGCGATAATATCCGAGAAAGGTGGATAATTTCCTTTCATGGCATCAATATGTCCGAGAATCTGGAACATTCCGCTTCGGGCTGATTGCCGAATTAAAGCATAGTAACTCTCTTTCACTTCAACCTTACGTGCATTGCTTAATCCGTTCCAGCGGGTTTTGTTGAATATGCTGACATCTTCCGTATGATGAACTGAACCAATAATATAATCAAAAGGATATTGCCCCAGTGTATTGCGATACAAATCGGCATGGACGGGGAAATAGTCAGATTCAATGCCAAGCAGCACATCAATTTTGCCCGCGTATTCTTCCTTCAGAGCCAGTACTTCTTCCACGTAATGATGCAATTCCGACTTGCCCATCGCGATCCGGGGAAAAGCCTGTTCTTCGTCACTACCGAAGTAAGGTGTATGATCTGAGATACCGATGACCTGAAGTCCAGATTGAATACCTGCCTCAATATAGTCGCGAATATTGCCGTCTGCATGACCACAACGAAAATGATGGGTGTGAAGATCAAATTTCATATGGAAATCCTTCCTTTCTCATGGCTCATTTATCATTCTGAACTGATGAACTGGGTCTCCGGCATGCCTTTGAGATCGCTCAGGAATTGCTGCATGGCCGAATTCACATAACGACTTGATTTGTAAATGACTCCGACAGGGTGACTGACTTCCAGTTCACTCAGTGGAATCATGCGCAGTGTGCCTTGCCGCAACTCGTGGGCAACGGATTGTTTGGATATAACGGCTGCCCCGAGATTAATCTCAACCATCCGTTTTACTTCCTCGCTACTTGACAACTCCATAACGATATTGGGCTCAATATTATGTTTTTTGAAAATGCCTTCCGTAAAGCGGCGCCCCACTGTATCCGGAGATAGCAAGATCAGAGGTGTGCTGCGCAGGACATCCACCGCGGCATGCTTTTGCTTCGCCAGTGGATGGAAAGGAGATACCACAAGCTCGAAAGTATCATAATACAGCACAGACGTATTCAGGTTAGGATTACGCTCTGTAAGATAACCGATACCGATATCGACCATACCATTCTCGACCTGGGTATAGATCTGGGAGGAAGGCAGGGATTGGATACTGGTCTTGATGAGTGGAAATTGATCCTGAAAGTAGGATAAGACCCGTGGCAAAATCTGAATGGCAATGGATGTGGTTGTACCGAGTCTGATATGTCCCTGAGGGGTCTCATCGAGATCCATCAGCTTCTGTTTCAGCTCCCCCACGATGTCCAGCATACGTTCGGCATGTTGAAGAAATACCTGTCCGCGATCGGTGAGGGTGACCGGTTGGTTCCGATCGACAAGAACGGTTCTGAATTCATCCTCCAAGCTCTTGATCTGGGCCGAGACGGCGGGTTGAGTCAGATTTAGAAGTTCTCCGGCTTTGCGGAAACTCATCGTTTTCGAGATGGTAATCAGCGTCTCCAGTTGACTGATATTCATGTATGGCCTCCTTGCACGTAAAATGTCTTCTGTCTATCCATAGGTGGAATCCCGTAACTGGTCATTGTTCCGTTCCTTAAATTATAGGTGATTCAGGACAGCAGGGCAATGAAGGGAACATCATGGATTTGGGGAGGTCCATTAGAACGAGAAATTAATTTTATTTCAAGAAATTAAATTTTTAACATTTTAAGAAACAGTAAAAAAGTCCTAAATGCCTTTTGCCATGCCTCTCTATGGCAATTGTTCTTGCAACAGATGCGAAAAGCCTCGTTTTTTCGCTAGAATCAGCTATAAACATTTGCCCCGCGGATGACGATAAATTATAGTACACATGCCTTACCGAATTCTTGGTGAATTCTTGTACGTGATAAAGTATAATAAATTTATTGAATATGGGACTTTTGGTGTGTGACCAATAACCCAGTGTAAGGGGGACATTAGACAGTGAAAGCGGAAGTGATTAATCCTTTCCTGGAATCCGCACGGAACGTATTCGAACAGCTCATCCAGGTTTCGCCTTCCACCGGGAGTCTTGGCGTGAAAAATGTGGAGTACATTGCAGACCATGTCTGGATCGTGATCGGAATGACTGGACAACTGAGCGGAAACATCGTGTTTGGAATACAAGAGTCGGTAGCATTGAAAATCGTTTCTGCCATGATGGGCGGCTTTGTCATTACAGAAATGGACGAAATGAGTAAAAGTGCTATTTCTGAACTTGGCAATATGATTAGCGGCAATGCAAGTACCATCCTGTCCAATCAGGGTGTCGTTGTTGATATTACTCCTCCACAAGTGATGAATTCTGAATACGTGAGTTCTTTTAGTGCAACGAAGGCATTGAGTATTCCTTTGCTGATGGACGGAATCGGTGAGATGGATATTCAGGTGATGATCTCGTAGAATAGAACCATACGCCTCTTGGGGCAATATGTGTTCAATACGGGAGGACATCGGGTATGTTGAAAGATCAGGTTGTTTTTATCACAGGTGCGTCGAGCGGAATTGGTGCGCTCTGTGCACAGATGCTGATAGAAGAAGGAGCCATCCCGATTCTGGCTGCCCGCTCGCGGGACAAGCTGGAAGAGATTGGTGCTTCGCTGAAAGGGCAACATGAACTACTCACGTTAGATGTAACGAATACTGAGCAAGTTCAGACAGCCGTGGATGCGATGTTGCAGAAATACGGACGAATCGATATTTTGCTGAATAACGCTGGTTACGGAAAATTTGCAGCGATGACGGATATGTCTGTGCAGGAATTCGATGAGATGATGGACGTTAATTACATGGGCATTGTTCGCTGCACCAAGGCAGTGCTGCCGCAGATGTTACAACGAGGCAGAGGACAAATCGTGAATGTAGCTTCCATGGCTGGCAAGATCGGAACTGCAAAATCCGCTTCATATACGGCAACCAAACATGCCGTACTTGGCTTCAGCAATGCCTTGCGCCAGGAACTTCGCAAGACCGGAGTCACGGTAACGACCATTAATCCCGGACCCATCGATACACCGTTCTTCCAACGGGCAGACCCCTCCGGTAACTATGTTAATAATGTACGCTGGATGATGCTGAAGCCGGAAGAGGTTGCGGGGCATATGATCCGGGCGATGAAGAAGCGCAAGGAAGAAGTGAATCTGCCCAGACTGGCTTCGGCTGGAGTGTGGCTGTATCAGCTATTCCCGCGTCTCGCTGACAGGCTGTCGCACGGAGTAATGAATCAGAAGTAAGATGCAACAATGGGCATCATATATCGGATAAAAGAAGGGCTCCGCCGAGGGGCTTTTCTTTTTTTTGTGTGCAAAGACATGTTTCATGAATAAGATTTGGTCCGCAGGCTTTTTTCGCATATAA
Source organism: Paenibacillus sp. RU5M (assembly GCF_900221055.1). Lineage (NCBI taxonomy): Bacteria > Bacillati > Bacillota > Bacilli > Caryophanales > Paenibacillaceae > Paenibacillus > Paenibacillus sp. RU5M. Next base: position 184,116 of record NZ_OBQM01000009.1, on the reverse strand, counting down.
TGAAAGGTAATGTGATGACAGGCTTCGGTTTTATTAGTACAAGCAGGGCTAGAGCATCAAAACGAATAAATTTAAAGGATGGACATACATGACGAATCAAACATTTGCTTCAATTGGCGTAGAACAGGATCTTGAGGCTGTACTCGCCAAACATGGCATCAACGAACCTTCACCGGTACAGGCACAGACAATCCCGGTTATTTTGGAAGGTCGCGATGTGGTTTCAAAATCGCAGACGGGAACAGGCAAGACACTCGCCTATTTGCTGCCACTGCTGCAATCCATCAAAAGTGATGTAAAAGGGACACAGAAGCTCATCATAGCTCCTACACAAGAGCTGGCGATGCAGATTGTCCGCGAAGCACAGCGATATGGAGAAGAACGCAAAATTGGCGTTCTGGGGCTAATTGGCGGCGCCGCAGTAAAACGTCAGATCGAGAAGCTGCGTGAACACCCGGAACTGGTTGTAGGAACGCCAGGACGTCTGAAGGAATTGATCACGCTGAAAAAGCTGAAAATGCACAATGTCTCCACGATTGTTATTGACGAGGCAGACCAGGTATTCCAGCTCGGCGGGGTAAGTGACGTGGACTTCGTATTGCGCAGTGCCCTGCGCGACCGTCAGCTTATTTTCTTGTCAGCAACGATTGATGAGCACACTGCTGGACTTGCGAAGCGGGAGATGAAAGAGCCGGTACAGATCGGAATTGAACCGGACCGGGCAACTGCGGCGGGACTTGAGCATTTTTATTTTGTAGAAGAAAACCGCAACAAAATTGATATGCTGCGCCGTCTGGTTAGACAGTATAACCCGGATCGTGCCATCGTCTTTGTGAATGCTACCGAGGATATTGGCGAGGTTGAAGCGAAAATGAATCATCTGGGCTTCTCGGCAGCTGCGCTGTATGGAGATGCTGACAAAGTGACCCGCAGCAACGTGCTATCCGCTTTCCGTAACGGGAAACTGCAACTGCTGATCGCGAGCGAGGTTGCAGCCAGAGGACTGGATATTGAAGGTTTGCCGATGGTCATTAACTATGACCCTGCATTTGATTCGGAACATTATGTTCACCGTGCAGGAAGAACAGGTCGTATGGGTCGCAGTGGTATCGTGTTGTCGATCGTGGACGAAACGCAAATTTTCATTATGCGCAAGTTTGCGCGGGAACTTGGAATCGAATTGCCGGAACGTGTATTGTTCGGGGGTAAAGTGCTGGAGGCTGATCCGCGTCCGGATACGCGGCCTGAAGGACATTCTTTCTCCAGAAAACCAGGGCAGTCCCGGGATCGTAAACCTGGTCAGGCCAGCCGCAATGGCGGCGCCAGAACTGCTGCTTCGAATCAACGTCCGGCGGGCGGCAAGCCAGCTGGCAATACAGGCAGAACAGAACGGGACCAGGATCGTAAGAACAAGGGCGCTCCTAAATGGAGCAAAGGTAAAGAGCCACGCTCTGAAGAATAAAACCTGACGAAAGAGGTGCAGGGATAGATGGATAACGTTCAACCACCCGTATTGAAAATCAACGGGCTAAGCGGAGGATACAGTGCCAAGCGGCCGGTCCTCCACGGCATCGATCTGGAAGTTGGACGCGGAGAAATGGTCGGACTGATCGGATTAAACGGTGCTGGCAAAAGTACTACGATGAAGCATATTTTAGGATTGATGACCCCTCAACAGGGAGAAGTGCGGGTCATGGGCAAGAAGCGGGACGAAGATCCACAGGTATATCAATCCGCCATGGCCTTTGTACCGGAATCTCCTGAGCTGTACGACGAGATGACAGTCATGGAGCATCTGGAGTTTACGGCCAGAGCATATGGTGTTTCTGAGGCTGATTTCAAAAAGCGTACGGAGAAACTGCTCGACTTGTTCCGCATGAATGAGAAAAGTACCAGTCTGTCGACCCACCTGTCCAAAGGTATGCGGCAAAAGGTCATGATCATGTGTGCTTTTGTGGCGGGTCCGCCACTCTATATCATTGATGAGCCTTTCCTGGGACTTGACCCCCTCGGAATCCGCTCTTTGCTTGATTTTATGCTTGAAATGAAGGCTTCGGGATCATCCATTTTGTTGAGTTCACACATTCTGTCCACCATTGAAAATTACTGTGACCGTTTTATTGTCCTGCATCGAGGACAGGTCATTGCTCAAGGGACGCTGAATGAGCTGCGTACTCAATTCGGGGAATCGGATGCCACGTTGGAGCATATGTTCTATTCCCTTGTACAAGGCAGGGATTAAGCATGGATCTCAAGCAGTTATGGAAGCAAAGACGCACTGGATTCTGGAATGGAATTCTTCCTTATCTGGGTTATGTCATTCAGAGCGGCGTAGCCATGGTGTTCTTATTTCTCGTCATTGCGTTCTCCGCCTGGTATACATCGTTTGTACAGCACATTCCGGAGGGATTTCCGATTCGCTGGATAACGTTGCTATTGTTGGCGCCACTGGTGCTGTTTAGCAGCTATCGTACATATCTGCATCCGGCAGACATCGTATTTTTACGTCCGCAGGAATATCGGATGCACGAATATCTGAAAAACAGCTTTGCTCGTGGCATTATCTATAAAACCTTGGGTATACTGCTCGTATTTGTAACGTTGTGGCCGCTCTATGTTCGAGCAGATCAGGATGCAAGGCCATTTGGCTGGTTTATCCTGCTTCTTCTGTTGTGGAAAGGGTTATCGAGCTATGGGGCTTGGCAAGAACTACGCATGGTGCAAATCGGTGCCGCTAGAGGATATCGTTTGCTCCGATGGGCTTTGGCTATACTGGCGATTGCCGCCTGGTTGTGGCAGCCTCCACAGCGCAGTATCTGGTTCCTGCTGCTGCTGGCCGTCGTTTATATCGTTGCTCTGCGTATCCCTCTGAAACATCGGGTTTCATGGGACCGTCTCATTCAGGTGGAGCAGGGCCAGGCTGGACGAGTGATGCGTACGCTGGGATGGTTCGTAGATGTGCCTTCATCAGGCCAAAAAGTAAGTTCTCGCCGCTGGCTCAGCAAATGGGGGAGTGGCCTCCCGTGGAACGCAGGGAAAGCCTATCGCTATCTGATCACCAAAACGTTCATCCGAACTGAAGTGTTCTCTATCGTTGTGCGCTTGGTTGTACTGGGCATGCTGCTGTCCTGGTGGACGGCAGGCAGTTATTTCGGGATTGGTGTATACCTGTTCTTCCTGCTGCTTGTGGGTGTGCAACTGGGTGCACTGCGTCGCAGTCATAGTGAATCGTTCTGGATTATGATTTATCCCATCTCGGGAGAAAGTCGTCGTTCCCAGGTGCTGGGGTTCATCTCGAATCTGCATGCACTGACTGCCTTGCTCATGTGGCTGCCGATGCTGGTTGCGGGATGGAATGGACTGAGCATGATCGGAGCAGCACTGGTTCTTGGTGTGCTGGTCATCTACTTGATGCGACGTTCTCAGGGCAACAAGTGGTTGAAAGAAGAAGAGGATGAATGAACGAGCGAGCGAGCGTCTGACTAGTTAACGTTCAATGGCAACGCCGACTAGGGACGCTTGCGTAACATAACAAAAGAAGGGTATTCCGAGCTGTATCCCGGAATACCCTTCTTTGTGCTACAGTCAGCTTACCTTGTTCCGACTCCTGGTGAGGACGTATGAACTAACAGAGGAACGATTTTGTGATAATGACGAGCAAGATGAACAGAACGAGAATGGCACCTGTATTTGTAAATCCTCCTCCGTAACCGTAACCGCCGCATCCATAACCGCCTCTTGTTTCTTCAACTACTCCAGACATGGTCATTCCCCTTTCAAGTGGTGTTGGGCACGCCCTTGCGTACATCGTATATTATGTGCTTTGGGGATAGGCTGATTGGGCCGTTGCCCGGTAGAGCCTGAAAATTCATCGTTTTGGGCCTTTGCCCGTCAAGATAGCCACACGTTTTCAAAGCGGAACACAAAATACCCCTTTATATCGAGAGACATTCATCAGGATACAAAGGGGTTCGTATTTGAGTCAGGCAACGGATGCAAGTCCGCTCCCTGACTTATTTATTTGGATTAGCATTACTGCATATAAATTAAGTTGTCTGTAGATCCAAAACTCCACGATAGATCGTGTCGAACAGATCTTCCAGTCCGGATTCTTCAATACAGGAGAAGGCGATTCGCAGATCCGCCTCACCCAGCGCAATCGTACCGACGCCGTATTTCTGTAGCAAATGGGTCCGGAGCTGCTCTGCGCCGACATCCTTCAGCTTCAGGCACATGAAGTAACCGGAGTTGAACGGATAGTAATCCCATACCTCACCGTATTTACCGCTATCGAGGATGGATTTTACTTTGTTGGCGCGGCCTTTCATGATTTCAAACTTCTCCAGCTTCTGTGCTTCGAACTCAGGTGCTTTCAGCGCATCCAATACAAAAGTTTGGGAAGGATGCGGACCACTGGAGATGGTTGCCCGGATAATACCGAGTGTTTTTTGCTCCAGAGCATGGAGAACTGCAGCATCTTCATGGGCGTACGTGATGAATCCAACGCGGAAGCCCCATACGAATTCTTCCTTCGTGGCACCGTCAACTTTAACAGTTAACACACGTGGGTGGAGGTTCGCCAGTTTGCCAAACAGGGATTCGTGAATGGAATCTTCGAAGAAGAGACCAAAGTAGGCATCATCTGTCACAGCAACGACGTTCACACCAGCCTCAGCCGCTTGATGGATCGTATCCACGATTGCATCTGCTTCTTCGGCTCCAGGCGTATAACCTGTCGGGTTGTTCGGGAAGTTCAGCAGCACGATGGCTTTGCCTTTGTCCTTCTGCGCAAGCAACGCTTCGAGCAGGCCAGCACTGTTGAAGTTCAATTGATCATCGAACAGGGGATAATGAACTAACTCGCCATGACGACGAATTCCGAAGGTCAGCTCATAATTTTCCCAGTTTTTATCCGGATATATAACAGCGTCCCCTTCTTCGGCGAACAGGTCGGCTACGATACTCAGTCCATGAGTTAATGCGTTAGTCACAATGGGGTTACCAAATGTTTTACCTTCAAGGGAAGGTGTTTCCTTCAGCATCTTGTCTCTCCATACGGTCCGCAACTCAGGCTTCCCTGCAGGCGGAGCATAAGGGTACAAATCTTTCGGTTGGTATGCGGACAGCTTATCCTGAATAACAGCTAGGTGCATCGGCACACCGCCCTCCAGAGCAATACCAATCGTAGCATTGTAGGTTTTGGCCAGACTTGCTGCTTCAGCAGACTGACTCAAGATACCTTCTTTTGGAAAATAGATTTCTTTGCCGAGCTGCGACAGCATGGAGTAGACGTGACTGCTGCCTGCCTGAATACTTTCGTTCAACTGTTCAGCCAGTGGATTCATTCTTTTCATCCTTCCAAGTCTTTGGGATTCAACTGCCTAACATTATAACACCTTGCCTTGCCCCCGTCACGGAAATTACGCACAATGACAGTTTTATCACTTCACCGCGTTGTTGCGGGTGTTTTTGAGTGAGGTTAATGTTACTTCTCCCGATTGATTATACTATGGAAAATGAATGTTATTTCTGATGGAAAGGACAATATTTCCGCATCATTTCGGCAGTTTCTGCATCTCGTCCTTCGTTACGCTGTTCCAGTTCGCCGCTAATATGGTCAAAGCGTTCAGCCGAGAGGTTCTGTCCAAATTTGAACTTGGCACTGATCCGTTCAGGAACAATGCGAACCACAGCAACGGCTTTGAGATTACCCTTGTAGCGGGGATCAGCTGCATCAATGGGGACATATCCGCCCTGCGGCTGGAGTTTCTCCATAAAGCGTTGAAGAACCTTGCCCTTGATGGCCAGATCCTGAACCGGCTCTGCCTGTCCGAATGCCATTACACTTTTGAAAAAAGAAGTTGCCGGACAAGCTAATTCGGGATCACTGAAATAAGATGGAATCAGGGAAAACTCTTCTGCCACGGTAAAACTGACGGAGGAATCCTGCTTGATCTGTTTCATTTTCTCTCCGGCAAGACTGCCATGGAAATAAAAACAACCGTCCATATATACGAAGTTTAGCGGTGTTACCCGTGGCTGCCCGTCCGGACTAACCGTTCCCAGAAAACCAAAGGAGCATTGGTCCAGAAATGTTATCATTTCCTGTTCTTCATCTACATTGAATTCTTTTCTTCTCATCGGTGTTCCCCCTTGAATAGCATGTGGATTAAATCGCTGTACCTTAGCCATAACAATAGAACTTGCATTGACATATAAAAAGATCCAATTTACATTCACTTTAATAGACCAATTTATTTGGAAAAAGAGGTGCACGATGGAATTGTGGCTGCCTATGGATTCATACGTGGTTCAACACCGTTACAAATACGAGGCATTGTACCATGCCTTGCGTGACGCCATTCATGCAGGGACGCTGGTTGGAGGCACAAGACTGCCTTCCACTCGCGAGCTGGCACGTCAATATGAAATGTCACGCGGCTCCGTGGCACAGGTATATGACATGCTGCTGGCTGATGGTTACGTGCGAGCGCATAGGGGAAGAGGGACTTTTGTTTCGGACACCATAACAGCACAGGACCATGCAGAGCAGGAGGCAATGATTCAACTTTCTCCATGGGGAGAGCGGGTGAGTACGCTGAATATTCAGAATGAAAAGGAAAAACCGTCAGCCATTGACTGGGAGCAACGGGTCATCACCTTCCATGTACAGCGTATGCCTGCCGAGCATTTCCCACAAGCGGAATGGAAAAGTGCGCTGGCTGCCGTTCATCGGAGCGGATCGCATGAACGAAGTGGTGCTGCTGGAGACCTTGAACTACGTGAGGCCATCGCCTCACATCTGAGGTGGACACGGGGCATTCAGGCTGAGGCATCACAGATCGTACTGTTTAGTGGTTCCATGCAGGGCATCACTTTGATAGCACAGCTGCTTATCCCTGAGGGGGCCGCTGTTATATTGGAAAACCCGGGATATCAGGGAATTGCTCATGCCGTTAAGTCCTGCGGAGGAAAGATTATTCCAGCGGAAGTAGATACCGGGGGGATTATTCCGCAGTCCTGGGAAGCACAGACGTTATTTGTGACACCTACCCGCCAGTTTCCTACAGGGGCTGTCCTTGGTCTGGACAGACGGAGAGCCATACTTGAATGGGCCTCGGAGCGAAATGCCGTCATTATTGAAGATGATTATGATAGTGAATTTCGCTGGGGAGGTAGGCCGATTGAACCGCTCAAAGTACTCGATCGTGAACAACGGGTCATTTATGTCGGATCGTTCTCACAAACGATGGTTGCATCCTTCCGGCTTGGTTACGCGGTTCTGCCACCCAGTCTGGTGCAGCCACTGATCGCTGCAAAAGCACTGTACGAACCCGTACCTCCTGCCCTTCTGGAGCAGCGTGCACTTGCGAAGTTTATGGCCCGAGGAGGGTATTTGCGCCATCTAAGACGGTTAACCCGTCTCTATGGGGAACGGCATGCTTTTTTTGTCAGTGAGATGAAGCGGGAATTACCGGAACCTTTCATCATGCAGCCTGGGGATGCTGGATTGCATATTTATGCTACGTGGAAAGGGGATATTGACAGTTACGAGCGGTTCAAGGCACTGGCTCAGGAAGAAGGTGTCGTATTCCGTGATGCGGTTCGTTATTGGCTGACTCCAGGTCCGCCGGCTGTGTGTTTTGGCTTTGCACATCTGGAGAAAGAGGAGATTGAAGAGGGGATAAGGCGAATGCGGTTAGCATGGGAGAAGTGCACATTTTCGTTTCGGTGAATTCCGCTGTATAATGGAATAAGACGTTTCGCTCCAGCAGGAGCAGAAATATATAAACACATATCGCATCATTTTTGATGCAGTATGCAAAAGAGATTAACTTTCAAGGGGGAGTGGCGACATGCTGCAGGCATCGCCGTCATCTTTTGTTATTTTGCCCGCCGTCGCCAAAATTGTCTGCGAACCGGGATGGAAGTGGCAGAAGCGGGAAAAACCGATGCAAAACTATGACTTATTTTATGTATGGAGTGGTGAAGGGACCGTTGTGCTGAATGACCGATCGTATGAAGTTGGCAAGGGTAGTTGTTTTCTGTTCAGGCCAGGCGATCATCCTACTGCAACACATAATAAGCAAAAACCGTTGGTACTAACGTATATTCATTTTGATGTAGATATACCCGTTAATGATGTTCCCCAGTCCTATCGTGAGGTACTGGAAACGGTGGAATTCGAGCACTTGCTGGCTCGTTATGTAAGATTGTTCCTATCCGATGTATATGGGCGGGATGAGGAGAGCCGACTGATTCTGAAACAGCTGATGATTCATTTGCTGCGTGCAGATACAGAAGCTCCTGTGGAGAAAAAGGTGAGCAACCAGTTGTCCGATGTCATCCAGGAGGTAGCTAACTATGTACGCCAGCATCCGGGGATAACACATCGCGTGGAAGACCTCGCTGCAAGGGCTGGATTATCGCCGCGATACTTCTCGATCAAGTTCAAGGAATTGATTGGTTCGTCCGTGCAATCCTATATCATTCGCATGCGCATTGAGCGGGCTGAGCATCTGTTGGTGCATACCGGCATGAATGTGACCGAAGTGGCAGATGCCCTGGGGTACCGCGATATCTTTTTCTTCAGTCGTCAGTTCAAGCAGTATACCGGCAAAAGTCCGTCCGAGATTCGTTAGGGCCTCTCTGTCCGGTAGAATATGGTAACGTTTCAATTCTGGGAAGCAGGGGTAAGTATGTAGCATTCCAGACGATCGAAAGGGGGAACTTGTGATGAACGGAAAACGTCGGGTCCGCAACCGGGGATGCTCTATCAGGGGCTTTAATATTTTCCGGAACCGCCTGCGCCGCTCCAAACCGGCAGAGGAAATGCAGGACGTATGGTTTTAAGGAATGGTCAGAAAACCAATATGACGAAGCTTAGCTTCGTATTGCATGTATACATGGAATGGGAACGGTAATCATCCTGACTTCTACATAGCTCTGAAGCGGATAATCGGATTCTCTGATCGGCAAAAGGTACTCATAGCCTGGACACTTTACCCTTAAAAGGTGTTCCGGCTGTGAGTACCTTTTTATATTTTTTATATAGGCCAAGTTCTGTGTGGTCTCTTTCTTAGATCAGAAATTAAAAAAGATGACTCCTGTTATTCAGGAATCATCTGCGTATTGCTCAATGGATTGGTTTTAACCGACCGAGCAATTCTCCCATTTTGACGGAGTCGCCAGGCTGCAAGCCTGGGTCCGGTTCGAATGTACCGCTCTGTGTTAACAGCACGACAGTGGAACCGAATTCAAAATATGCGAGATCATCGCCTTGTGCCCATGAACTTACATCCACACCAGCGTACTGTATGCTGCTCACATTCATTGCGCCTACTTTCACGACAGCAACTTCTCCATAATCATGAGCAATATACGTAATGAGCCGTTCGTTCCGACTCAGCACCGATTTCATATGGGTCAGACCAAAATCATTTACGGGATAAACCTTGCCCTTAATATGTTCACTCTCAATGCGGCGACCGCTAACAGGAGCATGTATGCGGTGATAGTCGCGTGGGCTGAGATACAGGACAAAGGCATAACCGTGCTTGTACTTCTCCAGATGTGGTGAGTGGTTTAATAATTCAGCAAGTGTATAATTTTGTCCCTTAACATTCAGGAGCGTTCCAGCAGATACAGGACCGGCTGCCGTGATTTTGGCATCGACCGGACTGATCAGTGCATGTTCTGAAAGTTCAAGCGGGCGCATGCCCGGTTTAAGTTTACGGGTAAAGAAATCATTCAATGAACGATATTCCTTCCAGTCTTTCTCAGCTTCCTGAACAGGGATGTCGTAGGTCCGGACAAAATAAGGGATAAATGCCTTGCTTCCCCGGCTCTTGGAGAAGGCTCCCACAGTCCGGGAGATCCATTTGCGAGAAGAAAGCTCGGTCATTAACCGCAACAGCGTTTTTGCCATGAATATCCCCCTTAGGGTTAGTGCGAACTTCAAGGCCGGCAGGGCCGGCCGTTCTGCATAATATTGACACAGAATGCCCACGAAATCAATATAGGCCGCGATCATACGTCTGGGGTTGCCTTGGTATGCGCGAATTCTGCTCCAGCAGCAGACGTCCGTAAGCCATCGGCTGCCGGTAGCTGGCTTTCCAAGTCTCCGTCATCCCGGCCTTGCGGAAACCGTAGCGCTGATCCCTTCCGTTGCATTCGATAAAATAAATCTGGCCCTTCTCTGTGATCCCCAGATCAAGTCCGAGGTCCGCAAGATGAGGCAGGCTCGAAGCCAGCGTCCGTGCGATTCGGAGCCCGACAGACCGGATTCTGGCCTCCAGTTCAAGTGCATGCCAGTCGGTTGCCTGCAAGTCAAGGGCTTCAGCCAGCGTCATGACTTTGCTGCCTTGGGCGATATTCGTGACAAACGTATGCGCCGGAGCCACCTTGGCGAATATGCCTGTGATCGCCCACAAACCGTCACTTCCTCGTTGCACGGATACCCGCAGATCTACAGGTCTTCCCTCAAAACGAACCAGAGGTATGCGTTCTTCAATGAGATAGGCATGCCGGAAAATACGGCGTAGGGTGGCTGATGGCAGTTGTCCCTTATTCAGTCGAAAGGTGGCCCATCCCTTGCGTGAAGTCCTTGTCTCACATGTCAGTTTCCATTGACCGTCCTTTTGGAATATCCGCATAATGCCGTGACCGATGCTTCCGCTGCATGGCTTGATCACCAGATCATCGTAATGTTCCATCATATATGCCAAAGAATCAGGTGTAGCTTTGACCGCACGGGGGAGATGTTGCCTGAGACCGGGGTCCTGATAAAGCATCTCGTGAATGTGGTCTTTGCGGTATCGATTGCGGACATTGTAAACCTGTATGCCCTGCAACAGCAGTTTGGTCACCTGATGCTGCTCCGAACGGCGAAGCTGGAGAGCCCGGTTATGAATAACGGAGGGCAATGGCATCCTTTGACGAACGTATATACCCTCTTTTTTTACATAAGCCATACAGGTTTTGTTGTCCGCATCCACGTCTTCCAGCCGCAAAAAACAAGGAGTTAATCCATAACAGGCCGCTGCCTGTTCAACATTCGCGAGTGATTCCTGACCCGTCCTTCCAGCCGGTATCCCCCGGTACATGCGTGAATCGAACAGAATACCGATCGTTTCTTGTAGCATGACCGTTCCTCCTTCAATGTTATCGCGACCATGGATCGTCCATCCATGGAATGCCGGCCTGTCACCGCATGGTTGGACATCACGATAACGCAGACCGGAATCATGATGCTTCGATATGCATCAACGAGTTCTCCTTCCAGCCATTTGCATCATATGGATTTATGCAAATGGCTTACATGATATCGTATGACATCTCTGGGGTAGGGGCGTGGACAGCCGCCTTACATAAGTGAACGGGTACAGCCTATTTCAATAGGGACAGCTCGATCATTCATACCTTGAAGCTTGTGCAGCGATGAAAATGTAACCCACCAAAGTCATGAATTACAGTGGCAGATGCCCATACTGACGCATATGATGCCGGAGACGAACGTTAGAGGAAGGAGCTAGCTGCATGAGTAAAAAAGGCAATAAGAAGGTTCCTACGCCAAAACTGCGGCATGTGAGTCCTAAATTTAAGGAACTGGATCTGACCAATCGACGGTCAGACACAATGGACTCAGGTTTCACTTCGAATAGGGAAGAACGCTTGAATACAAATAAACGGAATTCGAAGGCCATTCAGGCATCAGAAGAATTCCTATCCGAATCAATGGAGCTACCTGCTTCAACGAACGAGCTGGAAGACCTGGAGATCGTAACCAAAGCCATCAAACCGGAACCCGTAGAGTCTGATAGCGAGAAAGTCGTCGAGACGCAAGATATCCTGGAAAAGCAGATTCAGGTCAGCAGCGTGGCTCCGCTTGTTTTGGAAGAAGAGCTGGGTATCAACAAGCAAGAAACAGCAAGCAGGGACCGGTTGCAGATCCTGAACCAGAACCAGATGCCTGGTCATACCGGACACTATATCTACACGGACGACTTGAGTGAATTTGCTGTTACGGAGAGCAAACTGGCTCCTTTCTCTGTGGATGCCTCCAAGCTGAAACCGGATGCGGTCGGCAGTGAAGCATTGCAGGATTATGCGGTGACCAGCATACACATAGCAGACGGGGCCATTGTTTCAGCGAAACTTGCGGAAGCGTCTGTATCTGAGGAGCACCTGATTGACGGCTCTGTGTCTGGTCATAAAATACGAAATGCTTCTATTGCAGGTGAGAAAATCAGAGATGGCAGCATTACTTCTCAGAAGCTTGGCAACCAGGTCATCGATTCGGCCAAAATTGCCGACGGTTCCATCGGCACAAGACATCTCAGCCGCATGCTGGTAACGGAAGAATTAATCAAGAATCATGCCGTAACTGGAGACAAGATTGCGATTAGCGGGGTGGATACAAGACATCTCACGGGGGGAGCTGTGAATACCTCCAAACTGGCTGACGATGCAGTGACTACATCCAAAATTCGGGAAGCTGCTGTCACAGGCAGCAAAATCGAAGAACTATCCATCGAGTCTCACCATATTCAGGCAGGTGCTGTTAAACAGACACATCTGGCAGAAGGGTCTGTCGGTCGTTCACAACTATTAAATGGCAGTATTGGAAGTGACCAGATAGAGGATGGGTCCATACAAACAAGACATTTAGCTGAGGGTTCACTAAGTGGAAGACATCTCTTGGACGGTTCAATCGGATCAAGCCAGATTCGCGCTCATTCCGTTGGCAAGGAGCAGATTGGCAATGGAGAAGTGGGCAGTGAGCATTTGACGGAAGGTGCAGTAACCAGCAGCAAACTGGCAGACCAGTCTGTGGGAACAGCAAAATTGCTGGAGCAGTCCATTACGGCATCCAAGATCTCTGATCAGAGCGTCATTTCTTCCAAAATTGCGGATGAAGCCGTACAAGGTAAACATCTTGCCAAAGGGTCCATTCGTGCGGAACACATTGCGAATCGGGGAATTACACCGGTACATGTGGACAATTCCGCAATTCACTCCATTCACATTGCAAGTGGGAGCATCGAGGCAACTCATCTATCTACCGCAAGTGTGTCCGGAGATGCTCTCGCAGACGACGTGGTGTGTGAGCGGCATCTTGCAGAGTCGGCCGTGGGTACGTATGAATTGCAGGATGCTGCCGTTACAGACGTTAAACTCGCGGATGGAAGTGTGACAACAGAAAAGCTTGGAACGGCATCGGTGAGTAGCAGAGCGCTTGCCCCGGGAAGTGTTATATCCTCGCATCTTGCGAGTGGTGGAGTCACAGGTACACATTTGGCTCCAGGCAGCGTGGGTTCCGAGGCTCTGAGACCTTATGCAGTGAAATCGGAACATCTGACAGAACATGCCGTAGGTGTGCCTCATCTTCAGCCAGGCAGTGTTGAAACGGATGCGATTGCACGGGCCGCGGTCACAACAGATAAATTGGCTATTGATAGTGTAACTTCAGCCCAGCTGGCTGGCGGGTCCATTTTTCCGCCTCATCTAACAGATCATGCGGTTACCTCCCCCAAGCTTTCACCAGAGAGTGTTGCCACAGATAAACTGGCGGATTTTGCTGTCACGTCAGCTAAACTGGCAGACGGCAGCGTGACTTCTTCCAAGATTATGGCAGAGAGCATTAACGCCAAACATATTCCATCAGGAACCATTCGCGGATATCACCTGAAGCAGCATGCCGTTTCCTTGGAACATTTGTCGGAAGAAATACGCTCGCCGGAATTATTCGCTGATGGCAGTATTACCGGCAACAAACTTCGGCATGACTCCATAAGTGCGGACCATTTGACAGCAGACTCGGTATCGGGGACAGAACTACAACAGGCTGCTGTAGGTAGCGAGCACTTGCAGCCATCCGTTGTACAATCCGTCCATCTGGCTGAAGGCAGCGTGAAATCTGACCATTTGGGAACTCAAGTAGTTAGCTCACAGCATCTGAAGGCAGACATCATTCATGAGGAGCATATTGCTGAACAGGTGGTCACATCGCATCACTTGGCACCTGGATCTGTTGAAACAGACCATCTGGCACCTTTATCCATTACAGCGGCTCATCTTCAGCCAGGTTTAATTAGTGGTTTGCATCTTCAGGCAGAGTCGACAAGTGCTGTTCACCTGCAGCAAGGAGCTGTGCATTCCCGTCATATTCAAGATGGTGAGATTCTTCCTCATCATATCCATGAACGCAGCATCGGAACGTCTCATCTGGAAGAAGAAGCGGTAAGTACGATTATATTGCAGGATGAATCTGTAACACGCTCCAAACTAGCAACTGGTAGTGTGGATGGTAGTAAATTAGCCGCAGGAACCGTATCGGCTACTCACATTGCCAATGAAAGTGTGCAGACCCGTCATATCCAAGAAGGAGCAATCCTTGCTGATCATATTCAAGAGTGCAGTATTGGCTCAGTTCATCTGGATGAGGAGTCTGTAAGTGCGGTTCATTTGCAAAATGGATCTGTAACAAGTGCCAAACTGGCGGATGGCAGTATAAACGGCAGCAAATTGCTTGAAGGAACCGTATCGGGGATTCATATTGCGTCCGAAAGCGTGCAATCCGAGCATATTCAGGCAGACGCCATTCATGCTGACCATATTCAGGAGCGGAGCATCGGCACAACCCATCTGGAGGAGGAAGCAGTAAGTGCGATTCACCTGCAAAATGGGTCTGTCATCAGTGCCAAACTGGCCGACGGCAGTGTAACCGGCAGCAAGTTGATCGAAGATGCGGTGTCGGGAATCCATATCGCCTCTGAAAGTGTGCAATCCCGCCATATCCAGGCAGGAGTAATCCTTGCTGACCATATTCAGGAGCACAGCATTGGCATGCTTCACTTGGAACAGGAAGCAGTAAGTGCCATTCATCTGCAAAATGGATCTGTAACAAGTACCAAGTTGGCCGACGGCAGTGTAACCGGCAGCAAGTTGCTTGAAGGAGCAGTATCGGATATCCACATTGCAGACGATAGTGTGCAATCCCGTCATATTCAAGAGGGAACAATCCTTGCTAATCATATTCAAGAGCGAAGCATCGGCACAGCACATTTGGAAGAGGAATCGGTAAGTGCCATTCATTTGCAAAATGGATCTGTAACGAGTGCCAAACTGGCGGATAGCAGTATAACCGGTAGCAAGTTACTCGAAGGTACGGTATCCGGGATTCATATCGCATCGGAAAGTGTGCAATCCGAGCATATTCAGGCAGGAGCCATTCAAGCTGATCATATTCAGGAGCGAAGCATAGGCACAACCCATCTGGAAGAGGAAGCAGTAAGTGCGGTTCATCTGCAAAATGGGTCCGTAACGAGTGCTAAATTAGCTGACGGTAGCATTAGCGGCAGCAAATTGCTCGAAGATGCTGTATTGGGGAGCCATATCGCGTCGGAAAGTGTGCAAACTCGCCATATCCAGGCAGGAGCGATCCTTGCTGATCATATTCAGGAGCATAGCATTGGTACGTCCCATCTGGAGGAGGAAGTAATAAGTGCGGTTCATCTGCAAAATGGATCCGTAACGAGTGCCAAACTGGCCGATGGCAGTGTGAGCAGCAGCAAACTGCTTGAAGATGCGGTGTCGGATGTCCATATTGCCAATGGAAGTGTGCAATCCAGTCATATCCAAGAGAGAGCCATCCATGCTGAACATATTCAAGAGCGAAGCATTGGAATCTCCCACCTCAAAGCGGAATCGGTCAGTTCGATTCATCTGCACAATGGTTCCATAACAAGTGCCAAAATGGCTGACGGCAGTGTAAACGGTAATAAATTGCTTGAAGGTGCGGTATCGGCTATCCACATAGCAGACAAAAGTGTGCAATCTCGGCATATTCAGGATGGAACGATTCTTGCTGATCATATTCAGGAACGCAGTATTCGCACAACCCATCTGGAAGAGGAAGCAGTAAGCGGGATCCATCTACAGAATGGGTCCGTCACAAGTGCCAAATTGGCCGATGGCAGCGTGAACGGCAGCAAACTGAGTGAGCAGAGTATTACCTCTAATCATTTGAATGCGGGGATTGTAGGTCCGGCGCATTTGAGCGAAGAGATATGGAATGCGATTCGTCAGTTCAGTGGAGAAACGCTGGAACAACTGGCAGCTATCAAAAGACAAGAGGGATTGCTTCAAACAGAAAATGAGGTTGTACCGCCATCACAGCCGGCAATTGTCGTGGAACCCTCAAGTGTCGATCTGAAGGAAACGCAGTTTATCCAGACGTCGGGTCAGGAGCTGGGGCAACAACAAGAGCATCCATCGCAAGCTAACCAGCTTGGAGATTCATTGACGACAGCTGGCACGGTCCAGCCACAGCTACCGCTACCACAGCCTGAATTTTCACATGAGATCGATGGAATTAAGGAGTTCAAGCTGAGGGAGCAAGCAGTTAAGCAGGAGCATTTGAGTGATGGAGCTGTTGGAAGCAGCCAGTTGCAGCATGGAGCTGTGGGTCCTGAACACCTGTCATTCCAGCCCGTACGAAGTGTCAGCCGTCAGCCTGTGGTGCAGCAGTTCGGTATGGAGGCCTTTATATTGCCTGAGGATGAACAGTGCGTGGAAGTAACGGTAGCCTTTGAGGAGTCGTTTATATCGGAGCATTATGTGATTGTAGCCATGTGTAATGATCGGGGATTCCAGGTATCGCTCCTCTCCCAGAGTGAGGATGAAGCCGTACTGGAAGTGTCACGAACTACGGGCTCCACACACACCTATGGATTGTTGTCATGGATTGCCGCTGGGCCTTCCGTGTAAGAATGCGAGATCATGTGTCCTCATTCAAGACATCTGTAGACGAATGATTTCACATGTTTAAATAGACAAAAGCGGTTCCCGGATATGTCCGGGATACCGCTTTTTTTCATATATAAGCTTGCTCCGTTCGGACGATGAGGGGTGCCTGAACGATTTAATATGAGTTCAACAACGAATGATTCTTACAGTCCTACAGCTTGATAAGCTTTGGTAATTGCAGTAGCTTCAGCCGAAGTCGCTCCGTACAGATCTTTAGCGGCTTGGATTGTCGCTGTTTTGGCAGCAGCAAATTTGGATGTAGGTGTCAGATAGTTCACGAGTGTGCTGTAGAAGATTTGAATGGCTTTATCACGCCCGATCCCTGTTACAGTGACACCATTATGTGTACCGCCTTGAGCTGCAAGATAGTACGCTTTGTTAATGATACCGCTGTTGGTATGAACGCCTCCGTTGTCCGCTGTTCCAGTATAACGGTCAGCGTATTTGTCAGGTTGTCCATACAATGTAGGGTTGGATAGGGAGCGCAGTGCATCACCTGCAATGTTAGGGGTGTAGACATCGTCGCCAAGCAACCAGTTTTTGCTTTGGATCGTATTTCCGAAAATATCAGCGAAGGCTTCATTTAATGCACCTGGCTCATTGCGGTACTCCAGATTGGCTGTATACTCAATGACACCGTGAGTCAATTCGTGGCCTACTACATCCAGATCACCAGATAGTGAACGGAAAGTCGTTCCATCACCGTCACCAAATACAATCTGTACTCCGTTCCAGAATGCATTATTGTAGTTGGAGCCATAATGCACAGTGGATTTAATGAGCAAACCGTTGCCATTAATACCGTTGCGGTTGAATTTGTTTTTGTAGAAATCATACGTGGCAGCAGCATGGGCGTGGGCATCTACGCCAGCACGATCAGTCCATACGTTATCGGAATCTGTCAGGAGTGTACCTGGAATGGAGGAACCATTGTTTGCAGTGTAAGTTTCAATCCCATTGCCGCGAGTGGTATCTTTCAGTTGGAAGGTACTGCCGGATTGGGTGGTTGTAAGGGTTTTGGTATCACCAAGTACACCTGTACCTGTTCCTGTTGCGAAGTTGATGAGGTCATATTGAGATACGATACTGCCGTCAACGGCATTCACGAAATATTTGGTACGTAATGGGGCAGGATCCAGCACATTGACTTCGGTAATGTAAACAAGGTAGGTTTGGTTGTCCTCTTCATTGTGGTAAATGTTCAACTCGGCTTCAGGGGTTTTCTGTGGTTCGCCAAGCTCTCCAACGCGGGAAGTGGCTTCTTCCGATGCAATCTTGATCGCATCTTCTGCACTGATTTCAGCGACACCGTCATTAGGGATAGCTTGTTCTTCAACCGGTGGGAGATCTCCAAGTGCGGATGAAACCTGGCCTGTTTTGTCTAGGTGGATCGTTTGCTCGGCACCGTAGACTGGAATGCCCTTAATGTACTGCTTCAGGCGGAAGTGTCTTACACCAGAGGTGTCCGTAGTCCTTTTAATAATTTTGAGTTGGGATTTCACGTCGGAATTCAGGAATTGTTCCTGTTGTCCAAGGAAATTGAAGATTGTTTCGTCAGAACCGCTGTTCAACTGGATACCCTCCTCAGAGGCATAAGGGGCCTGCAATGGAATGAACTGATCAGACAATGGAGCTGCAGCAGCAGAAGATACGGAAGCGAGCAAAAGAGCTCCTCCAAGAATTGTTGGCATAACTTTAGCAAATTTCATAGTAAACTCTCCCATTCTCAATATGATTTTTTTTGAAAACACATAATTATGCCAATCTCGGTTGGAGTTCCGTCTGCAACTTGGGCAGCGCGGAGTGTGGGGCTGAATCTGAAACGTGGAATATGACAAGAAACGATAAGGAACAAAGTCGGCAGAGCCTGTATGCCTGTGGTTGGGCGTGTCAAAGGAGTACCGTTTATCCGGTTCAGCCATGAGGCTTAATCGTTCATTGTGGTTCCTCTTTCAGAAGCCAGGGGCCTTGTCCACTTGCGAAGCAGAAGATGTTCTTACGGAGCCGGGGTGTTCGTTCCGGGTTCACATAATAGAGCCTGAACTACGTATTGAACGGCATCACTCCTCTCAAGGTACATGCAACAGAGCAAAAACAGCCTCTTGTATCATCCTGTACGCATAATTAACCCCAGGTCAATTAACAGGAATGAAAAAAGATTACTAAGGAACGTTTGTTCCTCATTAGGATTTTTTTGTCAATCTACTGCTTGCAACGTATATTATCACAATGTAAAAGTTTGGAAAAGATGCAATTTTAAATTTTTTTTAAAATTGTGTCTGAAGTAGGGGAGCGGTAGCATATTTCGCATATTTTGACGAATTCTGTCTAAATAAATGGATTGACTGAGCCGGGTGGCAGACAGAACCTGCTCGGTTCAAGGACATACGCCGTTTCCACTGCTCCATGAATACATAGAATAACGTGTACTCCCTTTGCATGCCGATGATGTACACCCGGGAGGTGACTGTGTTGCAAAAACGTGGCAATACAGCTTTTTATGCAGCCAAATCGAATCTGGCACAAAGAAAAGCGCAATTAAAGAAGCGTCGTTTGAAATCTGCTTACAAAAAGGGTACAAAGGCCTACAAGTACGTAATTCCACCCGTGGAGCAAACGGAATTGCCAGCATTCGGAGCTGAGCATGCGATGAGAGAGACACTTGCACAGGATTCGACGTACTCGCATAAACCACTGCTTTCGGTCATTATACCTGCCATGAATGAAGAGCGAACCATTGGTGCAGTCGTGCGTCAGTCGCTGCGGATATGCCGTGATGCTGAAGTGCTTGTTATTGTGAATGGTTCAACGGATGGGACGGCAGTAGCGGCAAAAAGGGCAGGGGCACAGGTGCTTCGTTATGCCGAAGCTTTGGGACATGATGGAGGGAGAAGAATCGGTGCAGCGGCAGCTCGTGGCAGGGTGCTGTTGTTCACGGATGCAGACATTCCAATTCCGGCAGAACATCTCGCGCCTTATGTGCGAGCGGTTCTGGACGGGACGGATGTGGCGCTTAATGATTATAACGGACCGGTCGCGCGTATCCCTGTTCACCCTGTGGTAGAGGCCAAACATGCGCTGAACAGCATGCTCGCGAGACCTGATCTGCAAGGGGCTTCCATGACAGCCATTCCGCATGCATTAAGTCGCAGGGCACTTGAAGTGATTGGGACGGACACACTGGAGATTCCACCGTTGGCACATGCAAAGGCGGTTACCAACGGGTTGAAGGTGCGTGCCGTCCATCATGTGCCTGTAGGCAAAATGAACGCAGTTCGAGTCAAGAAACGAAGCGGACCTGACCCGCTCAGTCAATTGGTCTGGAATGATCATCTGACAGCGATCAGGTGGATAACCGATACACTTGGCCCACGCGGAGGACATTCCGATCTGCAGCGTGTTCGTAGCCTGACGAGGTGAGCATGTTGCCTAAAACAAGAAAGAAACCTCGTCAAAAGATGCAGCATGCTGGAGGTGAGGAAATGAAGGAGCGTTCAGGGGGTGTCCGTCGTCAACGGACAGCAGGCAGACGAACACCAAGGAACAGAACCAGAACCATGGGCAGGAAGAGCCTGACTAAATCGCCGCTAAAGAGTTCAGCATCGAGCAGGTTGGCAATGAACAAGTCCGTATTGCATGAAGCATTCAGCGCAGGGCAACGGGCAGGACGCATGACGTTGGAAAATGAACAATCGATTGAACAACATGTGCGTTCAACATGGCAGGAGCATGGGGCTGCGATCTCAGCGGAGCTAAGGAGTTATTCTGCTGCAATGCAGGCAGGGAAAGCATTCATGCAGGGTTATGCTCAAGCTGCGGGACGCTCATTGAATATTATTCCACTTGCCCTGAATAAACCTGCCGCTGCAGTCGTCTGTGCCTGCAATGAGGAACTTACGCTGGGGCAAGTACTTGTACAATTGAAACGTTTACCGCTGACAGATATCGTTGTGGTATTGAATGGAACAACGGACAACAGTCTGACACAGGTGCTTGAACAGTCTGGCATCACGCTGGTCTATGAACCTGACCGGGCGGGACATGATGTAGGCCGCGCCTTGGGGGCCAAAATGACGGAGGCGGAGACCCTTCTCTTTGTGGATGGGGATATGGTCGTCCCGGCAGAGCAACTCGCCCCGTTTCTGTATGCGGTCGACCGGGGAGATGACGTGGCACTGAACAATCTTTCATCGCTGTTGCCTCCATTTGCCCGCCAGGATGAAGTGAGCCGGATCAAGGCATATCTTAACCGTGTGCTTAATCGTTCGGATCTGGGTTCCAATTCGTTGACGGCTGTACCTCATGCCCTCTCACGTAAGATGATCCAGATCGTAAAACCGGAGGCGCTGGCCGTTCCTCCCAAGGCGCAAAGTCTAGCCATCCAGCATGGATTAAAAGTGACTGCACCCAGTCAAGTGGATGTCATTCGTTCCAATCGCCTGCGTTCCACCAATACGGGCAGCGGCAACGAAGTCGCCCGATTGATCATTGGCGACCATCTGGAGGCGATTGCAACCTGGCTGGATATGGGCGGCAATAAGTCACAAGCCCGATCCATTTCTCGTGCTGAAGTGGCCTACAGGAGGAACGCCAGATGACACTGACGAGTATTATTATTCCGACGTACAACGGGCTGGAACTGCTGAAGCCGTGTATCGATGCCATTCGAAAATATACCGATTCTCATACATCTTATGAAATCATCGTTGTGGATAATGGCTCGGTTGACGGAACAGCAGCGTATTGTGCACGGGAACGAATTCGTTTTGTTCGGTTGCCGGACAATCGGGGTTTCCCGGCGGCTTGCAATGCCGGGCTCCGTGCAGCCTGTGGTGATGAGCTATTGCTGCTGAATAACGACGTTACTGTTACCACCCGCTGGCTCGAAAATCTGCGAGCAGCCCTCTACAGTGATGCAAACATTGGTATTACAGGTCCGGTGACCAACTATGCAAGTGGTATCCAGCAGGTAGAGCTTGAGTTCCGGGACATGGCACATTTTCAGGAACTGGCAGCTGCCAACAATATAGTCGATTCTTCCAGATGGAAGGAAGTCAGACGAATTGTCGGCTTATGTATGCTCATGCGGCGAAGTGTGATGGAGGACATTGGTGTGCTTGACGAAGTCTATTCGCCGGGACACTATGAAGATGACGATTATTGCTACCGGGCCTGCCAGAAAGGCTATCGTTTGCTGGTATGCGGGGATGTCTTGGTACATCATCGCGGCAGCGCGAGTTTCCTGAAGACCGATCCTGTAGCATGGAAACAGTTGCTTGAGCGCAATCGATCCATTTTTATCAACAAATGGCATGTCGATCCCCTTAAATATATTGAGACATCCGATGAAGGAGGGATAGTGGAATGAAAGGTGTAATTCTTGCTGGTGGAACAGGAACACGACTGTATCCTCTGACCCGGCTGATTAACAAGCATCTGATTCCAGTCGGCAAGCATCCGATGATTATGTATGGCATCGACAGACTCCGCCAGGCAGGCATTGAAGAGATATTGATAGTGATCAACAAACATTCCGCTGGTTTATACACGGAGTATTTGGGTGGTGGAGCAGATCATGGCGTCAAGCTAACGTATCGGATTCAGGAAAAGGCAGGCGGGATTGCCGAAGCATTGGATCTGGCGACATCGTTTATCCTTCCTGGAGAGAAATTCGTTGTGCTGCTGGGAGACAATCTGTTTAGCGACGATTTGAAGCCTTATGTGGATAAGTATATGCAGCAGCCTGCGGGTACAGCTCGTGTCTTGCTCAAAGAAGTGGACGATGCACGGCGGTATGGGGTGCCGGTGTTTGATCCACAGCATCCGGAACGAATCTCATACATTGAGGAAAAACCGAGTGATCCGAAGACCTCTTATTGTGTTACTGGCATATATATGTATGATGACCATGTATTCAACCTCATTCAGAACATTGCGCCTTCTGCACGCGGCGAACTCGAAATTACGGACGTGAACAATCATTATGCAGCAGCTGGAGGACTGGAATACGATATTTTGCAAAAATATTGGAGTGATGCAGGGACGTTCCAATCGCTTCAGGAAGCAGCCATCCGCATGAAGGGTCAACTGCCCTAAAATATATGCGCCAGATGCTGCCGCTGTGAGGGGTCCCATGAGAGCAGAACAACCTGCGCCGGAGCCGGAAGAATGCTCCGGCGCTTTGTGCAGCGGCGGCACTCCTCGTGCATGCCAAGGGAGGGAATGCCGTGAGAGTAGCAAAACGCAGCGACTTGGGCAGGAAGAAGACACTGGGCGGTCATGCCGGCTCCTTGTACGTATCTGTGGGAGTGCAGCCCAAAGCAAGTTCGAATCACGAATGGGGAAACCAAGGCGCGAAGCAGGGGAATGTGGAACTCGCAGGAATAGAGCGCAAGCTTCTTGCAGAACCGAAAGGCAAAGCCAGAGGGCGCACCGGCGCAAGACGTGGTGCGAGCGCTGGAGCACGAACCAAAACCGGAGCGAAAACAGGCGAAGGGCGGGGCATTGCAGGCACCCGCGTAAAATCAGGCGAGCGTGCAGGCGTGAGCCGTGGCCGTAAAGGGGCGCAAGCCAAAACGGGCAAGCGCGCAGTTGCAGGCCGCGGGCATGCTGCGCCGCGGGGCGGGCGGGCGGCAGGCGCCCGCGCCAAACAGCGCACGGCTGCGCAGCGTGCGCCCGGGCCAGCACCGCAAGCCAGCACGCCACAGGCGCTGCCTGCCAGCGGTGCTGGCCCCGCCCCGCCGCAAGCGACACACCGACACGGTGGTGTCGCCCCTGCGGGGCGGGAAAGCGCTGCCGCGCATGCTGGCAGCGCAAGGGCAATGGCGCCTGCGCAGCCGGCAGCAGCGCCCGAGAGCGGCTACGCCGAGGGCTTCCGCGACGGCGTGTTCGCGGGCGGGGAGGCGCTGGTGGCGCAGCACATCCCGCCTGATCATATTCTGCCTTCCGTGGCGGCGGCAGATCTGATCGAGGCGGGATTCCGCCAATATGCGCCCACCCTAACCCGGCTGGCCAGCCCTCATGAGATGGCTGTCCATATCCAGGGGGCGCTGGATGCGCAGCGCCCCCTGTCTGTCGTTCGCCTCGGAGATGGCGAACTGCTGACCCTGGCAGCTGATACGGTGCTGCCAGGCGAGCAAGTGCAGGAGCTGGCACCGTTTCTGCCTTATGCAGGGGTGCCACGCTCCACCCCAGACATCCGCGCTGAGCTCGCGGAAGCCATTCGCGGCGCGGATTGGATCGGTGTCCCCATCTCGCGTGCGCCTACTTTTCAGGGACTTTTATTTCCAGTATTGCGCCATTTCGGCATTGACTGGTCCCGTCTGAATCTGACCAGTTCCACGATTAACTACAGCCTGCATCATTCGGGTCTGTTGTTGCCTGTGGTACAGGGGCGCCGGGTGCTGCTGATTGGAAGCCAAGCTGCAGAGCTCGGGGCGTTGTTGAACGGCCACGGGGTGCAAGTGACAGGCATCATAGGAACAGTGGATGGGGTTGTGGATATCCCGAGAGTGATGCAGCAGACTGCGGAGCATTCGTTCGATATCGCTCTGGTAGCAGCGGGAATTCCGGCCGTCATTCTGTGCCGCCGAATCGCTGGTGAACTGGGGCGGGTTGCCATAGATTTTGGACATTTGGCTGACAAATTGGTTACAGGAGAGCTTCATCTCTAATGGACGATCTGGTGCGACGTTCATCGTAACGCGCATTTGGATGAGGGGAAATGGAGGAAGCAACATGAGCACATCAGGCAGACGTTCAAAACAGCGGAAAGCATCATCATCCGAAACCGTTGTTTTGCATGCAGCTCGAAGCCGGAGTGGAGGGAAGATTAGACGCCAAGGCTCAGGCAAACGGGCAGCCAAGAACGCAAAACTGTATAAGCAGGGCTACCATAGAGGCTATGATGAGGGCGTACGACAGGGGGAAAGCTCATTCGGGCTGGTATTCGAAGGCGTAAGCATTATTATTCCGACGTACAACCAGCGCGAATATGTCCTGCAATGTGTGTCCAGTATTGAAAAGCATACACCGGCCCCCTTTGAAATTATTGTTGTGGATAACGCATCCAAGGATGGCACGGCGGAAGCCATGCTTCGCAAAGGTGGCATGGTAAGGGTCGCTGCGCTGGATAAGAATCGTGGTTTTGCCGGCGGTGTCAATCATGGACTGATGATGGCTAGGGGGCGACATATCGTCGTGCTAAACAACGATACACTGGTCACCCCGGGCTGGTTGGAAAACATGATGACCTGTCTTGACAGTCATCCCGAGATGGGAGTTGTGGGTCCGGTTACAAATTACATCGGCGGAGATCAGCAGATTGAAGTCCCGTACAGTGATGTGGAGGACATGTGGTCTTTTGCTGCCCGACATAATCGCCCGGATGCCACGAAACATCGGGAGACCGACAGGCTGGTCGGATTTTGCTGGCTGTTCTCACGGGAATTGCTGGAGCGGGTAGGTTATCTTGATGAAGGTTACGCCGTGGGCAATTTTGAAGATGACGACTGGATCATTCGGGCGAAGCTGGCGGGATACAGGCTGGGGGTAGCCGGAGATGCCTTCATACATCACTACGGAAGTGTAAGCATGAAGGCGCTGGGAGAACAGGATTATGAAGTCGTAAATAAGGATAATGAACAGTTTTATACTCAAAAATGGGGAGATCCCCATGCGTTGGTTGCCGATACTTCCCGGCTCTCGTTGCGTGCCAAGGCGTCGACCAGTCAGCAGGAGAACAAGACACCCCTGGGCAAGACAGACACCCCTGACCTGCGACAGCGCATTTCCACTAAGGGCAGCAGCGATGTAACTCATAAGCTGAGACGCAGTACGGACTTTTACCCAGAGGGTTGTTTCATCTCTGATATCAAGGGCGATGTTTATCGACTGATGCGTGGACAGCGACGTAAGCTGAATATCCCGGTTCCACGCGGCATTTCTCCCGTTCTTGTTGCAAAACCGGATCTGCTCGGCGTACCCGTAGGTGAGCCACTGGTATCTGCGGGTGAGGTACAGGGCTGGCCCCTGGAAAGAAGTCATGTTCATGCTCAACCCGTTCAGAGCAACCGGGATGCGCTGGAGGAAGGCATGATTGTTGCCGCGACGAATGAAAGGGATACATGGTACCAGATTAGTGGCAATAAACGCAGGAGGTTTGCAACCCCTTATGCTGCGGAACGGTGGGGAGTGCAATTCGGGCATACCGTTCATGTATCTGCGAACCAATTGCGTACGATCGAAGAAGGCTGGCCCATTATAGCTCCTCCCCAGCTCTTGAACGAAGATTTGTAATGACCGGGTTCGGCTGCCTTGTATATCGGCACGACAGCATGATGCGGAATGTGATGTAAAGCGTATCGCTATACATCTGTCCGCATCCGAACTATACATATATCACGAATCACGAAATGAAACGATAGAGAGATTAGCAAATTACTTTTCCACGAGCATTTTGTATAAACTCCAAGAGCGTCATCCGAACATTTTCAACATGGTTAGGGATGCGTTCAAGGGATAATGGGAGCTCTTGCAGAGCTCTTTTCAAATTTAAAATTTAATCTTTCTATCCTCTTATAGGTTTATTCTATTGGAAGATCCATTGACGCTTGAAGAGGTGAGGAGTACATTTATAGCCATAATTCTTATTTAACAGATAGGAATTAATGGTCTGGGTGGTAATCCATCCTGATCTGACAATGAATCAATCAGGAGGTATGCCGATGTCTTCTACATCGAAAAAAGTAGTGCTCTGGAGCAAAACAGGCTGTCATTTCTGCGGAGAGGTTAAGGCATTCCTAACGGCCCGCAACCAGCCTTTTGAGAACATCGAAGTGCAAGGGAACGATGTGCTGAGGGACGTGCTTGAAGCCAAATATGGCATTCGACATGTACCTGTCATTGAGGTGGGTGGAGACGGCAAGTATGAAGCATTGCTGGAGCCCGATCTGGAGAAACTGGCGGAACTTCTCGCCCAGCCTGATGAAGCAGCAGTCTGACCGGACGTGGCAGATCTCTTGATAAAGCAGTTTCCGGCTGCTAAAGGCTGACATATCAGTGTGCAGCAGTCGGGGACTTTTATAAGCTCTAATCCATCCTCTTATTCAGATATCCAATCCTTATATAGAAAAGTTCTATAAGCAACGCTGTTGACCGATGTGCGGGGCAGTGATAAGATTTGTGAAATTAAAGCTGACCAAACTCATAGGAATAGTTAACTTTTGAATTTTCTTCATTCGTAATCCATATCAGATCGGACTTTAGAAATTTCTTGATATATCCTAATCCAAGGAAGGCGGAATGTAATATGACGGCTCAGCGCAGTTTGAAATTTGGAGCGATTGTCCACGGTGTCGGAGGTAGCATGACGACTTGGAGACACCCGGAGATTCAATCGGATGCCAGTGTGAATTTTGAATTTTACAAACGCCAAACGTTGAAGGCAGAAGAAGGCAAATTCGATCTCGTTTTTATCGCTGACGGTCTTTATATTACCGAGAAATCCATACCTCACTTCTTGAATCGATTTGAGCCAATCAGTTTGTTGTCCGCCCTGGCCGCCATTACGTCACGAATCGGTCTGGTTGGAACACTTTCCACCTCCTATAGTGATCCATTCACAGTTGCCAGACAGTTCGGTTCCCTTGATCTGATCAGTAATGGCCGCGCTGGTTGGAACGTGGTTACATCCCCGCTTGAAGGCTCAGCCAAAAACTACAGTAAAAGCAACCATCCTACCCACCCGGAACGTTACCGGATTGCAACGGAATATTTGCAGGTGACCAAGGGCTTATGGGATTCGTGGGAAGACGATGCTTTTGTAAGAGACAAAGAAAGCGGCGTTTTCTTCGATCCATCCAAGCTGCACACACTCAATCATGAAGGAGAGTTCTTCTCCGTACAGGGTCCACTTAACATTGCACGTTCAAAGCAGGGGCAGCCGGTTATTTTCCAGGCAGGTTCTTCAGAAGATGGCAAGACCCTTGCTGCCAAAGAAGCGGATGCTGTTTTCACAGGACATGATTCAATTGAGGATGCACAGGCCTTCTACAAAGATGTCAAAACCCGCGCAACAACCTATGGACGTTCCACACAGGATATCGTCATTTTGCCAGGGATCAATCCAATTATCGGACGGACAGAAGAAGAAGCAGAACAGAAATATCAGGAGATTGCCAGCCTGGTCACTATCGATAAAGCGCTGGATTACCTGGGACGTTTCTTCGAGCATCATGACTTCTCCCAGTATCCGCTGGATGAACCATTCCCTGAATTGAATGGCATCGGTAGCAACAGCTTCCGTAGTGGTACGGACAAAATCAAGCGGGATGCCAAAGAGCAAGGATTGACGCTGCGTGAAGTAGCCCTGCGGGCAGCAACACCGAAGAGCAAATTCCTTGGTACACCGGAGCAGGTGGCTGACAAGATCCAGGAATGGTTCGAAGCCGAAGCGGCGGATGGATTCATTATTCATTCCGAACTGCCAAGTGGATTGGCCGATTTTGTGGAACTGGTTGTTCCGATTCTGCAAGAGCGTGGCATCTATCGCACCGAATATGAGCATGACACATTGCGTGGCAATCTCGGTGTGCAAATTCCGGTGAATCGTTACACGGCTGCCCGGGAGCAAGTTGGAACCGAGGCTTGAGAAACAATTAGATAGCTGAAATTCGGCAGTAGTCTAGGAATGAGGTATCCGGATGAAATATTCGGATTGCATATGCGGAAGGTGCCGAATGATGACCTAAAACCAAGTTAACGGATAGGTTATGTTGATAAAAAATCTATAATTCATTAAATCATTAATTCAATGAATCAATGACACCTGTATACACAGAGGGGGAAGCTATATGAACAGGTCTATCTCATGGATGAAATATATGGCATTGGCGGCAGTATTGGTACTGGTATTATCCGGTTGCGGAGCGGCAGGTAACTCGAACAGTGCAGTTCAGGCTTCCGGTGGGGAGCAGGCGGCTGGGCAAGCAGAAGGTGGGAACCTGACCTACGCACTCGCCACATCGCCGGATACGCTGGACCCGCATCGAAGTGGCCTTGCCGTAACCGTACGCGCGATCCGAACGATCTATGACAATCTGGTGGTACAGCTGCCGGATGGTTCCATTAAACCTTGGCTAGCCAAGGAGTGGAGTGTATCGGAGGATGGCAAAAGTTATACTTTTAAACTGCGTGAAGATGTGAAGTTCCATGATGGCACACCATTTAACGCGGAAGCCGTGAAGTTCAATCTGGATCGGGTAATCGATCCGGCCACCAAAGCCGCCAATTCCCTTGCCCTGATTAGACCTTATAGCTCCTCAGAGGTCATTGATGAATACACCATTAAGGTGAATCTGGAACAACCTTCGCAAGCTTTTCTCGGTAACTTGAGTCAGGCCTTGCTAGGAATCGTATCACCTACAGCCGCCAAGAAATATGGGGATCAACTGGGTAAAAATCCGGTGGGGACTGGTCCGTATACCTTTGTGAAATGGGATGAAAATGCGGATATCGTTGTCGCCAAAAACAAGGATTACAGCTGGGCTCCCGCAACTGTTGAAAATGAAGGCGCCCCGCATATTGATACGATTACGTTCAAAATTGTACCGGAAGAAGCAACGCGTATCGGCAGTGTTCAGAGTAAGCAAGTACTCGCAGCGGAGACTGTTCCGCCGCAAAATATTGCTGCCCTGAAGAACGATCCGAACCAGCAATTGCTTCAAGCCAATACCGTTGGTTTGCCGTATACTCTCTTCTTCAATCTGCGCAAAGCGCCTTGGGATGATGTGAAAGTCAGACAGGCGGTGCAATCTGCAGTTGATGTGGAGTCCATCGTGAAGACACTGTATCTGGGCAACTACGAACGCGCGTGGTCTGCACTGTCTCCGGGAATCCTCGGTTATGATACTTCTCTGGAAGGAAGCATCAATCCGGATATCAACAAGGCCAATCAGCTGCTTGATGAGCAAGGTTGGGTCAAGGGAGCAGATGGCATTCGTGAAAAAGATGGTAAGAAGCTGACCCTGCATTATGTGGACGGTTCGCCGAACCGGGAGAAGCGTAACGACATTGCAGCGATTATTCAGCAGCAACTCAAGCAGGTGGGTATAGCTGTTGAGGTTGAAATTACGAAGGACGTTGCTACGGTCATCTATCAAAACTGGGATTATGATCTCTATGGCAACAGCCAGGTCAATTCTGATCCGAATGCGCTCTATGCCTTCTATCATACGAGTGCAGAAGGTGAACGTCCGACTTTATCCGGTTTATCTGATCCGAAGATCGATAAACTGCTTGAACAGGGAGCGGTGGAGACTGATCCGGATAAACGCGTGGATATCTATAATCAGATTCAACAATATCTGATCGAGCAGGCTGTAATTTTGCCGATCTATGTGTTCCCTTATACGGTTGCTGCATCCAAATCGGTACAGGGTATCAAGTTTGATTCACTCGGTTATCCGTTGTTCAACGATGTTCGGATTCAGCCATAATACGAAACGTCAATTATGCAGACAGGAAGGAGACGACCCGGTATGGTTCAAACGATACTGACAAGACTTGCTACATCGCTTCTGGTTATTTTGGGAGCTTCGGTGTTGGTGTACTGCATCATGTATCTGCTGCCGGGTGATCCGGTCCTGCTTATGCTGGACCCGTCATCGGCAACACCCGAGATGATTCAGAACCTGCGGGTTCAGCTGGGACTGGATCAGCCGTTTTACATCCAGTTTGCCAACTATTTCGGAGACATGCTGCGCGGCGATTTCGGCAAATCAATGATCAATTCCGACCCGGTGCTGCCCAAAATATTGGAACATTTCCCTGCCACACTGGCGCTGACCGCGCTCAGCTCAATCATAGCGATAACCATTGGTATTACGCTCGGCGTATTGTCTGCCATTCATCGTAATGGCGTGATTGATTTCATCGCCCGGCTCGTTGGATTGTTTGGCATCTCCATGCCCACCTTCTGGACCGGCATTCTGTTGATCCTGTTGTTCTCGGTTCAGCTCGGCTGGTTCCCGGCGATGGGCTCCGACGGATTCAGTTCATTGGTGCTTCCTGCTGCAACACTAGGCCTCGTCGGTGCGGGTTTCATCGTACGTATGGTGCGTAACAGCATGCTAGAAGTGGTGAACGAGCCGTTTATCGTGGCATTGCGAGCCAAAGGTCTTTCACAGCGAACCATCATGTACGGTCACGCGCTGCGTAATGCGCTGATTCCTGCGGTGACGGTCATCGGCATGTTGATTGGTGATTTGCTTGCAGGAACCGTCGTGGTGGAGACGGTCTTCTCCAGACAGGGCATAGGCAGAATCATCGCGGATGCGTTGATGGCCAAAGACCTGCCTGTTGTGCAGGGCGTAGTCTTTTTCACAGCAATTATCTATGTCGTGTTGAATTTACTGGTGGATATCTCTTATGCGTACATTGATCCCAGAGTTAGGCGTGCAGTCCGAACGTGAGGACGGATGGAACAGTCTGAAACATCTGAACGCGTAGTGAGGAAGGAGGAGTCTTATGAGCATGAAACCATTGGTGGGTGACGAAAAAGGTTGGACGGCCAGAACAGGGCGTTTACGCCTCTGGAGTCGCCGTCCCCTGCGTCAACGCGTCTCATTCACGGTATCCCGTTTATTCTTTTATGCAGCTTTGCTGGTCGTGGTGTTTACCGTCACTTGTGCAATCGTGCCGGGATGGATTGCACCTTATGATCCAACTCAGATGATGACGGATGCCATCCTGCAGGCTCCCTCTGCTACGCACCTGTTTGGGACCGATTATTTTGGCAGGGATATCTTCAGTGTGGTTGTGCATGGAAGCAGAGATTCACTGCTGATTGGATTTGCCTCGGTGCTGGTGGGTGGTCTTGTGGGCAGTGCTCTTGGCATTATTGCCGGCTATGCAGGAGGTGTTTTGGACACAATCACCATGCGTGCCGTCGATATTCTGATGGCTGTTCCAGGCGTGTTACTGGCATTATCCGTTGCGGCAGCGTTGGGACCTGGACTGCTTAACATTGCACTGGCTGTTGCGGTATCCTCCATTCCAGGATATGCACGGGTGATGCGTGGGCAGGTCATGTCCGTTAAAGGTTTGCCTTTTATTACAGCTACACGTTCACTTGGGGGCTCCAATGCCCGTATTTTCTGGAAGCATGTACTGCCTCATTCCTTATCACCGTTGCTGGTTATGGCGACGCTGGGCGTGGGCACCTCCATTCTGACAGGCTCCGGGCTCAGCTTTCTTGGACTTGGTGTGTTGAAGGAAATTCCGGATTGGGGAGCGTTGCTCTCGCAAGGGAGAGGTTATCTGACGGTTGCCTGGTGGATCTGTACCTTCCCGGGACTTGCAATTACCATGTTTGTGCTGGCGGTTAATCTGATTGGAGACGATATTCGCGATCGGTTGGACCCCAAAGTAAATGGAGCGGCTTGACCGCTATTCCAAGGAGGAATCATGATGTCACATGTCGTTATTATTGCCGGATCGCCTTCCAAACGTTCGCGTCTGACAGGCCTTACGGATTACAGCAGCAATAAATTAAAAGAGGCAGGCATTACCGTTGAGGTGATTCATGTAGCAGACCTGCCAGCGGAAGATCTAGTGCAGGCCAAGTTTGATAGCTCTTTCATTCGTGATGCGCTTGCTGTTGTCGAAGCCGCCGATGCAGTCATCGTGGCAACACCGGTATACAAAGCATCGTACTCAGGTGTGCTGAAGCTGTTCCTGGATCTGATCCCTCAGGACGGACTGCGGGGCAAGCTTGCTCTTCCATTAGTCATCGGCGGCTCGATTGCCCATCTGCTCGCCATCGATTATGCATTGAAGCCTGTTCTGGCAGCACTTGGTGGAAGACATATTCTCGGCGGAGTATACGCAGTTGATCAGGGAATTGATCGGCTTGATGACGGGAAATATGTGCTTTCGGCGGACATTAATACAAGATTGAATCGTTCCCTGGAAGAATTGATATTGACTCTGGAAAAGAATGGTATTACGATATCATAAAACCAAGTAAATTCATTGGATAAATAGATATAGATAACGTCTGCGGACGTGGATTCGGGGGGCGCTTATGAATATTGAGAACATTGAAGCATTTGTATACATCAATCATTACGGAAGCTTCAATAAGGCTGCCGAGGTACTCTTTTTGTCCCAACCTTCTGTCACCGCTCGTATTCAGTCCCTTGAACGTGAACTCGGCTGCAAATTGTTTGACCGTCTTGGCAAACAGATTGTGCTCACGGAAGAGGGGAGAAAGTTCCTTCCCTACGCCCAGCAGGTGCTGCAAGTGATTCAGAAGGGCAGACAGAAAATACAGCAACGCCGTACGACGCCCGATGCACTTCGACTCGGCAGTACGGTATCCGTATCTAACTATGTCATTCCCGACTTTCTGCCCAAAATCAAGGAAGCTTACCCTGAGGTGAACATCAAACTGACTACAGCGACGACGGACCAACTCGTCGCCAAGCTGCTGGGTCAGGAAATCGATCTTGCTTTTGTGCGGAAGGTCATGCATCCTGCGATCCGTACGGTTGCTTTTTATGAAGATCCAATCCAGTTATACGTGTACAAAGGCCATCCATTTATTGAACGCGGGCATGTCAGCATGGAGGCGATCAGGAATGAGCAGCTGGTCTTTTTTGAATGTGGTTCATTGGACTGGCTGCGCATTCACCGGGCCTTTGACTCGCTGGAGCACCCGCCGGATATTACATATCACGTTGATAATTCGGAAACGGCGAAGAAGCTGGTGAAGCAAGGAGCAGGTATTGCGTTTCTCCCAGGTCTGACAGTGCAAAAGGAAGTGCAGGATCAGGAGCTTTTTCCTATTCAGGTACATGAGGTTGCAGGTGTATCATTGCAGATCAGTGTCGTTACGTTAAAAGAAGAACATTCGCCTTTTGCAGAGCCTTTCGGGGAACTGCTGCGGCAGCTATAGAGACTTATTAACGGAAGTAAGAACGGATTTTAAAAAGTCAGGTTCGGCATGATCGAAGGAGGAGAATAGGATGGGTATTCGTGTTGGCATATTGGATCAAACCCCGATCTATGAAGGGGAGACGCCGATTGATGCTTTTCGGCATACGATTGAATTGGTACAGCGGGCTGAACAGCTTGGATTTCATCGTTTCTGGGTATCGGAACATCATGATTCAGGTCATGTTGCCGGCTCCTCACCGGAAGTGCTCATTTCCCACTTGCTGGCGCATACAGAGCGGATTCGTCTCGGTTCTGGCGGGGTGATGCTGCAACATTATAGTCCTTACAAAGTGGCCGAGAACTTCAATGTGCTTTCTGCGCTTGGTCCGGGGAGAATTGATCTGGGTATTGGACGTGCACCGGGAGGATTGCCCCGCTCCACGCAGGCACTACAGCAAGGGATTCAGGAGGCCGCTTCACTGAAAGAGAAAATCAATCAGGTGAAGCAGTTCATTCATAATGAACCGCATGAAGACGAAACACATCCTTTGGCCGGCTTGAGCGCTGCGCCGGTATCCGAAATCCCGGCCGAGCTATACGTGCTTGGAGCAAGTATCGATAGCGCAGGCATGGCGGCAGAATTGGGACTGCCTTATGTATTTTCATTGTTTATTAATAGCAATACGGAGGTTGCTCTGGAGGCTCTGCGAACTTATAGGGAACAATTCGACCGCTCACATGGACGGGAGCCATATGCCATCCTCGCTATATCATTGATTGTGGCGGAAAGTGCGGAAGAAGCCGAAGGACTGGCAAGTGAACACATGCTGGTCAAGATCCATCTGGAGAATGGCAAGGTATTGACGGTTGGTTCCGTGGAGCAGGCGGAAGAATTCGGACGGCAATCGAACGAGAAGTATCGGATCGAGATTCTGGAGCCAAGTGTGACGAGAGGTACGAAGGAAACGGTTGGTCCGACTCTGGCGAAGTTCCAGCAGGATTTTGCCGTGGATGAACTGATTGTTACCACAGCCACACGTGATTTTGCCAAGCGTATTCGTTCATTTGAACTGTTGCGTGAGGCGCTGGATGAGCAGGGACTGGGCGAATTTGCGCATGAGTCGACACCTGCGCAAGCGGTGATCGGTTAGGCATATACATGGTATAGAGCATACCTGTTGAAGTGACCCGTGTATTATATTAACCCATCTTACATGGCACATACGATGATAAAAGGAGGCAATGTCGTGAGTAGTGATCTGAAACAGCCTGAGCAACAGGCAGAGCAAGAAGAACAGAGCCGCAAGCATGAATTTTACGTTGGGCAGGATGAAGGATTTGCAGAGCACTTAACCGCGATTCGGCGACATTTGCATCGTAACCCCGAGCTATCCGGAGAGGAACGGGAAACGACAGAAGCTATTCGAGGCTGGTTGGTGGAGGAAGGGGTACGGATTGCAGATGAATATTCGCTGCGAACGGGCCTTATCGCTGAAATTGGGCAGGGCGATGGCCCGGTAGTGGCCTTACGCGCAGATATTGATGCCCTGCCGATCCAGGAAGAAACGAAGCTGGAGTATGCCTCGCAAATCGCTGGCCGAATGCACGCCTGCGGTCATGATGCACACACCGCCATTCTGATCGGTGCTGCACGATTGTTGAAACAGCGAGAGTCCCGGCTGCCGGGCAAGATTCGTTTGATTTTCCAGCCTTCGGAGGAGAAGGCGACGGGGGCACGGCAGGTTATTCAGAGCGGAGCGCTATCCGAAGTTCAGTCTATTTTTGGGTTGCATAACAAACCGGATCTGCAGGTCGGTACGGTAGGTATCCGTGAAGGAGCGCTGCTTGCAGCGGCAGATGGTTTTGTGGTTAAAGTGGAGGGTGTCGGAACCCATGCGGCAGTTCCGGAAGCGGGCATTGACCCGATTGTGGTGGCCTCTCATATTGTGACTGCATTACAGGCCATCGTGAGTCGTAATGTTGGAGCACAGGAGAGCGCCGTGATCAGTGTGACCAAAATTAACAGCGGCACCGCTTGGAACGTCATTCCCGAAGAAGCCATATTGGACGGCACCGTGCGTACCTTTGACGAGAAGGTGCGTGCCCGGATTCGCGAGCGTTTCAATCAGGTGGTTGCCGGTGTCGCAGCAGCCTATGGGACACGGGCTACCGTGCGCTGGATTCAGGGACCACCTGCCGTCGTCAATGATGCATCATTGGCTGCTGCGGCTGAGCAGGTCGCGAGCGAAGTTGGATTGAACAGTATCCGGCCGATACCTTCCCCGGCTGGCGAAGATTTTTCCTTTTACCAAAAGGAGGTTCCGGGACTGTTCCTCTTCCTCGGAACGTCAGGCCCACACGAATGGCATCATCCTGCATTCGATGTGGACGAACGGGCACTGCCACTTGGCGCACATCTTCTGGCAGCGCTGGCTGAAGATTCACTGCAGAAATTGCAGTCAAACGGCGAGTAACTGATAACTGCTAGTTAAATACGTGAATACGTAAGTACGTGAATAATGAATAAGATAATATGCTAATACAATAGCGAATGGACGTAAAAAACGGTGACCTCAATCAGGTGGCCGTTTTTTGCAGTTTCCGTATTTTTAATTTAGTAGTTGTGGTTCTCCATATTGTATGAACGAAGAGTGCGGGATCAATCTGACATCGGGCGCAGCAGACCACGGCTGATCAGCAGTGTAGTCATGCTGTTTGCTTCATACGTATTTGGAGCCACCACGACCTTTCTTCCGCTGTATATGGTATCGACCGTGAAGGAGAGCGGGGGTGTTTTTAACGATGACCTATTTGTCATATATGCTGCCTGCCGATTCCAGATATGAGACAACAACGATCGGAGGACGATCCGTGACCCAAGCGGCCACCTCGCGCGAGAAAAACAAAAATGATTTGACAACATGGTTCAACAGGATTATAGTCATTGTTGTTAATCGTAATAATTACTATTAAGGTCAGAGGTATATGGACCACAACCATAAGGAGTAGATACACATGACACAAAAGCAGGTTCCGGTAACTGTTCTTAGCGGTTACCTCGGTTCAGGTAAAACAACCGTTCTTAATCACGTACTGCACAATCGGCAGGGGCTCAAGGTCGCCGTCATCGTTAATGACATGAGTGAGGTCAACATCGATGCCGCTCTGGTGAAGGGTGAGGCGACGTTGTCGCGCACCGAAGAAAAGCTGGTGGAGCTGTCCAATGGCTGCATTTGCTGCACCTTGCGGGATGATCTGATGCAGGAGATTGAGAAGCTGGTGAACGAAGGCAGGTTTGATTATATCCTGATTGAATCGACAGGCATCAGTGAACCTGTGCCGGTAGCACAGACCTTTACATATGCAGACGAGGAGTCAGGTATTGATCTGACAAGTCTGGCGAAGCTGGATTGTCTGGTAACCGTCGTGGATGCCCATCGATTCTGGCATGATTTTGCCTCAGGGCAGAGTCTGCTGGATCGGAACCAGGCCACAGGTGAGGAAGATACCCGCGATGTTGTGGACCTGCTGATTGATCAGATAGAGACTTGTGATGTCCTGTTGCTGAACAAATGTGATCTGGTCGATGACGTGGAGCTGAACAAGCTTGAAGGTGTCATCCGCAAGCTTCAGCCTAAGGCCAAAATCATTCGGACTGTGAACGGACAGGTCAACCCGTCTGAAATTTTGAGTACAGGTCTCTTCGACTTCGAGAAAGCAAGCATGTCCGCCGGGTGGATTCAGGAGCTGGAGAAGGAATCCCATACACCGGAGACCGAGGAATACGGTATTGGCTCCTTCGTGTATCGTCGTCGAAAACCATTCCATCCTTCTCGTCTGGCTGAATTCATGAGCTACTGGCCGGAAGAAGTGGTGCGTGCCAAAGGGCTGGTCTGGCTCGCGGCTAAAGGGGATGTTGCTGCAAGTCTGAGTCAGGCGGGATCGTCGATTCAGTTTGGCCCTGCCGGACATTGGGTTGCGGCATTGCCGGAAGCTGATAAGGAAGAAATTTTGCGTGCGGAGCCAGATGTGCTGGAGAAGTGGGATGCGCAGTGGGGAGACCGTCAGACCGAGCTGGTCATGATCGGGATTGAAATGGAACGCGTCATCATTGAAGACGAACTTGACCAATGTCTGCTCAGTGATGAAGAAATGCAGGCCGATTGGGGGCATTTCGACAATCCTCTGCCTTGGCCAGTTGAAGTCGTATAAAAAATAAATTTATAAAAGGAGCTGTAAACCATGGCCAAAAAATCAAAAGTGGTACGTGAAAAACAACGTCAGGCAACCGTAGCCAAATATGCGGAGCTGCGCCGGGAACTGAAAGAAATAGGGGATTATGAAGCGCTGCAGAAACTGCCGCGCAATGCTTCCCCAACCCGATTGAAAAATCGCTGTGAACTGACAGGCCGTCCGAGAGGATATTTGCGCAAGTTCAAGGTATCGCGGATTGTGTTCCGTGAGCTGGCTCATCAAGGGCAAATTCCGGGCGTCACGAAGTCAAGCTGGTAAGACACATGCATGATCCATTTGATTATGATTGTGTAATTGTTGGAGGGGGGCCAGCGGGGATCGGCATGGCCTCTGTCCTGCAGGATCTGGGAATGCCTCGTTTTACCGTGCTGGAACGCAGTGAGGTGGGGGCAACTTTTCTGGCGTGGCCGGAGGAAATGCGTCTGATCACCCCTTCGTTCACAAGCAATGCCTATGGCATGATGGATCTGAACGCCCTGGCTTTGAATACGTCTCCGGCGTACACACTGGGAACAGAACACCCAACAGGCTTGGAGTATGCGAAGTATTTGCAGGTGGTGAGTCAGTTCAAGAAATTGCCTGTGCAAACGGGAGTAGATGTTTCGGAGGTTATTCCGGAGGAGAAAGGCTTCAGGGTCTTAACATCCAATGGACAACTGTGGACACGTTATGTCATCTGGGCAGCAGGTGAATTTCAATATCCGAGACTGGACCTGTTTCCTGGGGCTGAGTATGGTGTGCACAGCAGTTTATTTTCCAGCTGGACGGCGGTTCAAGGAGAAGAATGTGTCATCGTTGGTGGCTATGAGAGCGGTGTGGATGCAGCTATTCACCTGAGTAAACTGGGGAAAAACGTAACGGTAATCGACCGTAATGGACGAGGACTCGCCAAGGGCAGCAGTGATCCAAGTGTGGAACTAAGCCCCTATACGAAGGATCGCCTGCGCGCGGCGATGATGGATATGCGAATACACATGATGCAAGGTTATGAGGTCAAGTGGATTGAACCGGATGAACCGGGCGGTTATGTTCTCTATTGCGAGAACGATTCCGGAGAGTCCCGATTGCTTAAGACGGGTCAGGCTCCTATTCTGGCGACCGGGTTCCGCAGCAGTTTGCACCTGATTGAGAATCTCGTCGAGCGCAACAAGGAAGGTCAGCTGCAATTGGGAGCGGCGGATGAATCGACGATTGCCCCCGGACTGTTCATTACTGGACCACAGGTCATGCATGGTCAACTCCAATTTTGCTTCATTTATAAATTCAGACAGCGCTTTGCGGTTGTGGCTCAGGCCATGGGTGAGAGGCTCGGGCTGGATCTGGCTCCGCTGGAAACCTATCGCAAAGAAGGCATGTTCCTTGATGATCTGTCCTGCTGCGGTGAAGACTGCACATGCTGAATTCGGTTGTGGAGCAACCCGAAGAACTTCGTAAAGTGGTGCTGGTTGGCTTCGAATCCGCGGGCAAATCGGCTCTGTTTCGGGGACTTACGGGCAGAGATACAGGCGAGGAATCCAATGTGCGGGGCTCCACGGTGACCGTCCGCAGGGCGGAGTTGCTTGAGCACCAGCTTGAACTACTCGATACACCTGGAATCCGGATGAAGGATGACAGTGTCACGACCATGCTGACGTTAAATCAGCTCGCAGCTGGTGACACAG
This sequence comes from Paenibacillus sp. RU5M, assembly GCF_900221055.1. NCBI lineage: Bacteria > Bacillati > Bacillota > Bacilli > Caryophanales > Paenibacillaceae > Paenibacillus > Paenibacillus sp. RU5M. The sequence goes on along the minus strand of NZ_OBQM01000009.1, from coordinate 144,454 downwards.
TAATCTTGGTCATCCGCGGCACGGATGTGGTGCAGGAACTGCCTTTACTGCTCGGTATGCTGGATGTCACAGACAAAAATGCTGTATTGGTACTTACGTTTGCCGACAAATGTGGTCCCGGATTATCGGCTCAGGTTAACTATTACCGTAAAGGTCTGGGCATTTCCGTTCTGCCGCTCAATACAAGGGAAATGGATGGAAACACCCAAGACCTGATATGCCGGGCGATTGTTGCCGCCAGACCCATGAAGAGGCATCCGGAGCTCGCATCACCTCCTGAATCGCCTGTGGACGAACCGCAGACAACGATGTTTGAGCATACGGTTTGGGGACGTTTTGTGGCTTTGGCTGCATTGGTATTATTATTTGCAGCACCAGTGTATGTGGCCTATCTGTTCTCCGGCTGGATACAACCGCTCGCAGATGCCTGGATTCTTGAACCGCTCCATCGCATTACTGCGGGATTATGGAGCCCGCTGCAGGCGATAATGCTCGGAGATTACGGCATGATTAGTCTGGGCTTGTATTCGTTTATATGGGCATTTCCGGTCGTATTCCTGATTGGGTTCAGTGTGGCGGCGACGGAGGAAAGCGGACTGAAAGACCGGATTACCGACTCGCTGGATGGGTGGATGCGCAAAATCGGCATGAACGGCAAGGATCTGATTCCGGTCCTCAGTGGTTTTGGGTGCAATGTCGTGGCTGTGTTCCAGAGTCGTACCTGCAGCTCCTGTACACGAAAGGCCTGTGTTTCATTGATTTCCTTCGGTTCTGCTTGCAGCTACCAGATAGGAGCTTCTCTATCCATATTCAGTTCCGGCGGCAAGCCGTGGCTGTTCTTTCCTTATATGCTTGTACTGGTACTTGCGGGTGCAATTCATACACGTCTGTGGAATCGAAATCGGCTGGATGACACGCTCCCGTTACATGCTAACCGGACCTTTCTGCAAAAGCCATCATGGCGCTCTATTAGCTGGCGCGTTCGGTCTGTCATGAAGCAGTTTCTCGTGCAGGCGATGCCTATTTTCATCGGTATTTGTGTGGTGGCTACGTTGCTGGAGCAGACGGGGGTACTGTCTGCCCTGACTGGCGCGTTGACGCCGATACTTGCGATCTTTCATCTGCCGGGCGATGCCGCAGGCGGCATTCTGTTTTCCATTTTGCGAAAAGACGGATTGTTGGTGCTGAATCAGGATCAGGGTTCCTTCGTTGAAGACTTGAGCGGCGGGCAGCTGTTTATTCTTGTGTACCTGGCTTCCACGTTAACGGCATGTCTGGTGACGATGTGGACCATTCGCAAGGAGTTGGGAGCAGTCTTTGCCATGCAACGGGCAGGCAAACAGCTCGTAACGTCACTAGGCAGTGCATTTGTACTGGCATGGCTATGGAACTGGATTGCATAACGATGTTGATGAAAGGGTGTGATCTCCATGCTGGACTCGTTTACCATTCGGAGAATTCAATCGGTGATGAACGGTTATATCCATGAGAAGGTCCCGGCACCACTGCGCACCATGGTGAAATTAACGTATGAGATGAATGACAATGAACTGATTTTGACCGAAGAAAGGCCCGCTGAAGAACGATATCAATGGGAAAAACTGCATATTGCCCGATTTTACTGGGAAGAGAATCAGTGGAAGGTATATGCCAAAGACGGACACAGTAGCTGGAATGTGGTAGACGTTATTGAGCCTTGTCCTGATTTTGAAGATCTGCTAGAGCAGGTTGAGCGGGACGAAGCGGGTCTGTTCTGGCGCTGAATGCGCGGTTTTTAACGCAAATATGTGCTGGAGGGAGGATTTGTAATGCAAAAGGTACAACAGAATAACAGGATTAGCCGAGTAGTGAACGATTCTTTTATCATACCGGATAAAGCTGAGCGCTTGCGGTTATTCGGCTCCGTTGATCCCATACAGGGAGATAAGCCTGTATGGAAAGAAGAGATGCAAGATTTGCAGAATAGCAAAAATGATTTTCTATTTGAGCTGCAGCAAGTCGGTATTGATCAGGTGAAGTATCCTTTGGATGTCATTTCGGCCAAAGATCCCGTTCGATTGTCCAGCATCGGAACGTTCCGGCTGACGACTTCGCTGGATCGCGAATCGAAAGGCATTAACATGAGCCGCTTGATGGAGCAGCTTCAGCACAGTCGCGGTGAAGGGTTAAGTGACCGGATTCCGGATCTCGTTGCGCTGACGCAGCAGATGGCCGAACAGATGAATCAGGCGAAGGCAGAGCTGAAAGTGACCTATCCCTGGTTCTACGAACGAACCGCCCCCGTAACCGGTTTGTCTGGACTAAATCATTCTTTGGCTACGGTTCATGTCATCTGGGAAGCTGGAAAATCTCCTGTTCTGAGAACAGGTTTACATATACAGGTCACGACGTTATGCCCATGTTCAAAGGAGATCAGCGAATTTAGCGCGCACAACCAGCGGGGGTTATTGCGTATCCAGGTCCAAGCCAACCCGGGAGAAGCGCTGCCGGGCTATTGGAAGGAAGAGCTGTTGAATGTGGCGGAATCCAATGCAAGTAGCTGTCTTTACCCCATACTCAAAAGGCCTGATGAGAAACGGGTCACGGAACGTGCATATGAGAACCCGCGATTTGTGGGAGATATCGTCAGGCTGGTGGCGGCAGATCTGTATGAGAAGCACTGGGTAAATAAATTTAAGGTAGACTGCAAAAATGAAGAGTCCATTCATCAACATGATGCCGTAGCTCGTATCGTATATGACAAGTCGAGATAACGATAGTGTGAGGGATAAGGAATTCATTTATATCACTTTACAATATGAAGAGAAAACAGAAGAACCACCGTCAGAGCTTCAGCGGCGGTTCTTCTGTTTTTTTTAGTGATCCTATGAGCAATCCAAGTGCCATTGCACTAGACTTCATACAAAATTTCACCCGTTCGGGATACATCATATCCCTCAAATGATTGCAGTTCCTGCCTGAATGCCGGTGATTGCAGAATGCGCAGTACCGATTCGATCCACGCTTCGTTCCCTTGTTTCTTCAGCATGACCAGATCGTAACGTTCCTGAACAAGTGGAATAAAATCAACCTGACCGACAAGTCGTGCAGCCTTCTCGCTGCCGATCCCTACATCGGCTTCACCGGAACTGACCTTGGCAGCTACACCCATGTGACTGGTTTCTTCCACGTCATACCCAATCAGCTGGGAAGCAGGGATACCATGCAGACGCAATTGTTCATCCAGTAATACACGTGCACCCGACCCTTTCTCCCGGTTAGCCAATCGCAGCTCAGGCTGCTTCAGATCTGTCCAGTTTTGCAAGCCCCGCGGGTTACCTCGTTGCACATACAGCCCGGCAGGCCGTGTTAGCAGATTCACGACGACATATGACCAGCCAATCAGGATTTTGCGAATGTAGGGCAGATTATATTCTCCTGTATCTCCATCCAGCAGATGGGTACTGACCAGATCGGATTCCCCACGGTACATGGAGATCAAGCCGTCGAGACTGCCCATGAACGAACGCAGTGGACGAATATCCCGTGTGTGCTTTTCCATATATCGCATGAGAATATCGAGGCTGACATCCTGTCCTGTAATGACCAGATGACGGGCCGAATGCGCTGTCGAAGGGTTGCTCGTCATGGAGCTTGAAGCTGCGAATGTCCCTCTGGATAGAGGTGAAGCACTTGTAGCGGAATGAACAGCATGATTGGTCGGATCACTTCCCGTCCCGGAATAAGACTCAGAAGGGGGAACTGAATCCACAGCGGCCCGGTGCGTTGGCGATTGAAGCTGCTTGGAGCGCTGTTTATAAGCCTCCAGATCGGTGGCGTCAACACGCATTTGTTTGCCGACGCGATAAGCGACGAGGTCTCCCTTTTTAATCAGATCGTAGACCGTTAGTTTGGATATTTTGAGTAGCTTGGATATTTCTTCGGTGGTATAGGATTGCTCCTCCGTCATCAGTGAAGATCCTCCTTCAAGGTGCAGATCATATAACGTTTCGTTTCATCAACGCTCATCGTCCCGGATAAACGCTGGGGTCTCTTGTACTATACCATTAACAGCCAAAGGGGATAAACTCGCCCATCACAATTCAGCTATCGATGGCTTGCCCATCAACAGACACGTCAAAGACTACCTTCCTATTTCAATGATCTTATGTATAATGAAATATAATTAATTATATCTAGTTATAACTAAACATAACATCGGGGGAGAAGTAGATGAAAAAGAGTATTGGATATGTGTTGGGGAGTATGTCACTTGGAATGGCTCTCGTATTGGCCGGTTGTGGTGCAAGCACAGACAGTAAAGATACATCCACAGCAATGGAACAAACGGGTACAACACCAGCGACATCAGGTGAGAGTTCAACGGCTGGGGCAACAGATCCTCAGGAAAAGGTGGAGCTAACGATCTCAGCGGCAGCCAGTCTCACGGATGCCATGAAGGAAATTGAAACGAACTTTGAAGCCGCGAATCCCAATGTGGAGCTTAACTTCAACTTTGGTGCATCCGGTGCATTACAACAGCAAATTGAACAAGGCGCGCCAGCAGATGTTTTTGTATCGGCTGCGACCAAAAATATGAACGCGCTCGTGGATGAGAAGCTGATTGCATCCGGTGATCAGAAGAATTTGCTCCAAAATTCATTGGTAGCCATCATTCCAGCGGATCGTTCAGATACCGTAACAAGCGAAAAGGATCTGACGGCTGATTCTATCAAGACCGTAGCGATTGGTATACCGGAAAGTGTGCCTGCAGGAACCTATGCGAAGGAAGCACTGACCAATGCCAAACTGTGGGATCAGTTGGAAGGTAAGCTTGTACAGGGCAAGGATGTCAGACAGGTTCTGCAATATGTAGAAACAGGCAATGCGGATGCGGGGTTTGTGTACAAAACGGATGCACTCACTTCTGATCAGGTGAAAATTGCTTTTGAAGTGGACAAGAACAGCTATACACCAGCCAATTATCCAGTAGGGATTATTGAAGGTACGAAGCACCGGACAGAAGCAGAACAATTCTACACGTATTTGCAAACGCCTGAAGTGCTTGATGTATTTGCTAAATACGGGTTCTCCATTCCGAAATGAATGTGAGCGCAATAGACTGGGCGGTATTCTGGCCACCGGTTCGTCTTTCTCTTCAAGTTGCGTTGCTGTCCAGTGTGATCGCAGCAGTGTTTGGCATCGCTGTGGCCTGGAAGATGTCGCGTACCTCGTTCCGTGGCAAAATTTTTCTGGAAACGGCATTTATGCTTCCGCTTGTGCTTCCGCCGACCGTGGTCGGATTCATCTTACTCGTGTTACTGGGGCGTAAGAGCCTGCTCGGACAGTGGATTGAAGCCATCTTTTCCGCACCTGTCATTTTCTCCTGGTGGGCTGCCGTGATTGCCTCGGTGGTGGTGGCTTTCCCATTGGTATATCAGACGATGAAATCCGGCTTTAGCGGGATTGATAAGGATCTGGAAGATGCAGGCCGCTCCATCGGAGCGAATGAATGGCAGGTATTTCGTTATATCTCACTTCCGCTTGCAGGGAGAGCGTTGATGACAGCGTTCATCCTGGGTTTCGCTCGTGCACTGGGGGAATTCGGCGCCACACTCATGATCGCAGGTAATATTCCGGGCAAAACGCAAACCGTACCCACTGCGATCTATGTTGCTGTGGATTCGGGCAATCAGACAATGGCCTGGATGTGGACCGGCTCTATTATTATCATTTCGTTTATCATGCTGCTCTTAACCAGACAGCCGCGCGACGGGAAGGCATAATGTGGGCTATATAAAATGAAAGCGATAAGGATTAGCATTCAAAAACCCGCTCAAGGAATCTTTCCTCGGAGCGGGTTTTCATTTACACAGGCCGCGTATATCGTATATCATGTATGTTTACGTTCATCCAAGCCGCTATTTGTTCAGCCTGTCTGAACAGAAGGCGTCTTATAACGGGAAGGATCGAGTGTTTTGACCATAAATACAATCTCTTCCTGCCGTTCAGGTGTCTGTACTGTTTTGTGATGAAAGGGTTCATATCCCCGCCGTTCATACATGGGAGCAAGCCAGGGATGGCGGGTCGCCGTTGCCAGAAATACGGCAGGAGCATCAAGCTTCTGTAGAATGATATGTTGCTCAACCCAATCCAATAGTTTAGAGCCATAGCCCTGGCTTTTATGGGCCGGACTTACCGCGAACCAGCGGATGAAAGGATAGGGGCTGATGGCTTGCCGCTGTACATCTTCGGCTCGATCAAGGGTAACCGTGGCAATGATTTCTCCGGCTTTTTCAAGAATATAGCATTCATGCTGTACAATATTATTCTGTATAACTTCCAGTGTAGCGTGTCCGGCTGGAAAAGGAATGTTCAGGGCCCGAATCGTTTCATAGGCATCAACGGTAACAGCCTGCAATTGTTCGGCATCTTCAAGTGTTGCCAATCGGTATTGTTCGGTCATGGTCGATCAATCCCTTCTATGAAAATTAACTATTCCAACCTGTTAAGTTGGTTTAATATTTTGGTGTTATTTTATCATGAAATTCATGGTTGGAATATAATTCTCGAATCAGATCTGTCTATAAGCCCATCGAAAGCTTCTATATGTAAAAATGACAAAACTTTTTCCAATTTTACTCGTTTCAGGACTCGCCTAAACCATGCTCTATCCTGTAAAATAGAACTAACTGATTCCAGCCAAGAACTGAAATAAGGAGAGACGACTAATGAATACGAAACCTGATTGCGGTATATCGTTGCAAATCGACGACTATCTGGATCTTTTGCATTTTGCCATCCAAATCGAGGATCAGGAATGGCAGCAGTCCCTTATCCACCAGCTCAAAATATTTCAGCCGGAAGCGGAGCAGCGCACACCTGAAGAAGAATTATGGATGAGATTTGATTATATCAACAGTAAACTAACAGGTCTCTGCCACCAGATTCACGCGGCCCATTCAACGGATGAACGCAAGAAGTTTGAAGAACGAATCGGACTCTTGCAACTGCAGCGTATAGAAGTAGCTCGTAAAATTAAATGGGCTAGTCGCAGATAGATGCGTATTTGAATTTAATATGATCTGCAATTGAAGAAGCGATCCCCAGCCTGGTTGGGGGATCGCTTCTTTTGGTTTACTTTTGGATCAGGGAACGGGTGAAGCATAGAGAAGTTCTATAACGTTATCAGGATGTCCTATTAACATATATATTGCCTAGGTATGACATACGATGCTATTCTTTGTTCAACCTAATTCCGACTATACAAGTGTGAATGGTTAGTTAAATCAAAGATGAGGAATGGGAGTACACATCATATTGGCTGAAATAACAGCCTGTGGAGGAGATCGGGAATGGTTAATCAATGGGGGATTCAGAAATTCCGGACAGCATTGCTGTTCATTACTATGTTGGTGGTACTGGCAGGTTGCAGTTCAGGCAATGCATCGAATGAATCGGATTCCGCATCTGCGTCCGGTCAAGATAAAGTGAAGAAGATCATTGTGGGTACAGGTACTCAATTCCCGAATGTTTGCTTTATTGATGAGAATGGCAAGCTGACGGGGTACGATGTAGAACTGATCCGCGAGATTGATAAACGATTGCCTGAATATGAATTCGAGTTCAGTACAATGGAATTTAAAAACCTGCTGCTTAGTCTTGAAACGAAGAAAATAGACCTGATCGCTCACCAAATGGAAGTGAATGAAGAGAGACAGGCCAAGTTCCTTTTTAATGACGAGGCATATAACATTTTCCCTAATAAAATCGTTGTAAGCGAGAAAAACCAGGATGTAAAATCCATCGAGGATCTGAAAGGTAAAAAACTGATTGTTGGCGCTACGAGTAATGCGGCTGTACTGGCTGAGAAATGGAATGCAGCGAATGGAAATGCCATCGACATTGTGTATTCCGGAGCAGGAGAAGATACGAATACCCAGATCAAAACAGGCCGGGTGGATGCAACCATCAGCACGCAGTTTGCCATCGATTATCAAAATAAAGTGGTGGATGCACAGTTAAAGACTGTGGGAGAGGCTCTGTCCAACTCCAAAGTGTATTTCATTCTGAACAAGGATGAGGAAGAACTCAAAACAAAAATTGATGAAGCGCTCAAATCAATCAAGGAAGATGGAACATTGAGCAAATTGAGCACAGAGTGGCTGGGAGCCGACTACACGGTTGAGGAATAGTTCGTTGAGAAAGGTGAGCGACGGTTATGGGTAAATCATTCGATCTGTCATTGGTTCTGGATTTCGTCCCTGAACTGCTGCGATATTTGCATATTACACTGATTGTACTGGGCGGTTCCATTGTGTTCGGTTTGGTGGGCGGTGTACTTCTGGCGGTTCCGAGGTTATACCGGATTCCGGTGCTGAGCCAGCTCGCCACCCTGTACGTCTCTTTCATGCGGGGCACACCGATTCTCATCAAGTTGTTTCTGGTCTACTACGGATTACCTGAATTGCTCAAGCCTATAGGAGTCGATCTGTCCAGGACCGATCCGCTGGTATTTGTCATCGTGACTTATGCGTTAAGTGATGCAGCGTCCTTTGCGGAAATCTTTCGCGGAGCTGTACGCAGTGTGGACAAGGGTCAGACGGAAGCGGCTTATGCTGCGGGCTTGACCACGTTTCAGTCGTTTCGGCGCATTGTGGTTCCGCAGGCGCTCATCGTTGCTTTTCCAAATATGGCGAATACGTTGATTGGTTCGTTAAAGGATACGTCACTTGCTTTCTCGATTGGGGTCATGGACATGGTGGGCAGGGGGCAAACGCTGATCTCGGCTACATCGCATGCACTTGAAGTGTATATCAGTCTGTCGATTGTTTACTATGTTATCGTGCTTGTACTTGAAAAAGGGTTTGCTATCGCAGAGCGCAGACTCCAGCGTCACGAACGTAAGAAAGAAGTCCCTGGGCCAGTGGTTAGAGCTGAACGCCTGAAACGAATAGCGGGGTGAGCGAATGTCTATTGATTTCAACTTTATCTACACATCTTTTTTCCAGATTCTAAAGGCATTGCCACTAACACTCGTCATTACGATTGTACCGTTGATCGCAGGCTTTGGCATTGGTCTGGTTACTGCTTTAATTCGAATCTATAAGGTTCCCTGGGTCTACCGGATCGCTGATTTCTATGTTTCGTTTTTTCGGGGGACACCGATGCTGATGCACTTGTTTCTAATCTATTACGGGATTCCGTTGATCATCGACAAGCTTGCAGCCCGGTACGGCTGGGCCTTTCAGTCTTCCTCCATCCCGATTCTGGTGTTCGTGCTCATCGCCTTCTCGTTGACTGCCGGATCTTATATGTCCGAGATTATCCGTTCCGGTATTCTTGCAGTGGACACTGGGCAGATGGAAGCTGCACATGCCGTGGGCATGAGTACCTCCCAGGCAATGAGACGCATTATTTTACCGCAGGCGGTGGGTGCGGTTCTGCCGAATCTGTGCAGTATGTTTGTTGGTTTCCTGCATGGATCAACACTCGCGTTTACCGTATCACAGATGGATATTCTCGGGAAAGCGGATGTGGTGGCTTCGGTCAGTCTGAAATTTCTGGAGGCTTTCATTGCTGCCGCATTGATCTATTGGGGTCTGACGGTGATTGTCGAACGGATTACAGCTTTGCTGGAACGCAGAGTTGCCGTGTACAGCAAAGGAGGGGTGTCATGATATCACTGACGAATATACACAAATCTTTTGGTCAGCAGGAAGTGTTGAAAGGTATTGATCTGACTGTGGAGCAGGGGGATGTTGTTGCCATTCTTGGACCGAGCGGGTCCGGCAAAACGACATTGCTGCGCTGTGTGAATTTTCTTGAACGTGCCGATGAGGGCAAGGTACAGATCAGCGGATTAACCGTAGACTGCAAGCATGCCCGCAAACATGACATTGTGCAGTTGCGGCGAAAAACGGCGATGGTGTTCCAGCACTATAACCTGTTCAAACATAAAACGGTACTGGATAACGTAACGGAAGGATTAATCGTCGCTCAGAAAATGTCCAAAGCCGATGCTCGTGAACGAGCCTTGCGTGTACTTGAACAAGTGGGCCTGTCCACCAAAATTAATGAGTATCCCAGCATGCTGTCAGGTGGACAACAGCAGCGGGTAGGCATTGCTCGGGCGCTGGCACTGAATCCAGAGGTAATTCTTTTCGATGAACCAACCTCGGCGCTTGATCCTGAACTTGTAGGTGAGGTGCTGTCGGTCATTCGATCGATTGCCCAGGAGGGTATCACCATGATTGTTGTCACCCATGAAATGGGTTTTGCCCGCGAGGTGGCAAATCGAGTTGTATTCATGGATGGGGGTTCCGTAGTGGAAGAAGGAACACCGGAGGAAGTATTTGCGCGGCCCAAACAGGAACGTACCCGCCAATTCCTCAGCCGGTACTCATCCGATTGGAGTTACGTCATCTGACGATATAGGCGCAAGCTGGAGTAACTGACGATCCCGGCCCGGCATATGCTGTAGCAGGCAAATGCTGATAGGCCGGGTTTTTCTATGGGTGAAGCAGGCCGTGACGGTAAGGAGGAGGACCATGCAGAGCAAAATCGATGAAATACTCACACATATTGCACATTCTCACCAGCAGGTTGCACGTGTACTGGATGCCAAACGTCAAGTCGCTGTGCGCATGTCTGAAATCATCAATCATTTGCCGGATATCGAACCGGAGCTGGATGGCGTTGACGGTCTGCTGGATAGCTCGGGACAAATCAACAAAAGCATCATCTCCTATTTGGGAGGCCTGGCAGACTTGGAAGAAGCCGTAGCCGAAACGCTGACTCAGGTGATGCGGGAGATGGCGGGTCAAGAGGAAGAATAAGCCCGGAAGGCGGGTGAATGGACATGAGCAGAGAACAAAGTCTCATACTGATGCTGGATGCAGCAGCCAAGATGCAGTGGAATATTGCCCTGATTTTGGAGGCCAAGGCGATTGAAGCCGAGAAGGTAAGGAACTGGGCGTTAAATCATTTGAATGGTGAGTCTTTTCTGACGCATAGCGATCAGGTGGCAGAGCCACTCAAAATGCATGATCAACTGGTGGAAATACTAGAAGGATTGACCCGAATGGAAACCGGATTATGCAACAACCTGAAGGCCATCATGGTGCAGAACGATGGTGAAGAAGGCGGCATGGATGGTGGCATGTTTGGCGGCATGGATATGGGGGATCTCGGAAAATGAGTCTGTTGCGGCGTGAGCAGGAAGCGAAACTGTCCCTCATTGAGTCCATTGCACACAGTCAGCAGGCGCTCGCCCGCATTCTGGACAGTGTGGCCAGCGTGTCTGCCCACTCGGAAGTATCCGCCCGCAGTCTGGCCGAGAACATTCGTTTGCTAAGCCGTTATCAAGAGGAGATGTCCCGGATGGTTACGGGGATAAGGCTGGCCCGAATCCAGCATGGGGAGCCTGGTGTGCCATGGCTCAAAGACCCTGGATATGCGATACGCATGGTCCGGAACATACAGGAGGAATGTTGACATGTTAAAGAAGAAAAAAATACGTCTGAGAACCAAAAGAGCTTTGCTTGCTCGCGGGGCCCGTCTGCGTAAAATCCGTAAACTGCGTGCGGTCAAAGGCAAACGTGTGCTTCACAAACGTACCCTCAAAGGACGCAGTGCGTGGCTCAAAAAAAAGAAACGTGCGGTACGACGGCACCGGAGTGTGAAGCCCGCACAACCTGTCGTCCCGGCTACCCCTACCGATCCGAACCCGGACAGCGCGTACAGCCAGGGGTACAACGAGGCGTACAACGAAGGATTCAACGCGGGTTTCGCCAAGGGATTCGAGGACGGACATCAGTTGGCTTACAAAGCGCAATAACAGAGTAGGTGTACATTTTCGGATGACTATAGATGCATGTCCAGTGTATGACGATTGCCCGGGGGGACGGATCCCTCCGGGTTATTTGTATCGCTGCAAAAGCGGACATGCCCGTGCAGGCGGTTGTGGAGGGCAGACGCCAATTTTGCGCCTTGCAGGACACCCGTCCATGATGCATCTGACCCCGGGGCATATCCTTTAGAGGGAACACCAATCTCGGGGAGAATCTGAAAGTGGGATCTCCTGAAGGAAGACAGGGTGAAGGATGTGGCAAAACGACGACACCGGCCGCCTACAGAAGCGGAGATAGCTTACCGTGGCGGATATGCAGAAGGCCGCAGATTTGGCGGCTGTCAGGCCATGATGGAGCGAGTGCAGATGTTTGAGCCGACCGTGCGGAATATGAAAGTGCTGTACATTCCGCAAGGATTCGATGCCATCGATGAAGGCGTCATTGGAGCCTTGCAGCAATCTGTTCGTGAATGTGTTGTCGGATCGCCGGCAAACATGCTGCAGGAAGCCAGCCAGCACATGCCCGATCTGGTGCTGGTCATGAATGGACTACACGTATTTCCTCCCGATCATCTGGAACAGGTGAATGGCATAAGGGGACTTGGAATACGAACAGCAGTATGGTTTGTGGATGACCCGTATTTTACCGAAGATACGACAACCATCTGTCAGCATTACGATGTCGTGTTCACGCATGAGGAAGCGGCCGTGCCGTTCTATACTGCACATGGAGCAGGTCGGGTGATCTATATGCCGCTGGCAGTGAACCCGGGAATGTTTCAACCAAGGCGTACGGCGCCGCAGCATCAGTATGACATTTGTTTTATCGGCACCGGATTCTGGAACCGAATTGCACTGTTCGATGAGCTGGCTCCTTTTCTGGCGGACAAAAAGGTATTCATTGCCGGCAGCCAGTGGAACCGGCTGAAACGCTCCGACATCCTGGGCCGATTCATCCATGAAGGCTGGATTGATCCTGGAGCGACAGTGGATTATTACAATGGCGCCAAAATCGTGATTAACGTACACCGGACTTGCGAGAATGGGGAAGACAATCGCAATACGCATCATCTCCAAGGCCATTCCATTAATCCGCGGACGTATGAGATCAGCGCCTGTGGCACGATGCAGATAACGGATGCACGCAATGATCTGCCACGTTACTACCGGCCTGGATATGACATCGAGACCTTTACAACCGCGGCTGAACTTCAGCGCAAAATCAAATATTATCTGCACCATGAAGAGGAACGGCGAGCCCTGGCTTGGCGAGGGCTGCTTACCACACTGAACCAGCATACGTTCACTCGTCGTATTGCTCAGCTGCTGGAGCACGTGTAAATTCTCTTTCTGCAGGGCAACAGCGTTAGAAAACCCTATCCAAAAATAAAAGGAGTGGCGGTATGTCTCTCAAACACCGTAAAACGAGAAAGTCTCATGCACCAGTGCTCAGTCTGGCTGACCAAGCACGCAAAAACGGGCAACATGCCGGATATGATGCGGGCAAGGAAGAAGGATATTTACGTGGCCGTGCCAACTATATCGTCAATTGTGCACAGGAGCCATTGCCTTTCCGGCAGCTTCACGTGCTGTATGTATCTTCGGGTAAAGGATTCCCGTATTCCCCACTGGACGAAGCCATCATGGCAACATTGCAGGGCATGGTTGCCCAAGTAACTCTTTCCGATCCACGTCAGCCTGTATCCGAAATTGCGTTGCAAACCCGTCCTGACCTGGTGCTTGTGCTGGATGGCATGGATATTCCGCTGGAACATCTCGATGCGATTCGCCAAGCAGGCATTCAGACGGCAATTTGGCTCACGGATGATCCGTACTATACGGATATGACGCTTGAGACAGTACAGCATTTCGATCATGTGTTCACATTGGAACTGAACTGTGTCGAGTTGTACCGACAAAACGGCTGCCCTTCTGTTCACTACCTGCCCTTTGCTGCATTCACTAATCATTACTTCCCAATCACCACACCATCTGCATTACACCGGGATGTCAGTTTTATCGGATCGGCCTACTGGAACCGGGTGTATTTCTTCAATCCGATCATGGCACAGCTGATGTCACACAATACCGTATTTAATGGCATCTGGTGGGATCGCCTGCCTGACTATGCTGCTTACGGTGAGAAGATCGAACTGGGTCGCTGGATGAGTCCGCAGGAAACGAATGATGTCTATAACGGCACCAAAATTGTCATCAACCTTCACCGCTCCCATGAAGACGATTCCGTTAACAACAACCATGTTAAAATTTCACCAGCTTCCCCGAATCCGAGAACATTTGAAATTGCGGCGTCTACGACCCTTCAATTGACCGATGCGCGGGATGACCTGGCACGTTTCTATAAACCGGGTGTGGAGATCGAGACCTACTCTTCCCCTCAGGAGTTGCTCGATAAGGTTGAATACTACCTCACTCATGAGAAAGAGCGCCGTGAAATTGCACTTCGAGGGCTGGAACGGACATTGAAGGATCACACGTATGGCAAAAGAATCAACGAAATATTGAGCATTATATTCCCTTAATCTTGTCCGGAAGGAGGTGTGCACAGAACCCTGCATATTCGTATTCAGGGTCCGTGCGGCCATGGCGACTAAACCCAAACTCATGTTGTTTTCCCATGTGTGCAACACCCGCAGCATTACGGGTGCGGAGAAGCTGTTGCTTCATTTTATGAGGGAGATGGGTTCCATCTTTGATTGTGTACTCGTGGTTCCTCAGGAAGGAAAGCTTGCCGGACTTGCACGGAGATTCGATATCCAGGTCAAAGTATGCTTCCTGCCGATGCTTCACGGTGTGTACACACCTTACCGGGGGATTGCAACGGATGCAGAACAGCTTCGCCATAAACCAGCTTATCAGGACGTGGTCTCCCTCATCAGGGAGACTGCACCTGATCTGGTGTTAACGAATACCTGTGTCAATGTGATGCCTGCCGTAGCAGCGAAGTCTCTGCAAATTCCGGTGATCTGGAAGATTACCGAGATTATTGCGTTGAATGAACATACAAACGAAGCTGTACAGATGATTGAGCGTTACTCCGATTGGATCATAGGCATATCCGAAAGTGCAGTAGCACCATTCAAACAAGCCGGCATGAGTGCCAAATTAACCGTGATCTCCCCAACCTGGGACCCGGCCTTACCGGACCCGGAGCGATGGGTTCACTTGAGGGAACGCAAACGCAAAGAGCTTGGTTTTAAGCCATCACAGATCTGTATCGGTTACATCTCTTCCTTCATATATGATGCCAAAGGTCTGAAACCTTTTGTGGATATGGCTTTGCAATTGTGTGAAACCCATCCGCGCTGCCGTTTCTGGATTATTGGTACATCAGCGGACAAAAAGTACTATGACGAATGTGTATCACGGGTGAAAAAATCCGGTTATTATCGCAGATTTACCTTTACGCCGTTTGAAGAGAATGTATCTCTAGCCTATACGGCTATGGACATGGTGGTCATTCCGAGCATGGTCAAAGAAGGATTTGGCATGACCGCGCTGGAGGGGCTTTATTTCGCCAAACCGGTTATCGCTTTTGCCCAGGGCGGACTAAAGGAATTGTTGGAATCGGTAGGCAGCGGTGCATTTTTGGCCCCGGCCGGGGATTCTCAGGCGCTTACTACTCTGGCAACAACTCTGCTGAATGATCCTGAACTGGCCTCCGACACCGGTTGGCGTAATCGGACAGAAGCGGAAAAGCTGTACGGTATTGAAACCTACAGGGCAAAGCTGCATACGATGGTGACACAGTGGTTGATTCGTTTTCCCGGATGGTTTCCGTACATTCAGCCTCCGAGTGGTCCAGTGTACGCATGGGGTGAGGGTCGTTTGCGAACCGTGCTGATTCTGGAACCGGCTTCGGTTCGGGCACGATTGTTCCCATTGACTGTGATTCAGGCGTTGCCACTCTCGCCCTTGCCTCCGCTTGCCATAGGTCAGCCTGTTCATGAAGATACAGAACCTCGCTCAAGCCATAGATCAGGACGAAGTCGTTACCCGCATTCAACCCACCGCAGCAGGATCCGTGACCGAATGAAACGAGGAACGGGAACAGGCAGGAGGAAGCTGAAGGCAAGCAAAAAGAGGAAACAACGTGTGCGCGTGGTGCAACCGACTGTTCGCAAACGTGCGCCTGGCAAAGCCAAACGAAGCCGGGTTCGCCGGAGATTATCCAATAGACGATGAAGGCAGGGATTACGATGAAGATCATGACGGTGCTGGGTACGCGACCTGAAATTATACGGCTCAGCCTGATCATTTCCAAGCTGGACCAGTACGCGTCCAAACATATTCTGGTACACACGGGACAGAACTTCACGGAAAGTCTCAGCGGTCTTTTCTTCAAGGAAATGGGCTTGCGTGCGCCGGACTACGTCCTTCAGGATGAAGCGGCCTCGTTGGGTCGACAGTTATCCTCGATGTTTACGCAAATGGAAGATTTATTAAATCAGGAGAAACCGGATAAAGTGCTGCTGCTCGGCGATACGAACAGTGCATTATGTGCTGTTCTGGCTGAACGGATGGGCATACCCGTCATTCATATGGAAGCAGGCAATCGATGCTTTGACCTGGATGTGCCCGAAGAGAAAAATCGCAGGGTTATCGACGCCATTTCCACCATTAATATGCCGTATACCGAACAGAGTAAGAAACATCTGATTAGTGAAGGGGTACCTAGTCGAAGAATTGTGCTGACAGGGAACCCGATCTATGAAGTGATGCGTCACTACGACGCACAGGTAAGTTCCAGCAAAATACTGAAGAAATTGAAGCTGAAGTCCGGGCAATATTTTTTGGTTACGGCCCACCGGGCGGAGAATGTGGATCACCCTCCTCATTTGCTGGAGATTATGAAAGGTTTGAATCAGGTTGCTGAAGAACATGCCATGCGAGTCATATGCAGCATTCACCCTCGAACGGCTATTCGAATCGCCGAGCATCTGCAACTGGAGATGCACCCGCTGGTGGAATTTCACGAACCATTCGGTTTTTTCGACTTCGTGATGCTGGAGCGACATGCACGCTGTGCACTTACGGATAGTGGTACCGTACAAGAGGAGTGCTGCATCATGGGTGTGCCAACGGTAACCATGCGTCGCACGACAGAACGACCGGAGACGGTGGATTGCGGCAGCAATGTGGTCTCAGGTCTGGATGCGGAGCGTATTGCGGGTTGTGTGAAAGTAATGACCGAAATGTCAAACGACTGGGATTGTCCACAAGGCTACAAAGCAACCGATGTATCCAGTAAAGTGGTCAAATTTCTGCTTGGAGGGAAATTGCATGTTTGAAAATAAGCGTATACTCGTGACTGGCGGTACGGGATCATGGGGTTATGAACTTGTGGCTCAACTGCTGCCCCAGCAGCCCAAGGAGATTATCGTTTACTCCCGGAATGAGTCCAGCCAAGTGGCGATGAGTCGTGAATTCGAAGACTCGCGTCTTCATTTTCGCATTGGTGATATTCGAGACAAGGATGCTTTAACCGTTGCATGTCAACATGTGGATTATGTATTTCATCTCGCAGCACTCAAGCATGTACCGGTGTGTGAAGACCAACCTTATGAAGCACTCAAAACCAATGTGATCGGAACACAAAATGTCATCGAAGCTGCGATTGAAAATAATGTAGAAAAAGTCATTTACATCTCGACTGACAAGGCCGCCAATCCATCCAATTTCTACGGCATGACAAAGGCGATCGGTGAGAAGTTGATCGTATATGCCAATCTGCTTCACAGCAATACGCGGTTTGTCACCGTACGTGGTGGCAATGTACTTGGAACGAACGGCAGTGTCGTGCACTTATTCAAAAATCAGATTCGATCCAAAGGCCAAGTATCCATCACGGATATGAAAATGACTCGATTTTTTCTCACGCTGAAAGATGCGATCACTTTGCTGTTCAAAGCTTCGGTGGAAAGTGTCGGTGGTGAGATTTTTGTCATGACGATGCCAACGTGCAAAATCGTAGATCTGGCAGAAGTACTGATTGAGGACTCAGGTGTGGAGAATGTCTCCATTGTGGAGCGTGGTACTCGGCCAGGTGAGAAGATTCACGAGATTCTGATGAGTGAATTCGAGAGCATGACCACAGTGGTATACGATGAGCAATACTTGGTGATCTTGCCTACACTCGGCATACCGGGGTTGAAGGAGCATTATACGAACTGTCCTCCAGTATCCTTCAGCAGCTTCAGTTCCGAGCATCAGCTAATGACCAAACAGGAGATTCGTGACATTCTGCAACGCGGAGGGTTCCTGTCATGAAGTTGTTGATACTTGGGGGAAACGGAATGGCCGGCCATATTATGGTCGACTATTTCCGCCGTCAAGGCGTCCACAGCGTCTTCTATACGACCCGAGATGTATCGGACCCTAATGGTCTTCTGTTGGATGTAAATGACTGCTTTATGGTTGACCGTCTGGTGGAGGTGGTGCACCCGGATGTCATCGTTAACGCGGTGGGTGTTTTGAACAGTTTTGCAGATGAAGACAAAATTACCGCTTATCATATTAATGGATTTCTGCCGCATCGTTTGCGGCGGATCGCTGACACGATCGGTGCACGTCTGATCCACATCAGTACAGATTGTGTGTTTAGTGGGGACCGGGGGGCGTACCGGGAGGATGATGTTACCGATGGAACATCTGCCTATGCAATCACGAAAGCACTGGGTGAAGTTCAGGATGCGGGTCATCTGACGATCCGTACGTCCATTATAGGACCCGAAATTCGGAAAGGCGGCATTGGTCTGATGCATTGGTTCATGTCCTGCACAGGTGAGGTTGGCGGATATACACGCGTCTTCTGGAATGGGGTGACCACCCTTGAACTGGCCAAATGGGTAGATCATTATCTGGCATCTCCGGTCAGTGGTCTAATCCATCTGGCTCATCCGGTGCCTGTCAGCAAGCATGACCTGCTTGTGCTGTTCAAGCAGATATGGGATAAACAGGATGTTGTTATCTTACCCGATGATAGCGTTGTGCAGGACCGCACGTTAGTTTCCACACGTGAGGATGTGAAGACAGACCTTCCGGATTATTCTACGATGCTGAAGGAGCTGGCATTATGGATGGAGCAGAGCTAACAGGCAAAAAGGTACTGATCACGGGTGCTTCTGGCTTCACTGGTCGGCATGCGGTTGCTTATTTCAAGGCAGCCGGTACGGTAGTCGCAGCAGTGGTCAGGCGGTCAGGTATACATTCGTTTGGCGATGGTGTGGCTGTACATGTCTGTGATCTTAACGATAAGCAGCAAGTCCGCCTTCTGATTGAAGAAGTGAAGCCGGATTATGTGCTGCATCTTGCAGGTAAAAATTCCGTGCCCGATTCGTGGTCCAATCCGCTGCTGGTGCTAGAGACTAATGTGATGGCTGTTCTCTATTTGCTGGATGCACTAAGAAGCTGTCCGGCGGCACGGACCGTTATTGTGGGCTCCCGATTAAAGTATACTCCTGAACCCGGTCGGCCACCGCAGCCTCCGCACCCGTATAGTCTCAGCAAAGCATTAGAGGAAATGGTATCTCTATCATGGATGTCTCTTTTTGGACAGCAGATTATGCTGGCCGAGCCGGGGAATCTGATCGGGGCAGGCCCTTCAACGGGCATATGTTCGCTGCTGGCACGTCATATTGTTGCCTGTGAACAGGAAGGTAAGACGGAGGCCTTTCGTCTATCCGGCCGGGATAATACCCGTGATTTTCTAGATGTGCGGGACGCAGTCCGGGCCTATGCAACCTTGCTTGTTCAAGGCACAACGGGCAACGTATATCCGGTTGTATCGGGCACCGAGCGCAGCCTCGGAGAGATTGCGGATACGCTGCTAACCATGACCGAAGCGGAGGTGCCGGTACGCTGGGACGGAGCTTCTTCCGGGCCGGACGGGGCGGGAGATCAGGAGGAGTTCTCGGCACTGCGCAAGTTGGGCTGGCAGCCGCTGATTCCATTTACCCAATCTCTTCAGGACATTCTGAGCGATGTTCGTACTCAGCAGGGGAGGGCGACTTAATGAATCCGAGCGTGTCCATTGTCATTCCGTTTTACAATGATCCTTATGTACCTCAAGCGATCCAGAGTGCACTGAACCAGACATATACCGATGTGGAGATCATTATCGTCAACGATGGCTCTACCCGGAATGAAGAACTGCTTCAGCCGTATCTTCCCTACATTTATGTTCTTGGCAAAAGCAACGGCGGTACAGCTTCGGCTCTGAATCACGGCATTCGTCATGCTTCCGGGGACTATATCGCCTGGCTGAGTTCAGATGACCTCTTATATCCAGATAAGATTCGTCATCAGGTTGAATTTATGCAACGGGAGAATGCGCTCATCTCACATACCAACTTTAATTACATTAATGAGCACTCTACAGTGACCAAGCTGAACGGTGGAGCTCAAGCGATGGCCGAACCGGATTGGCTGCGCCTCTTCGTAAACGGCAATCCGGTGAATGGCTGTACCGTGATGATCCGCAGGGATCTGTTTAGTGGGGTGGGTCTGTTCGATGAACTATTGCCTTATACGCATGATTTGGATCTATGGATGCGTATTCTGCTGAACGGCCATCGTTTTCCATATCTGAATGAATCGCTTACGGCATATCGTCGGCACGGGGGAATGGGGACGGTACGTCACGCGGATGCCATCGGCCGAGAGGCCTCTATGGTATGGTCCAGATATCGGGAGCCTTTGTTGCAGCGCATTGCTGCCATGGGAGGATAAAGAACTTTGGTGGGGGTTATGGAGGCCGTGAGCTGGCCGAATAACGCCCTCTTTATTTATATGCATTTCGATCTATATCTTAATGATGGAAAGCCGCTCTTTGGATTGATGCAAAATGCTCCATGTGCGTAATTTATACGTCGCTATGCAACAGATGCCTGATACCTAACGGACCTATCTACATATAATAGGGAGAATGGTATTATTCACGCGGGGAAAGGGGAGGACCAAATGGAGCCGAAAGTATCAATTGTCATTCCTTTTTATAATTGCGCGTACATCGAGCAGGCTGTTCACAGCGCCATTCACCAGACGTATCCGCATATTGAGGTCATTGTGGTGGATGACGGCTCTACGAAGCATGTGGAGCGGCTGCAACCATTCATGGATCGCATTCGCTATATTCGAAAAAAGAATGGTGGAACAGCAACCGCGTTAAACGAGGGAATTAAGCAGGCGACAGGTGATTACTTTGTCTGGCTCAGCTCCGATGATGTAATGTTGCTGGACCGGGTAGAGAAACAACTGAAGTTCATGCTTGACGTTAAGGCTTCGTTCTGTCACGGGGCTTATCATTATGTAGATGCGAACAGCGTATGGATGGACACGGTGAGACCAGAAGTAGGGAGTCGTCTGGAGATGCTTCAGGTACTGACCGAAGGTTGCCCAATCAACGGTTGCACCGTGATGCTTGAGATGGATGCATTTCGAAAGTTCGGCGTATTTGACACCGATTTTCGCTACACGCATGACTATGAGATGTGGTTGAGACTGTTTCCGCTCTATGAGCTGTTCTATTACAATGAGCCACTGATGTGTTATCGGGTTCATGAATCGATGGGAACCAAGAAGCACTTTGAGGCATTAAAAGCCGAGATGGAACTTGTTCAAGCGAAGCATCGGCCCGTTTTACTTAATCTGCTGCAGGTTGGCGGTTACTGGAAGTAGAGGCTAGAAGTCTTGGAATCACGAATGCTAGATACATGAACCGCACCGCAATAAAAAGAGGGTATTCGGTTGCCGTATAGTGATTGCGGCACGAACGAATATCCTCTTATTTGTTCCTGTTTGTAAAGTACTTGATTCTAATTTTTCTCGGATGTGAGAATGTGCATGGTTGCCGGATCAGGGAAAACGTACCCTTTGGGCAGCTTCCTCATTAATTCGTTCATTACAGCGTAATCTACTTCAATATGTGTCGTCGACACAGGGGTGGAGAACCAACGATTATACAAATCACTGGGGACGAGCAATGTCATATCCTCTGACCTCCCAACTGAATGGCTTCCTGGTAGACATGCAGCGTGCGCAATCCCATCTCGTCCAGTGATCGATGTTGTTCAGCCCATGCTTTAGCTGCTGCTCCTACCTTTGCACGGGTGGCACCATCCTGCAGAAGGGCATTTAACAGTGCGCTAAGGGCTTCGACATCCTGCGGTGGCACGACCCAACCGGTATGTTCAGGCTGCACCATCTCAGGCATACCTGCCGTACCACTTACAATGACAGGCAATCCGGCGAGCTGAGCCTCTGTAACAGAGAAAGGCTGCGTATCCTGCAAGCTGGGCTGCACATAAATATCGGCATGGCGTAAGAATGAAGGGATATTATCGAGTTTACCCCAGAAAACGATGTCAGCACCTACTCCAAGATCATTGGCTAGGGAGCGCAAATCCTCCATCAGATTGCCTTCCCCAGCAATCCAGCAGATCCAATCCGAGCGATTCTTCTTCAGGCTGGAGAGCGCTTTAACCAGAATATGAACCCCTTTGATGTGCTCCAGTCTGCCCGTAAATGCGATCACTTTTTTGCCCGCTGGCTTCCTCTGACGGAACTTGACTGCTGCTTGGGCACGGTAGGCTGGAATATCCACAGCATAAGGAATAATTCGAAATTTGGACTCGGGAACATGGAGATCCGTAAGGGTGCTCTTAATCCAATGGCTGGAGACCAGAATAAGCTGGGATTGCTCAGCGCTTCGCTCTTCCAGTGACAGGAAGTAACGTCCTCGTGTGGATTGCAAATATTCGGGAAGCGTGAGCTTCGCGTTAGAGTTTTGAGCATCGTAAAAGGCTTCACGCGCAAGCGCTCCGTGATAACTCGTTACCATGGGTGTGTTGCGATTCAATATGCGTCTCATCGCGACCGCTGCTACCGGGTCCTGCGCATGGATGACATCGTAATGATCAACGCCGAGATAGGCGGCTCCCATTTCAAAGGCATACCTGTTCAATTCATAATAAGCCACGAGAGAATCGGCAGTGAATTCAGGCAAATCTGTCGGATTAAGTTTGGCTTGAAGCATGGGCCATACTTTATCTTTGGAGAAGGAACGATTGAGATTGCGAATGTATACTTCATTTTTGGCTCCGTTGGTGCCCATAATATCCACATCTACGCCAAGAGCCATCAGCCTGTCAGCTAGCTGTTTCACATATGTCCATATTCCACCCATCTGTGTAAGCTCCCAATAGGTAACGAGCAGAACTCTCATAGGTACCTCCTTGTCACGGCCTGCACAGGCCGATCTTCTATCCTGTTAGTCTATGAAAAAAAGCAGACGAAAGGGTGGGCATTTCCGTGGAATTGATTAAAATGGGTGATTGCAAATAGCAATGGACGAGAGCAGGCATACCATATCTAGAGAAAGGTTCAACTCTGCTCTACAGGAGGGATATACCGTGGCCGCATATGTGCTGGAGATTCACGAAAACTTGCTGCAAACCGTTGTTCCGGTGAGATATATGGACATTGAATTGTCATTTGTGGGGAATGACGATGTGGATATCTTTGTCGGAGGAATCAGTCACACCCATGGGGAGTTGTATCGCTATCTTTGTCGGATTGGGGCGGATACGGGAAATCACATTATTCATAATCTCGCGGTCTCATCCGATCCGTGCGAACTACGCATCATTAGCAACAGTTCTACACCAAGTCATCTGGTTATTCGCATGTACTGCAGAAGTGATCAAGGCCAGACCCTGGGTATACTTTCGGAGCATCAGATGATCAAATTGGCAGATTAGCAAAGATCACCATAATGAGCATCGATTAACCAAATGGGTGGAGCAGGAGAAGACCTGGTCCATTTTTTGGCATACATACGTGATCCGTTATCCAATAAAAAATAGCTTGACAGCAAAGGTATTTTCATTAGAATTAACCTATGCTCAAACAAGAGTTTAAAACGACGGTTTAAAACAAAAGTTTGAAACGTCGTGAATATAAGGCCAATGGAGAGGCACATACAAAGATAATGCCTCCAGGCCGGAAAAGAGAGTGGAGAGATTGAAACAACAAACAGCAGTACCCCAGGACCCGGCGGAATTCTCGATTAAAACGATTATTCTGCCGCTACTGGCTATTATCGTCGGGATGATTATGGTCATCTTGGACAGCACGGTGGTTAACGTGGCGATTCCGAATCTGGTTCAATATTTTGAGACCGATCTGAAGACCATTCAATGGACGGTTACAGGTTACACGTTGGCCTTGTCAGCCGTCATTCCGCTGGCGGGATGGTTGACCGACCGATTCGGTGCCAAAAGAGTATTTCTGTTCACGATTGCGATGTTTACTCTGGGTTCGGTCTTATGTTCGATCGCGCAATCGCCTGAACAATTAATTATTTACCGTATCATTCAGGGACTTGGCGGAGGCATGGTTGCTCCGATTGGTATGGCGATGGTATTCCGCCTGGCTCCTCCTGAAAGAAGAGGTTCTATCATGGGTATGCTCGGGATTCCGATGCTGTTGGCTCCTGCACTGGGTCCGGTATTATCGGGCTGGTTCATTGAATCATTCAGCTGGCACTGGATCTTCCTGATCAATCTGCCGATTGGTATTGCCGCTTTTATTCTATGTATCAAATTCCTGCCGGATACGGATCGTGGACGCACGCCTGCGCTTGATCTGCTCGGTATGATTCTGGCACCAATCGCATTCTCGATGCTCGCATACGGTGTAAGTGAAGGCGGAACAAGCTGGACGTCTGCAACAACACTGACAGGTGTGATTGTCGGAGGCGTGGCGCTGATCCTGTTCGTTATCGTGGAACTTCGTCACAAAAATCCGCTGTTGGAACTTCGGGTGTTCAAATCATCTGATTTCACACGGGGTATTATTCTGGCATGGGTATCACAAGTCGCTTTGTTTGGGGCGATGATTTTGATCCCACTTTATCTGCAACAAATCAAAGGCTACACTGCATTGGAAACAGGACTCATTCTGCTCCCGCAGGCGCTGGCTTCGGGTGTGGGTATGCCACTTGGTGGACGTTTGTTTGATAAAATTGGTGCAAGACCACTTGCTTTCGTGGGTCTGGGTATCATCTCGGGTGCACTGTTCATTCTGTCTTCGATTACGGCGGAAACGGGCCTTGGTCTGATCATTCTTAGCCTTGTCATGATGGGATTGGGTATGGGCTTCTCCATGATGCCACTCAATACGCATGTACTGAATGCTGCTCCACGTAAGCTGGTAGGTCGGGTTACCCCGCTTACTGCTGCTGCACAACAAGTGGTTGTGTCCTTTGCAGTTGCTGGCCTGACTGGATTCCTGACCTCCCATATTGCAAGCAATACAGCTGGAGCTACTGACGCTACAGGTATGGTGAATGGATTAGTGGCTGGTTTTAACGACACCTTCTTCCTGGCCGCGTGTATTGCCTTGTTTGGATGCCTGCTCAGTCTGATTCTGCGCAAACCAAAACGGATGGAGGAAGATACCCTTCAAACAGGGGATCAACCTGATCCTGCAATGATGATGGGACACTAATTTTTATAAGCCGATCTTAAGAAAATAAATTAAGGCAGTTCAGAGCATGCTTCTGAACTGCCTTTTTTGTTTTGTTTAAAAGAAAATGCTCAAGGCTGTCATCATTTCTCGAAATGAAGTGGCGTAACGATCAGGGGAGAAGGAGATGGCCATATGCTGTCTGCCCTGAATACGTATATACTCCCGCAGCTTTTTGTTGCGCATAAGGTCTGCAGCTTCGGATACAGCCGTATTCACGTTGCCAATCGGATAGAATTTACCCGTTCGGTTATGTGTAATAAAGGACCTTACGCCATCCGAATCGGTACTGAGTACCGGACAGCCGCAGCTGATGGCTTCAGCAACGGCGTATCCAAAGCCTTCAAGCAGCGATGTAGATAGCATGATACCCCCGGAAGCTGCAACCATGGAGTAGAATGTAGGCATCTGGGAATGGGGCACGTTGATAAAGATGCCAATCCGATCTTCAAGCCCGTACTCCGCAAGCATGTGTCGGAACATGACCTCGTCCTCGGGATTAGCCAAGGTCGGATCGTGGAACAACCATAGTCTGGCTTTTGGAATTTTTTTAATGATTTCACTGGATATCATCAAATATTCCCGCCAGTTTTTGTTGTGTTCGAGCCTTCCTACCCATGCAATTACTGGATAGGGAGGGGTATCCACCGAAATTGGGGCAAAGGTATTGGTATCCAGCATATTGGGAATGACAAACCGGTGAAGCCATGGGCACATATGGATGAACAGCTCCAGTAAATGATCGGTTGGAGGAATGAGCGCAGCATTACAGTGGGCTTGCAGATAAGGTACTCCCATCTGAATGGTTTCCATAGCTTGCTCACGTGTCCCAAGTCCCTGTGCTTCATAGATAATGCGTCCTTTATACCCGAGGGCTCTTAATCTGCCCGGCATGGCAATATCGGAGGTAACAATAATGGCATCATAACGATGATGATGAATCAAACTGTGAATTTCCTCATCACTGGAAGCGGTGAAGACCGGCGTGCTGGTATTGTTCTGCATTCCCGAGCCAGGGTACAGATACAATACATGCGCTTCGATGCCATGGCGTTGCAGAACGGCTGTGCGCAATCGATTTAAAGTATCCACACCGCCGCTTGGAACAAAAAATGTGAATAGTACTTTCACACGGTTCACCCTCTGACTTTTGTGCAGGTGCTCATGCTCCTGTACTTTAAGGTACGTTGCCCCAGAGTGCAGGGTGTGGGTGAATGAAGTGTTGTTCACATTTTAGACACATATTTTTAAGCTCTCTTTTAAGTGACTTTAAGCTGCATTTAGGATACAACACGTAAGATACAAGGAACTTCCCGTGTTGACCATCAGAAGAAAGCGATGATGGCACACGGGTATTTTAACGGGAAAGGATGAATGATGTGCTCGAAGTGAAACAGGTAAGCAAAGTATTTGATGGACGGCGCGGCGTGCATCAACTGGATTTCACAATGGAGCGCGGTGAGATTGTTGGATTTTTGGGACCGAATGGTGCCGGGAAAACCACCACGATGCGAATGATTACAGGCTATTTACATCCAACGGCAGGCTCCATTGCAGTGGATGGCATCTCAGTGCACGATCAGGGCAGGAGCGTCCGTTCCAAGATCGGTTATCTGCCGGAGACACCGCCGCTTTATCCAGATATGACGGTACAGTCGTATCTGAAGTTCGTCGCTAATCTGAGGGATGTCCCGACACGTGAAGTGAAATTGCGAATCAGTGAAATGGTGAGCAGGCTGGGTCTTCAAGGTCGTGAGAAGCAATTGGTTCGCGGGCTGTCCAAAGGGTACAAGCAGCGTCTGGGTCTGGCTGGAGCCATTATTCATAAACCGGATCTGCTCGTGCTGGATGAGCCAACTTCAGGTCTTGATCCAAATCAGATTATGGAGATACGAGATCTGATCCGTGAACTGGGTGAGAATCATACAGTGCTGCTCAGTACACATATTTTGCCGGAAGTGAGCGCGCTGTGTAATCGCATGTTGATTATTAATCAGGGACAGCTCGTATTGGACGGTTCACCGCAGCATTTTGGCTCAGCGATGGGGGATCAGTTCAAGGTGTCCATTGAAGTGAAGGCAACAGAGCAGCAATTACATAATGTGCTGACACCATGGGAGAAGGTACGAAGTGAAGTCATTCAAGCAGCAGATGGACAGACATCCACTGGTTCTACTGATACGGTCAAAATGCTGCTTACCGGTGAATCTTCCGAGGATTACCGAGAAGAACTGTTCTACCTTTTGTCTGGTGCAGGCTTGCCGATCCTGGAGATGAAGAAAGAAAATCTCAGTCTGGAACAGATTTTCCTGAAGCTGACCACAACGGAAACGGAATCCGAAGTGGAACTGGCAACACAAGAGACTGAAACTGATAAAGTGCAGCTCGCCAATGAGGTGACGGATGAAGAGGCCAATTTGAGCACGACGTCAGATCTGAAGCAATCGACTGGGTCCGAGAGCGCTTCATCTGATTCCCACACAGGGGAGGGTTCCAAATGAGACGAATGATGGCGGTTTGCAATAAAGAACTGCAGGCATACTTCCTGTCACCGACGTCGTATTTCGCTTTTGCCGTATATGTACTGATGACAAGTTTGCTGTTCTATTCCAGCTTTGTGTATTACCAGCCAAGCATTGTGGATTATCGCCTGGTGCTCGGAGACACGTTATCCATGCTGCTGTTTGTGGTGCCGTTGCTGACGATGCGACTGGTGGCAGAGGAATTCCGGCAGGGAACGGACGAACTGTTATTGACTTCACCTGCACGGGTGACCGAGATTATTTTCGGTAAATATTTGGCGTCACTCGCCATTCTTGTTGTACTTATCCTGTGCAGTCTCGTTTATCCGTTTATTATGTCCTTCTTTGGTGAATTAGATCTGACATCCGTATGGTTGTCTGCACTGGGTCTCTTTTTCCTGGGCGGAAGCATGATGGCGATTGGACTGTTTGCTTCCACGTTATCTCAGCACCAGATGGTATCTGCGGTAGCCGGTTTTATTATTTTGCTCGTATTGTGGATGCTTGATTCATTTGCAGGCAATTCCGGATCTACGTTACAGCAATGGCTGGATCCATTTGCGCTGACGAACCGGTTTGACAGCTTCACGAAGGGTGTACTTAGTGGCCCAGATATATTGTATTACGTGACGCTCTCAGGTGTGTTTCTGCTATTAAGCATTCAAATTGTGGAACGGAAGCGGTGGAGGTGAGAAGATGAAAAAATGGTTGAGTCATACCAACAGTACCGTGCTGTCTGTAGCGGTGATTGGCATCTTTATTTTGCTGACCCTGTTTCTGAATTCGCTTGGCGGCTTCCAACTGGATCTGACCTCGAATAAACAATATACCTTGTCAGACCAGTCTCTTACCGCGATTAAAAATGTAAAAGAAGACGTCAACATTCTGGTATTAACCGTCGAAAATGCGAATAATACGGTCTTGAACCGCGAAGTATCGGATATGGTTCAAGAATATACGAAACGCAACAGCAAACTGACGATGAAGCAATACAATCTGACGCAGGAGCCTACACTGGCCTCCAAATATGGCATCACAGGCAGCTCCATTGTATTAGAGCAGGGCGATCAGCATAAAGTCATTGATATCGCCAGTCTATTCACGGCTGTCGGGGATGGAAGCGATGGATCGTACCAGTTCACAGGTGAGGAAAAGCTGACACAAGCCCTAATGAATCTGTCTTCCACGGAGATGCACAAGATGGTTTTCCTGACAGGACATGAAGAGCTCGGCCTGGATCAACTGACTACACTGCGCTCATCTCTGGAACAAAATAATATCACGACCGAAGAACTTCAGCTGAATCAGGCAGGTCAGGTTCCGGAAGATGCGGATGTACTCGCGATTATTGGACCACAGCGGGATATTAGTGATACAGAATTGAAGGCTATTCGGACTTATCTAAGTAAAGGAGGAAAATTGCTGTTATCCCTCGGTTTTCATGAAGACATGAAGTTGACTTGGAAAAATATCGATGCACTCATGACGGATTATGGCGTGGTTGATGAGCATGCAGTCATGGTGGATAATCAGCAGGCCAGCACAATGGGCCCACTGTGGGTTGTGCCGGAGTATGGCACACATGCCATCACGGATAAACTATCAGAAAGCAAACTTTACCCGATGTTATCTTTGTCCATTGCTTTGACGAGCAAAGAGCAGGATAAATACACCTTGTCGCCGCTCATTCATTCATCGGATGACAGTTATGGCGAGACGAACATTGCAGGTTTATTGCAAAACGAAACAACCAACGATCCCGATCAGGATGTACAAGGTCCTGTTGAGCTTGGATATGCGGCGGATACAACAGATGGCAAACCGAAGGCTGTAATTCTGGGTTCATCTATTTTCATGCAGGACTCGGAAATAGTGAACGGTGGGAACCGAGATTTTATTCTGAATACCGTCAATTATTTAAGTGAAAAGGAAGATGGATTAACGATCCGGCCTCGGGTGCAATCCGGTTATCAAACGGCGTACCTGGATGGTAAACAAGCCAGAACCATTTTCTTCGTGGCGATTGTCGCATTCCCGCTCATCTTTGTTATGATAGGTGTACTCTTATGGTGGAGGCGCAGACGCGTATGAAAAAATGGGTCCCAACGATTCTAGTCTTATTGGTCTTGATTATCGGGTGGATCTATGCGGCCAGTCAGAATTATTTTCGTGAAGAGGAAGCGGAGAAAGTCAAGTTACTTGGTATTAAGTCTGCCGATATACAGTCCATCACGATTCATGATAACAATACAGACACATCAGGTGCTTCAAAACCCTCATCTTCACAATTGGAACTAAAAAATGGCGTGTGGAGTATGGTGGAACCCAAGGCATATCCTCTGAATGGGTATACGGTTAGCAGCTGGCTTGATGCCTTAAGTGGTGCAGATCAGGAACTGGTTGTGGAGGAAGAGCCGAAGGATCTCGCCAAGTATGGATTGGGTTCAGATGCAACGTTGCTGGATATCCAACTGAAGGATAACCGTGAGATCAAACTGAGCATCGGTGGTCAGCTGCCAGCAGATGACGCTCGTTATGTGCGAGTAGACTCCGGACCTGTCGTAGCAGTACAAACGGAATCCATAAGTAATATAGAAAAATCACGGCAGGATCTGCTGGATACAACTCCGTTTAATCTGGATGAAACCAATGTCACTACGCTGGAATGGGAAGGCGAAGCAGCCACCTGGATGCTCAAATCTTCCTCCGAGGAAGGTGCGGCAGAGCAGACGTGGAAGCTTAATGGTGAAGCGGTTGAAGCTACCGATGCTGTATCGCTGATTGGCAAAATTAAAAACCTGTCCACAGCTGACGATGTGCGCAAAGCCTCTGAACTGAAAGGCACCGTGCCA
This sequence comes from Paenibacillus sp. RU5M, assembly GCF_900221055.1. NCBI lineage: Bacteria > Bacillati > Bacillota > Bacilli > Caryophanales > Paenibacillaceae > Paenibacillus > Paenibacillus sp. RU5M. The sequence goes on along the minus strand of NZ_OBQM01000009.1, from coordinate 113,702 downwards.
CGCTTTACTTTATCTGTTGAGCAGACGGTTAATGGAGAAGCTGTTACGGATGTGTACCGGGGACTTACTATTCCATCAGAACCGGATCAGATCTGGGTAGTCACACCGGACGGTCAGTGGGCCTATCCGATGGATGCAGCTAGTCTGAAGGAAGCAGAGCAATTTCCGAATTCGATCAAAAAATCAGAATCAGATGCAACCTCTTCTTCGAGTGGAGAAGATGCTGATGCGAATTCCTCATCCACATCCAAGTAAGGGATTGGCTCCTTCAACATAATAATGAAGGTTCTCACTTGAACAGGAAATACGCGGTTATACAGAGCGGTGCTGCACTTTGTGCAAGCATCGCTTTTTTATGTGGAACAAGACCCATTGAGCCCAGATAAAGGAGTCTAATGTTCCATATCCTTTCAGCATATCGCTCCGTACAGAAGAGCATCCTATCCTTGTGACCAAAACCAACATAATTGGAGGATGAGACATGCCAGCAGCCAAAAAGGCGACAGCAATCAGCTTATCTTTGTCTACTGCAATCTTTGTAATGGCCGGATTGACGGGTTGTGGAACAAGTACAAAAGATAACAATCTGCACACCCAAAGTGTTCGTCATGAAGTGAAAGGCATTAACCGTTATGGTGTTGAATCCAATGGGATGGATGGCATTCGTGCGAAAAGTTATCGGACGCATAACGTCACCGACCTGAAATCAAGTGACGAGCTGGCTAAACGCATTACGGAAATGAAAGAAGTGAAGTCAGCACATGTCATGCTGACCGATCGTAACGCGTATGTTGCAGTCCGTTTGACAGATGGTCACACTGGCAAATTGGAAAGCAAATCTTTGCGTAACCGGGCAAATGGCACTATGCGTACAGAAAGCATGGGTCAGGATATGGGCGGTTTGCGTGTAAATGGTGGTAATGGAACCATGTCTCCATACAGCACCAGTGGCATTGCTCCGGGACTAAACACCAATGCAGCTACGGATCGCAGCCACATGGGCAATGATCGCAGTATCTATGGCACAATGGGTACCGGATCTTATGGCATGATGCGTGGTCTAACTAACAGTGGCAATGGCAATGCACGTACAATGACCGAAGGTCACTACGGGATGAAGAGTGAAACATCGCGTATTGACAGCACGGATGACAACACATCCGAAGAGATTAAATCCAAAATCTCGGCGAAAATCAAACAATTTGCACCTAACGTCGAGAACGTATATGTATCGGCTAACCCGGAATTTGTTCAACATGTGGAGAGCTATGCCACAGATATCCGTAACGGCAAACCGGTTAGCGGCATGATTAACACGTTCCAATCGATGGTTGAACGTATTTTCCCAACGAATGCGATGAACACAAATCACCGTGACGGCGTGCTTGATGATGGCATCATGAATCGTAACAACAACGATGGCATGATGAACCGCATGAATCGGTAATTTAGGTTGAACAAGTATGCCTTTGCGCTGATGGTCAACATTAGTTGCAGGGGCATGTTTGTTTTTAAAGGGATATTGAAAATAACGATTAAGAAGGATGATACATAGTATGCTCATATAATACTTAGTCCAAATTGACGATTTTGGATTACTACGTTTGTACCTACATAGCGATTATTCGTTCAAATTACAATTCACTGCCCATTTTTTTGATAAAACTGAACCAACGCCCTTGACCTTACATAAGATGAGTTGACTGTATCCCCTTAACCTTGTTACACCAACACAACCCAGGCAAGGAGGGGTGAACATTGAAGGGTATCGATCATAAAAGCAAATTTCTGTTGACCCACCGTGAACGCGAAGTATTCGAATTACTGGTTCAGGACAAAACGACGCGTGACATCGCAGGGCAGTTATTCATCAGCGAGAAAACGGTGCGCAACCATATTTCGAATGTGATGCAAAAACTCAATGTTAAGGGTCGTTCGCAAGCAGTTGTAGAGCTGATTAAGCTCGGAGAACTGAAGATCTGACGCGATACTGCACAGTTGATTGAAGCAGCATGAAAGTCTTTTTCTATTCTTCATCATGAAGAATGGGGAAAGACTTTTTTGTGTCTAATTTAATGGCATTTATTAGCACATAGGGACTAACAAAGCTGGCTTGAGATATGATAAAATGGGAACATACATTCCAATGCTTGCAGAGTAAGAAATGAGAGAGGTTGAAAAATGGACAATCTTACAGGTATCTTAATGTATCAAACTGAAGATGGGAATACCAAAATTGACGTTAAGCTGGAGAATGGAACGGTCTGGATGAGTCAGAAAGCTGTTGCCGAGTTGTATCAGACAACCCCTCAAAACATCACTCTTCATATTAAAAACATTTATCAAAAAAGTGAGCTAGCATCAGAATCAACTTGTAAGGAATACTTACAAGTTCAAACTGAAGGTTCAAGAGAAATTAAACATAAAGTCAAGCACTACAACCTGGAGCTAATTGTTGCTGTAGGCTATCGTGTTCGTTCCCACAGAGGTACACAGTTTAGACGTTGGGTAATGGAGTATGCAGAGGATCAAGCTGAACATCAGTCTCCTATGTATATGAAAGACTGGATTGAAAAGCTAAATTTGTTCCCTAAATTTAATGAGCGCGAGATTTTGACCGATGGAGGAAAAATTTCGCAAGAAGTTGCATAGAAACTGGCTGCGGCTGAGTATGAAAATTTCAATCATTAGAGGTTTACTATTGAAGTGAACGATGATTTTGCTGACTTTGTGAAACAGAATCGATTGCATAAAAAATAATCATTTGGGAGGAGTTAAAAATGAGGAAAGGACATCAAAGATCCCTTTCTTCCAGCCTTTTTAGTGCCTTTTTATAAGCTAACTCTCTTTGAGTCTCTTCCCAGTCAAGTCTTTGTAAAATCTGTTTCCAGTAAATATTACCTTTAGCCGCATAGGATTTTGCTGTTTCTCTCCATAAATAAGTTTCTGCTTCTTCGAGTACAATATAGAATCTACTTTGTATTTTCAAGTGTGGCATACCATCTTCCTTTATTAGACCATAAATTGTTGCAGGACTGGTTCTAAAGTGTTCAGCTGCTTCTTTTATGGTTAAAACAGTTCTGCCATAGTAGCTTTGTTTTTCTTTTTTTGTAATACTCAAAATTTCTTTCGAAAAACTTTCAAGCTCTTCTTTAATTAATTGTCGAAATATATCCTCAATCATTGGTGATTTCTCCTTATCTTGATAAAAATTTGTAATTTGAGATTGGACTGCTTTTACATTCCACTTATTATAAGGATCATCCCATCCTATTTTTTTATAATTAGTTATCGAGTCAGATATTTCGGACTGTTCAAAAATGATTCGTGATCTTACTTTTCGATGCGGCATTGCTCTGGAAAAAGTAAGTTGTCTTAAAGTATATGTTCCAATTCGAGTAAGTTTAGAAACTTCACCCATAGTCAGATATTTCTTATTTACTGCAGTTTGAGAAATAGACACTGATCCAATCATTTCAGCAATTTCAGATTGTAATACCGTTTTCAACAGATCTTCAATAACTTTTTTGGTGTTACTCATAAAGTGGATGCGCTCCTTTTCAATCCAATGTTTCTTTTCTGTAAAAATCATTTTTGCAAAGTAAAAATTGATACAGAGCAACCTCCGAAGTTGTGTGATATTCGGAGGTTGTTTGCACGTAGATTGCTTAGAAGTTATACTTCTCTTGTCTTCGCCTAAAAGCTTCCCTGGAACCTTCCATTATGTTCAATACTGCTTCTTTGACGTTTGGTTTTTCTAGTCCACCTTCAGCCTTTAAAATACCTTTGCCCATTTCGGTATTTAATGCATAAAGTAATTCGCAATCACCGTTGACCGGAATATTAGCATTGTGTGTAGCAAGGATAATTTGTCGCTTATATTTGACTCTCCTCAGTAGTGGAACCAGTTGATTGTATATGAAATCTGAGTCCAGCTCATCCTCTGGCTGGTCAATGAGGATTGGATTTGTGCCATGAGCAAACAGCAAGGCTAAAATCGCAGTGTTCTTTTGTCCATCAGACAGCCCACCATCATCTAGAGATCCAGCGCGAGTTCCATCATCCCGATATAATGTGATATTAATTCTGTCATTGATACGAGTAATTTGCATTGTCTCCCAAAATCCAATGCCATCCCCCGTGAGATATGCATTAAAGTCTCTATGATGTCCTCTTAACTCAGCGGGCATTAACTCTTCATTCTCAAGCCACTGTGCTAGTATAGCCCACGGTGTCAATTCCTCGCTTGCTTCAAATGTTTGGAACAGCCGCTCACCGATTGCTTCCCAATTCCTTCCCAAACGAGTATTTCCGCGAATATTATGATTTGCACTCCAAATCTGCTTGAAATGTTCCTGGTCTCTACATTTATAAATTTCGACAGATATGAACGGAGAACCTTGCCTTGTGTAAGGAATAGATCCAGAAGCTAAAATTGAATTAATTTTCTCGATTTTTAACGTTGTTTGAGCGAGCCAAGTGTCATGAAGAGTTCCGATGCTTGCAAATAGTTTTTCGATTTCCTGCGATGAGTTGGTTAATTTCTTTTCTCTGTCATCTAAATCTTGCTCCTTTAATCGAATGTTTTGCTCTAGCCCTTTCATGACTTCAAGTTGATCGGGTTGAACTCCTTTTTCATGGCAGGCAGAAATAAAATCTGTTTTTGTTTGCTGAATAGCGATTGCTATTGTCTCCCATTTTTCGTTTTTATCAGTGAGGCTACCAATCTCTTCTGAGAATTTTATTAATGCCGCTTCAATATTCTTTTCTAATTCTTGTTTTGCAGCTCTTAAACCTATATTTAAATCATCAAAATAAGAATCATTTAACCAGTCTTGTTTAACAAGATCAGCGTGTTCTCTTGTTGATGATTTAATCAGTTCCTTCCATGATGTAACAAGTGTATTAGTTTCATCTACGACTTCATGGATGTAGTTTTCTGCCACGATTGCTTTATTCCTACGTTCATTTTCTGCTTGTACAGATACGAATGCATCCCACTGCCTTTTAATCTCCTTGATTTCTTGAAGAAGAGTGTTTCGCTCGTTCTTCAGACGCTCAATTGTCTTTCTTGTTTGGAATAAACTTTGGATAGTTGATTTCAACTCAATTTCATTGGATTTCAGCCTATTAAGCTCAGAGCCAGAAATTGAATCAATCAGAGTTGATAAACTTTTTTGTTCTTGAGCAATTTCAGATATTTCTCGCTGACTGAATACTTGCACTTTCAAGTTCTTCAAGATAGTTGCAGGGTCCTGTGCTTCTCTGCTAGTAATATTTGCGGTTTGAGAGACTGCATCGTACTCAAAGTTATCCGTCAGCCCATTTGCGCCCTCCCAAGTGAGTCTTACTACTGATGTTGGTGACAATGTTCTCCTTACTCTAACAACCTGATCTTTACCTTCAAATTCCTGCTTATGAGATACTGCGAGCCTGATGTATTCAAGAATTGATGATTTTCCAGAACCTCTACCTCCAATAATACAATTTAAATTAGGAGATAAATGAATTGTTTGATTATCAAGAAAGGCAACATTCTCAATGGAAAGAGAAACGATTTTATCGTGTCTGACATCTTCGTCAGGACTATTAAGACTCAATTCAATTCGTTCACAATCTAAAAAAGCTTGAATGACAGATTCTAAAGATGGGTTGGACATCTTAACCCAAGTATGTCTTTTTCCTATGTAGCCTTTAGAACCTTCATGCAAGCTGTACGCATCAGAGGACATGACAGCAGCTACTCTACGTTCTCTTCTCCACTCGGCGTGACAAGCAACATCTGCTGTAATCAGCATTTGCATATTGGCAGAAAATTCAGCAAGCGGCTTTGGGACTTCAATAGCTAACAGTTTCGGATTGAGGAACATATCCCTTTGAAAATAATCAGTGAGGAATTTATCATTTAAGAGTCCGCTTTCTGATAGAGGATGTGCAGCAATGATAACACCGTTATGGTCCTCCTGAACGATTTTCTGAATACTGTCAAAAGTAGCCTGTGGTAATGGAGCAATAGTCCCATTTATCACACGTTCAGAACGGGGAAGACCTAATTGTGTAACAATATCATCTATATCATGAAGTGATTTGTTTTCTTCAAAAACACAAAGTAAATGAACACCTAACCCTTGAGAAATCTCCACTTCAAATCCGGGGAATATAATTAAAGGCTTTTTTTGCAAATGATCTGCTATGTATTCGTTTCTCCCCTTCAATACGCGAAGATATTCTAGTCCAATAAAATTGTGATCCGTAATACACACTAATTCCAATCCAACTTCGTAACATCTAGTTAGATATAAATCAACGGACGTAATTAGTTCTTCTTGCGTATACTCCCTTCTTAAATAGGCAGGATCATTTTGCAGCCAATTATTAGGGTCACCGGGTGTTTGCATTTGAAAATCACACTTATACCATCGCATTCCTTTGTAAGACATGACAAACTCCCTCCATGCACATTTTGATCATGTTAAATTCGACACTAGACATGGAAAAACCTTCAAGTTCACCAATTGTTTCGGTTGGAAACATGAAATTAAGCCTACTCTGTCGAAACCATTACTATTCTTGTATAATTACAGAATAGTAACTTACGGGGTGGGCTTTTTAATGAGTACAGCCTATCATAGTCAATATTTTGCAAATGAACTGGACCTTGGTTACAAGGTGATATAATAGAACAGCTAAAAGTTCTAGTGAGGGTTCACGATTCCCAATTACATTACCTTCAGGAAGAGTTTCTGCTAACGGATGACCCAATCGATAATGATGTACATGATCGCTTGATGCATGTTTCTTCGCTGGTGATATTCATTCCGTATGTTTGTTATAAAAGATAGAGGGAGGATTTACGTGTTACATACAATTATTGATTTTTTTATATGGATAAAAAATTGGTTGGATTCATCAAGTGATTTAACAAAGCGAATTGCAGTATACATCGTGGCGTGTTTTGTAATCATATTTTTAATATCTTTTACTCTTACAGTTATTAAAGAGATCATTATTTTAATAAAACAGATATTCATTCTTATAAAGAAACAGACTTGTGTTTTTTCTAATTCTTCAAAAAATATTATTCAATCATTTAATGAATCGGGAATAATAGAACATAAAACTTTATATTTGTTGCCTGATGGACTTAAATTATTTTTCGGTAAGAAATCAGGCTTGCTTTTAAAAACAGGAATTTATATGCTAATACCAGAAAATTTAAAGGAGCGGTGGTTTGAAGGCTCAATTCAAATTAACAATAGAATTAATGAAGAAAATAAAGTTAGTCAAAATGGAATTGAATTACAAATATTGGATGTTATGATTATGCCTGGACAAGTAACAAAAGTCCTTTTTAAAATAAGTAATCTAGAGAAAATAGCGAAAACTATACAACTATATAAACTTAAAGCAAGAAAAAAGGATGATGAAGAGTTTAATGTACATAGTGGGCAAGAAAAAGACTTAATAAAACGAATAAAGTTATTTGTTGATAATCATATATTGTTATTTGAGCGATTTAATGAAAAACAATTGATTAGAGAAATAAATTTCGGAAAAGAAAATCAAATAACATTCGAAGCGATTTTCGAATCATTAGCATTATCAGAACTTAGAGAGGCAAAGAATGTGACTTTGGAAGTTGAATTTAGATATTTAAAACACGGTAACGAAAATGCTAAACAAATTAAATTGAGTTCTAGTTTAGAAATCTCAAGCCAAAAGGAAACCAACATTCATAATATTATTCGGAATCAGATATCATTGCCAATTATTTTTAACTTTTTAGCATTTGGTGGATATTTAATGTTTTTAATGCCATTGATAATCATTTTTAGTCTGCTGACTTTATTTATATACTCACGTATTTTATTTGTTTGCTCTGCTTTATTCCTGTATCTGATGTTTTGTTTAGCGATTAATTTGAATAGCAAACTTGCTCAATTATATTGGGACATGAGCAATGATAAAGAAACAGAGATTACTTATAATAATGGATAACAGATATCAATCGAGTGTATTTCAAACCACATCTCGAATGTGATGCAGAAACTCAATGTTAAGGGGTTGATTGAAGCAGCACGAAAGTCTTTCTCTATTCTTCATGATGAAGAATGGGGAAAGACTTTTTTGTTTGAAGTTGGAAAGCAAAAACAAGCGAATTCCTAAAATGAAGGAATCGCTTGTTTTAAATAGTCATTCTCAGAAGTCTGAATTCAGAAGCTGCTGAGTGCAGTCTGCTATTCTGCTTAGCTCGGATTTAGGATAGCCAAGACGATTTGTCTTTTCGCAGCACCACCAGCAGGAACAATGAATTTTTCCTTTGGCAAAAGTCCCTTCGAACTTGTAGGACCAATCGTACCGAATAGCGAGCTGTTTTTTACGTTGAATAACACGCTTTCTCTGGTGCCTGTAGTAGGCTTGATTTCTTTGCTGAGATTTCATGGATCATCACGCTCCCTTGGGAAAAGGCTCAGCCCGCAGAAATTCCAAGGGTATAGATTGCTACGGGCAGAGCGTGATGGAAATCGTAATCGTATATGGCATAAGGGTTCACCTACATATGGTTATTGGAATGTTCCTCAATAAAGGATCTCCATTGTTTCTTTGAAAAAGGCTGATAGAAGAGCTGCTCCAATTCCCTGTATTGTGTTTCATCTAGGTGCAGATAGAGTGCTTTTTTCGCAATTTTGGCAGCAGGTTGGGAGGAAGATTTTGTACCGCCAGTTTTACGTTTGATTGGAATATGAAACTGCAGCAAGTCTGCGAGGCTATTCCAACCTTCCCAGCTCAGTCGCGCTCCGCGCTTCCAGTCGATGGCATAGAGGGCAAAGTATTTACGAGCTTCGGTCTGTTTTATGGCAATAATCCAGGTGGAAGGAATCATTTTTTGACGTTGTCGTTGATTCATCGAGTGTACTCCTTCCTTTGAAGTGAAAATGTCCACATTCACTTCAAGGTTTATCTCCAATATAAGCGGAATCCCATTCCTTAATCAAGAAGATACCTTTTTAAAAATTTCATCATACATACCGCGAATACATGGTTAAAATCCTCTTGATTTGCAACAACGTATTGATTAAAATGAAAATATAAAAATAATTTTCTTTATTTATAATGAATTAATAAAAATAATTTTCATAAAAGGAGAACTCATGGCAGCCATACTACATGCGTTGCAGCAAGAGCTGAATGAACTTCCGTCTCAGGAACGACGAATCGCAGAGGTGATTTTACAGTCCCCATCTGATATTCCTGGCTGGACCATTAACCATCTTGCACAGCAAAGCGGAACAAGTGCGGCTACGGTAACCCGCTTTTGCAAATCATTCCATTTCAAAGGTTTTCCTGATTTCAAAATGAAGCTGGCCGCAGAATTGTCGCATTCCACCAATGAAACAGCATATCAGGATATCGTGGCAGGTAATCCTTTATCCAAAATTGTGGAAGCCATCGAAGCCAATCATCTTGCATCCATTGCGGACACCACCCGTTTGCTGGATCTAGGAAGGCTGGAGCATGCAGTTCAGTTACTATGCCATGCCCGTCGTATTGATCTCTACGGTGTTGCAACCTCTTCCATTGTTACGCAGGATTTCTATCAGAAACTTGTACGGATCGGCAAAAGCTGTACTGCCTTCTCGGATTCACATATGCAAATTACGTCGGCTTCTTCACTGGGTGAGGGAGATGTGGCGATGGCGGTATCTTATTCGGGTGAAACACCGGAGACGATCGATGCCTTGCATTGTGCCAAACAGGCGGGAGCCTCTACCATTTCACTGACATCCTATGGAAATAACAAACTTGCGGGGGTGTCTGATATTCCGCTCTTTACGTCTTCGTTGGAAGAAGGCATGAGACGGGGGGATATGGCTTCACGTATTGCACTGCTGCATGTCGTCGATATTCTATTCACGGGCATGGTTAGTGCCGACTTTGACCGTTTTATCCCCAAATTGGAACAATCGTATCACAATGTACAGTCTTATCGAGTTCAACATAACGGAGGTGCCTAAGAAGATGAATATTCGTATTTTTGAAAATGAAGAAGATTTGAATGCAACGGGTGCAGGGGTGATTGCCAGTTTGCTACAGACAAAACCCCGGGCTGTACTGGGACTCGCGACTGGAAGTTCTCCTGTGGGTATCTATAAACAGCTTATTGCTTTGTATCAGAAAGGTCTGGTCAGCTTTGCGCAGGCCTCTTCCTTCAATCTGGATGAATATGTCGGTCTTCCTGTAGAACATCGCGAAAGCTACCGCAGCTTTATGAATGAGCAACTGTTTTCGCATATTGATATCGATCTCGCCAGAACCCAGGTGCCGAATGGACAGGCTTCGGATTTAAATGAGGAGTGTGTTTCCTATGAACAACGGATTGATGATCGTGGACCAGTAGATCTGCAATTGTTGGGTATCGGACATAATGGCCACATTGGCTTCAATGAACCCGGAACCGAGCTTACAGGACGGACACATGTGGTGGATCTCAAAGAAGAGACAAGAAAAGCAAACGCCCGCTTTTTTAATCATATTGATGAAGTTCCAACTCAGGCCATTACGATGGGGGTAGGTACAATTCTGAAAGCCAAACAAATTCTGCTGATCGCCCGTGGTGAGGAGAAAGCCGAAATTATTCGTGAAGCCTTTATGGGGCCGATTACGACACAATGTCCCGCTTCGCTGCTGCAATGTCATCCTAATGTGGTCGTGTTACTGGACCGTGCGGCTGGGAGGCTGGTGAAATGAACGTAGAAGCTATGGAAAACCAGGAGCAAGAGAGTGAAAAAACCATTTCACTTCTTCGAGGTAAAATCGTACTGCCCGATGGTGTAATGGAGGATGGTGTACTGGTCTGGACGGATGGGAAGATCCTTTATGCTGGCGCACCCGAGGGATTATCTGAACAGATTCGCCGTGAAGCCGTATCTGTGCCTGTTTCCAAGCATGGCGTCATTGTGCCTGGATTTATAGATATCCACGTACATGGTGGCAATGGCGAAGACTTTATGGACGCGAGTAAGGATGTGATGGATAAAATCACTTCATTCCACAGCACACAGGGGACCACTGCCATGCTGGCAACGTCTATGACAGCGCCCAAAGATAGTCTGGACCGGGTATTGGCTGAAGTGGACAGCTACCGTTCCGGTGACATGCCTTATGCACAGCTGGAAGGTGTACATCTGGAGGGTCCTTTTTTCAGTCCGAAGTGGCCCGGCGCACAAAACCCGGATCATATTGTATTGCCTAATGTGTCCTGGCTGGACGCGTGGGAAAAACAATATCCCGGCCTGATTCGTCAAGTCACCCTGGCGCCGGAACGTGAGGGAGCGCTCGAAGTCATTTCATGGCTGCGCGAGCAGCGAATTACGGCAGCATTAGGACATACGGATGCGACCTATGAAGAAGTACAGCTTGCGGTCGAGGCCGGGCTGCACCATGCCGTGCATACATTCAATGCGATGACACCGCTCCATCACCGGAATCCCGGAGCTGCCGGCGCAGTGCTTAGTGATTCCCGCATCAGTGCAGAGATCATTGCAGACGGTATCCATGTGCATCCGGCGGCGATGTCTATTTTGGCTCAACTGAAAGAACAAGCAGATCAGCTTGTGTTAATCACAGACGCGATGTCTGCTACCGGGCTGGATGATGGTGAATACAAAATTGGCGATCTGCCTGTGATTGTTACGAAAGGTGTGGCACGTTTGAAAGACGGAGGCGCACTGGCAGGAAGCACGCTCACGATGATTCGTGGTTTCCGCTATCTGGTACAGGAAGTAGGCTTGAGTCTGAATGCAGCTTCACGCGCAGCCAGCCTGACGCCGGCACGTCTGCTCGGCATTGATCACCGCACGGGTTCCTTTGCTAAAGGCAAACAGGCGGACGTCGTTTTGCTGAATGGTGATTTGAAAATTGAGGAAGTGTGGGTGAAGGGAAGACGAATCGGCGGTTAATTCTACATTTGTAGTGTTGTCGTGTGCCTCAACAGGCAATAGCTTGCGTAATGTGTTAAAATAGATCTCAAAAAAGCCGGGATCTGCGGATCACGCATTACGGAGGCGTGAAACATGGAACGTAACGCTATGCTCGAATTCGACCCGTTCATCACAGAGCTGGCGGAAAAGCTGCACGTACACGGATATTATGCCTTTTATGGCGAGCACTACAATGAGACCGATATGGAGCAGTACCGTAGACACCTATTCACCTCATTCAGCAATATCGTATGGGTGGAGCTGGATGCACGCAAAAAGTATATGATTGTGGATCATCGTGGACGCAATACGGTCATGAAGTTAATCGACGGTATGCTGAACACCCGTAGAACGCTGCGGGCCAATCTGGCGATGGCAGGTACAGACACCTCCGAAGTCCAGCAGGAAATCACGCACATGATGCAGCTTGTGCATATGTTAAATTTCACAACCTTCCGCTCATAAGTGGAGGATACAGGATTAAAATCTAGAGGATGTCTCCGGAAGTTTGTATACTTCTTCTAGTCACAACGCTAACGAATCTGTCGCACCAATTATAAAAGGGGCGTGCCGTCATGAATATAGACGGCACACCCCTTTTTATCTATATATCTACCTACCCTACTACTACCCTTCATTTGTAAAGTAAGCTCAGTCTTAAAATAAGTTCATGGAAAAGCTGCAAAGTAGTGAAGGGGACGAAATCGATTCTGGAAAAGCGAAGCGTTCGCCTAAAAGCTTTCTGCAAGAAAGCTACTTCGGAAGCATATGCTATCGTCGGATCTTACCCTTTGAGAAGGGGAATCAAAGAAATCCGGGGATAACAGCGATCGAAAGAACGATTCGGCACCGGAACGTCAACCCAGCACGCTTTCCAATACTTATTTTTCACATGAACTATACTTTACAAACTTTTTAAAAACTGAACAATCGTCAACAACCCTTTATCAAAGTTCTCCAGGTTGAAATGCTCATTCGGTGCATGCAGGTTCTCATCTGGCAAACCGAAGCCCATCATAACAGCCGGAATACCAAGCACGCGTGAAAGTTTCTCCACGATCGGAATGGAGCCGCCATCTTTCGTAAACAGGGCACGAACGCCGTACACTTGCTCATAGGCATCAGCTGCTTTTTGCAGTACCGGATCGGAAGGATCAGTATTGAACGCAAAGGCTTTCTCGATCTGTTTCACATGCAGCGTTGCGCCAGGTTGAACGTGCGCGCGCAGATGTGCTTCGATACGGTCCAGCACCTGCTGTGGATCTTGATCCGCAACAAGGCGGCATGTAATTTTGGCATGAGCTTCCTTCGGAATAACGGTTTTGGTGCCTTCACCTTGGAATCCGCCCCATACGCCATTCAGTTCCAGCGTTGGACGTGCGCCAATACGCTCTACGAACGAGTAGCCTTCTTCCCCGTACAATTGCTCCAATCCGAGGTCTTGACGAAGCTGTTCTTCATTGAAGCCTTGCTTCACGAACTCTTCTCTCATCTCAGGAGAGAGCGGCAGAACGCCATCATAGAAACCATCTACGCTCACGCGACCTTGCTCATCATGCAGCGAAGCGAGCAGGGATACGAGTGCGTGCAGTGCGTTCGGTACACCGCCTCCAAATGAACCGGAGTGCAGGTCCGTGTTGGCTGTATTCAGATCCACTTCAAGTGAGCAAAGACCACGCAGACCCGTGGAGATCGCCGGTTTTCCTTTTTCGAGCAGGGACGTATCCGAGATCAGTACCATGTCTGCACGCAGTTTGTCTGTATTGTCGTTCAGGTAGATCGGCAGGTTCGGGCTGGAGATTTCCTCTTCGCCTTCGATGCAGAATTTCACATTAACAGGAAGTTCCTTGTTTTCGGCAAGCAGAGCTTCAACCGCCTTGATATGTAAGAAAATTTGTCCTTTGTCATCCGTAGCACCACGTGCAAACAGTTTGCCATCACGAACGGTAGGTTCGAATGGAGGTGTTTCCCACAGGTTAAGCGGATCGACAGGCTGAACATCATAGTGTCCATAGATCAGTGCGGTTGGTTTGCCGGGTGCATGCAGGTGATCTGCATATACAATCGGATGTCCCGCTGTTGGAATTACCTCTACATTTTCCATACCTGCACGAGTGAGTGCATCTGCAGCCCATTGTGCCGCACGGTTAATATCCTCTTTATGTGCCGAAATGGCTGAAATACTTGGAATGGACAACCATTCGTTCAATTCCGCCAGGTGTTTCTCTCTATTTTCTTGAAAATAAGTTTGTTCCTTCATTAAAAGGCCTCCTTCATGTTTTGCTTTATCCTATTGTAATCCATTTTGATGCGTTAATAAAACATTGGTTAAAAAATGATCTGCTACAACCCGTTTCATTCCCCCGGAAATTATGCGTATAATACAAGAAACGGATTTCATCCATATATTCTCATGTAAACCATTCAGCAGGGGAGTGAGGGAGTTCCCATGACAGTCAGAGCATACGCAAGCAAGCAGGTGAGCACTGATGGAACCAGTTAGGAAGGTAAGATCCTCCGGCAGACTCACGCGTTGGCCAGGGTTAACCACAGGACGACATAAAGGGCGTTTTTATCGAAACAGCCTGATGCTTATTTTGCTCATTGCCAGCATTCCCGGACTGATTACAGGCATCGTGATGTATCAGTTGGTCGTTGGCCGGATGGAAAATGAATTTAATCAGATGCACCAAAGCCAGATTGAGAACCGGGCGCGCAACGTGGACGACCAACTCGCTTATTTGGAGATGACCTTGTCCCATTGGGCTTTTGAACCCAGGTTTGGCAATGCGCTGCGAACACTGGATTTTGTGTATTATTTCAACGAAACACAGGAGATCGTCACCACACTATACGTGTTGCAAGGCTCTCATCCGCTCATCAAATCCGCGCAGCTATATTTACAGGAACCGAAACCGATTTTGTTTAACCGGGATTATAACGAGTTGAAGGATGATGCAAAAATACAGGCCTACGACCGCTATCTGACGATGGGCAACCATGTGTATTGGACAGACTGGATTGCGAGCCAGAGCAGTGATAAAGCATCTCAAACGAATGATAGTATACTGCATACCGATCCGGGTAATGCACTGGTTCTTGTACATAAGATTCCGGGTGAAAGCATTAATCCATTTGGTGCGCTGATCATTACGCTGGATAATGAGAAAGTCGCCAGCTTGTTGAAAACGCTTACTCCTTATGATGAAGGGTTAACGTTCCTCATGGATAAACAGGGTAATACACTGGTTACCGGTAATCCGGTAGCAGGGAAGACCGACCTTGCTTTTGAGCAGCAGCTCAAAGAAGAGGTAGCCCTGCATGCAGACAACCATTCATTCCTGTTCAAATATGAGGACGAAACCTATTCCGTGTCCTATGGATCACTGAGTCGGATTGATTCGGACTGGACGTATGTCTCCGCAGCTCCGCTGACATCGGTGACCTCACCGGTGAAGCTCGTATCCAAAATCATCGTCATTGCGAGTGCTGGCAGTCTTATCCTGGGGTTGGTATTATCCTGGTTTGCTTCACGCAGAATATACTCTCCCGTAGCAAGGATGCTCCATTTATTGACGCCGGGCAGGAGTGAAACGACAACAGATACCAGGCTAGATGAATTCCAGCTATTGGAACAACAGTGGAACGAATTGACTTCGCAGAGTCTGACCGCCCATCGACAATTACAGGAGCAGCTTCCCCATTTGCGGGACAGTTTTGTATTACAACTGGTGCAGGGGCATCTGTATGCCTATAACGAGAAGGATCTTCAGCAGCGGATGAGGAATCTTGGTTTTGAGGTGGAAGGCCAGCAGTTTTTGCTGCTTCAGATGTATTTTACGGGCTATGCCCAGTTACAGGGGCGATTTGGGAGCCAGGATACAGGGCTGGTTACCTTTGCAGCAGTTAATATCATTGAAGAAGTTGCCAAAAATGTTTTCAGTCAAATTAGTGTAATGAACTTTCACGACCTGTCTTCAGCCATGCTTGTGATTGCTCCCAACGACGAGCCTGTGAAATCACAAGCGTTATTGTGGGGACAAGAGTTGGTGGAGGTCATAGGTCAGACTTTGAAAATGAACGTGACGGTGATCGTAAGTCGTCCTGCTGCCTCCCCGCAGGAATTGCCGGGATTATTCATGGAGATGGAGCAGGCGGTTGCTTATCGCAGCGTGGAGGACGGGAGCCAGATTCTCGATTTGGAGGATGAGCAATGTTTCCGCAGAACGGAAGAAGCCTCATATCCACTGGGGCTGGAACGTGAGATCCTTCAGGCGATTAGGCTTGGGAAGAAGGATGAGTCTGAGCGTGTACTGGAGCAATTTGTGACCGAGATCACCCAAGCGGGCAGTTCCGAATTCCAGGTGCAGCAGATGATGCTTCAATTGCTGGGAAGTATTCAGCATATGATGCTGCAGACCGGGGTAACGCCTTACAAGCTGTTTGGTGGCTGCAACATGTATGAGCGCTTGTCCACGATTCGCGAACCTGCACAAATGATGAAATGGATGATCGGAGAAGTATTGCTGCCATATGTTCAGGAGATCGAGATGCGTTCCCAGGAGCCGATGAAGCAGGTAGTGGAACGTACGATGTTGTTTATTGATGAGAATTATAGAAACGAACTTTCCCTGGAAGGCTGTGCAGATGCGGAGCAGATGACTCCTTATGCATTAAGCAAGGCATTCAAGCAAGTATCTGGCATGAATTTCATTGATTATTTAACACGGGTACGAATGGATGCGGCGAAGCAATTGCTGCGTGAGACCACGATGAAAATCAATGATATCGCAGGCGCTGTTGGATACCAGCACAGTTACTTTAATCGGATTTTCAAGAAACAGGAAGGTTTAACCCCGAGCCAGTATCGGGATCAATGGCTAGGTAAATAAACCTGTTCATAAGACTTCATCATTGACCGGAATCCCGCTTCATGGGAGTCCGGTTTTTCATGTTTCACCTCGGAAACAAAGAAGGATAATGCTGCAAAAATGTGCAATAACCTTTGCCAAAATATATCCAAATTGAAGAAGGAATGGCGTTATAGCGGGCTTTCGGACCACTTTGCGCAACCATGCAAAAAATGAAGGTTGCCGGAAACAAGGCAGCTGTATAGTCTGAATAACAGGTCGATTGATAACGCTTACATAAATGGGGAGGGGAGACATTATGAACGGGAAGACGGACTGGAATGGAAATGGCGCTACAGCAGCTCAAGTGGATATGGCCGCATTGCCGATGAAGCGGGAGTCCAACTGGAAGAGGCAGATCAAACGAAATAAATGGCTGTACGTGCTTGTGCTTCCCGGATTTTTGTACTTTGTCATTTTTAAATACTTGCCTATGTGGGGGATCGTTATTGCCTTCCAGGACTATCAGCCTTTTCTGGGCATTCGCGACAGTCAATGGGTGGGTATGGAGAACTTTACGAATTTTTTCTCCAATCCGGACTTCTTCCGATTGCTGAGGAATACGCTCGTCCTTGCCCTATATGATCTTATATTCTTTTTCCCGGCACCGATTATCATCGCTTTGTTACTTAATGAAATCCGGGTCGCTTTCTTCAAAAGAACGATTCAGACGCTGGTCTATGTACCTCACTTTGTTTCCATGGTCATTATCGCGAGTATCACTTATGTATTCCTGACTCCGCAAGGCGGGGTACTCTATGACCTGATCTCCTGGATCACAGGCAAACCGATCGATGTATTGGCAAGTCCGGGGTCATTTCGTCCGCTCATTATTGTTCAGATGATGTGGAAAGAGATGGGCTGGGGAACGATTATCTTCCTCGCAGCACTTGCAGGTGTGGATACAGAGCAGTATGAGGCTTCAATTGTGGATGGTGCAGGTCGATTACGGCGCATGTGGCACATCACGCTTCCAGCGATCCGCACGACCATTGTTATCTTGCTCATTCTCAGGCTGGGGAACTTCCTGGATACCGGTTTTGAACAAATCTATCTGATGACCAACTCGCTGAATCGTGATGTGGCAGATGTATTTGATACGTATGTATACACCGTCGGGATTACGCAAGGTGCATTCAGTTACAGTACCGCGGTCGGGTTATTCAAGTCGGTTGTCGGAATTATTCTGGTGCTGGGCAGCAACAAACTGGCCAAGAAATTCGGACATCCCGGAATCTATTAAGAGCATGTTCGTCATCCATCGATAAGGAGGAAATTGCCCATGAACAGCCGTCTATACAACAGCCCTGCCGGCAGAGTATTTGATATTTTCAATTACGTCATGCTGGGGATTCTGGGCATATTAACCGTCCTTCCTTTCCTGTATATTATAGGAAATTCATTCGCGACCGAAGCCGAGATTACCGAACGCAGTTTTTTCCTTATTCCGAAGGTGTTTTCGTTCAGTGCGTATGAGTATATTTTTTCCTCGTCCACCATCTTCCACAGTATAGGGGTTTCGATATTTGTTACGGTTGCAGGTACATTGGTCAATCTCTTCTTCACACTGACGATGGCTTACCCACTGTCCCGAAGTGACTTCTGGGGCCGAAATGTCATGATGAACATGGTGATTTTCTCCATGTTGTTCGGCGGCGGGATGATCCCGACCTATCTCGTCATTCGTGGACTTGGACTTCTGGATTCCTACTGGGCCCTCATGCTTCCTGGCGCGATCAGCGCTTTTAACTTAATTGTTGTCAAAAACTTTTTTCAACAAATGCCGCCAGGGCTGGAGGAAGCGGCCCGCATCGACGGCTGTTCGGATCTTGGGGTACTGTGGCGAATTGTTCTGCCATTGTCGAAACCGGTGATTGCCACCTTTGCGTTGTTCTACGCCGTAGGGCACTGGAACAACTTTTTCTCGGCACTCCTGTACATTTCCGACAGTGACAAATGGCCATTGCAAGTCATGCTGAGACAGATCGTTCTGCTCTCACAGGCCAGTGTCGGAGATATGGCAAACATGGACCCCAATTTTGTACAGCCACCGGAGCAGTCCATTAAAATGGCGGTCATTGTGGTTGGTACCATCCCGATTTTGCTGGTGTATCCGTTTTTGCAGAAGCATTTTGCCAAGGGTGTCATGTTAGGTTCAATTAAAGGCTAAAGCCAAGGGGGAGAACGTATGGGACAAAAGACGGGATTCAAAAAAGGCGCATTGCTACTCTCTGCATCATTGGTATTGAGTACGATTCTGGGAGCTTGCTCCACGGACAAAGCAGGTTCAGGAACAGCTGCGGGTGGCACGGATCAGATCACGATTATGCTTCCGAACTTTGAAGCGGAGAATCCGCCGGATAACAGTCCTGTGATTCAGAAGCTTGAGGAATTGACCAAGATGGATGTGAATCTGCAATGGGTACCGAGTAGCTCCTATGAGGATAAATTCAATATCACACTGGCTTCGGGCAAGCTGCCCGATGTTATGGTTGTGCTTGGTAAGTCCCCAAGTTTCATTAATGCGGCTCGTACTGGAGCTTTCTGGGAGCTTGGACCTTATTTGAAAGACTATCCGAACCTCAGCAAGATGAATGAAATTATCACTAACAATGCTTCTATCGATGGCAAAACCTATGGCATCTACCGCGCACGTGCTCTCGGACGTAACGGTGTCACGATCCGCAAGGATTGGCTGGAGAAGCTTGGTCTGGAAGAGCCAAAGACCATTGACGAGTTCTACAATGTATTGAAAGCGTTCACGAAGGATGATCCAGACGGCAACGGTAAAGACGATACCTACGGTCTGGTGGCGAGCAAATTCACAGGTCCTTGGGATAATATGCAGATTTGGTTTGGTGCACCCAACAAGTGGGGCGAGGATGGTAACGGAGGTTTGATGCCGGCACACGAGACTCCAGAATATATGGAAGCTTTGAAATTTTTCCGTCAAATCTATAGCGAAGGTCTGGTCAACAAGGACTTTGCCGTGATGGATGCAACCAAGTTGTCCGATCCGTTTGTGAACGGGCAAGCAGGCGTAATGGTGGATGTAGCAGATAACGCACAGCGTATGGATCAGAAGATTCTGGAGAAAGATCCGTCAGCAACTGGGCATGTGGATGTGCTTCAGGCAATGGAGGGGCCGAACGGTTTGCGTGACATGCCAACATCCGGCTATTCCGGCATGATTGCCATTTCCAAAAGCAGTGTCAAAACGGAAGAAGACTTGAAAAAGGTACTGAGTTTCCTGGATCAGCTGAATGAACCTGAATTGCAGGCGCTGCTGGGGAACGGTCTGGAAGGCAAGCAGTATGAGAAAAAAGAGGGTTACATCATTCCGACAACTGACAAACTGGCGCTGCGAGATGTACAGGGTCTGAATCAGATCCTTATGTTTATTCCAGAGGACAAAACACTTCGTGTGCAACAGACACCTGTTCGCGAAAAGGTTGCACAAGTGCAGAAAGCCAATGAGGAAATCGTCATTGCTAATCCTGGCGAACCGCTGATTTCCGATGTGTATGCCCAGAAAGGACCACAGCTGGATAACATCATTAATGATGCCCGTATCAAATTCATCGTGGGGCAAATTGATGAAAAAGGTTTCCAGGATGCTGTAGCACTGTGGAAAAGCAGTGGTGGCGACGATTATGTCAAAGAAGTGAATGAGCTGTACGCTGCACTGAAGTAGATTGATGTTCCAGAGCCCGGCAGCCTTTCTTGTAGTGCAAAGGTGGCAGCCGGGCATTTCCGTGTATCCCTAGTTAGTTCAGGCTATTTAAAAAACGATCTTCATCTCTTTTTTTGTGAATTATAGCTTCCAGTATTTAGATTTTGATGTATAATCAATGCAAAACAAACCTATTTGAACTTAAATGAACGTTATCGGTAGATGGACGACC
Organism: Paenibacillus sp. RU5M; assembly: GCF_900221055.1. Lineage (NCBI taxonomy): Bacteria > Bacillati > Bacillota > Bacilli > Caryophanales > Paenibacillaceae > Paenibacillus > Paenibacillus sp. RU5M. The sequence continues at coordinate 92,906 of NZ_OBQM01000009.1, read as the reverse complement.
ACTCTTGCACATACAGGGAGGAAGCGACATGTGGAACGGGGATGCATTTGAAAATCCCGAGGCGCAGTACCGGGTTCATCCCTTTTGGTTTTGGAATGGGGATATGGAAGAAGGGCAAATCAAACGACAAATAGCCGAAATGTCTGCACAGGGCGTAGGTGGTTTTTTCATCTGTCCACGTCAGGGGCTGGAGATTCCCTATCTGTCCGAAGCATGGTTTGACAAGGTACGGATTGCAGTGGAAGCGGCGGCTGCCTGCGGTATGCAGGTATGGTTATATGACGAGTATCCCTATCCAAGTGGGATGGCTGGCGGTGAGGTGACACTTGATTTTCCCGAGGCGAAGCAGCGCCAGCTTGTGCATCAGCAGATTCGTGTTCATGGCGGAGATACAGTAGATCGTGAGTTGCCGTGGGGTCGAATTCTAGTGGCGAAGGCAATACCCAAGGATGCGCAGGGCAAACGATTGTGGCATGAATCCATTGATTTGCGCAATAACATTGGCAATATCCAGACGGATCAGGTCTATCAGGAGACAGGACTCACGTCGTATAATCGAAAGCGGTTTTTTACATACCGAACGGCTTTCCGCCTGTCATGGAAAGCTCCCGCTGGGGAATGGGACGTGATTATATTTCAGGAAGAAGAGATGGATGATTTCAAATATTACGGCAACTTTGTAGACCCGTGTCACAAGGAAGCGATGAGCCGTTTTATTGAACTGACCCACGAACGGTATAAGGAAGCAATTGGAGAACAGTTTGAAAGCGTAATCAAAGGCATGTTCTCCGATGAAATTGCGCCGCTTGGGCGTATCCCCTGGTCTCCACAGCTTCCCGGCTATTTCAGTGAACGCTGCGGTTACAGTCTGATCGAGTCCCTACCTGCTCTGCTGCATGGCGATGTCCCAGACGCAGAACGCATCAGGTATGACTATTATCAGTCGCTACATCTGCTGCTCAGGGAGTCGTATCACAAACAGGTACATGACTGGTGTGAAGAGGCAGGGATTCAGTATGCGGCAGAAGTGCCCGGGGTACGGATGACCACGCAGTTGTTCAGTCATATGCCAGGTGGAGATTCGGCACATGAGAAAATCGGACGCTCCTTATCCTGGATTCTGGAACGGTATGGCAAGAAGATGCGCGACAATCCGAAGATGGTCAGCTCGCTTGCCAGACAGCTTGGCCGAAGCCGCAATCTGATTGAGTGTTTTCACAGTGTGGGCTGGTCGATGACTTTACAGGATGCCAAATGGATGATTGACCGCATGGCAGCCATGGGTACCAACTTTTTTAATTTCCACGCCTTTTTCTATACCATCGGCGGACTCGCCAAGCATGATGCACCGCCGTCCCAGTTTTTACAGAACCCGTATTGGCGTCACTTCCGGCAGTTGGGAGATTACACGGGACGTTTAAGCTATCTGATGAGCACGGGGACTGCGGACATTCGAATTGCTGTGCTTGATCCAACGACCACGTTCTGGAGCTTGATGGGCAATCCGCTTCACGGGTTCGAATATGGCGGAGAAGACGAAGCAGAACGGGCGAAGCTGGATCGTCTCACGAACGATTGGATGCGGATCACCTCGCATCTGCTCGAAAACAGACGTGACTATGATCATCTGGACCCCGAGCTGTTAGCCGAAGCTGTACTGAACGAGGGTACGATTCAGATTGGCGTTGCACGTTATGAGGTACTGATTCTTCCACCGATGCTGAACCTGGAGGCAGCAGCCTGGCAGCAGGTTAAGCAGTTCGTAGAACAGGGGGGAACGGTCATATCGGTAGGCATGCCTCCGCATGTAGCCATCCAGCCAGGAAGCCCTGCAGGAAATGAGGCCGCTCAGTTCTTTGGAGCAGGCAACCAGCCGCACGAGGCATATTGGGGCAATGCGGAAGAAACAGGTCACGAGAGCAGCGAATTGATGTGGCAGCAGGGCCAGGGGAGTGCCTATTTTCTACCTGCGGGAACAGGTCGCGGGGATGACTTCTCCTTGGAACTGATCTCCCTGCTGCTGGATCAGGTACTGCCCGAACCGATCTGTTGGATCATGGAAGAAGAAAGTGCGTCGCTGCTTATGCAGACCCGTCAATTATCGGACGGAGAGTTTATGATCTTTTTGTCCAACCAGGAAGGACAACAACTTGCAGGGCAATTGAAAATGGTAGCCAAGCGGTTATGGACGGATGTGGATTTTTCGACGGGTACACGTCTGCTGGCGGAACGGCTCGATTTGGAGACAGGACAGCGTGAATCATTGCCGTTTACCAGCAGTGGTGGTGAATGGTGCATTTCGTTAAAGCTTGCTCCCTATGAAGCACATGTGGTGAGGCTTACTTTACAACATGCTCAAGAGGCATCAGAGGAGAATTCTTTTGCTCTGAACCAAACAGGGACGAAGTCTGGAGCGGATCGTTTAGTTACTGAGATTGAGAACGCACCCTATACGATTCAGCTTCCTTCGGAGGGGCCATGGCGACTGGAAACGGTGCAGTCCAACACACTTCGGATGGGGCAGTTCAACGTAACAGCTTCCAATGACAACGGTGTAATTTTTGAACGTAATCATGTTACAGTCAAGCCCTTTATTGATCAGGCGGCTGAATTGTCGGAGAACCATCATCTGCCGCTCCAGTTTAATCAGGTATTTGGTACACCGAAGAAAGCATCCGTTGCCTATCCAATCCAGTGCAAGTATACAACTACATTTGAGCTGAGAACGGCATTGGAAGAATGTCTGTTATTCATGGACAGGGCAGCGATATCAGGTGACTGGACCATGGAAATCAACGGTCAACCGATCGGACCTGATCTATTTGAGCCAATTGAAATTACCGATCACCATAATATTGGCTGCAATATAACTGAGTTGTTGCGCAGTGGCCTGAATGAAATGATCGTTACCTTAGAGGTCACGAGGGATGAAGAAGGTATCGTTGATCCGCTGTATCTGCAAGGGCGGTTTGGCGTGGAATTCCATCATGAAGGCATGGTCTCTCTCGTTCGTGAGCCGGATACGTCGATCCGAATTGGGCCTGAGCCACAGCCGTTGTATCCCCATTTTGCAGGAGAGATGAGTTACAAACGAAGCTTCTGGGTGGATCAGCCTGCTGAAGAGGTCGCGTCTTTTGAACTGGAATTCAGTAACTGGCAGGTGCAGGATGTGGTAGAAGTACGGGTGAATGGTTACAGTCTGGGCGTTCGATGCTGGTCTCCATATCGCTGGACGGGAGAAGCCTCGTGGCTGCGAGCAGGGGAGAACGATATTGAAGTACGCGTTACCAATACATTAATCGGACTGCTGGAAGGTACGTATTTTGACTCGGGCAGCCACAGTTTGCAGGAAGCCGGTCATATATTAGCTGAAGAATAAGCCTCCCAAGATAAACGGATTTATTCCTTAAGGAGGTAGAAGGATCGTTGATCTGCTGTTTTACAGCAAGGAAAATGAAAAGCCGGAAAAAGCAATTGAAGTGGGAGGAGGAACAAGATGGGACATCGTATCCGGTTTGACCGCTACCCAGGTGGCGTGATGAAGGCCATGACGTTCAGTTATGACGATGGTGTGGTGCATGATCGCAGATTGGTGGGAATTTTCAATCAACATGGGCTGCGGGGCACATTCAATCTGAATTCCGGTACCCTGAGCAAGCCTGGCCGAATTGAGACGACAGAAGTTGCGAAGTTATATGCCGGGCATGAAGTGGCTGTACATACGGTCACCCATCCCACATTGCCCTATGTCCCGGATGAGCTGCTGACCGAAGAGATCATGGAAGATCGGAGATCGCTGGAACAGCTTGTCGGTTATCCGGTAAGAGGTATGGCCTATCCGAATGGAGGTTATGACCGTTCACTCAGCACCAAGCTCGAATGGCTTGGCATCGATTATGCACGCACGGTTGAATCCCATGGCAGGTACACACTGCCTGAGCGGCCGCTTGAATGGCATCCAACCTGCCACCATAACCATAATTTGGCGGCCCATGCCGAACGATTTATCCAGCATACGAAGACAGGTACGCCACTCTTGTTATATGTATGGGGTCACAGCTATGAATTCAATGATAACGACAATTGGCAGATTATAGAGCAGTTTGCTGAGCAGATTGGTGGCCGGGATGATATCTGGTACGCAACGAACATCGAAGTGATTGCTTACTGGAAAGCGGTCAAACGCCTGGAGTGTTCAGCAGATAGGTCCATCATCCACAATCCGTCCGCGATCACCGTCTGGTTTACGGCGGATCAGCAGGTGGTTGAAGTGAAGGCTGGCGAGACATTGCGACTAACCGAACGAATCAAGGTATAGGGAGGGAGCTGATGATCATTCGTTATTTTCATGAGAACGAGGCGATTGCAGGCAAGGTGTATGATTCAATTCCGGATATTTTGACTACCGTGGCACAGCGTTATATTGGGGACCATCCGAAACACTCCTTTTTGTTCCGAGCGTACCATCGTGGAGGCTTCCGCAGACTTGGGGATTATCGTTATGATCTGAATCTGGATGCCAAGTGGAAAGAGGCTCGTGCAGGACAGTACGTATACGTATGGGGCAAGTTGTGGAGCCAGCAGGAGGCTACGTTAAATACGGGACTGAACTGTTATAGTCCGGTGACGGTCTATGTGAACGGAGAAGAGATTTTCAAATCTGAGCTATTGCAGGAGTTATTTCCCGAGCGCAGAACCCAGATTCCGATTTCCGTGAAATATGGCTGGAACGATGTGTTGCTTTGTTTTGTAAAAACAGAGGTGGGATTCGGCGGGATCTACGGAACGGCCTCATTTAAAAACTTTCCGCTTCACTTCCTCACACCTGGTGTGAATCGCCAAGGACAGGAGGGCTGGCTGTACTCGGAACCCGTCGATGAACCTTTATCATCACTCCCTCGTGATGGCATGACTGAAGAAGAAACGGGCCTGTCCTGGTATCCGCGCAGGGACTGGACAGAAGGGGAACAGAACGCTGGAGCTTTCGCCAGAATCTTTGGGACAGAGCAGCCTGCTGTTGCGTACGCATGGTCCAAACTGGATGTCATCCAACCGGGATCGTCACCTGTTCTTTTGCAAGGAAAACATGAAGGTGCTCTCACCCTGTACGTTGATGGTAAGGAGATATATTCCGCTGGGCAAAGCGGCAATTACCGCATTGAACTGCCTTGCCGCTACGGTCCATCTGATCTGGTAGCAAAGGGTGAAATCAAGGCTGGGAGCGAGTTGTGGGGATTCACACTGGAAGATGCGAAGGATTCCACTGCAAAAGGATGGAGATTAAGACCACCTCATCCGGTTGCAGGATGTCCCGATGCGTGGCTGTATACGGGTGCATTTTCCCCAGGCTCTGAACCATCTCCCCAAGACATCGTGGTCACAGATACCGTATTTGATGATGGAGCCCATGGCGTGTACTGGCATGTAGATCTTCCTGAAACGAGTGTCCGTCCCTATTTGGAAAATACCCATTATGGCAAATGGAATTATCCACTCGGTGTCACCCTCCTTGGACTTCTTCAGATTGGACAGGAGTTGGGACGTGACGACTATGTTCAGTATGTGCGGGACCATATCGGCCTGAGTACATCGTTTGATCGTTATGGTCTGTGGGATCGGGAAGGGTACGGCGCCGCGGGAATTAATAATCAGTTGTCTGCAATCGACAGTCTGGATGATTGCGGTTCATTTGGATCTACGCTGCTCGCAGCGATGGAACTCGGCGACATTCGTGGAGGTAAAGATACCGCAGATCGTATTGCGGGCTATATTACGGATGAACAGGAACGTCTGGAAGACGGGGCCTTTTACCGTGTTCGTGGCAGCGGGGAGATGCGCCAGGAAACGATGTGGTGTGATGATCTGTATATGAGCACACCTTTTCTGATGCGGTACGGTCAGTTGACGGGAGATACTTCTTATTGGGAGGATGCAATCAACCAGTTCCTGATGTTCCGCAAATATCTGTATATTCCCGAACAACAGATCATGTCCCATGTGTATGATTTTGTGCGTGGACGGGCGACGGGCATACCATGGGGACGCGGAAATGGATGGGTTCTGTTTTCGCTAACCGAACTACTGTCGATTCTGCCAAGTGATCACGTCAAACGGCCAGAACTGCTGAGCTTCTACCGGGATTTATGTCAGGGGTATCTGGCGCTGCAAGGTGAAAATGGTCTCTGGCATCAGGTGCTGAACCGCCCGGATTCATATGAGGAAACCTCCTGCACGTCGATGTTCATCTACGCTTATGCCCGCGGTATTCGTGAAGGCTGGCTGGAGCAGCCAGAGGCCTACCTGGATGCGGTGCGCAAAGGATGGGAGGGCATGACCCATCTGTCCATTGATTATAAAGGCAACGTCTACGGTGTATGTCGGGGTTCTGGTTACTCCTTTACCGCACTTTATTACCGGGACGATCTGGGATGGATTCTGAACGATACGCACGGTATCGGCATTGTGCTTCTGGCCGGGATTGAGGCGTATAAAATGAACCAGCAGCTCTGCGAGGCGTCTATCGATTCTTCGGTTACAGCCGTGCAGCGCTGATGTTTGATTAAGTCCATATGAAGTGAAATAAGACTATTTAGGCAACTTAATTGCCTAAATAGTCTTATTATTGTTCTATTGCCACAATTATTCTGGATATTCTGGATCAAACGACAAATTTTGATAGATAGTTACAAAATGTATTTATTATAATAGGGAAGATCCAATTATTCTGTCATAGGGAGGAATTGAATTGAAAAACAAAGGAAAATGGAAAAGCTGGACTGGAACATGCGTATTAGGTCTGGGAATATTGTGTATGGCTTCATCAGTACAAGCGGCAGGCAAAACGACCTATGTATATGATTCCAACAATCGATTAACATCCGTGACGACCGCTAATGGAAAGGTATATACATATCAGTATGATACCAACGGAAATCTATTAAAAATAGTTCAGCGATAGGTCAGCTTGAATTCTTGAATTATCGTAGTAGGGACGATCCAAAGTTAGTGCGCGTTCGTCCAACGGGGAAGTACAATCCATATGGGGAGAGATTAATGATATGAAAAAAGGGCTATCCATCCTGCTTATTTTCTCTTTTTTGGCATCCATGTTATTTCCGCCAGAACCGGGGATACAACGTGCTGTAGCTTCTCCATCCTATGACACACCGGATACCGTGAGTGTGACAGAAGATGTATACGGTAATGCTTCATTGAACCCAGCGTTGGGAAGCGCTGTGGATTCGAATGATCTGATCACCATTACGACCATATCTGAACGCTTTCAAGTGGAACGGGACTGGATCGTTCTTGAACTGGGCAAAGGCTACGCACTAAATGAAATCTATCAGGCATTACTTGCTCAGGAGCAAGGAGGCTCCTATGAAACATACATACAAGAGAAATATCCAGACACCATGAATCATTCATTAACAGTTAGTCCTGAATCAGTTACATTTGAAAACGAACCCGGTTCGTTGGGCCGGGTGGATGAGCCCTCGGTGACAGAGGCTACATACAACGATGAATATGTGTCTCCTTCTGTAACAGACGAGGTGTATGCATCACCTCATTCATTCGCTCTCGCTGCCAACGGTTATGATGACATTGCCTTGCAACGTCAGTCCATCAAGTTCGATCAGGCTCCTTATGGAGTGGGATCGGTAAATGATAGTATCTCTACGAGCGATGGCTCGCTCAATATAAGTGTGGTGGATCTGGTCATGCCGGGGGCCAACGGTCTTGATTTTACTCTGCGTCGCAAGTATGACAGCTCGCTGGGCAAGGACCAGATTGGTGCGAGAGTAAATCCTGATTTTAAAAACACAACCGAATCGACAACAGAGGAACAAAAATTTCCAATCGGTAAAGGCTGGACCTGGGATTTGCCTTATGTGAAGCATGAAGGTGGTGGGACGTATGTTCACATTCCGGGAATGGGTACATTTGCCCGTCCTGAAACGGGCGGATTGGCAGGGTATCCATGGGAGAATCTGGACTTTGGACTTGTACACTCCGATCTCTATGTATCGGGAGAAAAAGCGTACTATGTTTTAACAGATTACAATACCGGTATTGTTCAATATTTTGATCAGGCAGGCAACATTCTGCAAATTCGTAATCAGTATAATAACACCATTGAATTTTATTACACTACCAACTTCAATTACGGCACCGTTCTGAGTTTTGTTATGAGTCGGGCAGGCAAGGGACAGCCTGTACAGACGATGGATTTTTCATACAGCACCAATCAAGTCAAAGTATCCTTTGATGATCGGGTGGTCACCTATAAAACACGAAATGTGACGAGTAACAATCGTACACAACGATTGCTCGATCACGTCATTGATGCAGAAGGAAGAATAACGAAGTATGGGTACCTTCGATGGAATGGTCTCCTTTTCAACCTGATTGATTTCTACAAGGATTATACGGGAGAAAATCAGCAGGTCTATTGGGGATGGAATGACTGGCTCGTGTTGGCCTCCATTGAGCATCCAACCAAAGCGATGACGCAATATACTTTTGGTGGGACTGTACTGCGAAAACTGGGGCCGACTGGTGCGGAGACTCAACCTCGATATGGTCAGCGCAGAGTGTACTACAGCACAGCGGGACAGGAAGTATCCAACCAAATCAATGTGAGTTATAGCGGCGATATTGGTGCGATATACGGACAAAACAATACCTTTACGACGACGGTGGAGGATGGGCTAACCCGCAGCGAGTACAGCTTCAAGAAACAATTTGTTGCACATAACAAACCGGACGTCGTCTATAACACACAAATCAGCACCCGCGCCATCGAAGGAAACCAGCGGCGGGTTACAGCCTATACGTACAATGAAGCCGCTTATCGGAATGTACCAACCCGCATTGAAGAACGTTCGTATGATACGGCCGGTGCCTCCAGTGCAGCGGTGACTTCACTCCAGTATAACGACTGGGGGCAGGTGATTGCCCGAACGAATCAACTGGGTGCAACGATCAAGTCCACTTATGAGATGAAGTTTTTTAGCGGATACGACTTGTCACCGCTAATCGCCCTTACCCAAAGTACGGAAACGGGCGGTAGCAGCCAGCAGGCAACCACCAATTACAGTTATGATTCGGTTACGGGATCATTAACACAGTCCGTCATACGGGACAGTCAAGGCAATCTTCTGGGCCAGACTAATTATCAATATGATGGATACGGGAACCCGATTGTGCTCCAACTGAAGGGAGAGACGGCGGATACCATCGTTCGTCAAGAGTTTGGTTACAAATCCATGTTGCCTACCCGGCAGGAAGCCCAAGTTACGGATGCGGCTGGGAAGAGTTCTACCGTTACTGTGCAAGCAGGGTATAACGCCACTGGTGAAATGAACAGCTATAAGGACGGCAATCAGAATACGACAACGACGACCTATGATAAGCTTGGGCGTGTCATTTCTGAGAAGAATCCGGACGGAAGCATGACCACCTTGTCCTACGATGACGTAAATAATACGTTGACGGTAAAGACGCCTGATCTGAGCCAAACGGTATACCGTTTTGACTCGCTGGGCAGGTTGTCCAGTGAAACGAATGAACGGGGCAGCAAGACGTATACGTATGATGTCTATGACCGGATGATCGCTCAGACGGATGCCACTGGTCAGACGACAACGTATGTCTATGATGCATTCAATCGGGTTATTCGTCAGCAGGACGGGACGTCCACCACCCAAATGGCTTATGATGATGCGGCGCGTACCCTGACGATCACCGATGGGGAAAACAACCGGATTCGGGAGACGCACAATGTTATGGGTCAGGTGACCAAGAAGGAAGAGCTCAAGGCTAGCGGCAACGTAGCTCTGGCCACCTACACGTACGACAGCGTGGGCAACGTCATCTCCATCACTGACGGAAACGGCAACCTGACCACGAATGGCTATGATGCCTTGTCCCGTCTCACCTCGGTGACCGATGCCGAGAATAAAAAGACAAGTTACACTTACAATCTCGGTGGTGACTTAACCAAAGTAACCTATGCCGACGGAAAGACCGTCCAGAAACGTTATGATGAGATTGGACGTTTACTCGTCCAGACAGATCCCCTGGGACAAGTCACGACCTATACGTATGATGCGAATGACAATGTGACCAAGGTGCTGGATCGCAAAGGGCAAGAACGAACTTATGTATACAACAACCGAAACTTCCTGCTGGAGAACCGGGCCAGTGACGGAACGATCTCGTACACCTATGATGCCATGGGCCGGAGAACCGGTATGGGTGACGCTACCGGAAGCACGCAATATGTTTATACACCCGTCGGTGAACTGGAGCGTATTACTTACCCGGATGGGGCGACATTAACGCTGGGCTACGATGCCCGAGGTGTGCGGACCCGTCAGATCTTCCAGCAAGGCAGTTATACGCTCAACCTGGGCATGTCATATAAGGGAGCCTCGGCGCTACCAGCAACCCTGAGCTTGACGAACGGTAGCGGAACGGCCCTCGGTAGCTTCGCGTACACGTATCGCGGCAACAACAATCTGGCACAAAAAAGTGCAGGGTCCGGTTGGAAGGAAGTCTATACCTACGATGGCCTGAACCTGAAGGGACTCACGCATACATTCCAGGGAACGAATGGCCCAAGTTACAGTTATGCCTATGATAACAACCGAAATATGACGAGCAAAACAGATCAGGGGATTGCTTCCCAATTCACGTATGACAAGCTAAATCGAATTAAAACATCCAGCCCGTATCAGGAGACGTATACGTACGATGTGCGGGATAACCGGAGCAGTCTGGAAAGTGACCGGGAGTGGAACCCGCCTGTGCCAGCTTCTTATTCCTACGATGCTCGCAATCAACTCACAGGTGCTACGGTTAACGCTCAGACCGTGAGCTACCGTTACAATGGGGACGGTCTGATGACCGAGCGAAGTACAGGAGGTCAGACGACTCGTTACTACTACGATAATCGTGGACTGCTGGTGGCGGAAGGTACAGTCGGCAGTACAGGAGCGGTGCAGATCACGGTAGGGTACGTCTACGATGCCACCGGCAAACTGACTGCCAGGCAGATCGCCGGAGCAAATCAGCTCCAGTCCTATGTGACGAACGGACACGGGGATGTGACCGAAGTCCGAGATGCATCCGGCAACGTATTGAACCGTTACACCTATGATATCTGGGGCAACCCGGAAACAACAGAAGAAACCGTCCCGAACGTCTTGCGTTATGCGGGGGAATATTGGGATGAAGTGACTGGCCTCCAGTACCTGAGAGCACGTTGGTACGACCCGTCCACGGCTCGTTTTATAAATGAGGATACGGTGGAAGGGGAACTTACGAATCCATTGAGTTTGCATTTGTACACGTATGTGGAAAACAATCCGTTGATCTATGTGGATTCAAGTGGGTATGGCAAACGCCCTGCGAATAATACAATTGAGGGAATGGGACTTGGTAGTGGAAGTGCCAGTGGAGGGCGAATGACCCCAGGCGGAAGCATGGGTGGAGGTGGAAGTAAAGGTGGAAGCGGAACGTCTGGTAGTAAGCCGTCGACATCAGGTAAGGTTAGTGGTTCTCTGAATGGTTTAAGCAATGCAGAGAAGAAAGTTGTAAATGATCTGATTAACAGTGGCAAAAATGTTGAAATTATTCCGAAAGATCCATATTCAAAAGTTAAAACACCTGATTTTAAAGTCAATGGAATTAAAACAGAACTCAAAACTTTAGAAAATGCTAATATTAACACTGGTATAACAAGGATACAAAAAGGATTGAAACAAGGAGCAGACACAGTGATAATTGACGCTAGGGCCGCAGGATTAACTGTAGACCAAGCAAAGGAGATTATTAAGCGTGCTTCTGGAACATACTCTAACAAAACAATTCCTGGTAAGGTTGAAATTTGGACGAATGAGGGGAATATAACCTATCCGTGAGAGGAGTGCTTTTATGGCAAGATTACAATGTAAATGTGGTGCAACATTATCGAATTCAAAAGCACCTAATGACGTTGAATTAAGAGTGTATACAGATAAAGAATGGGACGATATTATAAATTTAGGGGACTTAATTGACCCAGTAACAATACCAACTCCTCGATACGATGTTTGGAGATGTTTACATTGTGAGAGAATTTATGTTTTTGATGAGGATACTGTAATAAAGACATATTTGTTGGAAAGCAAAGTTTAGATTATTGGGCAAATGTCTGTATTGAATAATATATACACCTTGAACGACCACTTGCTTTGAGCAGGTGGTCGTTCAACTAAAGTAACCTATACAGACGCAAAGACTGTCCAGACAACGCTTTGACGAGATTGGTCGTTTGCTCGTCCAGACCGATCCCTTGGTATACGTATGATGCGAATGACAATGTGACGAAGGTGCTGGATCGCAAAGGGCAGGAACGCACCTACGTATACAACAGCCGCAACTTCCTGCTTGAGAACCGGGCCAGTGACGGCATGATCTCGTACACCTATGATGCCATGGGGCGGAGAACCAGTATGGGCGACCCTACCGGAAGCACCCAATATGCCTACACACCCGTTGGAGAACTGGAGAGCATCACGTATCCAGACGGAGCTACGCTAACGATGGGTTACGATGCCCGAGGCGTGCGGACCCGTCAGACCTTCCAGCAAGGCAATGACACGCTCAATCTGGGTATGTCGTACAAGGGAGCTTCTGTACTTCCAGCATCGCTTAACGTAACCAATGGGAGTGAAACGACGCTCGGCAGCTTCGCCTACACCTATCGGGGCAACAACAGTATGGCCGAGCAAAGTGCCGGGTCTGGCTGGAAAGAGACCTACACGTACAACGGCCTGAATCTGACCGGGCTCAGCCATACTTTCCAGGGAACAAACGGCCCGAGCTACAGTTATGCCTATGATAACAACCGAAATATGACGAGCAAAACAGATCAGGGGATCGCTTCCCAATTCACGTATGACAAGCTAAATCGAATTAAAACATCCAGCCCGTATCAGGAGACGTATACGTACGATGTGCGGGATAACCGGAGCAGTCTGGAAAGTGACCGGGAGTGGAATCCGCCTGTGCCAGCTTCTTATTCCTACGATGCTCGCAATCAACTCACAGGTGCTACGGTTAACGCTCAGACCGTGAGCTACCGTTACAATGGGGACGGTCTGATGACCTTTAGAAGAACAGGAGGCCAGACGACTCGTTACTACTACGTAATCGTGGACTGCTGGTGGCGGAAGGTACAGTCGGCAGTACAGGAGCGGTGCAGATCACGGTAGGGTACGTCTACGATGCCACCGGCAAACTGACCGCCCGACAGATCGCCGGAGCAAATCAGCTCCAGTCCTATGTGAATAATGGGCACGGGGATGTGACGGAAATCCGGGATGCATCCGGCAATATATTAAACCGATACACCTATGATATCTGGGGCAACCCGGAAACAACAGAGGAAACCGTCCCGAACGTCTTGCGTTATGCGGGAGAATATTGGGATGAGGTCACGGGCCTCCAGTACCTGAGAGCACGTTGGTACGACCCGTCCACGGCTCGTTTTATAAATGAGGATACGGTGGAAGGGGAACTTACGAATCCGCTGAGTTTGCATTTATACACGTATGTGGAAAACAATCCATTAATCTATGTCGACTCTAGTGGAGAGTCCAAAAGACCAGCAAAGAACTCTTTAGAAGGATTAGCATCTGGGAGCGGAAGTGCCAGTGCTGGCGCAGGTCGATCATCTGGAGGAAGTTTTGGTGGGGGCGGAAGTAAAGGAGGGGGGAGAGGAAGCAGTAGCAGCGGATCAAGTAGTAGTAAGCCATCGACATCAAGTAATGGGCAATCGAGCCAGGGGGCGGCTAAACTTTCGGAGTCGATTAGTAGTAAAGCTTTTAAACAAATATTTAAAAAGTGGGGTAAACAAGGTGTCGACGCCTTTGTAAAAGCAGCAAATAAGGGATTAGTGGGCCCGCAAGGACAGAATGGAATAAAATTATTAAAAGGTGACGGAATAAGCATTGGTGGTAAAACTTATACTCATGAAATTAAGGTTTTGAATAAAGAGTATGGTGATTATCGAATTTTTGGATATCTTGATGAGGCAGGTAAATTTATTTTTGATCAATTTAAAAAGGGATTACATTAATAATCAAGGAGTTGAGAAGTTTGAACACCGATGAACTCTTAAACTGGGCTTCAACGAACGATATAATTGAACGTGCTAAAAAAGCCTTTTGGTCATATATGGAAAACTATAAAATGGAGGAGCTGGATGAGTATAGAGAGTTATTTAATAATGTGGATTTGAATCTTCTAGATACAAACATTAGCAAAATAAGCTTAACAATTAATTATAGATTTGACGAGCCGATTAGTTTTGTATCTGTTTTTATAGAAATTATTTATGAGGAAGAAGAGTTGTGTATTTATGAGTCCTTATTTTCACTAGATGGAAGTGAGTTAGATGATTATTTAAGAATGACAAATTAGAAGAAAGTTCTATATTTGGTGGAGTTACGAAATTTAAATCAGGTATGAGTAGTGCTAGACATGAGATTGCAAAACAAAATGATGCCACTTACTCTCTATACTCAAATTCGCGGATTCCTCAAGCGATTAAGGATTGGCTTACAAAGAAGAGAATTGTCTTAAGGAATTTTTAGATTAAAAGGAGAGATGATCCATGTCTGTCTCATCATCTATTGAAATATGCTTATCAAAGCAAATATCAGGAATGACTATTCTAAGCAAATTAGAAAATTCGGTTGGTCGTATAACGATCACGGACATGCAACTTTCCTGCCCATCGGTGACGAAGATGATTATGGTTGGCAACACGTAAGTATTTCTAAAGAAGAGTTGTTAAAGATTCTAAGTACAAAAGAAAAGCAAAGAGAATTAATCGGGGTTGGAATGACTTGGAAGGATACGAATATAGGAGGCACTTTTTTAATTAGTGATAATGGCACTTTTGTAATGAGTCCTGATATTAATCGTAAAGTTGTTGAAGTAGAGAGTTACAGCAATATAACAGATATAAATTGGTACATGACCAAAATGATCCCTATATTTGGTCCATTATTTGAGTCAATTTCTTACTACAAACATGAATAAGTTCTTTCCCCTAATGAAACCTTGAGGCGAAACATCCTCAAGGTTGTTTTCTTATAAAAAATTAATCAGCACCTCTCCGCTTGACAAACCTTCGGAGAACGTATGGTTTGTGAGAAATGATTTCAGGTCTCAGGTCTTCTCGGTCAGATCAGTTATCAATATGATGGATATGGGCAATCCAACTGTGCTCCAACAGGAAGCCCATGTTACGGATGTGGACGGGAAGTAGGGATGAAGTGACAGGCCTCCAATAACTGAGAAGTGGTTTGGACGAACTGAGTGTCGGGCAATTTATTAGTGAGGATTTGCCCGAAGGTGAACTGATGAATCCGCTAAGCTTGAATCTGTAGCTTATTCTAGTTTAAATCTTGAGTTGAAGCTTAAAACAGCTCCAATTGCTCTGGTCCCTCTTCCTGCTCCGGCTCCGTACGGTCAGGAAAGGGCTTCACGGGCTGCTCCAGCAGCTCCATCATCATCTGTGCATTGGCAGCCGCGTCACCGCCCGAGTTGTTGTTGAAAATCACATACACATCTTTGCTCTGCTCTTGCAATTGCTCCAAATAACCTTTCCACTCCAGCAGCTCTTCCTGGTTGTAACGATACAGATAGCGGGTCTCGCGCCAATTGGGCGCACCATTCTGATGCCAGCCTGATACATTGCGCCCATGCATACGTACCAGCGTCATCTCGGCATCGGTAGCTTCGGGTACAATAGGGATAGATCCTGGCCCCGCCTGAGGTTCATCACAGACGCTGTGAATCCAGCCTTGTTCCTTCAGAAATGCAAGCGTTCGTTCGCGCATGCCCTCTTCATACCAGCTGCGATGACGAAATTCGAGGGCACACGGGATGCCTTCCATTCTCAGTTTTACTTCACGCAGTTCATTGACATTGTCCCGATTGCATTCAAACCACGGCGGGTACTGGAACAAGGCCGCTTGCATCTTGCCTGCTTCCATGACAGGCTCCAAGGATTCGCGAAAAGCCTTATACATCTCCGAGGTGCTTGTGAAATAGGGTTTTCCCCGCAGATGTCCTGTCATCCCTTGATAGGCTTTGACGATAAAAGCAAAGGACTCCGGCGTCTCCGCTGCCCAGCGTGCCATCCGATCCCGAGGCTGAACGGCGTAGAAGGAACTGTCTACCTCCACGGTCGTAAAATATTGTCCATACAGACGGAGCTTGTCTTTCGCTTTGGTACGGTTCGGGTACAAATCTTCCTGATCTCCCCAGCCCGTAAGTCCAATCCGAATCATAAATAACACCTCCTGCTGCTTCTTCTGATGTCGCGTTATATTTTAGTTGTCTAATGGCGTTCATGAAGTGAAGATGCCATAGTAGTTATATATCAATCTTCTATGTATAGTTAACCGATTCGCGTGGGCCTGACTATGTTTAACATTATATCGTGTGGTTTCCGGCCGTTCAATGTGGGCGAAGCTTGGAAATTTTTGAGTTTGAAGGATAAAGACGGTACAATGGCTAAAAGCTATAGAGATATGATCCGGCTGATATAACAGCGTATTACGGATAGTTGGGCCAGTGACCATGTGGAGGGCGATACGTAATGACGGAATGGTATGAAAAGAGTTTTGGAGAAGACTACCTTCTTGTGTACAAACATCGGGATGTGCAAGGTGCATATCAGGAAGTACATAAAATGATCAATTGGTTAAAGCTTCAGCCAAAGTCCAAGGTACTTGACCTGTGCTGTGGTATGGGCCGACATTCTCTGGCCCTTGCAGATGCTGGTTTTCAGGTGACCGGAATCGACCTGTCTGATGTGCTTCTGCGTGAAGCACGCAGCATGGATACCGAACATCGTGTAGAGTGGTATCACGCCGATATGCGCGAGCTTCCACTGAAGGGCGGATTTGACGCCGTGGTCAATCTATTTACCTCATTTGGCTATTTCCGAGAGGATGGAGAGCAACTAAGAGTGTTACGCGCCATTCATCGGATGCTGAAGCCGGGGGGCAGCTATATTATTGATTTCATGAACACGGCTTATGTGACTCGTCATCTGGTGCAGCATTCAACACGTGAAAGCGAAGGACAGAATATTGAGGAATTTCGCAAGATCCAGGATGGATTTGTGCAAAAAGAAATTCACATTACCGATACCGAATCGGGCCAAAAACCACGAATCTATCAGGAACGCGTCAAGCTGTACACTCGCGAACAACTACGTGATCTGCTTCACGAGGCAGGACTCGTGGTGGATCAGGTACATGGCGGTTATGATGAAGAGAAGTACGATGAGCAGACATCGCCGCGGATGATTTTTGTCGGTCATCGGCCGGAGCAGTAGAGTTGGAGGAGAATATTAATGAAGCGAACGGAATCCATTCCCATGCCAGCAGGCATGCATCGGGTTAAGATTACAATGGCTTTTCCACTGCGTTGGGTGAACAGCTATGTGCTTCATGAACCGGATGGAACAATAACGATTGTTGACCCGGGACCACGCAGTACTGAGACGGAACAGGAGTGGCACGAAGCACTCGCAGATTTCAATTTAACTTTTCAGGATATTAGTCAGATTGTACTGACCCACCATCACCCCGATCATCTGGGGTTGTCCGGCTGGATACAGCAGCAAACGGGTGTGCCTGTTCGAATGTCCACACGATCCCGCCAGGAAGCGGATTACATGTGGGGAACGGAGGCAACTATAAATACAGTTTTGCCTGAATATTATAGTCACCATGGAATGCCGGAAGACAAGACGCAGCAGATCCGTGAACATATGGAGGGATTCATCTCACAGATTACGCCACTTCCCGTAGTGACACCGATTGAAGATGGCGAATGGTTGGTTATGGGCGGGAAAAAGTGGCGTGCTGTAGAAACAGGTGGTCACGCGCCAGGACATCTATCCTTCTATGCGCCAGAATCCAGGGAGATCTTGTGTGGAGATGCCGTATTGCCGCAGATCTCACCGAATATTAGCCTGCAGCCGGGAAGTGACGATCAGCCTTTATTGTCTTATATGGAAGGGCTGCATCGACTGGGGGCTTTGGATGTAGAAGTGGCATATCCAGGGCATCGGAATCCGTTTGGCCATTTTGGCGATCGAACGGTTCATCTGCTTACTCATCATGAAGAGCGCCTTCAGAAGATGATGGAGCGAATCCGGGAAGCACCGACGAATGCGTATGATATCTGTGTGTTTATGTTTGGTGACCGATTGGGAACACATCAGCTTCGTTTTGCGATGAGCGAGACTTTGGCGCACCTGCAGGAATTGATCCGGCGGGAGCGTATAGTACAGGAGCAGCAGCCCGACGGAGTGTTCTTTTTTATCGAAAATACTTAGGATGACAAGACTTTGACCAGGAGAACTGCCTGTTCAGAGTCTTTTTTTTTGCGTGTAACGACTCCAATGAATGAAAGCTTTAGTCTCTCTTAACCGTTCATTCATCTTCTTTTAAGGCAGCACTTCTATGATAAATGCATGAACTTCGCCAGAGAAAGCAGGGAAGAGCGATGACTAGGAAAAAACGAAATCAATGGAGAAAATGGCAAGCCTCAGCGGCAGCAACGTTGACCGTGGCTGCACTCTTTCAATATGTAAGAACTTCTGATGCCTTTGATGTCGCTTATGCGGCGGCTAATGGTACCGATATAAGCAGTACAGCTTCTACTCAGATAGATGCTCAGGATGATGTCATGGACGAATGGACGAACAACGCAGATGGCAATTCCGATGCATCGTCCAATGAGGGCTATAGCCTGGATGAGGGAACGGCCGATGGAAGCAATGCCATCGGTTCGAATCAAGGCAGGTCTTCGGGCGGTTGGATAACAGATCAGAACAGCAATCAGGATACAGACTCCGGATACAGCCGTGGCAATTATCAGTCACGCACGGGTGCATCATGAGCCGCACGGAGCAAGTCTCCCGTCTTCTTAAGTTCCGCTTCCGGGCGATGAACACGGACGTGGAAGTTCAGTTAGCCGCAGGACGGGAAGAAGCTGAGCATGCAGCAGCCTTGGTGAAGAATTGGTTCGAAGCGCAGGAACAGCGTTTCAGCCGATTTGTGGCAGACAGTGAATTGAATCGTCTGAATCGTTGCACAGGATGGATGCCCATCTCCGCAGCAATGGATGAAGTGTTAAGTTTGGCATACGGTTATATTGGACAGACGGAAGGGATTTTTCAGCCAGGTATTTCTCAGGCTCTACGGGCTTCTGGTTACGATGTCAGCTTCGAGCAGCTGCAACAAAGAGAGCTTCAGCAATCTGGAACCGAACGCAGATTGGACATCCGACAATTGGATATAACAGATATGCTGAGAGACGAATATGACTATAGCCGCCCACGTTGGATTCAAAGGGAAGGCAGCCGAATGGTTCATAAAGACCCTGGGACTGAGCTGGACCTTGGGGGCATTGTTAAGGGTTGGGCCGTTGAGCGTATCGCCGATTGGCTGCAACGTACACTTCATATTTCAGCCGGATTAATCAATGCAGGTGGAGATATTCAGGCATGGGGGACAACACTTCATCCGATGTGGTCCGTGCAAGTCACCGATCCTTATCAGGAGGAGCGTAATCTGATAGGGAATATTCAATTGAGGAAAGGTGCAATTGCTACTTCAGGAGTGGTACGAAGACAGTGGCAGAATACGGACGGAAGCCTTTCACATCACTTAATTGATCCCCGGACGATGGAGCCAGCAGATACGGATGTGCTACAGTGTACCGTTCTGGGCCAGCATACTTCGCAATGTGAGATTATTGCCAAGACCGTCTGTATTTTGGGAAGTGCCGATGCAGTAGGTTGGTTAAACCGTCATTACGACCGGCATGATGTCCTGTGGATGACCCGGGATGGGAGCACTTATTTTAGAGGAAATACCGACACGCTCGCTGAACGCTGGCCTGGTTTCGATCCGGATCACCGCTTCAGTCTTATATAAACGACAAGTCTATCAGATATGGGGGAGCCGGTTATGGCGCAATGGATTGTAGATTACCTGCCGACGTGGAATATCATTCGAATTAGTGGGATCGCCGCTTATTTGCTGCTCTTTGCGGGGGTATTTCTGGGAATTGCTCAAGGCATGCCCATGGCTAAAGGCAAACCTAAAGCGGCCATGTTTAAATGGCATACCCGAACGACCTGGCTCGCCTTTGGACTTGGGCTCGTGCATGCGTTAACCCTATATATTGATCACTATAGTCCATTCACCTGGAGTGAACTGCTCATTCCGTTTACGGCTTCAGTACATCCGATCGGCAGCGGACTGGGCACGTTATCCTTCTATGGTTTGGTGATCGTTCTGCTATCCAGTGATCTGCGTAACAAGCTCGGCCGCAAATGGTGGTTTATGTTCCATATGTTGTCTTATCCCGTATTCATCGGTTTATTGTTCCATGGCATGGTTACCGGCTCTGATTCAGGCAATGTGATTTTGCGTCTGATGTATGTGTTTACTGGCTTGAGCATTCTTGGTATTACGGTACTTCGTGGCATGCTGAGAGAACGCAAAGGCCCGGAAATTACAATTGGACCCAGTCGTGTACAGCCTAAGCCAGCAGCGGAACAGAAATGGGCTGAGGTGTATCGTTTGGCGGGAGCGGGAAGACAGGAGCATCTGAAATAGCGTATTACAAAAATAAGTGAATCAACACAAAAGAAGCGGCCTTCGTGGCCGCCTTTTTGTCATGATCAGAAGAAGTCTGATTGTTGAATTTACTTGGTTCGTTCATTTCCAACTCCTATTACACATGCAAATTATACGATATCATCGCTGACAGGTTTTTCTCCCAAAGCTTCTTCAAGCTCCGATTGTTTGCGATGCGCAATCCGGCTGCTGGCCGCTGAGGCAATGGCCCCCACGATATCATCCAGAAACGTATGCACAGGCCCGAGACTCTTGTCGTTTAAACGTTCAAGCACACCGGGTTTTAGCTTGTCTACATAACCGTAGTTCGTAAATCCGATACTTCCGTATACGTTGACGATGGAGAATGCGAGAATCTCATCCACGCCATATAACCCTTCATCATTCTCAATCATCTCCTGCAAAGGAGAAATGAGTAAGCCTTGCTCTGCCAGCAAGTCCAGTTGAATACCTGTCAGGACTGCGTTCTGCACCTCACGTTTGCGTAATACTTTCTCCACATTGTCGATACATTCTTCCATCGTTAGACCTGGGTAATACTTATTTTGCAGCATCATGACCAGTTCTGCGATCTCAGGGATCGTAACGCCCCGCTTGTGCAGCCATTCCCTCGTTGCCTCTGCCACTTTACGGCTATTCAGGCTGTAAGGGATTTTTTCTTGCTCCGGATGTTCCATGGGCGATTCCTCCTCTGAAGTTAGCATTGTCCCTACACTTGTATCCTAATACGTTATTAACCGTTTTGGGTTTCTTTGCTATCCCTCGATGGGGATGGAAAGCCTGTTTTCAGTTTTATGCATGATGAGCTTGTTTAAAAAGTAGTTATTTTTTGGGCAAAGGCTCGTATACATGGTAGTACAAACTGTAAAAATGATGAGGGGGAACGTGATCATGAGTAAGATCCGTTATTTGCGTACAGCTTCTGCAGCTGCACTGTTGAGTATTCCTGTGGTGTTATCCGGATGTGGTATGTTTGGGGCACAGTCCTCCGAGGCTATTGATCCACCGCCGCCGATTCAGGAAGCGGCCATGATTCAGGCGGCCGAAGGCAACGGATCACTTGCCAAGCTGCCACTTACAACCGTGTATCTGCAGGACCAGCAAGGTTTATTGGCTCCAGTATCCATGACACTTCCGTCGGGCACGGACGTCAGCAGTCCCAAGACCGCTCTGGATACACTTGTGACGGGTGGTCCATATGCTGGGATGTTGCCTGAAGGATTTCAGGGCGTTCTCCCGCAGGGTACCGTTGTTCAGAACGTAACGATTCATTCGGATGATAAACTGGCAGTCGTGGAGTTCTCCGGCAATTTTGCCAAGTATGATGCCAAGAACGAGCGCAAAATGCTGGAGGCTGTCACCTGGACTCTCACCGGCACACCAGATGTGCAGAATGTACAGATTTGGGTAGACGGCAAAAAGTTAACGCAAATGCCAGTAAACAGCACACCGCTGCCGGAACCGCTGAATCGGGCGGTAGGCATTAATCTTGATTTGGGTGATACATTCACGACCAACAGCAGTCCGGTAACGGTTTATTTCTCAGCCGCTTCGCCAGCAGGCATTCAATATTACGTCCCGGTTACACGTCTAGTGACACCAGGTGGAGACCGGGTGCAGGCGGCGTTGAATGAACTGATCAAGGGGCCAGCCAAAGGCGGCGAGCTGGAAGAGGTTATGACGGGCGGAACGCAGCTGCAATCGGTCAAAACGTCTGAGGATGGAACCGTAACGGTTGCACTCAAAGATGATATGTTCACTGAGGGAGATGTCGTGCCAAGTGAACTGCTGCAATCCGTTGTATTGACTACGGCCGAGAATACAGCTGGCAAGGAAGCTAAAGTCCAGATCGAATGGAATGGGCAAAAGACAGTCATGAGTGATGATAATCGGGATTACAGTGCCCCAGTATCGAAGCCTGAATATATCAATGAAATTCCAATTTAAGTCACAAAGGCGTTTTAGCCTACTGTTGGTAGAACTCTTTGGGGGACAGGATGCTTTTAAGTGAACTCTTTGGTAATATAGAAGGGATTAGTAAAAGTGTGAACAAGCTCGACATTACAGGATGCTTAAGTCGTAGGAGGCAGAAATGATGAGATCTAACGGACGAACCAGCGACCAGCTGCGCCCGATGAATTTAACAATTAACACGAATAAATACGCCGAAGGTTCTGTACTGATTGAAGTGGGAGATACCAAGGTTATTTGTACAGCTACGGTGGAGGAACGTGTTCCTCCCTTTATGAAAGGGCAGGGTAAAGGCTGGGTAACAGCTGAATACTCCATGCTGCCACGTGCAACACATACCCGTAATCAACGTGAAGCGAACCGCGGCAAATTGACTGGACGCACCATGGAAATTCAGCGTCTAATTGGCCGGGCACTGCGCTCGGTCGTTAACTTGCAGGCGCTTGGTGAACGTACGATTACACTGGACTGTGATGTAATTCAAGCAGACGGAGGTACACGCACAACGTCCATTACTGGTTCGTTTGTAGCTCTGGCACTCGCGGTGAACAAAATTGCCCAACAGCATAAATTGCAAGTATTCCCGATTACGGATTTCATTGCAGCGGTAAGTGTGGGTGTAGTTGGAGAACAGCCTGTGCTGGATCTGAACTATGATGAAGATTCCAAAGCCAAGGTAGATATGAACCTCGTGATGACAGGCGGCGGGAAATATGTGGAGCTTCAGGGAACAGGTGAAGAAGCACCATTTGACCGTCGTGAGCTGAACGCGATGCTGGAGCTGGGTGAGCAGGGCATTCTGGAGATGATTGAGCGTCAAAAAGAAGTTCTCGGACCCATTGCACTCAAGATCGGTGCTCGTGGATTAGGAGAAGCCTAACATGAGTCTGGATAGCCCAATTATCATTGTCGCAACCCGTAATGCAGGGAAAGTACGTGAATTCGCTCATGCATTCGCTCCACTGGGCAAAGAGGTCAAAAGCATGTTCGACTATCCGGAGCTGCCGGATGTTGTTGAGGATGGCGTAACCTTTGCAGATAATGCCTGGAAGAAAGCCAAAACGGTGGGCGATGCTCTTGGTTTGCCTGTCCTAGCTGACGATTCGGGATTGTGCGTGGATCTGCTGGACGGTGACCCGGGAGTGTATTCTGCGAGGTATGCAGGCGAGGGTGCAACCGATGAGAAGAACAATGCCAAACTGCTTGAAGCGCTGGAATCGCTCAAATCCGGTGAGGATACGGAGCAACCGCTTTTGAGTCCAGCAAGATTCGTCTGTGCATTGGTGCTGTATGATCCGGCAACCGGAGACAAGTATGAATCAGAAGGCATGGTGGAAGGCTGGATCACAGCTGAGGCAGCCGGTGGTGGCGGTTTTGGATATGACCCACTCTTCTATGTGCCTGAATATGAGATGACGATGGCCGAGCTTACGCTGGAGCAAAAGCAGGCGATCAGTCACCGGGGCCATGCCCTGAGAGCGCTCGTATCCAGCCTGAAAGGCTGAGATTCAAACGAATCAGCTCATATGAATATGAATGTATAAGGTGAATTATGGCCTTGCTTAAATATCAAAGCGTTAGTGGAAGGTAAGAGTCATTCCTGTGGAATGCTTCACCGACCATTAACGTTTTTTTATTTTTATGAGTGGAGCAGATTCGTTTAAAGCCAATACGTGGGACCCAAAATAAATCCCGCTTTTTTTAGTGAAAATATCGGAACGTACGTTCTTGTACCTATATAAAAAATACGGATATTTCACGTTTGAGCAGCGCATTAGGACCGGGGTTGGAAGAAGTTGCAAGTCTTGTACAGTATGGGTTAACATTCAAGTTAACGAATCATCAATGAACTCAAACGGAGGGGATTTGCTTATGCAAGAAGTGAAGCTTACGGTGTCTTATGATGATTATGAGAACGGTATTCGTATGGAAACGTTGATTAGGGAACTGGCTGCCAAACCGGAGGCTGGTTCGCTGGAGAGTCTGATTATTGGAGACTGGGGGCAGGCTTATGAAAATTCGCCGGATGAATTTATGGGCACGCTCATCGAGCTGGCTCCCAGCTTTCCTTCTTTGAAGAAACTGTTCATCGGAGATATGGGCTTTGAAGAATGCGAAGTATCATGGATTATTCAGACGGATCTCACACCACTATTGGCTGCTTTTCCTGAATTGAAGTCATTCTCAGTGAAGGGCAGCAGCGGACTAAGTCTGGAACCCATCGAACATGCCAAACTTGAAGAATTAATCATTATTTGCGGTGGTCTTCCCAAAAGCGTGTTAGCTTCAATTGCCCGGGCTAAGTTGCCTGAATTGCGTAAGCTTGAGCTGTATCTGGGCGTGGATGATTATGGATTCGACGGTTCACTTCAAGATGTACTTCCACTTTTGGAACAGGGCTTATTTCCAAAGCTCGTATACCTGGGTCTGAAAGACAGTGAAATTCAGGATGAGATTGCGAAAGCTGCGGCTGAGGCACCCATTCTGGATCAACTTGAAATCCTGGATCTGTCAGAGGGCACGTTGTCTGATGAAGGGGCAGAGGCGCTGCTCGCTAGTGATAAGATCAAAAAACTGAAACATCTCAATCTTAGTTACCACTACATGACAGACGACATGCTCATTCGCTGGAAACGTTCAGGTATACACGTAGATGTTAGCGAGCAACAACAGAGTGATGAAGATGACTGGCGTTACCCGTCGTTAACGGAATAAATGATGTCAGGCATGACAGAAATGGAAGAAAATTTGCAAAGCCCAGTTAAGGATTCGGATATGACGCTGGAGCAGCCGTTATTGTTAATTGGAAACCCGAATAATCGCCGAACCCTTGGATTACAGGAGGCAAGACAGCGTATTGGCTTACAACCTGCACTTGTGCTGCCTTATGCCCGGTTGCTAAAGACTTGGAGACGGGGCGGAACCATGGCGGATGCCGTACAGCAATGTCTGGAAGGGCGAGGGACTACACACGTTAAGGGAGAGCCGTGGATATCTTCACCAGCATCGATATTATATGCGAATCATGATTTAGTTCATGGAGTGAATAGTGTACCTCTTATTCGACTGGATGCCCCTGGTGAGGAATGGGAAGTAGAGCGTGAGCTGCTCTTTCTTGGAGCTGTGAATGATGTATCTCCGTTAATCGATGGCCTTTCTGCGGGAATGATTCCGGCAGAACAGACACTCACTCTTGAACAGGAGTGGGGACGGATCTACGCGCCCAACCAATGGTTTCGTGGCTGGAAGGCCTGTTTGGAACGAATTCGCCATGAAGCTCTGGAATATTGGCCTAATGCCCGGTTCATGAATGATCCTCATGACATTGCGATTATGTTTGATAAAAGGAAATGCCAGCAGCATCTATCTGTCCATGGCGTTCACGTTCCCCCAACGCTCCAATCTTCGGAACCGATCCGCAATTATGCGGACCTGCGTACAGCGATTACAACAGCCGGTATGAATCGCGTTTTCGTGAAACTTGCATGTGGCTCCGGGGCTTCAGGCGTTGTTGCCTATCAAATTAATCCGCGAACGGGTGCCGAAATCGCTATAACCACTGTGGGAATGGAACGGGTTCAGGGAAAGGTCATTTTTTATAATGAAGGCCGGTTGCGCAGGTACACACATACTTCAGAGATTTCTGCGCTGATGGATTGGCTGTGTTCTGAGGGTGCCCAGATTGAACGTTGGATGGCAAAAGCATCCCTGGGTTCAAGCGTATTTGATATTCGCCAGCTTGTGGCAGGTGGACAAGCAGGTCATGCCATCGTACGGCTAAGTCAGACACCAATCACCAATTTGCATTTGCGTAATGAGCGGTTGCTGCCTGCAGAAGCAGGGCTGGATGAACAGCGGATGGATAGAGTTCAGACAGCAGCGAAAGCAGCAATGGCTGCCTTCCCCAACTCATGGTCTGCCGGGATTGATGTGATGCTCAGTGGAGGTACTGAGCCGCGTGCCTATATTCTGGATGTGAATCCGTTCGGAGATTTGTTGTACAGAGTGCAGCATAACGGACTTGGAACCTATGAATGGCAAATGGAACTTTTGCGAAAGGAGCCTTACAACCATGACTGATATGAACACCATCGTAGGCTCCCATGATCTATTAATGGTTACGCTGGACACGTTAAGGTATGACGTGGCTAAGCTGGAGGAACAGAATTGCCCCAACCTGTGCGGTACGGGTCCTTGGGAGAAGCGCCATACTCCGGGAAGTTTTACCTATGCGGCACATCATGCTTTTTTTGGTGGCTTCATGCCTACACCTGCCAATACGGACAAAGCCTCCCACGTACGACTTTTTCATTCCCGAAATACCGGATTAAAGACGCATCCGCATACGTGGCTGTTTGACACACCGGATATCGTATCCGGGTTAGCGGCTGAAGGATACCGTACGATTTGTATTGGCGGGGTCATTTTCTTCACCAAGAAAAATCCACTTGCCAAAGTGCTGCCGGGTTATTTTCAGCAAAGCTATTGGCGGATGAATTTTGGGGTAACCAATCCTAAATCAACTGAGCATCAGGTTCAGCATGCCTTGAAGCTGCTGGAGCAAAGCGCACCGGATGAGAGGTTGTTTTTGTTCCTGAATGTGTCTGCTATCCATGGTCCCAATCGCTATTTTGTGGAGGGTGCAAGAGAGGACTCGGTAGAAACACAGCGTGCAGCGCTTCGGTATGTGGACGAGGCCCTTGGGCCATTGTTTGATGCAATGAGGCAGCGTTCACGGCCTACGTTTTGTTTAGCTTTTTCCGATCATGGAACGGCGTATGGGGAGGACGGTTATCAGGGGCACAGGCTTGCGCATGATGTTGTCTGGAATGTGCCTTACCGTGAATTTATTTTATAGAACTAATGATTCATATCATCAACAACTACAAACCGGATATAGGGAGGAAACCGATGGACGATCAATCTCAACATACGACAGCAGGTCATTCCGCACAGTCCGGATCCAATACAGCTACAGGTCTCAGAGAAGTGCTTGCTTCCCCCTATCGCTCTTATTTATATTCGTATCCCCACAAGACCGCATATCGGGAGTTGAACCCACCTTTACCGCTCGGTCCATTGTGGGAACGTGAGAATACCGATACGTATTTTTTATATATGCACATTCCGTTTTGTGCCGCTCGTTGCGGATTCTGCAACCTGTTCACGTTGCCGGATCGTCGTGATGACACCCATGTGCGTTATGTGGATGCGCTGGAACGGCAAGCCAAACAGTGGGCACCACTCACATCACGGAGACCCTATTCGAGGTTTGCCATCGGTGGTGGGACGCCCACATTATTAAATGAAATTCAATTGAACCGCTTGTTCGATATTGCGGAACAGGTGATGGGGCTCGATCCAACGCAAGCTTCGATCTCGGTAGAAACATCACCGGATACCGTGACGGAAGCCAAATTGGCGATCATGAAGGAGCGAAGTGTGGACCGGGTAAGTATGGGCATCCAAAGTTTTATCGAAGCCGAAGCCTCGGCCATTTACCGTCCGCAAAAACCACAGGAAGTGGAACGCGCGCTTGAGAAGCTTACACGGTATGAATTCCCTCTGTTGAATCTGGACCTAATCTATGGTCTGCCAGGACAAACGGTGGAATCATGGCTGTATTCGCTGGAACGTGTCCTTTCATATGAACCGGGTGAGATTTTCATTTACCCACTGTACACCCGCGAGAATACCATTGTGAAACCGGATGATATACAACGTCAGGGACCGGATATTCGGATGGAGCTGTATAAGGCTGCGCGTGAGACTTTAAAAAGCAGAGGCTATGTCCAGTATTCCATGCGCAGATTTGCCAAAGAACAATCATCTTCTGGAAGCAAAGAGCTTCTACCCTACAGCTGTCAGGAGGAAGGCATGGTTGGTCTGGGTTGCGGTGCACGCTCTTATACCAGTGAAGTACACTATGCT
This sequence comes from Paenibacillus sp. RU5M, assembly GCF_900221055.1. Taxonomy (NCBI): domain Bacteria; kingdom Bacillati; phylum Bacillota; class Bacilli; order Caryophanales; family Paenibacillaceae; genus Paenibacillus; species Paenibacillus sp. RU5M. The sequence continues at coordinate 64,275 of NZ_OBQM01000009.1, read as the reverse complement.
TCCAAGTATGGTGTTAGTTATAAGACCACACAGAGCATCATCGCCGATTATGTGGCAACCGAGCGTTATGATGTGGCCGATTACGGCATTGTACTCAGCCGGGAGGAGCAGAAGCGCCGCTTTATTCTGAAAGCCCTGCTGCATCGGGAAGGTTTGGCGCTGTCGGATTATGATCAGCGATTCGGGACGGAAGTCCTGTCAGACTACGGATGGTTGAGTGAACTGTTGTCTGAGGGCATGGCTGAGCTTGAGCAGGACGATAAGGGTAACCGGGTACTGCGTCTGACAGAAGAGGGACTAGGCTACTCGGATGCCATTGGAGATTGGCTCATATCCGCTGAGGTTCGTGAACAAATGGAAGGGTTTGTGTTCTCATGAGAGCAACCTTGTATTATCGGGGGAAGCTGTCGTCCTGTAATTACGACTGTCCATACTGCCCGTTTAGCAAAACGGTAGATTCCAAGGAGACGTTGGAAGTGGATGAACAACAACTGCGTCAATTTGTGAATTGGGTTAAGGATCAGGAGAGTGCTGGACATCAATTTTCGATTTTCTTTAACCCTTATGGAGAAGCTCTGGTAAGACGTTGGTATCGGGAAGCGATGATTGAACTATCGCATATGCCACATGTGGATAAAATTGCAGTCCAAACCAATCTGTCTGTCAAACTGGACTGGGCGCGCGAAATGAACCGGGATAAAGCGGCATTCTGGGCAACCTATCACCCGCGTGAAACGAAGGAGTCTTCCTTCGTCAAACAATGTTTGACTTTACGTGAGATGGGACTTGCTTTCAGTGTGGGGACGGTTGGATTGCGCAGCGCATTTCCTGCTATTGAATCGATGAGGCAGGCGTTACCCGATGACGTGTATATGTGGATCAATGCATTTAAAGATCGACCCAATTATTACAGCGTGGAAGAGGTCGACTTTTTACGATCCGTTGATCCGCTGTTTGATGGGAACCTGCGGGATTATGATAGTCTGGGCAAGCGCTGTTCCGCTGGTTCGGAGGTATTTTATGTGCAAGGGTCAGGGCATGTAAAAAGGTGTTACAAGGATCGTCGAATTATTGGGCATCTCTACCGCGATGGTTTGCAGGCTTTGGCCGCAGATCGGCCGTGTGGCATGAAGAAGTGTGGCTGTTACATCGGTTATATTCATATGGAGGATTCTCCGTTCAGAGATATCTTTGGAAGTGGATTGCTTGAACGTAATCCGGTACTGATCAATCCATAGATATCGGTAAAGGGGTGCTTGATGAACAGCTATTATGCTGCTCATCAGCACCCCTTTTAAGAATGAAAAGATAGCTTTTTTTATCGAATGGCCACTTTGTACGTACGCAACCACGAGTTGATCTGTGTCAGATATGCAAATAGCTGTGGACCCGACATTAACTGTCCAAACCAGGGCAGGTTCGATGAAGCATCCGGTGAAGAGGCCAATTTACGAATTTGAGCTTTGTCGATTAAAGGCAAGATCGGTGAGCTTGCGTCATCCAGAATATCAAGCACCTGCTGTTTAACGGCAGCAAGATACTGCGGATTATGTGTTTTCGGATAAGGACTCTTTTTCCGGTACAACACATCGTCAGGCAGTACACCTTCCAGCGCTTTACGCAGAATGCCTTTTTCCCGTCCGCCTGTCATTTTCATGTCCCAAGGCACGTTAAATACATATTGAATCAAACGGTGATCACAGTAAGGTACCCGAACCTCAAGGCCCGCTCCCATACTCATCCGATCTTTCCGATCCAGTAGTGTAGGCATGAAGCGGGTGATGTTCAGATAGGACATTACTCGCATTTGGGCTGCTTTACCGGTCTCCCCATCGAGTAAAGGTACTTCAGCCACAGCATCCGAGTAGCGGTCCGCGAGATAGTCGAGTGGCCTGATCCATTCCCGAATGTCCGGGGATAATAATCCTGCTCGCATATCAGGCGCAACAGACCATGGGAATGTACCGGAGTTGAGCATCTCTTCCCGGTGGAACCAAGGATAACCGCCAAATACTTCATCCGCTGCTTCGCCCGAAATGGCAACGGTGGCTCCTTTTTTGATTTCTTTACAGAACAGATAGAGAGAGGAATCTACATCCGCCATACCCGGCAAATCACGCACAAGCATCGCCTGGGTCAGTGCGTGAACCAACTCGCCATTTTCAATCTCAATCCAGTGATGATCTGTCTTCAGTTCATCCACCATACGCTTAATCCAGGGTCCATCTGCACCAGGCTGGAAGGAATGGGCCTGAAAATGCTTTGCATTATCCACATAGTCAACAGAATACGTGCTGACCTGGCCTTGACCTGTACGGTTATAATAATCTACCGCTAACGCAGATAGAGCGCTTGAATCCAGTCCCCCCGACAAAAGAGAGCAGACCGGAACGTCAGAAGCTAATTGGCGTTCTAATGTATCCTGCAACAGTCTGCGTACTTCGGCAGCTGTCTCTTCCAAATTATGTTCGTGATTCTGACTTTCCAGCTTCCAGTAAGCATAGGTTTTAATACCGTTTCGGTTGTAGATAAGCGCATGCGCAGGTTTGAGCTCGTTAAGGGAGGAGTATACGCCGTGTCCAGGTGTCCGGGCAGGACCGACAATAAATACTTCTGCCAAACCTTCAGGGCCTACTGCAGCTTCTACATCCGGGTGGATGAGCAGTGATTTCGGTTCTGAGCCAAATACGAGTGCATCCTTTGCATGACTGTAGAACAGGGGTTTGACACCCAACCGATCACGGGCGATAAAAACCTGTTCACGTCCGCCATCCCATATGGCAAAAGCAAAAATTCCGTTAAACCGGTCAACGCAGGCCGGACCCCACTCAATATAAGAGGCGAGCAGCACTTCCGTATCACATTGTGTGCGGAAATGGTGTCCGCGCTGGAGCAATTCCTTTTTCAACTCGGGTGCATTGTATAGTTCTCCGTTATACACGACGGTATAGGAGGTGTCTCCCTGTAACGCATGCATGGGCTGTGCCCCGTTCTCCGGGTCCATAACGCTGAGACGCCGATGTCCGAACGCACAAGGATTGGAGATCCATGTACCTGAAGCGTCGGGCCCCCGGTTCGACAAGCTGTCCGTCATCCGGACCAGCAGCTCTGATTCCTGGGTCAAATCCCGATTCCACTGTATGAAGCCGGTTATACCGCACATGGTTTGTTCATCCTTTCTTAGTCGAGTCATTCATCCGTATGGCTGCTTAGTTGCTAACAGCCAGCAAATGTTGTCTTTTTCGTCAGAAGTCGTAACAAATATATGCCGAAAGCAGGCATAAAATGTCTGTCCTCTTCGGAAACTATATCTAGGGACAACGGCCTCAACATGCCTGTGAAGGAGAGAACTTGCAAATGGACAGTATGACCTATTATGTATCTGTCATGGGGCGCTCCGTTATTCCGGACCCGCACGTAACGTCGTATGAATGGGTGATCCAGGCGACGCCTCAGGAGGCGGAACAATTACTGGGACTGCTTAATCTGATGCAGGAAAAAGAGGAAGAGGCCTTTCCAGGAATGGTATTCCCTTGGCCGGATACGCCGGAGGAGTCTGTAAACCGCGCATATGAAGCTGTGTTACAGCAGGTGTATCGGGAGATTTACCGTTTGGGAACACCAGAGACCCGATACCAGATCGAACAAAGTACATGAAATGGACAAAGGAGCGCGATAACAAATGTATGCCATTCAGGATGCCAAAATACGCAGATTAACCGAAGTGGATGGATTGTCTTGTGCAGAAGTTGAGGTACAGCCTGGAAATACGGGTGATCCGTCTTTGCTTGTATACGTTGCGGCTACCCAGCCAGGGAATTCGCTTGAAGTCGTTCGAATTGTACGCAATCATTCGGATGCAGTCCTGGATTGGTACAATAACAATATGCACAACGCGTTTGAAGATGCCACGGAAACGGCGTTTGAGAACAGTGAAGGCATTACAGCAGGAGAAGATAAAGCCCGGTTTCAGAGTGAGTTACTTGCTTTTGGATTACTGGGACCGACGCTTCAGCGTTATTTGGTGGGGCAAGGTTAAGGTGGGCGTTCCAACAAATGCCGATAGCTGCAAAGGATAAGCGGAATTACCCGGAGCCATACTATATGCAAGTTCCGGGGAGGTGATAGCAGTGGCTTCCAAGTTCAAGAAAAACAAAGGGAACCTTTATGCGCATCATACCGAGTTTGCCGAGGAAGTGCTCGCCATTAACAGCAAGCGTCCTGCCCAGAGAAATCCGTGGCGTCAGGGAAACAAGTAACCGGAATGCAGAAACCCGCCCTTCTTTCGAAAGGCGGGTTTTTGAATGTTTATTTTAACTTCGTTGTGGAGCTTGTGGTTAGGCATATTCACGCAGTACTTGAATACCTTTGACGATATTGTACACAAAACTTAATGCATAAATGACAAAGAACAGAATTACGAATCCGACAGCGGAACCTAGACTGTGGGCGGTAACGAAGAAATAAAGTAGCGGGATTGCCGCAAGAAACGGGAATATATGTGAGAGTAAGGCTCGTTTAGCATGTCCCTCAATATAGTTGTCTTTAGCTACAATCCAAATAATGATGGGAAACAGGAACGGGGCGAAGAAGATACTAAAATAGGATAATGCTGATAAAAGTTGTCTCATAGCGGTTTCTCTCCTTTATTTGGTTCAGTTGAATGTATGTATGCAAATGATTACCCAGCAAGTCTCATCCTGAATATGTCTGCCCATTTTAAATGCAACTGAGCTTAATATCCTCAATATTGCCTGCTTAAAGCATTCATATTCTGTATCTGTGTTGAGTATGAAAATAATACGTTCAAGTCATGTGGAATGATGCAATTAATTTTTTTATAAAACTATTGAAAAATATAGAAATGAGAGTATAATAGGAATCGCGCGGTATTTTTATTATACATATTTGTCTCAGTAGCTCAGCAGGATAGAGCAACGGCCTTCTAAGCCGTCGGTCGGGGGTTCGAATCCCTCCTGGGACGTTAGAAAAAAGCTTCCTTCGGGAAGCTTTTTTGCGTACAAGGGATGAGAACCCCGAAGTTAGGAGGTTGGTAATTATTTATAGGTGTAAACTATCAAGTGTATAGAATTTATATATTTAATTAATAAACCATCCTGTGACACAATGAAGATATCAATCATGAAAGCGATGGTGGTATCCATGCAATCGATTAATCAATGGCAAGCGGATGAGTATGACAACAAACTGGCTTTTGTATCGGGTTATGGTAAAAGTTTAATCTCATGGCTTCAACCTCAAAAAGGGGAGTATATCCTTGATTTGGGATGCGGGACAGGGGATTTGACGTACGAAATTACTGCAGCGCAGGCTGATGTAGTCGGCATGGATGCATCACCCGACATGATTCGTCGTGCAAGAGAGAAGTTTCCCAATATCGAGTTCATGGAGGGGGACGGACATCAGTTTGAGACGAACAAGCTCTATGATGCCGTCTTTTCCAATGCAGCTCTACATTGGATGCGAAGTCCGCGACTTGTAGTGGATAGTATATGGAAGTCTTTGAAGCCTGGGGGACGTTTTGTAGCGGAGTTCGGTGGCAAAGGCAATGTACAGATCATTGTAGATGCATTAGAGGAAGTGTTTGAACGACACACTGGCATTCCTGGATCAGAGCGCAACCCTTGGTATTTCCCGACGATCGGGCAATATAGCAACATTTTGGAACAATGCGGGTTTTTGGTGCGACAGGCCTACCACTATGACCGTCCTACTAGACTGGCGGATGGTGAACAGGGTATAGAGGGCTGGTTGGCTCATTTTGGAGGGGACTATTTTGATGGTTTGAGTCAGGAACAAATTCAGGAAATCTGTCGTGAAACGAACCAAATCGTTGTGCCGAAGCTCTGGAAAGAAGATGCAATCTATGCCGATTATAAGCGTCTTCGAATTGAAGCAGTGAAGCCGGGAAGTTAAATAAACAAAATATGTATCTTTGTTAAATGAATTAATAGAATGTTTTTCATGAAATCCATCGATCACAATTAGGCTAGGAATCTCTTTCAGAATGAAGAGGCTCTTGGCCTTTTTTCCTATGCTGTATTTAAAATTTGAAATATTCAATCGACAAATAAATACAATTTCACGCTTTTCTCTTACTCAAGAACCATATAAGTAATTTTGATATCATATTTGTAATTATTTAGAAGGAAAATGTGTTATTTTAGTAGAATAATTTACCAAGGGTCAATCTTCTTGCAGATAGGGCGGTGAGTTGTTCACAGGTATTGCAGTACTTGTCATAGCAGGACCCAAGCGATTGGTGAGGTACTTTCATATTGAGAAGGAGGGGCATAGTCTTGAATAAACGATTGATATCCATATTGTTAAGTATCCTAATGACTTTTTCTATCATCATGCCAGCGGCCGGAGCCGCTCCTGTAGGTGTTCAGCTTGAGAACTCGCTAAGCAAGGGCGAAGCCACACAATGGAGAGAGATTCTTGCCCAGCGGGAAGGAAAGCTTGCAGCAGATCCATTTTTGGACAAGAGCCTAGAAGGTCTTGGGGGAGAGAAAACAAGAGTAATTGTTGAGCTCTCCAATAAACCAGTTGCTGTTGCGCAAGGCGAATCTACCCTCTCAGGAAAATCTTTTACCTCCTCTATGGAAACAAAGGCTGTGACTCAAGTCGAGCAACAACAACAGTCATTTGTACATAGCCTCACTCAGAATAAAATCAAACACGAAGTATTGGAAAATTACGCATATGCCCTGAATGGTGTAGCCATTGAACTTAAGGGTAACCAATTGGGACAGTTGCTTCGCATACCGGGTGTTGTCAGTGTATACCCTGACCTTGAAATTACCGTATCCCCGGAAACAGATGAAGTGAATCCTTATATGAAAGATACCGCACCATTTATTGGCGCCCCTGAAGTATGGAATCTGGGATACAAAGGAAAAGGTGTCAAAGTTGGTGTTATTGATACAGGAATCGATTATGAGCATCCTAATTTGCAAGACGCCTACAAAGGTGGATGGGATTTCGTAGGAAATGACAATGATCCTTACGAAACAACACATGAAGAATGGAAAGTGTCTGGGGCACCTGAGTTTAATGCCAATGGAAGCGCCTATTACACATCCCACGGTACTCACGTAGCCGGTACCATTGCTGCTCGAGAAGCAGGGGACTACGGCATTGTCGGCGTTGCACCCGAAGCTGATATCTATGCCTATCGTGTTCTTGGACCCTATGGTAGTGGACAAACCTCATGGGTATTAGGGGGAATCGATCGTTCCGTTGCCGATGGTATGGATGTAATCAATCTCTCGTTGGGTAACGCTGCCAATGATCCAAGTTACATTACTTCGGTTGCTCTTAACAATGCCACGCTGTCTGGCGTGACTGCAGTTGTAGCAAGTGGTAATGATGGCCCGAATCGTTATACATTAGGTTCTCCAGGAGCATCGGCTATGGCAATCACTGTAGGTAACTCCACAGGGCCTAGCCAAAGCATTACAGCCAACACTCATTTCTGGATTGGTGAGGAAGGTAAAGGTACACTTCCAGAAGAACAGCCTGTCCCTGAAGTTGAGCCATCTCCTGAACTGGGAACAGCACCGGGGACGGAAACTCCTGAAGTTCCGGCTCAAGGTGAACCATCAACAACACCGGAAGGTGCAACAGGCGAAGAAGCTTCATCAACAAACGAAGCGGCATTGTCTGGAACAGCGTCTGCTGATGTTACAGCTCTAGATGTGGAAGCCAGCCAATCCGAAGAGGGTGTTCAGCCAGCCTCGCCTTCGGCACCAGTCGAAACCTCTCCAGAGGTTGCACCTGTGAAAGAAGAGCCTGCGATTGCTCCAACTGAAACGGAGCAAAATCCATTGGCTGTTACTGAGTCGGTGTACCGACTTGATGTAATGGGCTGGAGCCTCTCAGCAGATCCGGAAGCTGTTTTGACGAATCAATATGATCTTTTATTCGCAGGGTTGGGTAAACCGACCGACTTTGAAGGCAAGGATTTTACAGGCAAAGTGGCTTTTGTACAGCGCGGTGAGCTGGCATTTGTAGAGAAAGTAGCCAATGCCAAAGCTGCTGGTGCAGTTGCTATTATCGTATATAACAATATTCCAGGCCCGATCGGGGTGAGTTTGGGAGATAATTTTGAACTTATTCCAACCTTGAGCATGTCGAAGGAAGATGGAGAAAGTATCAAGGCTGAGCTGGATGCCGGTCAAAGCGTTGAAGTGAGCTTTAGTGACTTCGTTAAAGGTCAAACGGCTGGCGATGAAATGAATCCATCCAGCTCCCGCGGACCAGCCAAGGTGACTCTGGATATCAAACCGGATATAGTTGCACCGGGTACCAGTATTCTGTCTACTGTTCCTGCCTATGGCAAGGACGAACCTGGAGCTGATTATTCACAGGCTTACGATCGTAAATCAGGTACAAGTATGGCCACACCTCATGTTGCCGGACTGGTTGCCCTGTTGATTGAGAAGCACAGTGACTGGACACCATTTGATATTAAAGTTGCACTCATGAACAATGGTAAAGTGCTCGACACGACAAAATACGATGTGTTTGATCAAGGTGCAGGTCGTATTCAAGCGGTGAAAACGATTGATCCTGCTGCATTTGTTAAAGTATTGGATGTAACGAAATACACAGAGAATGGCGTGGCTGTCGAGAAACCAAATGTTACAGGTAGTGTGAATTTTGGTAACTTCCTCAGCACGGACGAAAAAACCGTCAGCAAAACGATCAAAGTGGAGTCGCTGAATGGCAGCGGTGGAAACTACACTGTAAGCGTGAATCCAACTCGTACAATTCCTGGTGTATCCGTTGCGGTGGATAAGAGCTCTTTTACACTGAATGGTGAGGAAGAGTTACAGGTTACTATTACAGTTCCAAAAGGTGTTACTGCGGTAACAGAAGCGCAAGGCTACCTTCAGTTGTCTAATGGAACGGACACATTTAGTGTTCCATATGTCGCACATTTCAACCTTACATTGGCAGGCGTTAAATACATTGAGACTGTGAAAGGTACAGAGAAGAACCCGTTCCATTATCCATTGAAGCCTGATGGTACGCTGGATACACTCAATGTAGCTATGGAATTCTACAATCCAATGAATTTTGCCCTTATTGAGATCTTCGATGGCCTTAACCCGGATGGGGGCTATTATGGAGATGGATATATTGGATCTATTTTTGGAAACTACTATAGTTTCGCTGCCAACACAAGATATACTCTGGCTTGGGATGGACAGTATGCAGACTACACTACCGACGAGGTAACGACTATTCCAGATGGTCTTTACACGGTTGATATCACTGCAATCGGTGTTGATGGAAAAACGTATATCGAAGATACTTCTCCATTTTTGGTGAAAAAAGCAGCTCCGGTTGTAACAGCACCAGAAAATCTGGAAGTGGTGCAGGCGGACAAAGAAGCTTTGACAGGTAATGTTGATGATCTTTATATCGTAGCCGCTCCAGCGCTTAAAAGTGGATGGGATACTGAACTTAATGTAACAGCTTCATTGAAGGCTGGTTACACTGTGAAAGATACAACGAATAAGAAGATTACGGAAGGTGCCTTTGAAGTTGAAACAGACGGCTCATTCACTCTTAGACTCGGCAAGTTGTTAGCTGGGGAGTACATTGTGGAAATGTCTGTTGAAGACTTGCAAGGTTTGATAGGAACAGCGACTACATCACTTCTGGTGAAAAAAAATCCTGATCCGGAAGTTCCTAATCCTGGTACACCATCACCGGGCTCTGGTTCAGGGTCTTCAGGCGGATCTAGTTCTTCCAATTCTTCCCCATCACCTGCACCTACGCCTACAATTAAAGGTGACGCATCTGTATCCGAAAAGAAAAACGCTGACGGAACTACACAGGCTACAGCAGCGATTTCCGAAGCGGTAATTAATACACAGTTGCAGGATGATAAGAAGGAAATCAAGCTGGATTTATCAAGCGTTGAGTTTGACAAATATAGTCTAGTAGATCTGACAATCAGCAAGGCTATTGCTGATAAAATTCAAGCCTCAGGTAAAAATCTGATTATTGAGGGCAAAACGTTCAATGTGACTATACCTGCTGCTTCTTTGACGGATTACGTCACAGATAGAGGATTCAGCTTGAAGTTGCAAGTTGCAGAAGGCAAGGATAACAAACAAAACGAGAACATTGTTTCTCAAATTGTATCTATTGATCTTGATGCAGACAAATTCAAGCACAATATTGGGCTTACTTTGAAATATGATGTGAACTCTGTAAAAGACGTACGTAAAGTTATTGCTTATCATCAAACAACAAAAGATGCTTGGCAGCCTGCGTCTTTGTCCAATGTGTCTCAAAAAGGGCAATTGGAATTCAATGTAACACAACCAGGTTCTTATGTTGTTGTAGAGAATGCTGTAACTTTTGGAGACATCAACAGCCACTGGGCTAAAGATGAAATCGAAGTTATAGCCTCTCAACAAATTGCTAAGGGTATTAGTGCTAGCACATTCTCACCGAATAGTACCATTACTCATGCAGAATTTGCGACGTTGCTTGATCGTATTTTCGGAACGGGAATCGATTGGGAAACACGTAGTAAAGAAGCGAGTGCACAGGACCAATTGACACGCGAAAATATGGTTTTGATGATTGCCGATGCTTTGGAAATAAAACAAGGAGTAACATCCATTGGTTTCAAGGATGAAGATCAAATTTCAGATGGAGCGAAATCAGCTGTTCATTTTGCTGTAGAGAATGGTTTGGTAAAAGGTATGTCTGGCAACAAGTTTGCTCCAAAAGCTACATCAACTCGTGCTCAAGTATCTGTCGTTCTGTACCGTCTACTTGAATATCTGGATAAGCTTTAATAACTATTCTAATCACAGTGTGAGTTTAGCAAAAAAAGACCTTTCCATTGGGAAAGGTCTCTTTGCTTATATAATGGAAGCTCCAATTCATCATGAACTAATCAAACGATTGGCACTTGCTTTCAATCCCATGAAAAGTAACAGAACAGCAAGTGTAACTTGCAAAAGCAATGGAAGAGTCCATCCTTGTGTCCAATCATGAAGCACACCGAACAGCAACGGTCCGACGGCTGCCAGCATATACCCAAAGGATTGAGCCATACCCGAAAGTCCCGCAGCCTGTCTTGCATCGGATGTACGCAGTACAAAAAACATGGTTACAAGTCCGAACGAAGCCCCGGCTCCAACGCCAGCCAAAGCAACACCGACGGTAACGAGAGAGGAAATACCACTTAAAAGGAATACATAGCCCAGAATCAGACATGAACCTGTAATTGCTGTCAGCCAACGTTGATCTTTCATTCGTCCAGCCAGAATGGGGACGATGAACGTTACCGGAACACTAACCATTTGCATCAAAGACAACATCCAACCGGCTGAAGAGGAACTGAAACCCTGATCAGATAGAACCTCTGGCAGCCAGGTAATTGTAGTGTAAAAAATTAAAGATTGCAGTCCCATGAACAATGTGACATACCAGGCTAAGGGAGATGTAATAAGACGAACGGGCTTCGCTTCCGTTCTCGAAGCCACGTAAACTTCGCCGCGACGTCCAGAACGGACGTGAGGCAGCCAGAGAATCAGGGCTAGAATGGACAGTATAGCCCACATGCCCAGTGAAGCATGCCAACCCATGGAGGTTAAGCCTGCCGTGGGAACGCTGATTCCTGAGGCGATAGCGCCCCATATATTCATGGACACGGAATAGAGGCCGGTAACGAGACCCACTCGCAATGGGAAATCCCTTTTGATCAGACTGGGCAGCAATACGTTGCTCAGGGCAATACCACATCCAAGGATTGCTGTTCCTGTAAAAAGAACGGGAACAGAGGGCATAAACCGGAGGGATACGCCTATGGTCACAAGAATTATGGCAGTTAACAGAGCGGTTTCTAGTCCGAATCTTCGCGCCAATTGTGGAGCGAACGGAGAGATTGCCGCGAAGGCAAGCAAAGGAAGAGAGGTAAGCAAGCCTGCCAATGTATGACTTATTCCTGTATCTGTACGAATCAGTTCCACAATCGGACCTGTTGCCGTAATAGGTGAACGCATTGTTGCAGCGATAACGATAATGCCTGCCAGCAAGAGTCCAAGTTTCATGGATGCTGACGATGAATTATCGACTGCAGAATGGTCAGGTGAGTTTTGATGTAAAGAGGATGGCATGGTAAATCTCCTATAGTTTATTTGTCTAATATGTATACTTTGATACATACATATACATAAACAATCATAACATCCCGTGTCAACATCAGCCGATTAACGTATTCAATCATCCCCAGAACGCAAAAAAAAAGCTTCCCGAAGGAAACTTTTCTTTAATTACGTCCCAGGAGGGATACTCTCCTTGCAGTCGAGACTGCGAAGTAATCCTACCGAAGCTTATGCTCCGACGAACCATTGGGGTTCTCATCCCCAGAACGCAAAAAAAAAGCTTCCCGAAGGAAACTTTTTTTAATTACGTCCCAGGAGGGATTCGAACCCCCGACCGACGCCTTAGAAGGGCGTTGCTCTATCCAGCTGAGCTACTGAGACATGAAATTTTTCAAGCAAAATTGATTTTATCATAAATAATGATGAATATCAAACATTTTATTATAATATATTTTTCGTATATGATATTTGGCGGCAGTAACGTTTTTTTCATTATAATTAAGGTTATGTTAGAATATCAGAAGAACTCAAAAAATAGATCGACTTTCGTTTTATATACATCTATTTATGGTTGATTGCGACTGGAGATTCAGGATACAGAGGAGGTGCTCCTATTAAGGAATCCACGACCCCGGAAACCGAGCACAGTAACAATATTGTGCTGTTTCCTAAGACGCTGGACTATTACCAGATTCAATTGACGGTTATGCTAGAAAATGAACGATATGGTGAAGCGATGGACCTGCTTCGCTTTTTGCTGCAATGCCAAGGGCAGGAAGAACGGCATTACGACGAATGGCGAGCCTTGCTCGAATGGCTTGAAGCTGCGTTTCCTCATTACGGGGAAGATTTACCCGAGGTTCGTGAAGAGCGTGAGGAAGAGGAAATTAGTGAAGAGGACATGGCACGCCAACATGCCCGATCCAAGCTTGAGCAGGATGATGGCTATGCGGATAAACTTCTTCGTACCGTAATGGAGGAGCCTTTATCTGAACAAACAATGCTGGCGCTGGAGCAGCTTGCTTATCTCGATCGGCCAGAAATTGATGATTCGCTTATCGGTTGGCTCAAAGACAAGACGCTGCATCCTTTACTTCAGTTCCGCGTGCTTCAGACATTACGTCGCCGAGGTGTTCAAGGCATTATTGCGTTTACTCGTGGGGAAGAACCAGTTGAAGTGGAGATTGATACCGTTCCGCTTAGACCTGAGGATTTCCCGATTCAGATCGTTCAGATTCTTGAAAGAGTGGCAGATCAGACGGAGGTTCATGAACCTACGCTCTTTTATTTTGCACAAGAACTGTGGATTCAATATGTCATGGCCGTGTACGGAACCCGTGATTACATGTCCATGCTGGAAGAAAATGATTCCATGACAGATATATGGGGAGCTGCTCTACATATGACCGTTGCAGACAGTCTGGGCGGTTCGCATGACGAGGAAGATACTCGCTCAATGTATGCTGTGACAGGGGCGATGCGCTTTCGTCTGGAGCAAGCATATCGATCAATGAAGCAGTTTGTTTCTGCCGGTTTGGATGGTCAATAGGACCCGGAAACGTTTTCCTCAAACCGTATCAAGGGATTCCCCTTGAAAAAGAATCTAATCTTGTTTATACTAAAATGGTTATTTTGTACGTGATTGCCTACGTGAACATGCGAATTTTGGAGGGGAAAGTATACAATGAAAGCAACTTGGGAAAAGATAGAGAAGAACCTTGGGGTTCTTGAGGTTGAAGTGGGTGCAGATCGTGTAACTGCAGCACTCGACAAAGCTTTTAATAAAGTAGTTAAACAAGCAAATGTACCTGGATTCCGTAAAGGTAAAGTTCCACGTTCGATCTTTGAAGCTCGTTTCGGTGTAGAAAGCCTGTATCAAGAAGCAATTGATATTTTGCTTCCTGAAGCTTACACAGAAGCAATCGACCAAACGGATATCTTCCCGGTTGATCGTCCTGACGTAGATGTCGAGCAATTCGCTAAAGGACAAGTATTCAAGTTCAAAGCGAAAGTAACAGTTAAACCTGAAGTTACACTGGGTGACTACAAAGGCGTTGAAGTTGCTGTAGCCAAACATGAAGTAACGGATGTAGAAGTGACTGAAGAGCTCGAGCGTCTTCAACAACGTCACGCAGAACTCGTTGTTATCGACGAAGGTTCCGCACAAAACGGCGACGTTGCTGTAATCGACTTTGACGGTTCCGTTGATGGTGTACCGTTCGAAGGTGGACAAGCTGAGGGGTATTCCCTGGAACTTGGTTCCAACACATTCATCCCAGGATTTGAAGAGCAGGTTGTGGGTCTTTCCACAGGCGACTTCAAAGACGTTGAAGTAACTTTCCCTGAGAGCTACCATGCAGCTGAACTGGCTGGCAAAAAAGCGGTATTTAAAGTGAAAGTACATGAAATCAAACGTAAACAACTTCCTGAACTGGATGACGAGTTTGCAAAAGATGTTAGCGAATTCGATACGCTTGAAGAGTACAAAGCTGATCTGAAAACGCAATTGGAATCCCGCAAAGCAGATGAAGCCAAAGCAGCTCAAGAAAATGCTGTTGTAGAAAAAGTGGCTGAAAATGCTGAAGTGGATATTCCTGCTGCGATGGTTGAGAGCGAAGTACAAAACATGATGCGTGATTTCGACAACCGTCTGCGCAACCAAGGTATGAACCTGGAAATGTTCCTGAGCTTCTCTGGTCAAACACAAGCTGACCTGAGAGGACAAATGCAGGAAGATGCTTCCAAACGTGTTCGCAACAACTTGGTTCTTGAAGCCGTTGGTAAAGCGGAAAACATCGAAGTGTCTGACGAAGAAGTTAACCAAGAACTCGAAAAAATGGCTGAGTCTTACAAGCGTCCTGCTGAAGAGATTCGTGGCATTCTCGAGGGTAATGGTTCCCTGGACAGCCTTCGTGACGAAGTGAAACTGCGTAAAACGATCGATGTTCTCGTTGAGAACAGCAAAGTCGTTGAAGCTGTTGAAGCTCCAGCTGAAGAAGTTGCTGCAGAAGCTGACGAAAAATAAGACAAGCTGTTACGTAATGAACAGCTGAATAAACGATAAGGCACGTGAATCATTGCGTGCCTTATTTTTAAATTATGGCATCCATTTTATAGAGGATTCAGTAATAATATGGATGGAATTCGTTGTGGCATTGGTTATGCACAATCAACGTCCTATGGTTCTCCTGCAAATAAAAAAAAGGTGAAACGGCATAGGATTGCTCCGATTTGCACATACATAGAAAACATGGTTAAATATGATCAGGCAAAAAAGTAAACTTACTCCGTCTTTACACCACTTGTGAAAAATGACATTGTCACAGGAACGTGTTAGAATGAATTTGGGTTTGCTTTACAGGTAGCCTATGTCTAATTACATGTAGAAAAGAGGTTGGTCTCATGAGTCTGGTGCCAATGGTTGTTGAACAAACCAATCGAGGCGAGCGGTCTTACGATATATATTCGCGTTTGCTGAAGGATCGCATTATCTTTTTAACCAGTGCGATTGATGACGATGTAGCCAATCTTGTCATAGCGCAGCTTTTGTTTTTGGCAGCCGACGATCCTGAGAAGGATATAAGTTTGTACATTAATTCACCTGGTGGTTCTGTCACCGCAGGGATGGGTATATACGATACGATGCAATATATCAAGCCGGATGTATCGACCATTTGCGTAGGTATGGCAGCAAGCATGGGCTCGTTATTGCTGACAGCCGGAGCTCCTGGTAAACGATATGCGCTGACTAACAGCGAAGTGATGATTCATCAGCCGCTTGGCGGCGTTCAAGGACAGGCTGCGGATATCAAAATTCACGCAGAATGGATTATTAAAACACGTCAGAAACTGAATCAAATATACGTCGATCGTACAGGTCAACCCCTTGAGAAAATCGAGCGGGACACAGACCGTGACTTTTTCATGAGTGCTGAAGAAGCCAAAACGTACGGCATTATTGACCAGGTGCTCAGCAGACCGATCAATTCCTAAAGGGGTGGTTTCATGTTTAAATTTAACGATGAGAAAGGGCAGTTGAAATGCTCTTTTTGCGGTAAATCTCAGGAACAGGTGCGCAAGCTGGTCGCTGGACCGGGCGTTTACATTTGTGATGAATGTATCGAACTGTGCACTGAAATCGTAGAGGAAGAGCTCGGTCATGACGAAGAACTGGACCTCAAAGATATTCCAAAACCGAAAGAAATCCGCGACATTCTTGACCAGTACGTCATTGGTCAGGATCAGGCGAAGAAATCTTTGTCTGTAGCGGTTTACAATCACTATAAACGGATCAACACACAAAGTAAGATTGAGGATGTTGAATTGCAAAAAAGTAACATTTTGCTGTTAGGACCTACGGGTTCTGGTAAAACGTTGCTTGCGCAAACGATGGCCAAAATCCTTAATGTTCCTTTTGCTATTGCTGATGCAACTTCATTGACGGAAGCAGGTTATGTCGGCGAAGATGTAGAGAACATTCTGCTCAAGCTGATTCAAGCTGCTGATTATGATGTGGAAAAAGCAGAGCGCGGCATTATTTATATCGATGAAATTGATAAAGTAGCGCGTAAATCCGAGAACCCATCCATTACTCGTGATGTATCGGGTGAAGGTGTTCAACAAGCGCTCTTGAAAATCCTGGAAGGAACTGTAGCTTCTGTACCACCACAAGGTGGTCGTAAGCATCCACATCAGGAATTCATCCAGATTGATACCACCAACATCTTGTTCATTTGTGGCGGTGCCTTTGATGGTCTCGAGCAAATGATTAAACGCCGGATCGGTAAAAAAGTCATCGGCTTTAATACCGTTGCGGAACAAAAAGATCTTAAACCAGGTGAATATCTGGGTATGGTATTGCCGGAAGACTTGCTGAAATTCGGTCTGATTCCGGAATTTGTAGGCCGTTTGCCAGTTATCTCCACTTTGGAGCCGCTGGACGAAGACACATTGGTACGGATTCTTTCCGAGCCAAAAAATGCGCTTACGAAACAGTACCAAAAACTGCTTGAGCTGGATAATGTGAATCTGGTGTTCGAACCAGGAGCATTGCTGGCGATTGCGAAGGAAGCCATTAAACGTAACACGGGTGCACGTGGACTACGTGCAATCATCGAGGGCATTATGCTTGAGATTATGTACGAAGTGCCTTCCCGTGATGATGTTACGAACTGTGTCATTACCGAAGAGGTCGTTGAGAAGAGAGTCGTGCCTGAACTGAGCCAATCCAAGGACGACAAGCAGGAAGAAAGTGCCTAACTAAAGGCGAATATTCCGTTTCAACACTGAAATATAGACTTGTCAGTTCTCCACTCCTGGCAGAAGGCGAATTCATGTCTCTGTCAGGGTGGAGCTTTGACGTTGTGGGGAGAGAAATCACTCATGTTTTTAAGACAAGATACACGACCCGTAAAAGTGGGTAACTTAACGATTGGTGGCAGCAACGAAGTCATCATCCAGAGCATGTGTACAACGAAAACGGCAGACGTTGAGGCAACCGTGGCAGAGATTTTGCGTTTGGAAGAAGCAGGCTGCCAAGTGGTGCGTGTAACGGTGAACAATGAGGAAGCTGCAGCAGCCATCAAGGAAATCAAAAAACGGATTAATATTCCGCTCGTAGCGGATATCCATTTTAATTATAAACTGGCGCTCCTTGCGATTGAGAATGGCATCGATAAAGTACGGATTAATCCCGGCAATATCGGTAAACGTTCCAAAGTAGAGGAAGTCGTCAAAGCTTGTAAAGAGAAGGGTATTCCGATTCGGATCGGGGTAAACGCAGGTTCTCTGGAGAACCATTTGCTCGAAAAATATGGTTATCCAACAGCTGATGCTATGGTAGAAAGTGCACTTTATCACATTGGCATTCTAGAAGAATTGGATTTTCACGATATTATCGTGTCTCTCAAAGCATCGGATGTGCCGATGGCGATTGAGGCTTATTCCAAAGCGGCTGAGATCATCAAGTATCCGTTGCATTTGGGCATTACCGAGGCGGGTACATTGTTCTCTGGTACAATCAAAAGTTCTGCCGGTATGGGTGCCTTGTTATCCATGGGCATTGGTTCGACGATGCGGATATCGCTTAGTGCGGACCCGGTTGAAGAGATTAAGGTTGCTCGTGACCTGCTCAAAACCTTTGGTCTGATTTCAAATGCAGCTACGCTGATTTCCTGTCCTACCTGTGGCCGTTTGGATATCGATCTGTTCTCCATTGCGAATGAAGTGGAAGAGTATATCTCCAAACTTAAGGTGCCGATCAAAGTATCGGTGCTGGGTTGTGCTGTTAACGGTCCGGGTGAAGCCAAGGAAGCGGATATCGGTATTGCCGGTGCACGCGGAGAAGGCTTGTTATTCCGTCATGGTAAAATGATCCGTAAAGTGCCAGAAGAGATCATGGTTGAGGAATTGAAAAAAGAGATCGACAAAATCGTGGAGTCTTATGAAGCGACAGGCGTTATTCCTGGCCGCTCGCACTGATTGATTTATATATCGTTTTGTAACAGTCCGTCAGCATTGACGGGCTGTTTTTTGTTCTCAAACATACAATTTCCTGATCACCCGTTTACGTCTCGGTGAAAAGGCTATACTACCAAGTATTAGCATGATCTCGTATGAGAATAGGGATAGAACAGGAGGATGTTGAGACATGGAATTTGGTATGGTCATAATGATGATTCAGTTATTTTTTGGTGTGGTGATCGGTTTGTATTTCTGGAATTTACTTCGAGGGCAGAAAACGAATCGCGGTGCGGTGGAGCGTGAATCCCGCAAGGAACTGGAGAAGCTGCGGAAGTTGCGCTCCATTTCACTCACCAAGCCCCTATCAGAGAAGACACGTCCGGCAACCATTAATGACATTGTAGGGCAAAAAGACGGACTTCGCGCCCTTAAAGCCGCGCTATGCAGTGCTAATCCACAGCATGTCATTATATATGGACCTCCAGGGGTAGGTAAAACAGCTGCTGCAAGGGTGGTTTTGGAAGAAGCCAAAAAGAATCCGTCATCTCCCTTCAAGGCCGATGCCAAATTCACGGAACTTGACGCCACGACGGCGCGTTTTGATGAACGAGGTATTGCTGACCCTTTGATTGGTTCAGTGCATGATCCGATCTATCAGGGAGCAGGAGCGATGGGCGTAGCAGGCATTCCACAGCCGAAACCCGGTGCCGTTACCAAAGCGCATGGAGGGATGCTTTTTATTGATGAGATCGGTGAACTGCATTCCATTCAGATGAATAAACTGCTGAAAGTATTGGAGGACCGCAAGGTGTTTTTGGAAAGTGCGTACTATAACTCGGAAGACACGCATACTCCTGCTTATATCCACGATATTTTTCAAAATGGTCTGCCAGCCGATTTTCGTCTTGTCGGAGCGACGACTCGATCGTCCCATGAACTGCCTCCAGCCTTGCGCTCGCGGTGCATGGAGGTCTATTTCCGTCCATTGCTGCCGGAAGAAATCGGGCAAATTGCGGAAGACGCTGTACAGAAAATCGGATTCAGTCCATGTCCAGAGGCAGTTGATGTGGTTAAGCGCTATGCAACCAATGGCCGTGAAGCGGTCAATATCATTCAACTCGCTGCTGGGCTGGCTTTGACTGAAAAACGTGAAACGCTGCAGGCGTCGGATGTGGAATGGGTCGCTGGCAGCAGCCAGATTCAGCCCCGGCCAGATCGCAAGGTGCCTATGCGGCCACAGATCGGTTTTGTGAATGGCTTGGCCGTATATGGACCGAATATGGGCACCATTCTGGAGATCGAAGTATCCGCTGTTCCGACTCTTCGAGATCAGGGACGAATTAACATCACGGGAGTTGTGGATGAAGAAGAGATTGGAGGCGGTTCGCGCACACTCCGGCGAAAAAGCATGGCTAGAGGCTCGGTTGAAAATGTGATAACCGTATTAAAGGCCATGGGCATTCGTCCTAACGACTATGATTTACACGTCAACTTCCCAGGTGGAACGCCAATTGATGGCCCATCTGCGGGGATTGCCATGGCGACAGCCATTACATCAGCCATCCAGGGGCGTCCGATTGACCATGAGACAGCGATGACTGGCGAGATCAGTATTCATGGCCGGGTAAAACCGATCGGTGGTGTACTCGCCAAAGTGGAGGCTGCATTCCAGGCGGGCGCCAAAACGGTCATTATTCCGGCAGAGAACTGGCAGTCCATCTTTGAAAATCTGGATGGCTTACGAGTTATCCCGGTCGATACCGTTGAAGACGTATTCCGAGAAGTATTTGACTGGGTGCCTAATGAGGAGCAAGCCAAACAAATCAACCTTGCGGAGGAGACAGCAACACCTGCACCGGAGATTTTCCCGCCGGCATCCGCATCCTATTTACGTGCTGACTTGCCCCGTCCAGGACAGGTTACAGATTCGGGAAGCTGCTAAGCGCTTCCCTTCATTGGTTTTTTATGTGAACATTTGATAGAATAATGAATGACTACAACCTGAGAGCCATTGGAGGTGCGAAAGCGATGGGACCGAGCAAAGCGAAAGGTCGTCGTTTTCCTTTACTGCCTTTAAGAGGACTTCTCGTCTACCCGAGTATGGTACTGCATCTCGATGTGGGCCGGGAGAAATCGGTCAAGGCTTTAGAAAAAGCGATGGTAGAAGAACATTTGATTCTCCTATGTTCCCAAGCCGAGGTAAATATTGAAGAACCAACACAAGAGGATATTTTCAGAATCGGAACGGTTGCCAAGGTCAGACAGATGCTGAAGCTTCCAAACGGGACGATTCGTGTACTTGTGGAAGGCTTGGAACGGGCTGAAATCATTGAATATACGGACAACGAGGAATACTATGAGGTTCTGGCACAAGAGCTTCCTGAAGAGGAGAACAGTCATCCGGAAACAGATGCGCTGATGCGTACAGTTCTGAACCAGTTCGAAAATTATATTAATCTGTCCAAAAAGGTTACACCTGAGACACTTGCGGCTGTGTCTGATATTGAAGAACCAGGTCGCTTGGCCGATGTCATCACCAGTCACCTGTCTTTGAAGATCAAGGACAAACAGGAGATTTTGGAGACCATCGACGTTCGTGAACGGCTGGAGAAGTTGCTGGACATCCTGAACAATGAGCGGGAAGTACTGGAGCTTGAACGCAAAATCAGCCAGCGCGTGAAGAAACAGATGGAGAAAACCCAGAAAGAGTACTATCTGCGTGAGCAGATGAAGGCGATTCAAAAAGAGCTGGGTGAGAAAGAAGGCCGTGCCGGGGAGGTTGAGGAACTCCGAAATCAAATGGAGGCTCTTGGCTTGCCGGACAAGGTGAAGGAAAAGGTTGAGAAAGAAATTGATCGGCTGGAGAAAATGCCATCAAGTTCTGCCGAAGGTGGCGTTATCCGCAACTATGTGGATTGGCTGCTGGGACTGCCTTGGACGCAGCTGACAGCTGACAATCTGGATATTCAAAAGGCTGAAGATGTGTTAAATGCAGATCACTACGGTTTGGAAAAACCGAAAGAACGTGTGCTTGAATATCTGGCTGTTCAGAAGCTGGTGAAAAAGCTTAAAGGACCGATCCTCTGTCTGGTTGGACCTCCAGGGGTCGGGAAAACGTCGCTTGCCCGCTCTATCGCCAGATCCCTTGGACGTGAATTCGTCAGAATATCGTTGGGTGGCGTGCGAGATGAAGCAGAAATTCGCGGTCATCGACGTACCTATGTGGGTGCAATGCCAGGCCGTATCATTCAGGGCATGAAGACAGCGGGTTCACTCAATCCGGTGTTCTTGCTGGACGAGATCGACAAAATGGCTTCAGACTTCCGCGGAGACCCTTCCGCAGCGTTGCTCGAAGTACTTGATCCTGAACAGAACAACACATTCAGTGACCACTTTGTAGAGTTGCCGTTTGACTTATCTAACGTTATGTTTATTACAACTGCCAACACAGTGCATAACATTCCACGTCCGCTTCTGGACCGGATGGAGATGCTCAATATTCCGGGGTATACCGAGCTGGAGAAGCTGCAAATTGCCAAAAACTATTTGCTGCCGAAACAGAAACAGGATCATGGTCTGGAAGAAGATCAGCTGAATATTGGGGATGACAGCATGTTGCGTGTCATTCGTGAATATACACGAGAGTCCGGCGTGCGGAATCTGGAACAGCAGATGGCTTCGTTGTGTCGGAAAGCGGCCAAAAACATCGTGTCTGGTGTGGAAGGTCAGATTAACATTACACCAGATGAAGTGAAGGATTACCTTGGTCCGGGTAAATTCCGCTACGGTATGGCCGAACTGGAAGATCAGATTGGTACTGTGACGGGACTGGCGTGGACTGAAGTGGGTGGAGATACCCTCGTGATCGAGGTTACCGTTGTACCTGGTACAGGCAAGCTGACGCTGACAGGTAAACTGGGCGATGTCATGAAGGAATCGGCTCAGGCGGCATTCAGCTACACCCGATCCAAAGCTGCACAGCTTGGCATTCCGTCTGACTTCCATGAGAAGAACGATATCCATATCCACGTTCCGGAAGGAGCCATTCCGAAGGATGGACCATCCGCAGGAATTACAATGGCGACTGCGTTGATCTCTGCTCTAACGAACAAACATGTCTCCAAAGATATTGCCATGACCGGCGAAATAACGCTGCGTGGCCGTGTGTTGCCAATCGGCGGACTTAAGGAAAAATCACTGGCGGCCCACCGCGCCGGTTACAAAAAAATATTATTGCCCAAGGATAACGAACGGGACCTGCGGGATATTCCGGACAGCATCAAAGAAGATGTGGAATTTGTTCCTGTAGCCCATATGGATCAGGTGCTGCAACATGCGCTTGTGGAACAGGCAGGAATACACCTGTAGCCCGTTAAACGAGGGATCGTATGAAGAGTAAACCGTTCTGCGGAAGCTTTGGCGTCCGCTGGAACGGTTTTTTTGGTATGATAGAACAATCCATGGCATAATACCAACAGCAGCTCTAATTAAGAGCACAGGATTCAAGAGAGGACAGATACATTATGAAAGTAAATCAATCCGAATTTATTATCAGTGCCGTTCGGCCTGAACAATACCCCGAGGACGGCCTGCCCGAGATTGCCTTGGCGGGACGATCCAATGTAGGGAAATCATCTTTGATCAACCGTTTGATTAATCGTAAAAACTTGGCACGGACGAGTTCTACCCCTGGTAAGACACAGCAACTGAACTATTATAAGATCAATCAGGATCTCTACTTCGTCGATTTCCCTGGATATGGCTACGCTAAAGTTTCCAAAGAGCAACGCTTTGCCTGGGGCAAAATGATGGAGAAGTACTTGTTGGGACGCGAGGAATTGAAACTGGTCATGCAGATGGTGGATATGAGACATGAACCGTCCAAGGATGACATGATGATGAATGAGTGGCTCCGCCATCATGGCTTGCCTCTGGTAGTGGTTGCGACGAAGATGGACAAGATTCCAAAAACACGTAGAGCCAAACATATTAAAGTCATCAAGGAAGCTTTGGATCTTCGCCCGGGTGATCTGTTTGTACCGTTTTCATCGGAAGAAGGTTTAGGAAAAGAAGAATTATGGGAGATCATTACCCGCTTTGCCGGAATCGGTCAAGCTTCAGCGGAAGAAGAGTCACAGGCTGAGGAAAATCACGCAGACCACGAAATTAACGGATAACCGGGGATTACGCCATTTTGATGCAGGAAAGCGAGCAACTGGGGTGGATCTTTGATGCAATCAAGGATTAATCCATATTTTATGGATTTTCGTGAACATTCATTGTTTTATTTTGGGGCGAAATAGCTATACGGTAGTGTATAATGAGTATAGGTGCATTTGCGCCAACAGTACCAAAGTAGCGGCCTTGCCGACCTGAAGAATTTTGAGATCACTGCCACATGTGCAGGAAGACAAAACAATCGGGAAAGAATTGAGGAGATTTTATGGCTCAGCGATTAGCCACAGAGTATGTTAAAGCCACTTTGAAATTGTCAGAACCCCAGATGCATCAGTTTTTACGCATGACAGAAGATGGCCGGATTCATCAACGAGTGAAGGTGATGGAGAATGGCTGCCAGGAAATTGTGCTCGTAGATGTGAGTGGAGAAGAAGTTCATTTCCCTTTTGATCGTAGGGAAGGGTTTTACATCTGTGAGTTATCTTGCCGCCTGGTAAACCATTATCTGACGAACGTAGTCCGGAAGCTCTTTATGACCTTTAAGGGTGATGGCGTTGTTCATCGCATTTATGAGGAGTTTACCATGACGTATGTTTATACGCAGGGCGTTGTCCGTAAAATTGTGGAGCAGATCGGCGAGAATACCCGTGTCATCTACGAATACAAAAATACGTTGCTTGAATTGCAGCGTGTGTTTCAGGCTCGAGATATTGAACGCGAGATAAACCGGTTATACGCCGAGGTTGATTCGTTACTTGATACAAGAATGGATGCTTCTACTTCTGATCAACTCCAGCAGATTGATAAAAAGCTTGCGCGCCACCAGAAACGGCTGTTTGAGCTTGAAGCCTACTGACCCAAAAGAGTGAATTATACAAGTATTTAACTAACCATCCCCTAATGCTCTGATCTGGTACATTCCAGGTAGAAGCGAAAGGGGATTTCTTGATTTCGGGAGTTTGATGGATACGAATCTTTTATTTTTTGATCTTCCTAAAGGGGTTGCATTCCCTTTGGATAGATGTTATTTTTAATCTCATTGAAATGAAAAGAATAAAGGAACCAAGTACGCAAAGAAACGTGATTGAATAACGACAGCATGAATAATTTTCACATATCGGGATGGAACGAAGATCATCCCAAACCTGAATAGTCATGGAGCCATCCATGGCTATTTGTTTTATATGGGATTTTCATGAATCTTTATCATTAAAACAAGTATTTAACGCATAACGGTGAAGATTGGTGAGACACTACAATAAATGACAATGCATAAGATGATTTACATGGGGATTTCATAAACATTTCATAAAAATGGCCCGGTCATACTATGGATGTGTGATATAATTAACCATGTCAATCATAAATGGATGAACATATGTAGAAAACACTTTGATTGGAAATTTATTAGGCAGGTGAACTTGCAATGCACATCGTTGTCGTTGGTTTGAATTATCGCACGGCGCCTGTAGAGGTTAGGGAACGATTCACATTTGCAGAAAAGGACTTGTCTGAAGCGCTGCAGCAGCTCAAGCTGACCAAGAGTGTATTGGAAGGTGTAATCGTAGCCACATGTAACCGTACCGAGTTGTATGTTGTGGTAGACCGTCTTCACATGTGTGGTTATTTTATTCGGACGTTCATGGAACAATGGTTTAATGTTCCGCGGGAAGAATTTACGCAACACTTATATATATATGAAGATGATCAAGCCATGCGCCATTTGTTCCGTGTCATTTGTGGGCTGGATTCCATGGTTATTGGTGAGACTCAGATTCTTGGACAGGTGAAACAGGCTTTCTTCAAAGCACAGGAAGAGAAAGCTACTGGGACCTGGTTTAACATGCTGTTCAAACAGGCTGTTACATTGGGCAAACGGGCACATTCGGAGACTTCGATCGGAGAGAGTGCGGTATCTGTTAGTTATGCTGCTGTAGAACTAGGCAAGCGTATCTTTGGTATGTTCACGGATAAGAAGGTGCTGATTCTGGGTGCCGGCAAAATGAGTGAACTTACAGTAAAACATCTGTATACCAATGGAGCCTCCGAAGTCATTGTGGCGAATCGGACACTTGCGCGAGCTGAGGAATTGGCAGCGAAGTTTCGGGGGACCCCTTGTACGATGGAACAGGCACTAGAGCGACTGAACGAGGTTGATATTGTCATTAGTTCGACGGGGGCCGAAAGATATGTACTGGATGCCACTGTGGTTCGAGAGAGCATGAAGCGTCGTCAATCGCGTCCACTGTTCCTGATTGATATTGCTGTTCCGCGGGATATCGATCCGGCGATCGGCGAGTTATCCAATGTATTCCTTTATGATATTGATGATTTGGAAGGAATCGTGGAGAGCAATCTGGAGATGCGTAAGGTGGAAGCTGCCAAGATCGAGAAAATGATTGAACTTGAGATGGAAGATTATTATCAATGGCTCAAAACCTTGGGCGTTCGTCCTGTCATTCGGGCATTGCAGGAAAAAGGTGCTTCCATTCATGAAGAAACGATGGATAGTCTGTTTAATAAATTGCCTGAACTGGATGAACATCAGCGTAAAGTTATCCGCCGTCTGACGAAAAGCATCGTGAATCAAATGACGACAGATCCGATTAACCGGATTAAGGAAATGGCTGGTACCAAGCATGGTGATGAAGCGCTGCGCATGTTTACTCAGATCTTTGCTCTGGAGGATGCCGTAGAGGGGGCCGCTGAGAAAGTAAATCAGAGCGATGCCACGGCTCTGCGCAAACCGGATGCCGTTCATCTTAACGATTCCCGGCAAGACCCCGTGCCGGCTTATGCTCCGGCAGGCGTATAAGGCGGGTGGGCAGCTTGACCCTAGCTGAACAAATCTATGAAGCTTTAATCTATATGTATGCCCTGAGCCTACTGTTCTATTTCTCGGACTGCATTCGACGCAATGCGGGGGCGAAGCGGACAGGCACAGGGTTTCTTGTTGTTGTATGGGCACTTCAGGTGTTCCATGTCATTTTACGTATGTTAACCGAAGGGCATTTTCCAATCTACACAACGTTTGATTTTTTGTTTATATTTTCATTTAGCATCGTACTAATGTCTCTAGTGATGACTCGTATTCAACGTTCCGAATTTGTCATTTTGTTGCTGAACGTGGTTGGTTTCTCGGTTACAGTGTTGAACCGGTTGTGGTTTACAGCAGGTGAGATATCTCTGCATAACTGGCAGACAGTGCATGGATTGCTTATTATGCATATCACCTTGGCCAATCTTGGTTTTGCGGCTTTGACGGTGGGTGCTGTATTTGCCATGTTATATCTGTTTTTGCACCGCAAGCTGAAGAATAAGAAATGGAATGATACCGTACGTCGTCTGCCGAGTCTCGAAGTGATCGGCAAATATATGGATGGGGCTACACTGATTGGCACACCTCTCCTTGGTGTTTCTATCATGCTCGCGGTATTGTCCATTGTAGCCGAAACGCGCTGGAGCCTGCTCTTGGATCTCAAGGTTATTGCAACGGGGCTTGCCATAGCGATCTATGTGGGGTACTTCGTCTTTAAGAGAAGAAAACAGTTCTCCACAGTTATTATGGCGAGATGGACGCTGATCGGATACGGCTTTGTCATTATCAGTTTTTTATCCAATGCGTATTCAGCGTTTCATCGTTGGACGGGAGAGTGAAGGGATGGAACGGTACACGCCAATATTTGTAGATATATCAGGGAAATCCTGCTGCGTGGTTGGAGGCGGACGTGTTGCTGAACGTAAAATAAAAGGTTTGCTTCATGCGGAAGCGCAAATTAAGGTGATTAGTCCGGAAGTTACGCCAACGTTACAACAATTGCATCATGATTCCCGAATTCAATGGCTTGCCCGGTCCTACCGCAATGGAGATTTGCGGGGGGCCTTTCTCGTATATGCAGCAACGGACCATAGTGAAGTGAACACAGCTGTTGTCCAAGAAGCTGAAGATGCGGGTATACTGGTTAATGACGCTATATCTTCTGAGCGAAGTACCTTTATTACACCAAGTGTGGTCAGGCGTGGCAGACTGAGCATTGCGATATCGACCGCTGGAGCAGGGCCTATAGCCGCAGCGGAAATTCGTGACACATTGGAACAGCAATTCGGAGATGAGTACGAGACATATATTGAATTTTTGTATCAGATGAGGATGGAAGTAAAGGCACGTGTATCTTCACCAGGTGTCAGAGCTAAATTACTCCGTCGTTTAACCGAAATGAATGTACTGGAAAAGATCCGTGCAGGTCAGTTTAAGTGGTGGACCGAAGAACAAATTGGGGACTGGATATCCCATAATCAGGAGGACATGTAGACATGCGGACAATTAAAGTGGGAAGCAGACAAAGCGCACTTGCTTTGACCCAGACAGGCCATGTAATTCAAGATTTACGTGATATTTGTGAACGGGAAGGATTAGCTTTTGATTTTGAAGTACATAAAATTGTTACAAAAGGAGATTTAATTCTCGATGTAACCCTGTCCAAAGTCGGAGGCAAAGGACTGTTTGTCAAAGAGATTGAACAGGCGATGATGGATCGTACGATTGATATGGCTGTTCATAGCATGAAGGATATGCCTTCCGAGTTGCCCGAAGGGTTGACAAACGGGGCTGTTCCGCGCCGTGCGGATCCACGTGATGCACTAATTTCGAATGGTGGACTCACATTGGATCAATTGCCAGAAGGTGCAAGAGTGGGAACGAGCAGTCTGCGTCGATCCAGTCAACTGAAAGCATACCGTCCGGATTTACAACTCGAATCGCTTCGTGGCAATATTGATTCCCGTCTGCGCAAGCTGGAGACAGAAGGTT
Organism: Paenibacillus sp. RU5M; assembly: GCF_900221055.1. Taxonomy (NCBI): domain Bacteria; kingdom Bacillati; phylum Bacillota; class Bacilli; order Caryophanales; family Paenibacillaceae; genus Paenibacillus; species Paenibacillus sp. RU5M. Next base: position 35,664 of record NZ_OBQM01000009.1, on the reverse strand, counting down.
TGGACGCTATTATTTTGGCTGCCGCTGGACTGTATCGAATGGGCTGGCAGGATCGGATTACGGAATATCTGTCAGAGGAAGCTTGTCTTCCCGCAGTAGGTCAGGGTGCGCTTGGCATTGAATGCCGTGAAGACGATGCGGAACTGCTCCATCTGTTGCAGTTGTACAACGATCCGGAAACCGCATTTCCTGTGTTGGCTGAACGTCGCTTCCTTAGTGTATTAAATGGGGGCTGTCAGGTTCCGATTGGAGCTCATGCCGTATGGGTGAAACAGCAAGATGCAGATTCCCCGAATGGACAAAACACGTTACAATTAACAGGTATGGTCGGTACGCCGGACGGTGGACTGATTCTTAAAGAAGCAATGACGGGCAAAGATCCGGTTCGTCTTGGGGAAGAAGTGGCTTGGAGATTGATTGAACGGGGAGCAGAGCAGATACTGGCAGAAGTTAGGGGATGAAGACATGGTGGGGAAGGTCTTTTTGGTTGGTGCAGGTCCAGGGGACGCCAAGCTGATTACGGTAAAAGGCTGGGAATCGATCGGTCGAGCGGATGCTGTTGTTTACGATCGGTTGGCTAGTCCAAGATTACTCAAACAAATGAAGCCCGGCGCGGTTAAGATATATGTGGGTAAACGGCCGGATCGACATACGATGAAGCAGGAAGAAATCAACCAGCTGTTGGTTGATCTCGCACTGGAAGGCAAGGTTGTGGTCCGGCTTAAAGGGGGAGACCCGACGATATTCGGACGCGTAGGTGAAGAGGCTGATCTGCTGCGCAAAAACGACGTTCCTTTTGAAATCGTACCTGGTGTAACCTCAGCAATAAGTGTACCTGCTTACGCTGGAATACCTGTGACCCACCGCGACTATGCTTCCTCTATTTCCATCATTACGGGGCATGAGAGTCCGGACAAGCTTGATCGCAGTATTCATTGGGATAAAGTGACGAATGCAACAGGCACACTGGTATTTATGATGGGCGTCTCCAAAATTGGATATATCAGCGAACAGTTGATTCGCCACGGACGCCCTGCGCAAACACCAGTGGCATTGATTCGATGGGGAACAAGAGCAGAGCAGGATACGATCACAGGTACGCTTGAAGATATTGAAGCAAAAGTCATCGCTGCGAATTTTCAACCACCCGCTGTCATTGTTGTTGGTGAGGTGGTGAACCAGCGCGAACAATTGAAATGGGCGGAAGCACTGCCGCTGTTTGGCAAACGCATTTTGGTGACGCGAGCACGCAGTCAGGCTAGTGAATTGGTCAACCGTATCGAGGAACTTGGCGGTGAACCTTATGAATTTCCGGTAATTGAGACCGTGATGCCATCAGGGGAGTCGGCACAGGAAAGTGTCAAACGGGCGTTTGGTGCGTTAAATACGTTTGACTGGGTATTTTTCACGAGTGTAAACGGGGTGGAATTCTTTTTCCGTCATTTGCAGCAACAGGGAAAAGATATTCGCTCCATTCATCAAGCGAGAATTGCGGCGGTAGGGCCTTCCACTGGGGAAGCTTTGCGTAAGTATGGCATCGTGGCGGAAGTCATCCAAGGCCCATTTCAGGCCGAAGGTATGCTTGAAGCTTTTGAAAATGAACTGAAGCAAGGGCAGAGGGTTCTTTTACCGCATGGAGATCTCGCGCGCTCCTGGTTGCCTGAACAGTTGAGGGAGCGGGGACTTCTGGTCACCGAGGCGATTATCTATGACACCATTCTGGCTGGCGAGGATGACGATGAACTGCTGAAGCTGCTTGAAGAGGGCGGCATTCATGCGATGACCTTCACAAGTTCATCTACCGTCACCAATTTTATGAGCATTCTGAAACGAATGGGATTGCAGGACCCTTTGCCTTTATTGGAAAATGTAGAGGTTGCATGTATCGGGCCTGTTACAGCGAAGACGGCAGAAGCAGCAGGCTTGAAGGTCACAATGATGGCTGAAGAAGCAACCATTGAAAGTCTGATTTCTGTGTTGTCTGAGTGGAAACGAAAGCCTGCCACAGAAGCTGTATTTCCACGTTAAACCTATAAATTGAACCGCAATCGATAGATGAAGCGTGCTGAATTCGTTACGATACCGGCGCGCTTCGCTTTTTGCTCCACATCACTATTCAGGGAGGTTTCACACGTATGAGTTTTCCAATTGTGCGGCATCGCCGTTTACGTCAATCCACAGGTATTCGCAATATGGTGAGAGAGACCCATTTGACTGTGGATGACTTTATCCAACCCATCTATGTTACTTATGGTGAAAATGTAAAATCCGAAATCAAATCCATGCCGGGCGTATTCCGCTTCTCGCTGGATCGTCTGCAGGAAGAAGTGAAGGAGATTGCCGATCTGGGTATTCCGGCTGTGCTCTTATTCGGTATTCCTGAAACCAAAGACAGTGTTGGTTCGTCTGGATTCGCTGAAGATGGTATTGTACAGGAAGCAACGAAGCTGATTAAGTCCTGGTATCCTGAGCTGCTGGTTGTTGCTGATACCTGTCTGTGCGAATTCACCGATCACGGTCATTGTGGTATGGTGCACACCGTGGAAGTGGACGGTCACATTTGCGGAGATGTTCTCAATGACGAATCATTGGAGCTGCTCGTGAAAACAGCGGTATCCCAGGCTAAAGCTGGAGCGGACATCATTGCACCATCCAACATGATGGATGGATTTGTCCAAGCGATTCGTGCCGGGCTGGATGAGAATGGTTTTAGTCATATTCCGATCATGTCCTACTCCGTAAAATATGCTTCGGCATTCTATGGTCCATTCCGCGAAGCCGCGGATTCCACGCCACAATTCGGAGATCGCAAGTCGTATCAGATGGACCCGGCGAACGCTCGTGAAGCATTGCGTGAAGCCGAAACCGATGTGCTCGAAGGCGCGGACATGTTGATGGTGAAACCTTCACTATCCTATCTGGATGTCATGCGTACGATCAAGGACCAATTTGATCTGCCACTGGTTGCTTACAACGTAAGTGGAGAGTATGCCATGGTGAAGGCAGCGGCGATTCAAGGCTGGATTGATGAGAAGAAAGTGGCTATGGAAATTCTGCTGAGTATGAAACGTGCGGGAGCAGATATGATTATTACGTACTACGGAAAAGACGCTTCACGCTGGTTGGCCGAGAAATAAATTTATATTAAGGAGGATGTTCATGACTGCACAACAAGGAACTCGTCGCAATGATGAGCGCTCACGCAGCGCATTTGAAGAAGCCAAGCAGTACATACCTGGGGGTGTGAACAGTCCCGTTCGTGCGTTCAAATCGGTGGGGCTTACCCCGATCTATGCAGAGCGCGGAGAAGGCTCCAAAATCTATGATATTGATGGCAATGTTTTTATTGATTATGTGGGATCCTGGGGTCCGCTCATTATGGGACATGCGCATCCTGACGTTGTAGAAGCTTTGCGTGAGACAGCCCTTAAAGGAACAAGTTTTGGTGCACCAACATTGCTGGAGACAGAGATGGCAAAACTCGTCTGTGACCGTGTGCCTTCGATCGATATCGTACGAATGGTAAATTCCGGTACGGAAGCAACCATGAGTGCAATTCGGCTGGCACGTGGTGTAACCGGACGCAGTAAAATTTTGAAGTTTGAAGGATCATATCACGGGCATGCCGATAGCTTGCTGATCAAAGCAGGGTCTGGTGTAGCAACACTAGGTCTGCCTGACAGCCCTGGTGTTCCTGAAGGTGTGGCTATGAATACGATTACGGTTCCATACAATGACCTGGAGTCAGTGAAGCTTGCTTTTGAACGTTATGGTGAAGAACTGGCTGCCGTCATTGTGGAACCTGTTGCAGGTAATATGGGAGTTGTGCCACCCGTTTCAGGTTTCCTTGAAGGCCTGCGCAATTTGACGTCTCAATACGGCAGTCTGCTCATTTTTGACGAAGTCATGACCGGTTTCCGTGTAGGGTTGAACTGTGCACAGGGACGATATGGCGTTACACCTGACCTGACTTGTCTGGGTAAAGTAATCGGTGGCGGGCTTCCGGTGGGCGCTTATGGCGGCAGACGTGATCTGATGGAACAGATTGCTCCGACCGGACCGATCTATCAGGCAGGTACACTGAGCGGTAATCCACTGGCTATGGCAGCAGGTTATACGACACTCAAATTGTTGACACCGGAGGTCTATGATCGTCTGGAGACACTGTCTGCACGCTTGCAGGCTGGGTTTGAGAAGAATGCAGCAGAGACGGGTGTAGCCATAACGATTAACCGTGTTGGTTCGATGGTATGTCCATTTTTCAGTGCTGTTCCGGTTACGAATTATGATATTGCCAAAGAAAGCAATCTCGATCAATTCCGTCGTTACTTTGCGGCCATGATTGATCAGGGTGTAAGTGTTGCACCTTCCCAATACGAAGGCATGTTTGTTTCTGGCGTGCATACGGAACAGGATATTGACGATACGATCGAGGCAAACCGTAAGGCTCTTCAATCATTATGACCATTAAAAGTTGGAAACGTCGTGGGGAATGGCTTGAGCTAATGCCAGGCAAAGCGGTGACAGGCAGTTCAGACAGGCAAACGGCTGCAGAGCAATGGCTCTTGTCTGAGCTTCAGTTACCAGAGAAAATGTTGCGTCAGCTAAAGACGAACCAAGGCATACAACTTGCAGGGGACCGGCTTCGGCTGGCCCTTTTTGCGTCTCAGCCGATCGATGTTGAACCGCGTTGGGCGGATATCGATGTTCTGTATGAGGATGACTTCTGTCTGGTCGTGCATAAACCGGCCGGAATGAAGCTTCATCCCGATGGGAGCCGGGCGGATCAAGCGATTACGCTGGATCATGCGGTTGCGTCTTATTACGAAATGAATGGAATTCAGGCGAATGTACGCCATGTTCACCGTCTGGACGAGGACACAACTGGACCTGTTTTATATGCCAAAAATGCTTTTGCCCTCGCGAAACTGGATGAAGCGATGCGCCGTAAAGACATTGGACGCCATTACGTCGCCATTGCAGGCGGTCAGATATCCACGGAGCTGAATACAATTGATGCTCCGATTGGGAAGGACAGGCATCACAAGCAACGCAGACGTATCTCTGAAGGTGGGCAGGACGCTGTAACTCACGTGGAGATCGTGGAGGTATGGGATAGGGCGACCCTTGTCCGGCTGACACTGGATACAGGACGCACACACCAGATTCGGGTGCATTTAAGTTATGCAGGACATCCCCTCGTTGGAGATGAGTTATATGAAGGCAGAAGGGATTCTATTGGTCGACAAGCGCTTCATGGTGAGACACTGAGTTTTGCTCATCCACTAACAGGTGCACGAATTGAAGTGGCAGACCCTTGGCCGCAGGATTTTGAACAACTGGCACAACGGGAAGGCAAGGACCAATAAACTGGGAAGGTTTGCACAAAAGGTGGCATGCTCATCTCATTCAAGGCATATAGATGGGGTAACGAAGGATTTGGACCATGGATCAGTCCCATGAGAAGGATCATGGTGAACATATGCCGAAAGGAGGACGCCACCTTTGTTGAATCAACCTTATGGTTTACGGTTCGATATTTATGAGCGCGTTCATTTGTCAGAGGGAGTTCCTGCAATTGAGGAACTGGAGGAAATTGAGTTATATCCCCGCATTCAGGTGATAGGTCAGGATGATCATGCAACATTGCGAGGCCATCTTTTGCTAACAGGTGCGTATCGGGGAGAGAACGAGATCTCGGAGGAACTCAAACATTTTATTCCGGTGGAGATCACGGTACCCCTGAACCGGGTAAGATCGCTTGAGGATATTTCCATTGAGATCGAAAATTTTGATGTCGATTTGTTATCCAACCGAAGTCTGAACATTACTGGCGTATTGTCGCTTCGCGGTATCGAGGGCTTTCCGGTGGAGGAACCGCAGGTCTGGTCAGCAGATGAGTTTACCGTTGTACATTCGCCAGACCCTCAGCAGGGCAGCCGTTCTGCTGAAACAGAGCAGACAGGCAGCTATCCCAATGTGTTTGCTCAGGAGTATCTGCTTCAACGGAGCGAAGAGGAGTTACAGCAGGAACATCTATTTCAAGCTGCTTCCGAACCGTTTCAATCCTGGCAGCAAGGGGATGGCAACGCGGAGCAAAGCAAAACAGCTGAAAACGAAGAGTCCTCGTCCTTGAGGGACAAGGAGGATGAAGCGCAAGCGGATGTGTTGTCCGATACGCCTTCTCCCGTTTCGTCTTTTTTAGCGGAGACAGCCGACAGGTTGGCTTCTTACCCTGAATCTGAGCCTTTGCTTCCTCTGGCTGAAGAGTCGTCTGTCTGGTCCGAGCCTTCCGTCGAGACCTTACATACGAACCTAAGGAATTCGGAGCAGACCGATTCCAAACTGGATCTGCAGCCTTCGGATGAACAGGCAGCGCCGGACGTATGGCATTTTGAATCTGCCCGATCTGAACCAAAGCAGGAGGATCAGACAGTTGCAGATGTTCCGGCAGGTTCGCAGTCAGAGAACTGGCAGGATGTCTTCGCAGCATCTGAACCGGAAATTTCGGAGGAAAACACACCTCCTCTTGAAGCGGTGGAGACGAATGAGCCCGCTGAAAAAGAATCTTTTATCCCTGAACCTGTGGCTGAGACGGAAGACAAGCCGGAGCTTAAGGTTGCTTTTGGCAGCAAGAGAGAATCTGCACCCAAGCAGGAAGAGGGCGTAGGCATCTCCTCCTTGTTATCCTCTGGCAGGGTGACACGGGAGGCGGAGGCTGAACGGGAGCAAGAGGCACTTGCTGGAGTCCAGCAGCAAGAAGCATACCCGCCTGATGATGTAGAGTGGAAGAACCTGTTTCTCGGCACCATTGTCGATCAGACCCCGTTCCGTAAGGTGAAGTTATGCATTGTACAGCGTGAAGAGACGCTCGATACCATTGCAGACCGATATCAGTTAAGTACCCGAGAGCTCCAGTTGTATAATCGTTTGTCCGAACAGGTTGTGGAAGAAGGACAGATTCTATATATCCCTTAACCTGTAGGCTGGTTTAATGACCATTTCGACCCGTGATCCCTTGAGGATGGCGGGTTTTTGCTTTGTCAGCCCTCAACCTGCATTGCAGCGCGCTTTTTCCGCTGTTGTCAGGTTGACTATCGGGCACGGGCAGGGTATGATGTGTTTAGGTTTTTTGAAGAACAACGTGGATCGGGAGTAGTAGACAGTATGACCTTTCAGAGAGCGGGATTGTAGCGCTGGGAAATTCCGTAGGAACCAACTGATCGAAGTCGCCCGGGAGTTGCCTGTTTGAATACAAGGGATGAGTAACTTTAGTATCATTCATTCCTAAGGTAGGATGGGCCGGTCGCAGCCGTTATCTGCTTGAAGTGTCACGTAAGTTCAGAAGGGGTAGTCTATCTTTCTATCTGCGTGAAACAAAGGTGGTACCGCGAAAGCTAACCTTTCGTCCTTTGATGGATGAAAGGTTTTTTTGTTTTTTGGCGATGATGAATAAGTAACGGAGGAATGACACATGTCTGAACAAAAAAATTCAGCTGCAACAGAAATGCCAACCACATATGATCCGAAAGCTGCGGAACAAAAATGGTATTCCACTTGGATGGAAAATGGATATTTCAAGGCAGGCCAGCGTAAAGATGCTGAACCTTATACGATTGTAATCCCACCCCCGAACGTAACCGGAATGCTCCATATCGGGCATGCGCTCGATTTCACACTGCAGGACATTCTGATTCGTACCAAGCGGATGCAGGGCTATGATGCACTGTGGCTGCCGGGTTCTGACCATGCAGGTATTGCTACCCAAACCAAAGTAGAGCAGAAATTGCGTGAAGAAGGTCAGACTCGTTATGATCTGGGACGCGAAAAGTTCTTGGAGAAGGTATGGGACTGGAAAGAGCAATACGCAACGACCATTCGTCAGCAATGGGGCAAGATGGGCTTGTCGCTCGATTACTCGCGTGAACGTTTTACACTGGATGAAGGTCTATCCCAGGCTGTGCGTAAAGTGTTTGTTCAACTGTATGAAAAAGGCCTCATTTATCGAGGCAAACGAATTATTAACTGGGACCCGGTGAATCGGACTGCACTGTCCGACATCGAGGTTGAATATAAAGAAGTTCAGGGTCACTTGTACCATCTGCGTTATCCGCTCAAAGACGGAAGTGGGTATGTCACAGTAGCGACAACTCGCCCGGAAACGATGTTGGGAGATACGGCAGTTGCAGTTCATCCTAAGGATGAGCGTTACGCAGACATGATTGGCAAGGTGCTTGTTCTGCCTATTATCGGGCGCGAAATTCCGGTTATTGCAGATGAGTACGTAGATAAAGATTTCGGAAGCGGCGCCGTGAAAATAACGCCTGCTCATGATCCGAATGACTTCGAAGTGGGCCTTCGTCATGATCTGCCACAGATTACGGTGATGGATGAGACGGGTACGATGAATGCCGAAGCAGGCAAATATCAGGGACTGGATCGCAGTGACTGCCGTAAGCAGATTGTTGCAGACCTGCAAGAACAGGGCGTATTGATCAACATTGAGGATCATACGCATCAGGTTGGACACAGCGAACGTACAGGAGCTGTCGTTGAGCCGTATTTGTCGACACAGTGGTTTGTTGAGATGAAGCCACTCGCGGAGAAAGCGATTGAGAAGCAACAAAGCGGTGAAGGGGTTCATTTTGTTCCGGATCGTTTTGAGAAAACGTATCTGAACTGGATCGAGAATGTTCGTGACTGGTGTATCTCTCGTCAATTGTGGTGGGGTCATCGTATTCCTGCCTGGTACGACGAGGAGACTGGAGAAGTTATTGTATCTGCTGAAGATCCGACAACATTGCCAGAATACGCTGGACGCAAGCTGAGACAGGATGAAGATGTTCTGGATACATGGTTCAGCTCCGCATTATGGCCGTTTTCTACTTTAGGCTGGCCGGAAGACACGGAAGATCTGAAACGTTACTACCCGACAAGTGTACTCGTAACAGGGTATGACATTATTTATTTCTGGGTGGCGCGTATGATCTTTACCGCTCTGGAGTTCACGGAAGAGGTTCCGTTCAAGGATGTGCTGATGCACGGTCTTGTTCGTGATGCAGACGGACGCAAGATGTCCAAATCGCTAGGCAATGGTGTTGATCCGTTGGATGTGATTGAGAAATATGGTGCGGATGCAATGCGTTACATGATCTCTACAAGTAGTACTCCGGGTCAGGATCTCCGTTTCCGCTGGGAACGGGTGGAACAGGCTCGTAACTTTGCCAATAAAATCTGGAATGCATCGCGCTTCGCTTTGATGAATCTGGAAGGGTTCACCTATGAAGATCGCGATATTAGTGGAGACCTTGGAACAGCGGATTACTGGATTTTGCACCGCCTGAACGAAACTTCTCGTGATATTACGCGTCTAATCGAAGCATATGAATTTGGAGAAACAGGCCGTTTGCTGTATAACTTTATTTGGGATGACCTATGTGACTGGTATATTGAATTTGCGAAGTTGTCCTTCTATGGGGAAGATCCGGTTGCCAAGAAGAAAACACAATCGGTGCTTGCTTATGTGCTGGATCAGACTATGCGCCTGATTCATCCGTTCATGCCGTACATTTCGGAAGAGATCTGGCAGCATCTGCCGCATGAAGGTGAAACGATTACGTTGGCTTCCTGGCCTGTGTATGACCCTGCACTGGAGAACCCAGAAGCGGTTGCCGAGATGAACCTGCTTATGGATACCATTCGTGCAGTACGAAACATCCGTGCAGAAGTAAACGTACCAATGAGCAAGAAAATTGAATTGATGGTGAAAGCGAACAACGCAGAGACATCCAGCATCATTGAACGCAACAGCCATTACATCAAACGTTTCTGTAATACGTCCGAGTTCGACAGCGGCTTGGATCTGAGTTCACCGGATAAAGCAATGACTGCAGTCATTACTGGGGCTGAGTTGTACTTGCCGCTGGCGGGTCTTATTGATATTGATCAGGAAGTGGCTCGTCTGGAGAAAGAGTTGCAGAACCTTGAGGGCGAAGTACTCCGTGTGGAGAAAAAGCTGGCGAACGAAGGCTTTGTTGCCAAGGCTCCTGCCAAGGTTATTGAGGAAGAGCGCGCCAAGCAAGCGGATTATTCCGATAAACGGGATAAGGTGATTGCACGAATCAAGGAACTGAAAGGTTAATATATTCGGGTCGGATGGAGTGCTTCTGCGCCATCCGGCCGCTTTTTTCAACCAAACTCAAACCAAAGGTGAATCATATGACGGAACTTAACGGGACAGAAATAGCATCTCCTTTACTTACCTATGACGAGGCCGTGAACTGGATCAATGGCCTTATTCCTTTTGGCATCCGACCTGGATTGGAACGAATCGAGGGATTGATGTCATTGCTGGGTAATCCTCACCAGCGTCTCAAATTTATTCATGTCGCGGGAACGAACGGCAAAGGTTCGACTTGCGCTTTTTTGACGTCAGTGCTTCTTCAGGCGGGATATGATGTTGGAACGTTTACGTCCCCTTATATCACCAAATTCACAAACCGTTTTCAGTACAACGGTGAGGATATCCCGGAAGAAACGTTGCTCAAAATCTCAAACCGCCTGTATCCATTGGTTCAAGAGATGGCTTCAACTCCCCTTGGATCACCTACGATGTTTGAGGTATCTACAGCAATCGCCCTTCTGTATTATGCGGAAGAGTGCTACCCTGACATTGTAGTATGGGAGACAGGGCTCGGGGGAAGGATGGACGTAACGAATATTGTTACACCCGTGGTATCGGTCATTACCAATATCGGTATGGACCATACGGATGTACTGGGAGATACGATTGAGGCGATTGCTGGAGAGAAGGCGGGTATTATTAAGGCGGGGGTACCCGTTGTTACCTGTGCCACGCAGCCAGAGGCTGTGAAGGTGATCCAGGAGACGGCAGAGCGGCTGCGTTCAACCGTGTATCTGGCGGGAGATCGTTTCTCCTATCATAGACTGGACAGTGATGAGAACGGACAATCTTTTCATTTTACAGGACCGTTCCGTGATCTGGACGCTCGTATTCGCATGCAGGGCGTACATCAATGCGACAATGCAGCGGGCGCACTTATGGTACTAGAGTTGCTTCGCCAATACATGGCATTTATGCTGGATGATGAAGATATTGCGCTTGGACTGGAACATGCCTTCTGGGCAGGACGGTTCGAGAAAGTGGTTGATCAGCCCCGCATTGTTCTGGATGGAGCGCATAATCCGGAGGGGGCCGAATCGCTGGCCAAGAGCATTATCGACGTATATCCTCACAACAAGTTAATTTTGATGATGGGCATGCTGGCGAATAAGCATCACGAAGCGTATTTGCAGCATATACTGCCACTAGTGGATACGCTGATCCTGACCGAGCCAGATTTCCGACGCAAAATGGATGCAGCCGAATTGCTGCAGATCGTCGAACGGGTACGTCCCGCCATTGCGAAACCGGAGCTGGAAATCATCGTCGAGCCCGAATGGGTAAAGGCACTTGATCTATTGAAGTCACGGACGGAAGCGGAAGATCTGGGGGTGGTGTCCGGCACATTGTACCTGATTGCAGATGTGCGGGCAGCCCTTTTGCATCAAACCGATTCTGAAAAAGGTTGGTGAAAGTTTTGTTAAATACATCGGAACACGTTCATTTTATAGGGATTGGCGGATATGGCATGAGTGCCATCGCGAGAGTTATGCTTGAGATGGGATACACCGTTACCGGATCGGATGTCGCTTCACAGGAGTTGACCGAGAAGCTGGCAGCCAAGGGAGCGAAAATATATATCGGACATACGGCAGAGCATGTAAACGGGGCAGACCTGGTTGTCTACTCCACGGCAGCTCCAGCTGATAATGTGGAACGGGTAGCAGCTGAAAAGCTGAACATCCCGATTCTGCATCGCGCCCAGATGCTCGCGCGTTTGCTGAACGAGCGCAAAGGTGTGGCTGTAGCCGGGGCTCATGGCAAAACAACCACGTCATCCATGATTGCACTCGTTATGGATAAATGTGATACAGACCCGACATACATCATTGGCGGGGAAATCATGAACGTGGGCACCAACGCCAAGGCAGGCCAAGGCGACTGGGTTGTTGCAGAGGCGGACGAGAGCGACGGTTCATTTTTGCAGTATCACCCTTGGCTCGGTATTGTGACTAATATTGAAGCGGATCACCTTGAGAACTATAACAGTGATTTTGAAGAACTCAAAAAGGCTTATGTGCAGTTCCTGAGTCAGATTCGTCCAGAAGGCACGGCCATTGTATGTGCTGACGACGAGAATGTTCAAGCCATTTTACCGGAGCTGAAATCACGGGTGACCACATACGGCATTGATTATGCTGCTGATTATACAGCAACAGATATCGTGCTTGGCGACCGCCGAATTTCCTTTACGATGAGCCATCAGGGCAATGTGTTGGGTAAGGTGGAGTTGTCAGTTCCAGGTAAACATAACGTTTATAATGCGATGGCTACGGTTATTACCTGTCTGGAAGCAGGTATTCCATTTGAGAAAATTACAGCCGCCATTATCCAGTTCCATGGAGCGAAACGCAGATTCCAGGTGCTGGGTGAGGCGCGTGATATGCTGATTATTGATGATTATGCTCATCACCCGACCGAGATTGAGGCTACAATCAGTGCGGCCAAAGCAACAGGGAAACGTATCATTGCGGTATTCCAACCACAGCGTTACACACGTACGTTCTTCCTGCTTGATGCGTTCAGTCGTGCCTTTGCAGAAGCAGATGAGGTTCTCATTACCGATATCTATTCCCCTGCGGGCGAAAAACAGATTGAAGGTGTTCACTCGGCTAGGCTGGTTGAACTCATTGTTCAAAACAGTAATGCTTCTGCGCGTTATCTTCCGACAAAGGAAGAAGTTGTTGCAGATCTGCAGAACCGTCTTCAGCCAGGCGATCTTGTGCTCACGATGGGTGCAGGTGATATCTGGAAAGTTGGCGATACACTTGCCAAAGGGTTGAAATAATTACAATCATAAAACCGTCTGACTTCATTTCGAAGCAGGCGGTTTTTTTGCATGAAATGGAATGTTTCTAATTCTTTCCGCATATAGCTGTTATAAATGGGACAAAGGAGAGGGTACGGGGTGAGCAATGCTAGAATGACGTTTCGCTTTGGGGATAACGAGTCGGACAAGCCTGAAAACAAGGGGATACCCACATCCAGCACATTTGTAGCTTTGAGTGAAGAAATTCCGCACAGTCCAACGCCAACACCAACGCGGTTGAATTCAACGCCTTCATGGACACCAGAGGATATTCCCGGTGACTGGGGAGAGACGATACTGACAGGCTCCACTGTACCTGAACCTTACCAAAGAACGGACAAGGATTCGAAAATCGATGAGCCTGGATATAATTATAATCATCTTACTGCGTATCCGGGAGATGAGGACGAGAACAGATCGGACGAGAATTATGGAGGTCATGATTGGCTTGCAGATAGTGAAAACTACTCTTATAAGCGAAATCGTCCCCCAAGGGGCTGGAAAATGATTGGTTCAGTAACGGGTGCACTTGTAACCGGTGCCCTCTTCGGCATGGTAATTCTTTCTTTTTTTAATCGTGAAGGTGCCGTAGACCCTGGGAGCAAGATCCCTGCCAATCAGGCGGTATCGGCCGTAACAGGTCAGCAGGGAGTGGCAGGTTCGGAACAGCAGCTCCAGGCAACGACTACAGGTGGCAGCTATTATGCCCTGCAATATGGTGTGTTCAGTTCTCCTGAACGCGCTGAACAGGCGAAGGTGGAACTGTCCCAGGCAGGCATTGCCGCAGGCTCCGACCCGGAGGATGGTAATCGGGTGTATGCTGGCATTTCGGCTGACCGTGAGGAGGCCAAGCTACTCAGCTCAAGGCTTAAGGCCGAAGGTGTGGAGCTGTACGTCAAGGAAATCGTCAACCCAGAAGTGAACCCGGCAGTATTTGGCGGAAAAGCAGAGGATGTGCAGCAATTCTTCGCAAGTGGATCTGCTTTGGTTGAACAACTGTCTACCCTCTCGATCCAGCAACTTGGTCAGTCTGTTCCAGAAGCCGTCTCAACCGAAACGATGACCTCATTACAGAACCAGCATCAGCTCTGGCTGACCGGTTTGAATAGTATTGCACCAGGCCTGAGTGCAGACGTGCAACCCTATGTATCGGCGATGGAAAAATCGATGGCCAGTGCGGTAACAGCAATTGCCGAATACAACAAAAATCCGGCTAATGTGCATATGTGGTCTGTACAGTCCGATCTGATGGAATATGTATTACAACAAAAAAAATGGCTTGAAGCGATAAAACAGTAATCACCGCTTTCCCATAACACAGCCTTGAAATACCTATCCGGCAAGGAACTGGAAATAGTTCCCCTTGCCGGATTTGTGTTTGTATTGACGTACAAAACCCCGTATAATAATGTGGGTGTCAAAAAATGGCGAGGGAAGATCACCGATGAAAAAAAACTTCGGCATGTTATTGCTGTTTCTGCTGCTCGGCTGGCTAGCCGGTGCGTGGATCGCCAAGGCACTGCAGCCTGTAAAGGCCGTTGCCTTTCTAACGAAAGCCACGACCATTCGTTGGTCGCCGCAGGCTGATCTGGATATTATCAGTTATGATATTTCACTTCAATTTCAAATGAGCCTCCTGAGTCTGATCGGTATTATTGCTGCTGTATGGCTGTATCGCAGGTTATAGGAGAATGACGAATTTTGACGAAGAAACTAAAAAAAATGATATCTACTAGCGTGATCCGACAGGATGTCGCCGTAGCTTAAGGGGCCGGTTATTTTGGATAAAACACAACAGCGTCGTATTATTCTGGCTTCCACTTCGCCGCGGCGTAAAGAACTGATCGCATCACTCCATCTAGCTTTTGAAGTAATACCAAGTCACGCCGATGAAGATACACCGCCGGAATGGACTCCTGAACAGACGGTACAGGAGCTTGCGATGCGTAAGGCGCTTGCCGTTTATCGCGGGCTGGAAGGTCGCGAACAGGATGCTGTTATTGTTGGTAGTGACACTGTTGTCGTTCTGGATGGTGATATTCTTGGTAAACCCGTAGACGAAGCGGACGCTGAACGAATGTTATCTCGTCTACAGGGGCGTGTACACCGTGTTTTCACGGGAGTAGCTTGTATCGATGCAAGTAATGGACAATCCATGGTTCAATATCGACAGACTAATGTAACGATGAAGGAACTGTCTGAAGCTACGATTCGTGCGTATGTTCAGACTGGAGAGCCTTCGGACAAGGCGGGATCATATGCCATTCAGGGCATTGGTGCTTCATTGATAGAACGTGTTGAAGGATGTTATTTCAATGTGGTGGGCCTACCGTTGTCCTTGCTAAGCGACATGCTGGATGGATTCGGCGTACATGTATTGCCACGTACATGAAATTCCGCAATTGACGATCTGAAAAGAGGGAACATATGGAGTCGCCTCAATATATGATGCGCGACATCCCCCAGGAAGAACGCCCGAGAGAACGCATGATGGAATATGGGGCGGGCGCCTTAAGCCATGCTGAATTGCTGGCGATCTTACTTCGAACAGGTACAAGACAGGAATCCGCAGTGCATATGGCACAGCGGATTCTGACTGAAGCGGGTGGAATTCGCTCGTTGATGGATTTGAGCCTGGAAGAACTGACTGCGATGAAGGGTATCGGCATGGCCAAGGCTGTACAGCTGAAAGCTAGCATTGAGCTTGGTCATCGGATTGCGAAGAGCAGACTTACACAGTCAACTTCAATTCGTACCCCACGTGATGCGGCCGATATCCTTACCGAACAATTGCGTTACTTGCAGAAAGAACACTTTGTGTGTCTTTTCCTGAATAGCAAAAACCACATTATTGCCCAGGAAACACTCTCCATGGGTAGCCTTAACGCTTCGATTGTTCATCCGCGTGAAGTGTTCCGGGCTGCCATCAAATGCAGCAGCGCCTCTATTGTGTGCGCACACAACCATCCCAGTGGTGATCCTACGCCTAGTCCAGAGGACATCCAAATAACCAAAAGACTGATCGAAGCCGGCGAAATTGTAGGCATAGACGTGCTGGATCACATTATTATCGGAGATGGAACGTACGTAAGTTTGAAGGAGAAGGGCTTAGTATAATATAATGGTTGGCGTTGATGTTTTCCTATGAATGTTGACGGCGTTGTCCGTAGAAGATAGGTTCACTTTACAAATGCAAAACAATGCAACACAAAACAAATGCGAATATTAGCTCCACCATTATGGTGGTAATGAAAATGAAATGCTCTTGATTCACTGGGGCGGCTATATGAGGCAGAAAAGGAGATTACGTCATGTTTGGTGGTTTTACGAAAGATTTGGGTATTGATTTGGGGACAGCGAATACGCTGGTTTATGTACGTGGAAAAGGAATTGTGGTGCGGGAACCTTCGGTTGTCGCTATACGGACAGATACAAAAACCATCGAGGCAGTAGGTGAAGCCGCCAAAAAAATGATTGGACGTACACCAGGTAACATTCGTGCCATTCGTCCAATGAAAGATGGCGTTATTGCCGATTTCGATACAACGGCAACGATGATCAAATATTTCATTCGTGAGGCGCAGAAACAACGCTCCATGTTCCAACGTCATCCGAACGTGATGGTATGTGTACCATCCGGGATTACTGCAGTAGAACAACGCGCGGTTGAAGATGCAACCAAACAGGCTGGAGCACGTGAAGCCTATACGATTGAAGAGCCTTTTGCAGCTGCCATTGGTGCAGATCTGCCTGTATGGGAACCAACTGGTAGTATGGTTGTCGATATTGGTGGCGGTACAACGGAAGTGGCTGTCATCTCTCTTGGCGGTATTGTAACAAGTCGTTCGGTTCGTGTAGCGGGTGACGAGATGGATGAATCCGTGATTCAATACATTAAACGCCAGTATAATCTGATGATCGGTGAACGTACATCGGAGCAGTTGAAAATGGATATCGGATCAGCTATGCCGCTTGAGCAAGTGGAAACAATGGAAATTCGTGGACGCGACCTCGTTACAGGCCTGCCGAAGACGATTACGATTACTTCGGATGAAATCAGCGAAGCTCTGGCGGATACGGTGAATGCCATTGTTGAAGCTGTAAAAGTAACATTGGAGAAATGTCCTCCTGAGTTGGCAGCAGATATTATGGACCGTGGTATTGTTCTCACAGGTGGCGGCGCATTGCTTCGCAATCTGGACAAGCTGCTTGCTGGTGAGACAGGAATGCCTGTTATCGTAGCAGAGAACCCGCTTGATTGCGTTGCAATCGGAACAGGTAAAGCGCTTGAGAATATTCATTTGTTCAAGAGCAGAAGCAGTTCGGCAGTTCGTTCCAAACGTTAATTGATATATGCTATGCTTGGCTCGTTTATCGACCAAGGGGCATGATATCAACGAAGAGGACCCGGTTAACCCCGGGAGAGCTATTACCCGCATACCCGGGGAGAATCGACTGATATTCTCGATGGGACTATAAGTCTGACAGTCTCCCCGCCGGGCATGGCTCGGAAGAGAATAATGGATGTTAGAGGGTGGTCGAACTGTTTAAACTGCTGGGTAACAAAAGACTTTTTGTTTTGCTGGTGGGCCTTGTTACATTTATCGCGTTAATGGGCTTTACGCTCGGTCCGCGAACCGCTCTATCCTGGCCGGAGAAATTCCTGAAGGATTCAGTCGGATTTGTACAATACGTATTTTACAAGCCCGCTTCTTCTGTAGCGGGCTTTTTCAAAGATTTGGCGAACATGCGTACGGTATATCAAGAAAATGAAGAGCTTCGCATTGCAATGGGTCACTATACCCGAGATCGGCTGAAATACAATGATATGGAGCAGGTGAATGAACAGCTCCAAAAAGCTCTCAATTTTACAGAGGAACAAAAGAATCGGTATAACTATGGTTCACGAATTGCTCAAGTCATCAGTGCCAACTCTGACCCGAACAGCAGAACGATTAATATCGATATTGGTGAAAATGCGGGAATCAAGGCTGGAATGGCTGTTACTTCGCAAGAGGGGCTGGTTGGGGTTGTCAGTCATGTCAGTTCATATACGTCAACGGTTAATCTGTTAACATCCATGGACGCCAATGATCCAACATCCAACGCCATTGCAGCTACAGCGGTTGGTAAAGAAAAAGTGTTTGGTATGATCGAGAGTTATGATCCAAAGACCGGCATGCTCAAAATGACCAAGATCTCGGAAGATTCAGATATCAAAAAAGATGATGAAATCATCTCCTCCGGGATTATCAACAATTTTCCGAAGTACATGCGTATTGGCAAAGTGGAGAAGGTTGAAGTTGGGGAATATGGTTTGACACGGACTGCGATTATTAAGCCATATGCAAGCTTTCTGGACTGGAAAGAGCTGATTGTGATTATCCCACCTGAGGTAAAAGAATAATGGTAACGCGCAAGCAAGTCTTATTCCTGTTACTGTTCGTTTTGTTCATTGTTGAGGGAACGATCCTTCCGCTGCTCATTCCTTCGGCCTGGCAAATGCGTATTTCTGCCAACCTGGTCTACATCGTGATTTTGTTTATTGCTGTATATCATCATCGGCACACGGCGTTGGTGCTTGGCATATTATTTGGACTCTTGCACGATGTCGTATTCTACGGCGAAATGATTGGACCATACGGATTCTCGATGGGATTATCGGCATATATGATGGGACTTATTTTTCAAGCGCCACGTGCACCACTGCCGGTTATGGTTTCCGTCGTCCTTTTGGGAAGTCTGCTGAATGACACCATGTTATTCTTTCTGTACAAGCTCTTCCAACTCAATCATGTGACATTTGACTGGGCATTGCTTGAATACATGATTCCCAATTTGTTCATTCATTTTGTGTTCGCGCTGATCATTTATGTTCCTCTTCGGAAACAACTGGAGCGGATTGGTAAGAGAAAGAGCAAAGCACAAGAAGCTTCTTGATACATTTTATGGAGTGAGAAGCAGGAACTTGGGGACCCGGGCACGAAATGTAATGAGATGGGAGGGACAGGCTTATGACGGTAAAATCGAATCACGTAACGATTAAAGGCATCCGAGACGGCCTGGTTTTC
Source organism: Paenibacillus sp. RU5M (assembly GCF_900221055.1). NCBI lineage: Bacteria > Bacillati > Bacillota > Bacilli > Caryophanales > Paenibacillaceae > Paenibacillus > Paenibacillus sp. RU5M. The sequence goes on along the minus strand of NZ_OBQM01000009.1, from coordinate 16,601 downwards.
CTGTTGGACGATCAATGTGAATTCGAGGAATTGCTCTACGAGCTCCGCTATAAGCTGGAACACAGCCATCAAAATATTTTAACCGGACCGATTGTTCATGTGGATATCAAACTGGGCAGCCGCGAAGTGACGGAGGACCAGAAAGAAGCAGTTCTTGATATATTGAAACAAAAAGGGAATTTGCTCATTCGTTCCATTGACTCACCGGCCCTTAAACCAGAGGTTAAAGGGCCGCCGCCGATTGTAACCATGTGTGGTATGGTACGTTCGGGTCAGGTGCTTCATCATGAAGGGAATCTACTGTTTCTTGGTGATATCAATCCGGGGGGCACAGTAACGTGTACCGGAGATATATATGTTTTGGGTTCACTCAGAGGCATGGCTCACGCTGGAATTGGTGGGGACGAAGACTCGATCATTGCTGCTTCGGTGTTTGCACCAACGCAGCTGCGGATCGCTGACATCATCAGCCGTCCTCCCGATGAGTGGGAGAGCCGAGAGACCGGAATGGAATTTGCTTATTTACAGGACAATCAGATGCAGATCGACAAGATGAGCAATATCGTTCGGTTGCGCCGAGATTTTAATGTGTTTAAAGGAGTGTAGCTCATGGGAGAGGCGATCGTGATCACTTCGGGTAAAGGCGGCGTGGGTAAAACAACCACCTCGGCAAACATCGGGACAGCGCTGGCGCTGCTCGGCAAAAAGGTTTGTCTGGTAGATACCGATATCGGCCTTCGCAATCTGGATGTCGTGATGGGACTCGAAAACCGGATCATTTATGATCTGTGCGACGTTGCAGACGGCCGCTGCCGACTGAATCAGGCTTTGGTCAAAGATAAACGTTTTGAAGAATTATATATGCTGCCTGCAGCACAAACGAGAGATAAGAACTCTGTGTCACCAGAACAGGTGAAGGATATTATTCTCGAACTAAAAAAAGATTTTGAATACGTCATTATTGATTGTCCAGCCGGAATTGAGCAGGGGTTCAAAAATGCGGTTGCAGGAGCTGACCAGGCCATTGTGGTCACTACACCAGAAAATGCGGCTGTGCGTGATGCGGACCGTGTCATTGGTTTGCTGGAGAGTTCGCACATTAAATCGCCAAAATTGGTTGTGAACCGTATCCGTAACAATATGGTCAAATCAGGCGACATGCTCGACATTGACGGCATTTTACAAGTACTTAATATTGATCTGATCGGGATCGTTCCTGATGATGAACTTGTCATCAAGGCAGCCAACTCGGGAGAGCCCACAGTAATGAATCCGGATTCACTTGCGGCCATTGCCTATCGAAATATTGCCCGTCGTATTCTGGGAGATACCGTTCCTCTGATGCAATTGGAGCAAAAAAAGGGTGCTTTCACACGTTTTAAGAAGTTTTTTGGAATGGGTTAACTGGCTCTTCCTTATCACATTTATGTATGACAGCCGTGGCCCTCAAGCCCGGCTTTTTGATTATTATGGAGCCTTTGATTAAAGGCGACTTGTATAGAACAGGATATGTACTTCACAGGAGGACTCCACGTTGTGGGGTTATTTTTGCTTCCAGCCGAAGCTTGTTCATATTATGAACGAGCCCCTCATAAGATGTAGTAAACAAGCCTCGGCGGGAGGACATTCCATGAATACGAAACTCAGAATCAAGCAGAGAAGAGAAGAGCGCATTCGGCGGTTAATGGATGGTGCTACGGAAGAAATTATGCAGCAGCGAGAATCGGGCTCGGTATCCGATAAGCGTTCATCTGCGCAACGTAATCCTTTCTCGTCTATGGATATACAAGAAAATCTACGAACGGCAAGATCTTCGTTGGCGGAACAGGAAAGAGATCCGGAGTGGCTGTGGAAAAAAGAGAATGGGCATTATGGTCCTGGCGGCCATCCACGCTTCAATCTGATGAAGTCATTCGTGGGACGAACGGTGGTTAGCATTTTATTATTCGGCGGCGTCTGGGGATTGTTTCAGTTGAACACCTCGTGGACGACACCTGCCAAAACTGTAATCGCCGATGTGCTGCATCGGGATATGGATTTTGCCTATGCTGCTGCTTGGTACGAACGGCATTTTGGCGGAACGCCATCATTCTTGCCTGTTCTTGGACATACCACCGATCCTGTGAACGGCTCGGGAATTCGACATCTGCTCGGCAAACCGATCTCGGGAACTGTCGTTCAGCCTTTTACTCTGAGCATGAAAGGCATTGAGATTGTTCCTGAAGCTGGCGGTACGGGACTTATTCAAGTGGTTAGTTCAGATGCCGGACGAGTACTTCAGGTATTGGATGACCCGGAAAATGGGACAACGGTTGTAATTCAGCACTCTGGTCAAGTCACAGCGATATACGGACGCTTGAACGAGAGTGAAGTCCAGGTGAATGATTGGGTAGAAGCGGGTGACGCGGTCGGCAGCCTAAAGGAGACTGGAAATGATCAACCTGCTACATTGTATTTCGCTGTAAAAGAGGGCGAGCAGTACGTAGACCCTGCGGAAGTGGTTGCCCTTGATTAGGTTGTGGGGTGTACGTATCTCGTTTCATCCTTTTTTTGTGATTATCATGATGGCTTCCCTGTTGACTGGCAACTTTATTGAACTCATCACGCTGTTTGCGATCGTTTTTATTCATGAATGTGGACATGCTGCAGCGGCAGCCCTTCTGGGCTGCCGTGTCCTTTCGATACAGATGCTTCCTTTTGGCGGCGTCGCCGTTATTGAGGATGCCGGAAATATTACAGCCCGGCGGGAGATCATTATCGCTTTGGCAGGTCCTTTTCAAAATATGCTCATGGTTGGAATCGTTTTGTTGCTGAAGTATGGGAACCTGGGAGACCCGCTTTTTTTGGATTATATTATACAGGGGAATCTGTTGATTGCCCTATTTAACCTGCTACCCGTGTTGCCGCTGGATGGCGGTAAAATTGTACAGGCACTCGTTAGTCTTGCTGCTCCCTACTATACGACATTGATGTGGACTTACAGAATCAGCATTCTGTGTAGCGCAGGGGTTATCTTGGTTGCCATCGGTCGCTGGTTTACCGGTGATTACGGGCTGCCGTTAAATATCCTGTTGATCGGAATTTTTCTGTTCTATTCCAATGTGACCGATTACCGAAATATTCCCTACCGGTTTATCCGATTTCTGATGAATCGTGAAAGTGCATTCACCCGTCATGCGGCTACAGGCAGTTTGGCGCAGCCGATAATCTCATTTCCGGCGAAACCTTTGGAGACTATTTTGCGTCTATTAAAGAGAGAAAGATACCATATGATATATGTGATGAATAGACAGGGAAGAATCATGGCCGTTTTGCCTGAGCAGCGAATCATCGGTTCTTATTTCAAACAAGACACGGATAAGTTGTAGCATCTTGGTGGATCTGTCCTGAATTGGGTTAATACATGTACAATGAGTATGCAAAGATACAGAATGGATGTGGATGAATTGAATTGTCTTCTAGAGGTGAAGCCATGAAACAAATGATTGTACATAATGAACATAACCTCATGCAAATGGCGCTTCTGGAAGAAGGCAAAGCTGTAGAATTCATGGCAGAGCGTACACGCGAGCGTGGACTGCTGGGTTCGTATTTCAAAGGACGGGTAGTGAACGTGTTACCAGGTATGCAAGCTGCTTTTGTGGATATCGGTCAGAAAAAGAATGCTTTTCTGTATGTGGACGATGTATTGCATCCCAATCTGGAGAAACAACCCAAAGTGAAGCCTTCAATTTCGGAGCTGCTTCGTCCAGGTCAGGATGTAATCGTCCAGGTCCTGAAGGAGCCAGTAGGAAGCAAGGGAGCCCGGGTGACGACTCATTATTCGCTGCCGGGCCGCTGGCTTGTCTATATGCCTTTAGCAGACTATGTAGCCGTCTCCAAGAAAATTGCCCGTGAGGGCGATCGATCCCGCCTCAAAACGCTGGGTGAACAACTGAGACGGGACGAAGAGGGGCTTATCATACGAACCGTATCCGCAGAGGAACAGAGGGAAGCCATTCAGGCCGACTTGGAAACATTACGTGAGCAGTGGCGTCTGATTCGTGAAAAAGCGGATAGTTTGCCTTCACCAAGCCTGCTGCATCGAGATCAGAGTATGGTTCAGCGGATCATTCGTGATGTGTATACGCCTGGTAGCGATGAAGTCATTACGGATAATGAAGCACAAGCCCGTGAATTGAGTGCTTTGCTGGAGGAGATCTGTCCAGGCCATCAACCTAAAGTACAGGTGTACAGGGGAGAAGAATCAATTTTTGCTGCTTATCGTGTGCAGGAGCAGTTGAACAGGGATTTCGCCCGCAAGATATGGCTGCCTGGAGGCGGATATATTGTCCTTGATCATACCGAGGCGCTCACTGTAGTCGATGTCAATACAGGCAAGTACACGGGAGCAGGCGGCGACAGTCTGGAAGAGACCGTAACGGAAACGAACATGCAGGCAGCGGTTGAGATCGCCCGTTTAATGCGTCTTCGGGATATCGGTGGCATGATTATTGTGGACTTCATTGATATGGAGGAAGCGATGAATCGGCATGAAGTTGCGGCAACGCTGGAAAATGAACTCAAGAAGGATCGAACCAAGGCTTTTGTAATGGGTTGGACCAAGCTGGGATTGCTTGAACTTACCCGTAAGAAGGTACGGGAAGAGAGCACGCTCCCTTACGTGGAGCCGTGTTCTTCCTGTCATGGGACAGGCAAAAGATATATTTCGCCGTTGCATTGATTTTTAGTATAGTTGGTGGTATAATCATCAGGTATGTGTTTAGCCTATTGGTCTTGCACATGCTGTAACCGCACTGGCCGGGTACAAGAACAGTTCCGCAAGGACACTGTCACCTGAGACCGGGCGAGTCTGAGACATGAGGAGGTGCAAGGCAAATGTACGCAATTATTGAAACAGGTGGCAAACAGTACAAAGTCCAAGAGGGCGATGTTCTGTTCATCGAGAAATTGACTGCGAACGATGGCGAAAGCGTAACGTTCGACCGTGTCCTGGCTGTATCTAACGATCAAGGTTTGACAGCAGGTACACCATTGGTTTCCGGAGCAACTGTAACGGCTAAAGTGGAGAAACATGGCAAAGGACAAAAGGTTGTTGTATACAAATACAAACCTAAAAAGAACTACCATGTGAAGCAAGGTCACCGTCAACCGTATACAAAAGTAACTATCGAAGCAATCAAAGCGTAAGAAGGTGCGATAAGTGATTATCGTTCAAATCTTTCGTAATGATGACGGGAGCATCGATCGTTTCTCCATCAAAGGGCATGCTAATTTTGCCAAGCGAGGAGAAGACATCGTATGTGCCGGGGTATCCGCTGTTACAGTGGGTACGGTGAACTCGATTGAAACACTGACTGGTGTCGAAATGGACGCCAAGATGAAGAATGGCTTTTTAAGCGCTTCTTTACCGGTGTTGGAGAAAGACGCAACCTGGTCCCAGGTACAATTGCTACTCGAATCCATGGTGCTTATGCTCACTGATATTGCAGAGTCATACGGAAAGTATATTCAGATAGAGCAAGTCAAATAATCAAAGAAGGAGGACAACCAATCATGTTGAAATTAAATCTTCAGTTATTCGCATCGAAAAAAGGTGTAGGTTCCACGAAGAATGGTCGTGACAGTAACGCACAACGCCTTGGCGTTAAACGTGCTGACGGACAAACAGTAACTGGTGGTAGCATTCTCGTTCGCCAACGCGGAACGAAAATTCACCCAGGTACTAACGTGGGTATCGGTAAAGATGACACTTTGTTTGCGAAAGTTGACGGCGTTGTGAAATTCGAACGTTGGGGACGCGATCGTAAAAAAGTAAGCATCTACCCTGTGAATGTTGCTCCAGTAGCAGCTGCAGTAGAAGCATAATATCGGCATTCCGCCTAAGGAGCCTTCGGCATTTTTGCCGGAGGCTTTTTGTATTTATAGGTTATTCGATAATGAACTGGCAGAAAAGACATGTTATACTTGGTTACGGTGGGGTTTAAACCAACCGAGTTTTGTAGAACGGGGAGAAGCCATGAAATCTTGGAAAAGAGTGCCCTGGATTGCGGCATGTTCACTTCTGATTCCTTTGGTTTTCGTTATGCTGTATCCAGTGATTATTTCAATAGCTGTATACGCATTGTGGTCCGTCGCGGTGCTTTTTGTTTCTGTGAATGTGATGAAGAGACAAGCAGAGGCGGAACGCAGAACCATCATACAATCTATGGAAAAGACAGCAATTGCATCATTAAATCATCATAGGCATGATTGGATGAACGATCTTCAGGTATTGTATGGATATCTTAGACTGGGCAAACTTGATAAATCAGTGCAATGTGTGGAAAGAATAGTAGAGCGGGTTAACGAAGAAAGCCGAATCTCCAGATTGGGTATTCCTTCACTCGTATTTTATCTTCAATCTTTCCGGACCAGTGGAGTCGCTCTGGAATTGCATGTGGTCGTAGAGGAAGAGTTGCAGCTTAGTGCTCTGGTCTCTCCCGAGGATGGCGAGTCGCTTACGGGGGCGATTGCCGATGCGATTCGAGCCTATCAATATGGCGGCGGCCGGTCGTCTTGGGGAGAGGTTCGCAAACTGACCTTGAACTTCGGACAGGATCACGGAGATGTGGTTGTCCGGCTGGATGGGGATCAAACACCCGATCCGGAAACATTGCGGCAGCTCAATGCCGTACTCAAAGGAAAAAAAGTCAGAACGGAGCAGCTTCCGTCTGAGGATACGTTTATACAATTCAGAATGCCTTGCGGAATATAGGAAGAAGGGGTTAACCAATGTTTGTAGATAAAGCGAAGATTTATGTGAAAGCCGGAGACGGAGGGGACGGAATTATTTCGTTTCGTCGTGAGAAGTATGTACCGAACGGCGGACCTGCCGGAGGTGATGGAGGCAGAGGAGCTGACATCATTTTCCGTGTGGATGAAGGTCTGCGTACGTTGATGGATTTCCGTTACCAGCGTCACTTCAAGGCCCCTCGTGGTGAGAAGGGACGTAATAAAAGTCAGCATGGCGCGAACGCTGAGAACATGATTGTACGTATTCCACCTGGAACCGTGATTTTGGATGAAGACAGTGGAGAAGTACTGGCTGATTTGACACGTCATGGTCAACAGGTTGTTGTTGCTCGTGGCGGACGAGGCGGACGGGGAAACATTCGTTTTGCCACGCCTAACAATCCAGCGCCAGAACTGGCCGAAAATGGCGAAGAAGGTCAAGAACGTTACATCGTACTTGAGCTTAAGGTCATGGCAGATGTCGGTTTGGTTGGTTTCCCAAGTGTCGGGAAATCTACACTGTTGTCTGTTGTTTCGGCAGCCAAGCCAAAGATTGGAGCATATCATTTTACAACCATTACACCTAACCTGGGTGTTGTTGGTGTAGGTGAAGGCCGTAGCTTTGTTATGGCCGACTTGCCGGGCCTGATTGAAGGTGCTCACGAAGGTATTGGGCTTGGACATGAGTTCTTGCGTCACGTAGAACGTACACGCATTATCGTTCATGTCGTTGATATGTCTGGTTCAGAAGGACGTGATCCGTTCGAAGACTGGCAGAAAATCAACGAGGAACTCAAATTGTACAATCCTATCCTCGCTGAGAGACCACAAGTTGTAGCAGCCAATAAAATGGACATGCCGGATTCCGAAGCTAATCTCGAAGAGTTTTTGCAGAAGGTTCGTGAAGTTCAACCGGATATTGAAGTTATGCCTATTTCGTCCCTGACACGGAAAGGGATTCAAGAGCTCCTGTATCGTGCGGCTGATCTGCTGGATCAAATTCCGGACGAGCCAGTGGTTGAAGAAGTTGCTGACTTATCCGAACGCAAAGTGTACAGCTTAGACAAAAAAGAGGACGATGGTTTCCGTATTGTACGGGAGAATGAAATCTTCGTAGTCGAAAGTGCCAAGATTGAACGTATGATGAAACGGATGCAGCTGAATTCGCATGAAGCGATTCTCAAACTGGCGCGTACATTGCGCTATATGGGTGTGGATGCGGAACTGCGTAAACGCGGAGCTGAAGAAGGCACCATTGTGCGCATTGGCGAGTTTGAATTCGAATTTGTGGAAGGTAGCAGCTACTATTAAGATAGAAGTGCAACCCTTACGAATATAAAGGATTAAAACATATACGCAGAGTAGTGGGAGATTACCCGCTGCTCTGCGTTTTTTTATTTTTCCTTACCTGCACGTGGGATAAACTTGTATACTGTTAGGAATAGTTTTTCAAAAATAGACATGTGAGGTATTGCCCTTTTGAGATAGATCCTATATAATGTCCACTATATGAATACATGAGTCTTTGAGGAGAGGACGTTCTGTGAATGAACGCTATTACTTAGTACGGGAAGACATTTTGCCAGAGGCTGTGGTGAAGACCATGCAGGTAAAAGAACTGCTAGCTTCCGGGGATGTCAAAACAGTTCATGAGGCGGTTGAACAGGTTGGATTAAGCCGAAGTGCTTTTTATAAATACAAGGATGGCATCCATTTGATCAATCAGCTTGAACGGGAGCGAATTGTAACGATCTCCATTGATTTGGAGCATCAGTCAGGAATATTGTCTCGTGTTCTCGGACATGTAGCTGGTTATGGAGCCAACGTGCTAACCATTAATCAAAGTATTCCGCTCCAGGGGAGAGCCAATGTTGTCATTTCAGTGGAGACATCACACCTCCATGGGGAAATCGGAGAAATGCTCGATCGGATGCAGGATATGCCCGGGGTTCGACGCACGCGCATTGTAGGCCAAGGTTAATTAGACGTTATCATAAAACGTTTAGGAATAAGTTGTATGTATGGTTAAATCGTACAGGGGTGAAGGAGAAAAGACATTGGGGGTAGATCGTTAGTGAAACCGGTAAAAGTGGGATTGTTGGGTCTGGGTACGGTGGGGACTGGGGTCGTTCGCATCGTGGAAGGAAATCAGGAGGATCTGAGCAGTCAGGTTGGATCACCGATCGTTATAGAGAAGATTGCAGTGAAGAATACGGAAAAAGATCGTGTCATTGCTGTAGACCGTGCGAAGCTCACTGAAGATCCTTGGGAAGTCATTCGTCACCCGGATATTGATGTTATCGTGGAAGTTATGGGTGGCATTGATCAGACCAAAGAGTACATTCTTGAAGCACTGGAGCGGGGTAAGCATATCGTAACCGCGAACAAGGATTTAATGGCTCTGCACGGTTCCGAGATTTTGGCTAAGGCACAGGAAAAGCAATGTGATGTATTCTACGAAGCGAGTGTGGCTGGGGGCATTCCGATCATCAGAACGCTGATTGAAGGTTTCTCATCCGACCGGATTACCCGCATTATGGGGATTGTGAACGGAACAACGAACTTTATTTTGACCAAAATGAGCCAGGAAGGCGCCTCATATGAAGAGGTTCTGGCCGAGGCTCAAGCACTCGGATACGCAGAAACCGATCCAACTTCGGATGTCGAAGGACTCGATGCAGCTCGCAAAATGGCGATTCTGGGCACTTTGGGCTTCCGTACCAATGTGGAACTGAAAGACGTAACCGTTAAGGGGATTACATCCGTGACCCGTGAAGATATTACGTATGCCAAAAGACTTGGCTATGAGATGAAGCTACTAGGTATCGCAGATCGTCGGGATGATGAGATCACCATTAGTGTTCAGCCAACGATGGTAAGACAGAATCATCCGATTGCATCCGTCAATGGGGTGTTCAACGCTGTGTATGTACATGGCGAAGCTGTAGGTGAGACGATGTTCTACGGTGCGGGTGCAGGTGAGCTTCCGACGGCAACTTCTGTAGTAGCGGATATCGTGGCTGTGATCAAAAACCTGAAGCTGGGTGTGAATGGTCTTAAAGCCATTGTGCCTTATAAACAGAAGCGCCTGCAAAGTGACGAGCACATTATGTCGAAAAACTTTATTTTGCTGCATGTAGATGACAAGGCAGGGGTACTGGCGCAGATTACACAAATCTTCGCTGAATACGAAGTCAGCCTGGCTTCAGTCGTGCAACAGCCGAACGAGCATAACCCGGATGCTGAGATCATCATTGTTACGCATAACGCTAGCAAGGCAAGCATGGATAAAGTATTGAAACACTTTGAATCCCTTGCCGTCATTCGTCGCATTAAGAGTGTGTACCGGGTAGAAGGATAATTCGTCCCCAATCCGGTTTGAATTTTCAGATCTAAATCCAGTTTAAGGTACACGTTTAACCATATAGATGTATGCAATCATATTCGGATTATTAACGACAAAGGAGTTTACCCACAATGAGATATCAAGGATTACTGCAAACGTATAGAGAGCACCTTCCGGTTAATGAAAACACGCCCCTGCTTACGCTTCATGAAGGAAACACACCCCTGGTTCATGCGGAGAATCTGTCCGAGGAACTCGGATTGAATTTATATTTCAAATATGAAGGTCTGAATCCGACTGGTTCATTTAAAGACCGCGGAATGGTTATGGCTGTTGCTAAAGCGATGGAAGAAGGCAGCCGCACAATCATGTGTGCATCGACAGGTAACACTTCAGCGGCAGCAGCAGCGTATGCGGCTCGTGCTGGTCTGAATTGTATCGTATTGATCCCGAATAACAACATTGCGCTGGGTAAACTGGCCCAAGCTATGATCTATGGAGCCAAGGTAATTGCGATTAATGGCAACTTTGACCGTGCATTGGAAATTGTGCGTGAGATTACAGCCAAACATCCAATTACGCTCGTGAACTCCGTGAATCCGTTCCGAATTGAAGGACAGAAAACGGCTGCATTTGAAGTGATTGAACAGCTTGGTCAAGCACCTGATGTACTCGCAATCCCGGTGGGTAACGCAGGGAACATCTCGGCTTACTGGAAAGGATTCAAGGAGTATAAAGAAGCAGGCAAATCGAATTCCCTGCCACGTATGGTCGGTTTTGAAGCGGAAGGCGCGATGGCGATTGTCAAAGGTGAACCGATTCTTGAGCCTGAAACCGTAGCAACAGCTATTCGAATTGGTAATCCAGCAAGTTGGAAAACCGCTGTAGCTGCAGCTGAAGAGTCTGGCGGACTGATTAATTATGTAACTGACGAAGAAATTCTGACAGCGTATCGTACGATCGCCGCGCGTGAAGGGATTTTTGCTGAACCTGCATCCGCTGCTTCCGTTGCTGGTGTATACAAACTGAAGAGTGAAGGGTACTTTAAAGGCGGAGAAACTGTGGTTTGTGTACTGACAGGACATGGTCTAAAAGATCCTAATATTGCAATCAAAACGGTAGCGACTGAGCCGCTTGTTGTGGAAGATTCCGAAGAAGCGGTTATGGCGGCAATTGCACAATTGGAGCAACAATCCGTATGAGTTTGCAGCAAAGGGTAATCGTTAAGGTACCTGCAAGTACAGCCAATCTGGGTCCAGGGTTTGATACCCTGGGCATGGCATTGTCTCTGTATGCATGGCTTGAGATGAAACCGGCTGAGCAGACAACATTCCATTTACATGGAGATCATCTGACGGGTCTGCCAACAGATAAATCCAATTTGATATATGAAGTTGCACAGATGGTGTTCAACGAAGCTGGAATCTCCGTTCCAGAGTTGGAAATTTCCATGTATTCCGATATTCCGCTTACTCGAGGACTGGGAAGCAGTGCATCAGCTATCGTGGGTGCATTGGCTGCTGCTAATGCTTTAATTGGCACTCCGTTATCTGATGCCAAGCTTCTGGACATGGCTACGTCGCTGGAGAAACATCCGGATAATGTAGGAGCTTCACTATATGGAGGTATCATTACAGCAGCATGGGATGGCAGTCGGGTAGACCATATTCGCATTGAGCCGCATCAGGATTTGCAGACGTTGGTCATCGTACCGGACTTCGAGTTGTCCACTTCGAAAGCAAGAAATGTAATTCCACAGCAGTTTGACAAGTCTGATGTCATTCACAACATAAGCAGATCATCCTTACTCGTTGCAGCTTTGGCAAGTGGGAGATTGGACATGATTCAAAAGGCGATGTCTGACCGCATTCATCAACCCTACAGGGCATCTTTGGTACCCGGTATGGCTGAAATCCTGGAACATGCGGTCAGTCATGGAGCCCTGGGGGCTGCATTGAGTGGAGCCGGACCTACCGTTTTGACGTTGGTAGATCGTCATGATACTCGTAAGCTTGAATTGGAGCAATATTTGATAGACACAATGAGCCGTGAAGGTATCACTGCATCTGCATTGTGGTTGGATCCGGATCTGGACGGTGTTACCGTACTGCCTGATCAAGATGAAAGTCCTTTTATGGACAGAGTTAAAGGGGAAGTTAACGCATGAAACGAATTGCAGTATTACCTGAAGGTTCAGTTTCTCATGAAGCAGTAGATTTTCTGTTTAATGGGGAGCCTTTGGAATTGCTTCATTCCAAACTGATTTCTGATGTTTTCCGGGCTACGGATAGTGGAAAGTCCCAGTATAGTGTCATACCTATTGAGAATACGATTGAAGGCTCCGTTAGTTTGCATATGGACTGGCTGGTTAACGAAGTGGATATTCCGATGCAAGCAGAATGGGTTTATCCATCCATCCAAAATGTCATTGGGCATGGCTCTGAGTTCAGGACAGAGAGTGGTGAATATGATTTCGGGAAAATTACGAAGATCATGTCCCATCCTGTAGCGATTCCACAGTGCCAGAATTTTATTCGCCTGCATTCACCTGGAGCAGATCTTGAGGGTGTTAACAGTACAGCGGAAGCTGTGGAGATTGTTAAAAAAAATCCTGGCAAAGGCTGGGTCGCGATTGGTACAAGGCTGGCTGCACAGAAGCATGGTTTGGACATTATGGCTGAACGGGTTACCGATCATGACAACAACTATACTCGTTTTGTGTTGATAGGCCATGAGCCTGTTCAGATACCACGAGAGCCTGATCATGTGAAAACCAGTTTGCTGGTTACATTGCCTGAAGATGCACCGGGTGCATTGCATCAGGTGCTTTCGGCTTTTGCCTGGCGGAAGCTGAACTTGACCCGATTGGAATCTCGTCCAACGAAGAAGAGGTTGGGGAGTTATTATTTTTACATTGATGTTGAAGAAAGTGCAGATTCGGTATTGCTTACCGCAGCCATGGCTGAGATTGAGGCTTTGAATTGTCAGGTACGTGTTCTTGGCAGCTATCCGTGTTATACATATCCTTCGTTAAAAACGACCTGAATCAGGACGTACATTGGTGAAGGTTGTCATAAGACTGGGTAATGTGTGCAAGAACAGCTTGTCATTTGTTGTCCAATGAGCGAGATAAATGTAGTTTCGGAATCAGGGGATGGAAATTTTATGGAGGTGCAGTCATCGGTGTCAGAACAATGGATTTACTTGGATGGTCGATATGTGACCAAGGAGAATGCAACCGTTTCGGTATATGATCACGGATTTTTGTATGGAGACGGTATTTTCGAAGGTATTCGTATTTATAACGGTAACATTTTCAGATGCAAAGCGCATTTGGATCGTTTGTACGATTCAGCTAAATCCATCAGTCTGAACATTCCGTTGTCTTATGATGAGATGCTGGAAGTGATGGCTGAAACGGTACGTCGCAATGATATGCGTAACGGTTATATTCGTCTGATCGTTTCACGTGGACCTGGTAACTTGGGTCTTGATCCGCTGCGCTGCCCTAAAGCGTCCGTTATTATCATTGTTGAGCAACTCGCGATCTATCCGGAGGAAGCGTATCTTACTGGGTTGAAAGCCGTGTCTGTATCGCAGCGCCGCAACATTCCTGATGCACTTAATCCAAAAATTAAATCATTGAACTATCTGAACAACATTCTTGTTAAAATTCAGTCTAACTATTCAGGTGCCGGTGAAGCGATTATGCTTAATTCCCAAGGTTACGTTACTGAGGGTTCGAGTGATAACATCTTCATCATCAAAAATGGTGTAGTTTATACGCCACCTTGTTATCTTGGTGCATTAGAGGGAATTACACGTCAGGCCATTATCGATCTGTGCGGTGAGCTGGATCTTGAATTAAAAGAAGTGCCATTTACACTACATGATGTGTACATTGCCGACGAAGTCTTCTTCACGGGAACAGCCGCAGAAGTTATTGCTGCATATGAGGTGGACGGCAGAACGATTGGAACGGGTGTTGCAGGTCCTGTAACCTTGAGATTGCTGGAAGCGTTCCGTCAAATTGTCGACAAAGACGGTTACAAAGTTTGGGAAGAATAAAAGGAACGAACTAAATAGGGAAGCAGGAAATCCTTCTTGTCTCAGAAAATCAGCATACCTGGAGTATGCGGTTTTTGGGGCGGGAAGGATTTTTTTTGCTTAGTTGATGTCATTGGCCCAATTTCTGCATAGGATGTAGTAACGGTATGGGCGAATGCACTGCCCAAGTATCACGTCTAGGAGGTTAGTTCCAAGTGAAAATACACATGGTGAAAAAAGGCGACACATTATATCTGCTGTCCCAAAAATATAATGTAGCGTTGGACAAAATTATCGCAGCCAATCCGCAAATTTCAAATCCTGACAAGTTGGAGATCGGCATGAAGGTCAAAATCCCTGCGGAGCCTGTAACACCAAAGCCAGAAGGCGTGTTGCACAGTCATAAAGTCCAGCAAGGAGATTCGTTGTGGAAGTTGTCACAGGCTTGGGGAGTTCCGTTGAAAGATATGATCAATGCGAACCCGCAATTGAAAAATCCTAATGCTCTTCTTGTAGGGGAGACCGTGTACATTCCATCAGCGAATGCACCGGGGAATGCGGCTTCAGAGAATGGTGCCTCATCCAATGTTGCTCATGAGAAGCTGTCTCCTGAAGGGAAGGAATACACGGGAGTTAAAGAAGAAACGCCTCCAGTCGTACCAGTAGTCCCAGTACCTGAACCAGCTCCTTTACCGGAAGTCTCCAATGCGGTTCCGGCTCCTGTACCTGCAAATCCGGTCGTACCTAATATCAAGCCAGAAGTGGAAGTGTTACCACAGTTACCTGAAATTCCTGAAGAGAAACCGCAGAAGGAAGCTCAGAAGAAAGAAAATACCAAATCTGAAGTGCAATTAAAACCGATAACTGAAGCGCCGACGTATACGATGCCTAATATCTCACCTGAAGTCCTGCCTTTACCTGTAATACCTAACAACACGAAATGGCCTACAGAAGTAGCTCCTGCGACCAAAGCTCCATGTGGTTGCGGCAGTAAAATGCTGCATGCTCCTGCCGAGCATCCCTATGCCCAAGTTCCTGTACCTGCACAAGAGGTATACACTGCTCCACAAAACATGTATACGGCTGGGGCGAACGAAAATGCTACATTCCCAGGTATACCTGAAGTGAGTCCTTACTCCATAGGTAATACATCCAACACGCCTTGGAGCGGCGCGGAGTATAATCATAACAACGTTATGCCAAACGTATCTGCTGAGATGCAGAACAACTCGTATCCGATCGCTCCATCAGGTCAAGTGAACAGCCCATACCCTCCATTTGCGGCCAATGAGCATATGAACCACCAACCGCCTCATATTTCTCCTTACTCTATGCTTCCGTACCCGCCATGCGGATGTGGCAACCATCATATGCCTAACCATCAATACGCACATCCCTCACATAACTACCAGAACCCAGCGTGGGGCACATACAATCCTTATGGGATGCAACCCGAAATGACCACATCCATGATGCCGAATCAGCCATTGGAGTATGCCTATCAAAATCCATACCCTACTCAGAACATGGTGCCGCCGTCTCCATTAGGTGCATTTGGTGAACTGTATCCTCCACAAGGTAAGGGGGAAGGCAAAAAGGGTGGACGTGACGAGGCTAACTTAAGCCAGTCTTCTACAGAGAGTGAGACTGAGTTCAATCTGGATGCGAAGCCCAAACAAGCAGCCAAAACAGGAACTGCGAAACGCAGAACAGCCAAACCTGCTGCTAAATCTAAATCTAAAGTATCTGTATCCGGGAAACAAGCAAGAGAGCGCACAGGGATAACCACTAAACGTAGTTCTAACAATAAAAAGCGTAGAAATCCCTGGATACAGCAATAACACTGTAAAGTAAACGGAAAACCGTTAATCTTCAAAAGGCCGACTCTGAGAAGAGTCGGCCTTTTGAGTTTGTATGGAGAGCATGGTAATCCTACTATAGTATGGAAGTGTCACGCTTGTAGAATTCTTTAGCAGTTATCAAGAAAATCCATGAATGTGGACGGGATTGTTAGGGAAATAGAGCCTCATATTCGCTATAGTTTTATTGGGGGCATTGGGGACTTAGAATCTATTAAATGTTTTTTTGAAAAAACTATTGCATTGGTTTCGTCAGTATGATATATTATTTAAGTCGCCGCTGAAACACAGCGTTGACAACGAAAAGAGTAACACAAACGAGTTTGATCTTTGAAAACTGAACAACGAGTGAGTAACGATCTTGCTTGCAAGATCGACGCTGAGAAATCGGTACAAGTCTTCGGACTGTATGATTTCAAAGCAAAACAATGAGATTTTAATCTCGTCAGTTTCAAAATGAGCTTATCGCTCTTTTCAATACTTTATTGGAGAGTTTGATCCTGGCTCAGGACGAACGCTGGCGGCATGCCTAATACATGCAAGTCGAGCGGACTTGAAGAGAAGCTTGCTTCTCT
>NZ_OBQM01000010.1:0-234595 GCF_900221055.1 Paenibacillus sp. RU5M | reverse complement strand
ACGCATGTACTGAGAAACCAACCAACCCAATCCGACTGCAATGGCGATACCGCCCAACATCAGCATACCTGTTTCTGTTGTTTGTGATGCAGATGCTTCATTTTTCATCCAATACTTCATTTTCTTACGCAATTAAATCCCTCCACTTTTCGATGTATTTCGGCGTATCCGTTCGGTGCCGTTCACATGTATAATCATACTAATTGACCGCAGAATCTGTAAGTACCTTATCGGGTACATTATGGTACCCCTTTGGGTATATTTTTGTAAGCATGAAATTACATTTGGTAGAAACAAAAAAACCCTCCACATTTGGAGGGTTTAGCGTCGGAATTAAACACTATTGAATCATAAAAAAAACATTGCTCTATAATTGATACATCGGTAAATTAGTTAACTAAGATATCCTTCCAACATGCTTATTTGGTTAGAATCCATATATATTATATTTGTAGAAATCCATTTAGATTGATCATCTGTAAGAAGTTTGTCACCAAATGGAGAAAATGTTACTACCCCATCTTTCCCGTCGTGTAAACTTGAAAAGTAAACACATTTTTTTTGTATTTCAAAGTCTACATTTTCCATAATGATATAATGTTCTGCATTTCCACATTTAACAAATTTGCCATCCGGAAATAATGCTCCACACACACCCTTACCTTCAACAAATTCATGATCTGTAACTGAATACGTCGTTTGGCCTTGTTCTTTTAGATATTCACGATAATTATTAATAACTCTATGATCAGAAACCATATCAGCACCCTCAACAGTAGCAAGATCAATGACTCTATGAATCAACTCTAATAATGAATCATCTTCATCAAAGTCTAACATGGGGTATTCCTCTTGAATCTTAGATGTAATTTTCGACTTTACTAACAAATCATATAGCGTAAATGCTTCCTCCAATTGTTTATCAGTAAGGCCGTACATATTCGAAGACTTTCTAGCATAAACCTGTACCTTCTCCATAAGTAACACTCCTTCTTATTATGAAACTACTCTTTCACTAATGAAGACTCAACACTTCAGAAGAACACCCCAAACTGCTGTTGAAGAGAGTTTTGAGGTGTATTGTAATTATTCCTGATTGTTTATAATGTCTTGTACTATTTCTCTCACTGGAAGACTCCACAGGGAATGGGGATTATTATCAAGTTTTTCTTTGACGGTGTCTCTAACATGCAATTTAGCCAATTCTAAATCACCTTTGATTCTATCTAGCTCCAAAGATACTTGTTCTTCATAAAGGTTCTGTTGAAGTATCTTCTTAGCCACTTGTGCTCGAACGAGAGTTTCTGCATTACTTTCCATTTCGCTAGAAAGAATCGTCACTCCAGGAATAACTTTGCCCACACCATGATCCTCCATCTTATCTTCGAGCCACTGTATAAATTCTGGAGTCGTCATTGCATTCAATTCTACACGATGAGTTTGCAGCCATCTCTCCCACTCATAAGAAACATAGTCAGCAACAGGTCTGCTTCTCTTACTTTCAAAAGTTTCAACCTGTAGATCTAATTCCAGCGCCTCTTCGGGTTCTAAGCCCAAATTAATAACTCGGACTCTTCGCCCAGGTCTTGCGCTTGTCGCTTCCTGAAGCGTTTCAAATATCTTGGTTCCTGCTGCATCAGCATCATGAACACAAAAGAATTGAATTTCTTCATCCGTTTCACCAAGAAGGTCGAATAAATCTTTTACTGCTCTCGAAGCATACCCCTTAGAGGACAATAGGGCACAATCATATTTCTCCGGAAATCCAACGTCCCGCAGGCTAGCAAAGTATCCTTCCTTTTCGATAAAGATGATCTTATTGAACGTCCACGTAGGCCTGTTGTATTTCTGAACAGCAATAGTGCCTAGTGGAATCTCTTCACCTGTATGAGGATGATACAACGTTCCGCGTGGATCTCTATACATTCCTTCTATCTCTCCATAATCCGCCTCATAATCAGTAATAACCTGACAGAAATAATTATAATTCAATTGTTTACCACCAAAGGCTTCCATTACGAAAGGACGTATCGCGTAATATAACTGTCTTTGGCTAAATATGAATTCACCGTCACCGCTTGTTTTATCAATAGCATTCGGTAAATTCTGAATAATGATTTCACGCTCATTACGTCCTCCGGACGACATATTTTGGTTGAATTTCTTCACTTTTGCTGTTGCTTTTTTCAACGCATACTCTATTTCATTATGCATTGGACGAAAATCTGGCTCTTTTCCATCCGACTTTATCGGTTGATAGGGGGTTATTATACTTACGGAAAAATCCGTTGGTCTTGATCTAAGGTCAATGTATAATCCACCACCCCATATTGTGGTGCTTGCTTGTTTAGTTGAAGTTCTCATATCAGCAGTGACAGGAGATTTATTTACGAGCACACTGATACTTGAATGTTTTTGACTCTCATCATCCTGATCAGTGTCATATTTAACCCAAGCTTCAATAACTATCGGAATTTCAGCATCGTGTTCTCCACGAACAGTTTCTAAATTAAATGAACCATTCGTCTTATGAGACATTGTATTCACAAAATTTTTGTTTACAGCACCCAAGTTTCTAGGTAACGTCTTTCTTATTTTACTTCTCAAGAAGGTAAGCAGTTGATCTGACTCTTCAAACGACAGATCCGCTGTACCTAACATAGAAAATTCAAGTTCATTAGTGAGATCAGTAATCAACTTCTTCGCCTTAATCGGTCCCGCCACAAATAAACTTACAAATTCATTGATTGGCATGTTTGCCGCATTCACCAATTCAAAAAATGCTTCAGAAGTATACCAGTAAGGAGATGACTTCCCTTCGAAAACTTCGCTATTCTTGGAAAATTGAATAGCCATCTTTCCCCAAGACAATGTACTTTTGGTTATCGAGAGCCCCAGAGTTACAAGTATAGAAGTACCTTTATAATCGTTGTTGTATCCTAGGAATTGTTTAATGCTTGTTCCATCATCTTGAGGAATAATTTTAAATGTTTGACCTCGAGTAGTGACAGTGAGGTACCCATTTGTAGAAATTACGGCTCCAGTTACTACACGTAGTCCATTTCCTAAAGCTCCCCGCGTTGGTAAGCGTAGAAGTTTAGATGAGATCATTGGACGATTAATTGAGAAGTAATCCTCCAGCCAGTCCGGATCAATACCTGATCCATTATCGGTAACTCTAAAGCTGTGGTTATCTACCAATTCGAGTTCACAATCACCGGTGGCATCAAGAGCATTATCCACCAGTTCTTTCACTACTAACTTTGGTATAAACTCTCTGTGAACTCCTGCTTTCTGACACAGTGTATCGATGTTTCTAAACAGCTTCCAGTCTTCTCTAATTAATTGCATTGTTTTGTCACTCCTTATAGTCTGTTTGCACATGCATCATATATCTGTTTTTGAAAATCACAACTTAGCTAAGATTTTAGTGGAATAAAAAAAGCTAAAAGGCACCCTAAAGGTAAGACCTTCTAGCTTTGTAATGAAACACAATTATTTAATTGGAATATAATAGTTCCTCGTGCACTGCTTTAAAGATATGTTGAATTGATCCTCCAAAAATGATTCATCTGTTTCACTAGGAAGATTCGGAGTTAACGTTACAGCTTTCATAATTTTATCTAACATCATCTTGAAAGTACTTGGCTCGTCAGGCCTAAAATAGATGCGATTCTGAAAACAATAATATTCGGTGAGACTCATCTCATATTCTTGAAGGTGCGTTTGAAAAACTTCAGCACCGAATTTCTTAATGAACTCATCCGGATCAAGTCCATCGGGCATAACCGTTACACTGACACCAAACCCATAACTCTGAAGAGTTCGGATAGCCTTCAATGTGGCCTTCTGCCCCGCTTCGTCACCGTCGTAACAAATACTGGTTTGGTTCGAGTACTCTGTTAATAATCGCGACTGAGAGCCCGTTAGCGATGTCCCTAAAGGAGCCACACCTGTTAAGCAGCCTCCCTGCCATGCAGCGATCACATCAAGATAACCTTCAAAGATGTAAAATTTCTGATTATCTTTGTTAATCTGGCCAGCCGCTCTACTTAAGTTATATAGGTGTTCACCTTTAATAAAAATTGGCGTTTCTTTACTATTTAGGTACTTGGGTTTAGCACGATCGGAAAGAGCCCTTCCACCAAATGCGACAACCCTTTGATTTATGTTATGGATAGGGAACATTACTCTCGAACGAAAATAATCATAATAATTTCCCGTTTGATCATTGCGTCCAACTAATCCTCCTTCAACCATAAGCTCCATGTTATATCCAGCTGCCTCAAGTTGCTGAGATGCAAACCCTGGGATATCAGGAGCAAAACCGATGTTAAATTCTTTTATAGCTTCAAGACTGATACTTCTATTTGCAAGATACTTCCTTGCATGTCTTCCATCCTCGCTAAATAGAAAATTGTGATATAAATCAGCGAGAAACTGGTGAGCTGAATAGATCTCTTCTACCTCATGGTATCTATCTGAGGTTTTACGCAGTAAGTGACTATAGTTATGGCCAATGTACACCGTCTGGATCTCTTTGATTGCATCCACACAGGAATAATCCGGATTATTGAGTTGTTGGATATTTAATAAGAAATCATAATAGTCACCGGCTGCTCCACATTCCACACATTGGAAACTTTGATTCCGCTGATCTACCTGGAATGTTGCACTTGTAGGTACATGAAAAGGACACAGACTATTATAGATATGGCCACTCTGTCTCAATATAAGATAATCCTGGACCACAGTAACGATATCAATTTTAACTTTAGCTTTAGTAGCGAAATCTCTACACATTTCTGTTGTTCCAGAAAGATTGTTCATATCGTATCGCCTCCATCAGTATCATTGAGCCTAAGCTGTTTAAGAAATTCGTCTAGGGTATAAAGCACAATTTGCCCACCACCAATCGGTTGAAGCACAACCGCGGGGAGTTTATTCATCGATGTTAAGCTCTTCACCACGTACTTTTGGTCTCCTAGTGCAAACTCTGTATCAACGTATTGTTCGAATTCACTTAGGAATGAATCTACATGAAATGTAGTTAAGGGATTTCTGCCATCGAATACCAGATAAATTTCTCCATCAATAGTTTGGATGTCATAATCTATATTGCTTTCTGTACAATATTTTTCTATGAATTTCACTTGTTTAGAGGTGCGTTGATCTTCTGATTTCCCTAAACAACTAGAACCCTCCAGCATGGCTTCATTTAAGATAGACAATAGTCCGTCCCGCCACTTCACAGGAAGCAGTTCATCGTGGCGTCCTGGACTTCTGAATAGCGTCTCCAGTTCAAACAAATGCAATTGGTTGAATGAATCTGGGATTGAATTAACGTTGCCAGAGACTTGTATTAAAATATGATTCCCTATGATACCTGCAACTTTGTATGCATCCACACCAAAATTACGAGCGGTAGTCACCTTTTTGGCTAGAAATGTTTTTAAATTTGATTCATCTCTAGCGATAATATCAGGTAAGGTTACTGACACGATCACGACTAACTCACCGTTTGTATTTGCACTAGAAATTACATCTTCCTTGGATAATGGCGTATTGATAATATTCATTTTAATTATGCTCCTTCATAAAATAGTAAAAGGGCAGTAGGTGTAGTGCACCTCTGCCCCTTTTGATAAATCTATAGAATTAAGAGTTATGAGACTATTTCGTCTCCTCTAAAATCTCACTTGCGAGTATTACAAATTGATTGATCGCTCTTCCGGCATCGTTTACTTTAACTTCAGCATCATCTAGCTGTGCTGCTGCCGTCGTGAGAGCTACATAAGCGTTTTGTAAGGTGGGCGCTGGATCTAATCCATCTTGACGTTGCGATTGTGCCCATATTTCTAAATTCTGTTCAGTACGCGCTAATTGCAATTTCTTTTCAGCCAGGTTACCAAAGTCTTTCTCTTGTGCTGCAGGTACCTTCGATTCTAGCTCAGCGATTGTTAAAAACTCTCTCTCGATTTTTTCTAAGTAGATATGTTTATAACTGGATTCAATTTCATTATTGAGTTTATCTAATGCATAAACAGATGCACCGTGAGATTGACTGGCTAATCTTTCAAGCCGTTGTGTTTCCAATATCAATTTCAGATTCGAGATTTTATCAATCTCTTTAATCAGATCTGCAGGTAATTGAACATTATCTGTTTTAGCTGTAAGTAGGAGATCAGCTTGTATTTCGCTTTTCATTTCGGTTAATTCAACCGGCAGCTCAGTAAGATTATTCTCCCGCATGTCCTTCTGAATATCCGAGATGACTCCGAGCTGTAAATTCGAGTATTCAATCTCAGACTCAATTTTCGAACTCATGCAGCCCGTCAATAATAAAATAGAGAAGAACAGAAACAATGTGATAGCATATACTTTTTTCATAATTATCCTCCTGGATTAGGTTTTTTTTCGATACTGACTACTTGTATGTATATCTTAGATCGTATTTTTGGGAACACAACTCAGTATGAAGTTAACTGAATGAAAACGGATAAATTCTATATAAAAAAAGAACGTATCAATTAAGATACGTTCTTTTGGAGTTCCAATTCAGGAAGAGTATATGTTTTTGAAATGAGTGTACAGTTTGAATAAGAATATTCTCTTGGAAAACAGCTCACTGGACAAACTGAGCTTGGAAGCTTTCCTCTCAAAAATCTCATAAGTTGTTTCATCCCACTGCTGCAAGATAACAACCACTTCCCTCAAATTCCACATGGCAAGTTTATTACTTACTCATGAGTCCTGTACAAAATCATCTTCATGTCTTCATGATTATACATGTCCACACACAGATTTTGAATGATGAGAAAAGCAACGAGCGAATAATTATATATTTATAATACTGAAGAGAGAAGAATTTGTAAACCTTAGAGTTTTATTTGTTTCAGATTAGTTCAACTTTGGTTTGGCCGGTGATAGATGAATTTTCTCCTTTGGAATTATTGTAGATATTCCATGTTTAAATATGAGAATTTGTTTACGATCTACTAAATTAAGAATAACTGTATATGTATCAAAGTGGGAGATAGCTCCTTCAAACTTTTTTCCATTCATCAAGTATAGTTCTACATGTATTTTCTTCGTTACACAGTGTGATAACATTTCATTCTGCTTCAAGTCCATGCCCAATTTCTGCGAAGAAGTAATTGCTAAAGGGACTTTGGGTTGAATTGATAAAATAGCATGCTTGTAGATGAGAGCTTGTTGATTTTGTTTTTCCAATTCAATGGTTAGAGAATGTTGATCAAAATGAACAATTTTCCCTTTCATCGGTACTCCGATTGTTAAGAACAGTGTAACTTCAGCCTTCCCTTTCCGACATTGATTTAGAAAAAGATCCTGGATATTCATTCTACGCACACTCCGTTCGTAATTTTTTATAAAAGAATAGGAAATCGTTTGTGTTACACAATTATGTAACTCAATTAAGTCGCACATTAAAAAGATTTAAGATGATTCTCTCAGGTGTTTTGCAACTTTTAGACCTCGGAAACTACACCAAAAGATAGCAAAACTTAAGGGTGCTGCAAACTCGAATACCCA
The DNA here is from genome assembly GCF_900221055.1 of Paenibacillus sp. RU5M. NCBI lineage: Bacteria > Bacillati > Bacillota > Bacilli > Caryophanales > Paenibacillaceae > Paenibacillus > Paenibacillus sp. RU5M. Next base: position 227,041 of record NZ_OBQM01000010.1, on the reverse strand, counting down.
GGAAAGAATACTCCACAGTAAGGCAAACCATCCTCCCCAATAAAAAGCGAAGCCGATCCATTCACTCTCTGCATGTGGAACCATTTTCAGTCTCTTTCTGAAGCGATACAGAGCTGATCCAATCACAATATATCCAATTGCTGGTCCTATCAACTATCTCACCTCATAACTATGTAAGAGCAGACTCGAGTAACTCTTTTAATTGATGAGCCTTTTGCAATTTAACGGTGGAGTGATTCTTCTGAAGGGCTGTCTTTTTTATATACATGTCCAAGACCAGATAATGATAAGCGATGGTCAACTTTTTGCGGAATTCATAAATCTCGTTGTTCATTTGATCAACCCCTTCAGAACACTTATCATAAGAAATTGTAGCAAAGTGAATTTTGAACATTTTATTCGGGTTATCCGCACCGGAAGTGTGTCTTACTATGTAATGACTTTTGACTCCAGGGTTACAGACAAATTGTATCCATAGAGATATTTATTGCTCATTAGATTGTTATGGCCATTATAGAGGTGTTGTAATTTAGCTTTGAGATCTGGGGTTGAATTGAAAAATTGATCGATGATATTGAGTCCAATTGTACAAAATTGAGTATAAAATGTATCCTGATTTGCACGTTTTAAAAGTACAGTTAGCCCTTTTATCATAAAAAGAATGTCAAAAGAGTTGATCAGCTGAAAGGGGGTTCTTTCAATGGAGACCTCTTCATTGAGAATCCTCCATACTTCACCCCAATATTCTATCTCATTTGCTAGAAGATGAATGTTCAACTCTCTCTGCTTGAACCCATACTTTTCTAGATAATCATTATGCTCACCTTCCAGGGGTAACGGACCGGTACTATAATCATATAAATAACAATAATATAGCTCAATTAGCTGCTCCGCGATCATTATCCAGTCTGAGACATAGCGTTGAGAGAAATTTAGTCTGTATCCTCTTAGATGAGATTGATTGATATAGAGTGGAGGATTTTTGAATTCGTTGGGACCACACAAGTTGGTCATCATATGATGCCCTCCAATGTTAAGATGTTTTGCTGAAGATGTAGATGTGACTGATGAGGTGTATTATACAAACCACAATGATTCCAACCATAACCCACCAGTCTAAGGAAATATCCATCTGAAATGAAACATTAAATATATTTAGAAATCCATACGACACTATAAAAAGTAGCCCGAGTTGGGCTAAGCTAAGAAATGCCCCTAAAAAGTAAGATTTCATTTTAATTGCTCTTTTGCTATCCATGTTCTTCTATCCCCCTCTAATCGCATCTCTTCTTGTAATTATTAAACAAAGTATAGCATTCGCCCAATATAATGTAAATCATGATTTACATTATGAAAACTTATTGACTGTGAAGCTGCTGCTTTTACATTTACAATAGTTTTCCTTAAAAGAAAACAGCCTTGTTCAGTAGAATTCTGAACCAAGGCTGCATTATAACATCATTATATGATTTGTCTACTTGATGAAGATAGACTAGGTAACCACTGTCAAATCTCTATTTATTCTTATTGGATATTGAACGGTAAATTAATACTGCACCTTCAGCTCTAGTGAGGTTTGATTTTGGTCTAAAGGTACCATCGGGATATCCAGTTACGAGTTCCATTCTCGTTAGCCCTGTAACCTCACTCTTAGCCCAATCTGCAATGTTAAATCCATCACTAAATAACTCGACATTAGCATCGTTCCGGATGTTCATTACATTCCCAAGCATTTTGGAAGCTTGTTCACGAGTTATAAGATTATTGGGGAGATACTTCTTGTTACTAAAACCATGCGTTACCTCATTATCCCATGCAATCTTGAATTCAGGACCATACCATTTCGCTAAGTCAATATCATCAAATTCAAAAGGTTTTTCATCGACATCTGATGATATGTCTAATGCCCTTACGATCATTGATACGAATTCTATCCGCGTAATGGCACGATCAGGCTCGAATTTGTTAACACTTGTCCCCTTCAAGATTCCACGGTTTGCCAAGTCAATGATCTGATCTCTTGCAAAGTTCTTCTCAATATCTACGAATATGATATCTTCGTTATTCCCTACTGGAACATTCGTTGTATCGTTACTGTTTGCAGACTCTTCCCCACCGGTATTTTGCGCATCATTCGAGTCAGGAACCTTTATAGGATCACTACCATTTCCACTTCCAAATCCGCCGCCCTGAGTTCTTACGGGTAAAGTAGTTGCTTCAATTTTTTTGCTATCTTTGCTGATTCCATATGAATTGCTTGCTTTAAACTCATAGTGATAATTAGTACCATCTTTCAATTTTTTATCAACGAATTCCTTATCTGTCACTGATACTTTTCCTATTTCTTTCCCATCGCGATAAACCTGAATCGACTCAGCACCTTTTTTATTGGCATTTGAAAGATCAAAACCAATACTAAACTCCAATATACTTGAGACTATTACTCCCTCCGGTGCACCTGGTATACCGGTAAATTCAATTTTACTTGGGTTAGATGCAGCTCCTTGATCGTTTATAGCAACAAGTTCATAATCATACTCTTTACCAGGGATAATTGGAGAAATTACAATAGGTCCCTCTGATCCTCTCCAAACTTCGGTACCATGCTCATCTAGTAAGACGTATTCCTTAGCTTCATCAATCAGCGAAAATTCAATTTCCACTTTTTCATGTTGAACATCAATTATAATATCATCTGGATTTACCGGTAATGTTTTAGTGGTAACCATTATTCGTACAGGTACACTCTCGCCTGTTGTATTATCAGTCCACAAATCAAATTGATATGACTTACCTGGATGTAGTTCATCAAATGCAATATCGTTGCTATGAACTTTCATCTCTTCTCCGGACTCTACATTCACTACACGATAGTGAATAGCCGTATTATCTGCTTCCCAACCCAACGTAATAGAGTTGGAACTAAGTTTCGATACTGTTACATTTGACGGTGCATGAGGCTTAGTTAGAAACTCTGCAGATCCCGCGGCACTGTATCCAGCAATATTACCTGCCCAAACTGTTAAATCATAAATGCGACTTCCCTCTAAACTATTCAAATTTAGATTTGGACTTGAGACTTCATAATCTGTTCCGTTAATCTGTACCAAGTACTTGTCTGCACCATAAACAGGTTCCCAGGTAATAATAGCGCTTGTCTCTTCAATATCTGTGACCGTTATTCCTGCGGGTTGTTCTGGTACGGTGTAACCCGAAATGCTTACAGATGGGCTGTTACCCGATTGATTTTGCGCTACAACAGTAAACTTATATTCTGTACCGGCACTCAAACTTGTAAAAGTATGATCTGTATCATTAACAACCTGACTATGTCCATCTACCGCTACTTCGTATCCATCAGCGCCTTGTACAGGTTCCCATTGTAGGGTAATGCTATTTGTAGTTGCTAGGGATATAGCCAGGTTCCCTGGTTTAGTTGGTAAGGTCATCAAATTATCTAACTCCGCGTATTCTCCCACACCAGTTTCGTTGGCTGCAACTACACGATAAGTATAACTTGTCCCAGATTGTAACCCTGAGTCTAAGAATGTTGTATCTGTACCACTGTAGATTTGGTCAATAAATCGATCCAAGTTATAATATTCCGCTGAAATAACTGGCTCCCATTCTAACTCAATCGTATGCTCGTCAATTCTAGCAGTTGAGAAAGCGCCAGGCGCACCAGGTAATGCTAGGTAAGCGATACTGTTTGAATCTCCTTCCCCGGTTGCATTTAATGCGGAAACTTTAATATTGTTCAAACTACCTGGTTGTAGACCGGTTACTGTATAGCTAGTTCCAACCACAGTGTCATCTGAAACCATATGACCAGCATCCTCAACAACAATGCGATATGATTCGGCACCATTTACAGGTGATATGGTAAGATCAGCTCTACTGTAATCTCCATCAATTTTTCGAATTTCTAATCTATCTGGCGCATCCGGCTTCGTCAAAACATCTAGTGATGTCGTCTTCTCTTCACCTACATGATTACTGACTTTGAGAGTGTAATTGTATAGGTTCCCTCCCGTGACACTCTGATCCGTAATAGAATTCTTTGGGTAAAGACTTTGGAACGTGGCTCCTGTTACATTATTAATCAATTCATAGACGTACCCATCAGTATAGTAAGAACCAATCGGTAGATCCCAAGTCACTGTAACCTGATTATTTTGAACATTAACGGGTTTAACATTCAAAGGAGGCGATGGTTGGTATTGGATTTTGAATGCAGAACTGGTGTAAGTTGCGGTATTCCCTGCATTATCAGTCACCTTTACATGTATGTACCATTGTCCCTCAGCAGCAATATGAATTTCACTATCATTGAGTACTTCCCATTCATTCGGTATTTCCGTTGATGGGGTTACTTTAAAATATGTGCTATTAGGTTTGATACCTGACAACTCATCCGTAACGGTCACTTGTGCTTTAATTGGTTCAGATGACCAGTCCCGTCCATTAGGTGTGACTACCACTTGCGGAACTGATTGATCTATTGTTACTAATGCGTTGTTTTCCGTACTTTTTTGTCCGAACATGTTGGTTGCTCTGGCTGTAATTTGACTAGTACCTTCCTTTGTAACTAGTCCAGAACTACCAACCGTGTATGAACCACCATCAATGCTATATTCATAGGTGATATCCCCATAACCTATGCTCCCTGAAATTTCAAACTCAACTGGATCTGATGACCATCCGCCAGACTGTAGTTGAATATCAGGGGTAGATGGTGGGCTTTTAACTAATTTCGCCTCTGCAGTAGACTCGGAGCTTATATTCCCCGCCTTATCAATAGACCGTGCTCGTACTTGGGTTACACCTTCGGTCGATACAGTAAATGGCGTTGTATATATCGTCCAACTTCCATTACCTAAACGATATTCTGTTTGACGTATCCCAGAGAGTTCATCAGTCCCCTCAGTAACGGATACCTGCACATCTTCATTTGACCATTCAGAAGGATTCACCACTATACCGGGCTGGCTTGGTGCAGTTCTATCTACAATTATCTCACCAACAAATTCATTCAGGACCTGGCCACCCTTTTGATCATCAGCTGTAATCTTTACTTTCTGATTAATCCTATTGTCTCCAATAAGTTCTGAGCTTGGCCATCTAAGCTGCCAATTCTTTGCTGTTCTTGTTGAGGTTACAGTCACTGACTTTGTGATATTATATGTGGGCAACGTTGCTGAAATTGTAACAGCATCACCTTCTTGATCTTGCACTGTGCCACTCAGTACTAAATCCTGACCATTACCTATAGTCATACTGGCTGAACTCGAATTGATCGTTATTGTAGGCTCACTATTTAAACCCTTACTCACATACCAGAAGCCATCTGTATGTTTCCGATCATTTGGATATGCATATTGGGATGAAGATGTTACGTATGTTCCTGTTGATGTACCTTTCACGTCTATATTTACTAATCTTGTTCCTATGAAATAACTAACGTATGTTTCTGTGTAACAATTTTCCCAATTATCACATGAATCTCGTTGAAGGTACCGATACACGACCTGACCACCTGAACCATTATTATTATAATAGTAACCGCTACTCTCAGAGTAATAGGGTTCACCAGTTAGTGTGATTAAACCGGTCCGTTTATCTACGGACATTGAGGGATAAACGGTCCTACCTCCATAATCCGATCCGTAATAATTAAGTGTCTGGGATTGATATTCTTGTCCCTGTTCAACATTGAATTTCTCCCATGTGTACAATGCAGCAGCCTTCACTTGAGGTGTACCAAAATAATCAAAAAATGAACCTATCAAAATAGCAATGACGAGCAATTTAGAAATATATGATTTAATTCTCAAAATATATCCTCCTAGAAAAAGTGATTAACCTCTCCCTGTAATTTAAGAAGGGTCAGATTAGAAATTATTAAACGTTTACAAAAGATATCCTCATACCACACTTTTGATTAAAGCTTATGGATCAAGCATTTTTGTTCTTGTACAGATTGATTCAGTAATTTCTTTGCGATGTAATTCAGGATACATATTCATTGATTAAGCACCTCTCAATTCATTTTCCTAATGTAAGTTGTGTTCTTACATTTAAATGACCTCTAATATCAACGAGATATTTATTAAATGAAGACCTTCAATTCTGGGTACGCATTTTAAAGTAAACTTGATTGCCGTGACCTTTATGCGGTAGTACGGGGAAAGCTAAATTTTAAGTTTTAAATCGGGGCTCCCTTCAATAAAAGTATTGTAACTCAAACGTTTCAAGGTGTAATCAAATCCAATAAATATTGTACATCATGATTTACATTTTGGGAAGCACTCTTCTTCTTTCTTCGCTAATTAACCCATAAGTTTGCCATTTGGCAAGCTTATGCTTCCAAAAACTCATGGCAAACTTATGCCTCCTATTCTCCTTCTCTCTCTTACCTCAGAACTAACCCCGTAGTATTGCCATGCATTACAGTGATAATATACCCTTACCAAAAAAGCTCAGAACGAAGAATGATTCGCGTTCTGAGCTAAATATTTACTAACTAAACTTATGAAATTCAGGATCTTCAATAAAGAGAACTTAGATCCATTGCAAATCGTTTTTTCCTACGTCAAATCTCCTCCCTTATCGAGACTGGCATGCCTTTCCCAACGAATAACGTATTTAGCGTTATCTTCAATTACTTCAGCAAGAATCTGTGTTTTTTCTCCAAAAGTTAAATTATATCTGTTAGTGCAATCCTTAAGTAGGGTTTCTACTTCCGTTTGGAATCCATCCTTCATACTCTCATCTACTTGCTCCCACAGGTTTGATATTATATTGCCATAAATCGTTATCGATTGATTCAAGGTAACCTTATATTTTTCAGATAGTTTCAAGGTTTCCGTTTTAAAATGTACTCTTGCCTCTTGCATAATTGAAATCCTCGTATGTAATTCAGGTAGATTATTACTCACTTTTCATGATCCTTTCATTATAAGAATTTGTAGTCCAAAACAGATCCAGTCAACCTTTTATAACAGTCACAGCAAAATAGTTGCCTAATGAATCCTGAACGATATGAGTGAATTCGCTGTTTTCTACTTGTTGAACTATTTCGATTGTATTATCATTAAATGCATCTTCAATCTCAATACGGTCACTGGCATCAACGACATTTTCACAATATACATAACCCCGTGGAATCCATTTTCCTTCTAAGTTTTCATTCTCCTCGTCAATATATAACCAAACTGCATTTTTGAGTGTCATCATTTATCAAGCAACCTCCCTCATCGGTCTATTAGTTTTGTATCCTTGCCCTCCAAACAGTCAAGTATAACAAAGCAAACAATATAATTAGAACAGTATATGGTATGTACCAAGACAAAAATAACGGGTCTGCAAATTGTTCAAAAAATACTGAAGAAACTTCCGAAATTTTACTTACTCCCACCTGCCAAAATCCCGAAAAACTTTCAATGAGTATTACGTAAATAGGTAGCACTATAGCTAACAAGGTAATTTTTCTATTAAACGCAGCTTCTCCGAATGACACCATTAGGATTGGTAATAATAGCGAAGATAAATGTTAAAGTAATTAACAATACTCCTGCTAAACTTCCCATGCTTCTTCTCCTACTTTCTAAGGTTTAATTACAACTCAAGGCTTTTACGATCAACTATCAGGCTCCTCTTATTCTTTGTATTGACCACTAACCGAATCCATTAACCCGTCATTTAGCAGGTCTTCGTTGTTCATAACTTCTTACCAGTGGGTAGGTGCTAGGGTCCAAATCTCTACTCCTGGCGAATTAAAAGATTCCACTGTTTCAGCTATGCTTCTGATTAATCCACCATCTTCTGAATGCACTCTTGCGAGAAGTACCAGAGCGTAATCAAGCTCTACTTCCTTAATCTCTACACTTAATATTTCTTTGCTGACGTCTGCTATAACTTCGATATACTTAGTGACAGCTTGTTCCTTTGTTTCTGCCTTAATCAGGACATAAAATGGATTTTTAGTTTAGAAATACTTCATTTCAGTAATCTCCTTTTTCATTTCCTAGTCTACAACATCACCAGAACTGTTATAATGCACGATAGTGATTAAAACAATCCACACTGATAATGACGTATAAATACGACTATGCTACACAAATATATATACGACAAAAATAACAATAGAAAGGACCGCCGCTATTAAAATCTTATTCTCAAAACTACCATTATTCGGCATACTGACATCTCCTTATAATCCGTATTATTTAGACTAAAGTCTAAGCAAGGTAAGTACCTTCAGTCACTTTTTATTTTCACTTCTGATATTTCATCTAATCATTGTCATTCTTATGTCATCTAAACAGCAACCTGTATACTCTTGCGCTAGACAAAAAGAGCCCTGAGCGAACCACGTGCGCCTTGTACTTCTTTTTCCACCTCTTCAGCTGACGGATGAGAGAATGCATTTTAAGCGCTCGAGAGCGATTAAAGAGGATGAAAAACATCCTTTAGGTCTGACATGATGAATGAGTCACACATATTTTCATAATCGGATTTACAATACATAACCTCTTTATCAGAATTTAACTCAAGATACGTGGAACCAGTAAAAGGTTCAATAGTGTTAGGAGTAGCATCGATCACTACAATGTAATCATTTTTAGATGTTGGTAGCCATTTTATAATTAAATTTATGTCCTTTTCTGTGTAGCCGTTATCAGGTTCAAAGGAAACACTCACCGTATCATTCGCATACCGATAGTACACCTCTCTCAGATTTAAATAATGGATGCCCGAATCTTCTTTATTTTTAATTATGGAAACTGTTGGATTATTAAGTTCTATTTGATTGATGTGATACTCTCTAAAGAGCTCTTGTGAGATTAAAAAAAACCACGATACAGCGAAAGTAACTACAAATATCCCGACATGCTTTCCTCGTCTTCCTTTTTGTTTAAAAATCCAAAAACTTAATCCAAGATGATAAATAGGTGAAAGATAAACAACAGTGAGTTCTTCCCAAAATTCAGCACCTGTCCAAAAGGAGAAAATAACACTTAGAAACGCATTGCTGATAATGAAAGCAATAATCCCCAAAGTAATTGTTACAATATATTTTTTCAAATTATTACCCACCCTTTTTAGGGAATTATTATTGATTTAATGTAATCAGATCAGCCTACTACAAGGTTTCACCTTCCTCATTTGAATCTTCATACCATTCATCATCATCTCGCAATTCTCGAACAGAGTCGTGCTGAGCTTCTCCGTGACACTCCGGACAATGCTCCCAAGTAACAAATAGACCGTCTACCCACCTGTTTCCACAAAACATGCAAATCCAAGGAAATATCTTTGGCATGTCTCCCACCCCTACCTAATGTTAATCGACTGCCATTTTTACTGCATCATATGGCGGTTCTGTCTAAAGGTTAACCTTAATCGTTCCATCTTTCTTTTTAATGATGTTGTATACCAAATCAATACAATGCTTCGCTGCTTGATTGCGATTGATTGAGTCAACACCTTCCTACGACAGCCATAACATAACTTGTCCCAACTTCTCAGACTTGCACTCTACTAATCTGGATTATTTGCGTCTCAATTTATTCTCCTTCTGGCAAATTGATTACAGCAAAATGTGTTACAGACACGGCCCCATCTATTGGACTGTTGTCTCTTATAGACCAAGTCAAATCATAAATTCGATTCATAATCGCGGCATCAACTTCTTTCCCATTGCTAACCAGGTATTCTCCGTTCGCAGGGGGATTGCTAGGGTCATACCTTTGCCAAGGAATCCTCAAATTATTGAATGTAGTAGTAACCAGGAACAGCCGGTAGATTAGCACATCTCGTGGCAGTTCCTTTACTGTTTCAATGAAATCTCTAATCGCTTCCTCAATCTGTAGATTAGTTCCTTCCTGATCAGCTATGACCACACGTTCAATTGGTATTTTATACAGTTGATCTTCATAACTTAACTTGGCATAAGTACCAAAACGAAACCACTCAATGCTGTATAGTAGCACCCTTTTAAGAAACGGAAATTCAAACTCATTGATGACATCAACGGTGTCTCCTGGGACCGGGTATTTTCTGTTTATGTTGATTAGATAAAGTTGTAGTGCAATTTCGTCTATAGTCATATGTTGGAATGTTTCTTTGAAAATATTGAATAGTTTACTCATATATAAATCCTCCTTTTGTACTTGTTCAATTCCTTTAACCTATCGGCTTATAAACCGGCATATATCTGTATAATTTAAGCTTAAGTAGTCTCTTAAAATGAAACTTTGAATTTTTTTATTTTTTCGTTTCAACCTAGACCAAAAAATCGTTTACACCATCTTACAAATGCTCCTGGCGGCCATTTCATTTCAGGGTTACACAAGGAACATCCATCAATGCCATGAATAATGTTTTTCCCTTTACTTAACTGCTCTTTGCAATAGAGATCAAAGGTCTGGTTAGTTTTGACATAGTGATTAATAAACTCACCTTCTGGAACTTGGAATCCTTTCTGGTTGCAATCTTCACAATACGATTTCAATAATCCAATCATCTGTATTATCCCTGCCCTAAATTAAGTGAAAAAGAAAAATTAGCTCTTCTTTAGTCACAACCTAGTTCCTCCTTGTGAGTCGAAATGACTCCACATCATACTCTGTACTATTCTCTTGTAGAACTTGAGGAAAATGTCATCAAAAAAGAGGAGCTGCTAGGCCCCTCTTATTAATCCTCCCTTTATTCAAGCTCACCAGTCAGAATCCTGGCGTAAGGCGAATCAGAAGGGATCATAATTACAGGTTCACCTTGAAGAGATGTTGTATAAGACTGTAACGTTCGATACAACTGATAGAATGCAGGATCTTTGCTATAGGCTTGGTTGTAAATTTTTGCAGCCTGTTCTTCTCCATCCGCAATGATCTCTTTCGCAGCCAAGTTACCGTTTGACTCAATAACTCTAGCTTGCCGATCAGCCTGAGAGGTTTTATTGCGAGCTTCTTCATCCCCTTCAGACAAATAATTTGCGGCGATTGAATCCCGTTCTGAAATCATTCTTTTAAAGACGCTGTTTTTGTTCTCTTCAGGCAGATCTGTTGATTTTATTTTAATATCGACAATGGATACGCCATAATCTTTCTCCATTAATCGCCTTACTTCATTCGTAATACTTACGTTCAGATCGGTCCGAGCACTCCCTTTTTCATTTTTAGAGGAACTCTTCTTTTCGGTATCCGTGAATTTTTCATTAGCATTAATAATTTCACCATACTCAGACTCTGACAATTTTCGTCGAACGGTATTGTATACAGCTGCATCAATTCGTTCTTCAGCGGATTTAACATTCTGAACGCTTTTAACAAATCTAGTTACATCAGTAATACGCCAAACCGTGTAGTTATCAACCATCATTGGTTTCTTATCCTTGGTCAGAATAGAGGTTGATTTACTCGTGTACAATTTTTGTTCTTTAGGTAGGTAAGAAACCTTATCCAGTAATGGGATTTTAACATTTAATCCAGCATTATCTTTTACACTAATTATCTCGCCAAATCGGGTTATAACAGCATATTCGTTCTCTTTTACTTTAAAAGTAAATAAGAGGTAAACCATACACAGTAAAACTAAAGCTATTAATAAATACTTGTACATCTTGGGAATTTTGATATTCCCCAGTTCACTCAGGAAATCTTCCATTTTGGATACCTCATTTATTTAAGTATGTGTTTGTTATTAGCTTTTAAGGTTGATTATCGGTTACCTCATTTCCAAGCTCTACAGGATGTTGACCAGCATATGGATTATGAATATTCATATGAATACTTTCATACTTACATAGCTCCCTTATAGTTGGAAATTGTAATCTTACTATTCAATCGAGAATTCGAAACCCTTATTTTTTCATGAGATCATTAAGAGGTAGGTAATTTACAGTATTGCCTTTACTATCGACAATGAATATTTTAGATTTCGGATATACTTTCTCAATCGTTTCGAGAATCAACCTTTTCTTAGTAATGCCTGGATTCTTTACATATTCGCTATAAATGGCATTGAACTCTTGTACCTCACCCCTGGCATCATTTATCCGTTCTGTCTTCTGGCTCAGAGCTTCTTCTTCAGCTGCGTTAGCGGCAGCCCGTGCCTTCGGAATAACTTGGTTTCGATGTTTCTCTGCAGCATTGATCTTGGTAATCTTCTCTTCTCTGGCGTCCGTTACAGCCATGAAAGCCTTAGATACTTCTCCCTCCGGAGGTTCAATGTCTTGAAATTTTACATCTAAGATATGTATACCGGTGTTGTACAAATCGTTAGAAGCTATCAACAGATCTTTAACCTCAGCCTGGATCTCAGTCTTCCCTTCAGTTATGACGTAGTCCAGGTTCTTACTACCGATTACAGTTCTAATAGAGGCAACTGTTGCATTACCTAAGAAATTTTCAGGACTGTCAGTGTTATAAAGATAATTTCTGACATTCGAAATATTGTATTCCACAATTGCATCTGCCCAAACAATATTTTCATCACCAGTAATCATTAATGCTTCGTTGCCAACAGTACTTACTTTGTCACCATCTTGCCTGAAGCCAATCTCAATACGATGTGTTTTATTGGCATCTACTTTTTCAACTTTTTGAACCGGCCAAGGCCATTTGAAGTGCAATCCCTGAGTGTTCTCATCAGTTACCTTCCCGAAGGTTGTTACCAGTGCTACTTCCTTCTCCTGTACTGTATAAGTCGAGTTAAAACCCAAAATAAGAACCAAAGTACCGATAATGGCTATAGGTACCCATGATATTTTTTGTTTTGTTGACATATGTGCCCCACCTATTCTTTTTTAAATTGCATTGCACTTTGATAAGAAATTTCTCCAGATTGATCCAAGCTTACGTTAATCACTTCTGTTACTTCCCAAGATTTGAGGTCATCCTCATCTTTGCACTCTACTTTGACGATGAGATCAATTTTCGCAGAAACATACCGTTCCAGAAATTTACTTTCTGCATATGTTAGTTCTACTGATTTGTTCGACAAGAGCCTGCTTAACTTATGGATAGCGTTCTCAGGACTTTTTGCGACAAATGTGCTCATGGTACCTTTAAGCCCTTCAGATATTACATCAAAATAGGGTGCGATCTCACTCCCTCTGAGTTCAGAAACAAATAGGTAGGAAGATCGAATTGATAGAGCTGTTTCCATTAAAGATATCTTCATATCGCTGTTAGTTGCAGTGTAAACAACATTAAGTGAACCTGGGTTGAACGGTGCCGGTCTATGGTCCTCAATAACGACTGACTTTAAACTTGTATTTGCGTTATATTCCGCTAAGGAATACAAAAGTTCCATCTTCCCTTCAACATTACGTGGACCGATAATTAATATACTTTGTTTCTCGTCTACCGCTTTACACAGAAAATCGTGGATTGAAGAAGTAATATTTCCCGCTGCAACAAGATGAGTCATAATATTTGATTGGTTGTTCATATTTATCCTCGCTTTGTATCAAAATGGGTGTATCTGATCTGCCGATGAGATGAACAATTTTATTTATGTATCTTTCAGCTCAATACCGTAAGAAAGGTAACCGCCTCTATGGTCATCATCTAAGTGATCAATACCGATATAAAGTTTTGAACCATTGAAATTAATTATTTCGGTGCCTTCCGGAATAACGGACAATATGTATAAAGGTATCAACATCATCGATGCACCATTATCTGCTCTCCTAAAAGTAAACCCCAAATTCTCTAATTCACCACGAGTAGACAATTCAAAATTGATTTGCTTATCTTTAATATCCAACAGTAATTGCTTCATTGATTCAGCAATTTCTCTTCGATGATATTCTAAACTCTTGAATTCATTTCTATTCGCTATAGCCGTGGTGTTAATAACATGAAACACCTTCTTCAGAATTGAAAATTCACTCATAGTGGTCCCCTCCATTACATGTTCCGTTTTCTAGAGATTTGTTTACGTTCACTCATATCTACTACTGTCCCTGCCATGCTCTGTGCAAGCAAAGAGGCGAAAGTTGTATCCACGCTTTGCTCAGAATTGGGGACTTTCTTCGAATGAACAGGTGGTTTCATCGTTACCAATGGAAAGATCTCGATTCTCATGAGTCAAAGGTACACTCCTTTCGTTTAATCGTATGGTAAGATAGTCTTTTTATATTTCCAATCACTTGGACTACATGGAGCAATATCAAAATCAATGAGATTTACATTCATTACAGATCTTCGATCCAAATCATAGACTAAAAGGTTCTGATCGATCAAAGTAACTATAAACCCATATGACCATAATCCTTCTAGATCTCCTGATGTCCGTTTCTTTACCGACATCAACTTCTTCTCATTGATCCAATTATTAACGCTACTGAGAGTAATCTCATCCATCTCCTATGCTGATCCTCATTTCTTGTAATCCAATAATGTAATCAACGAACTATATAATTGTACACCATGATTTACATTTTGTGAAGAAGCTGATGTTTATATTAATTATTTAATGTTGTACGCTACCAATTAGATGAATAGCTTTTTCAATGGCTCCAGTCGCCCCCCTACCTTCATGAAACCCAAGTGCCTTATTATATTCTCTGGCAAGATCCCTTACCGCCCACATCGAGGCATGTTGTAATGCACCTTTTAAAATGATGATTACGTCACTGTTTCGGATAATAGGAGTAAACTCTTTTTCTAGTGCTTTTTTACATTTGCCATCGTGATGTGTTACAACTAAACCATTTTTTTTTCCTATTTTCATAAAAGTATCTTTTTGAGTACCACCGATTATAGCCAGCTTCATAAGTAAAAACCTCCGTTAAAAATCTGATAGACAAATCATACCCTGGTCTTTAAATATGACAAGCTTCAGATCTCTATCGAGCTATTACTCACTTTCAGGGTAAGTTCTCTGGTGGATAATTCAAAACAAACAGAAAAAGCTCAGAGCGCCGAATACAACAGCGCTCTGAGCTTTTGTTAATGAAGATGAGGAGACCTCTATCTTGGATATTTATCATATAAGGTTTGTCTGAATTCATCATTTTCAATCAAGGAGAATTGATGAATGACAGTTCCCTCTTCACCCCAGATTATCATGGTCCAATCACTCTTAACTTCAATAGTACAACCTTCATATTGTTTCAATGATTCGATGTAAAATGTGACGTTGTTGTATTGAATGCTTTCTTCTGTTAAGTCTACATCTTCACAATCCAGTATATCAATTCCAAACAAACTGACTGCAGCTTCGCTCATATTAAATCCTCCATCGTGGTAAGTAGTTATTAGATCTCATTAAGAAACAATGCTTCTCAAATTTACTTTAGCACATAATTTTAATTGAGCAACAACCTTACCCATTATGATATAGAGTTTGCCTTTGTGCGAGTACACTCTCCTCATTTAGCAACCATTAACGTATGAGCTATAAATTCTGTTGCGTAAGGGCACGGCGAGCTCGTGCTCCGTTATCAACTTGCGCAAGGGTTAGAAAATTGCCTTCGTGGTATTCACCTTGAGACCAGTTGACACGATCTGCATACCAGTCTAATTCTCTCGCGAGACGAGAAGCCTCCGCCTGGTGCTCTGCAGCTGACTCTTCGTATTCAAATCGATCATTCTGTGACTCCTGAAGCTTTCTCCGAAGCTCTAATATCTCTTCCGCTTCAGTAGAGTTCTCATTCAAATTCACTTCCTGTAGATACTCCCTAAGGAATGGCCCTTTCCAATCTTGAAGTTGAACGAAACACTTTTCATGACCGCTCTCTCCTTCAGCCCACTGATCCGATTTACATCGCCATACACGACCATAATTATTTTCAGACTCTGCCTCGATGCAACTATGCATGACGACATAATCCCCTTGCTTTAAAGATTTAGTTTTACTCATAATTACCTTCTCTTTTCTCATTAAAAGTAGTTTTGGTACAGTGCCGGCTGTACACAATACAACAACTTACTATTTACCGTTGAGGTGTAAAGCCGAATACTAATCGATGTATTATAGCTGTGCAGTGCCATAATGAATCACTAAAACGCCAAAGGTGATCCCTACTACTATCCCCAAAAACCCTCCAAATATCATTCCTACTCTATCAGCGATACTACGACCCATAACCATCCCCAAGATAAAAAGTAAACACGCACCAGTAAAAGATACTAAGAAAGTCATATCTCTTGGCATAACAACCTCCTAATATGTAAGTATTAAAAATCACCCTGTGAAAACAAACGCCAACATACACCCCTCATTAGCCAACTTTTGAATAATTCACTTCATGGCTTAATGTTTTCTTGTTGTTTAAACTTTTTAGTGGTATTTTCACTCCGGAGTGTCTTAGATTTTCGGAATATAAAATATCCAACTATAACCAACAGTATGGCAATTCCGTATTTAAGGAACCAATAGTAGAACAATAATATGAATATAACTAACAAATTACCAATCTCGTTCAATATAAACCCCCACTTGCTATTTATTTAGGATGGTGCTCCATTTTCTTTATCAACGAAATCAATTTCAATATCATCTGGATCAAATCTTGTACATAGCTCCGTAAACAACTGTTGTATATTCATCGGATCAGATACCCTTTCGTCTTGACGATTTAAATAGCATGTATCCCCCTTTTTTTGCATAACCCAATTGGCCAATTCTGGATTTGTGACTCTAAAAAGAATTGGTTCTTCAGTTAAACTTAAGGTCATAGTTGTATATTCAAACCGTGTATACTTCTCATATCCATATACCTCTATAATGGCATTTCTTTGGCCAATACCATTTAAGAAGCTGAGAGCTAACTCTCTGGTAGCTTTTTTTAAATGAGAAATGGAGTTTTTATACTCTTCTTTTGTTGAGGTTTTAGAGTACCTTAACAAGATGTCAGTGACCGTATATTCTATTGTTTTATCTTTAATCCGATATGAAAAGTTAGTTGCGAGGGGAATTCCTTTCCTGATAACGAACTTTGTAAGAGCATCCATAGCAAATCTCCTTAAAATGTATTTCGTGATTTACACAAACTTAACATTCTGAATACCTTTCGTCTATAACTTAAATTTTACGCCGTTTGTTCCAGTCGTCCTACCTCGAAAGAAATGTGCTCAAATATTGCAACAATGAATTCGCGATTTGACGGTCTTTTCCCAATGTTTGAAAAGTAGATTTGGTATTTCTCAGTTTTGGATCGGTTCATATTACTCCAACTAGTTTCGATGGCATGCCTAATAGTCCTTTCTACGCAACTAGGTGTAGTTTTGAATTGTTCTGCAATCAATGGATATAAAACCTTGGTGAAATTTTTAATATTCTTAGGTTCTCTATTCATCATTTGGAGTGCTTCAACTATGTACCGGTATCCTTTTAGATGTTTAGCTATACCTAGTTCATGAAGTATTTTCCTTAATTCAATGTCAAATGGGGGATGAGGCTGCAACTCTTTATCTACATTAGTCACCAAACTTTTTTCAACAGGTTCGGACGCACATCCCAAAGAATGAACGTCACCATCAGATGTAATCTTAAAGATCTGGAACTGATTATCTGACAATTTGGTGAGTTCCTCATTGCTTGCAAGTATAGACACTAAAGTCTTCAGGTCGACAATAGATAAACCCTGCATTTCCTCCATTTGAACAATAAACTTTTGCATTGAGGAATTACCGTCGAACCATACCAACAAATATTTGACCATTTCCATGATAAAAACTCCTCTACATCAATTTTAGAAATATTTCATCTCTTATAAAATAAAAAAACGTGCTCATTTGAGCACGTCTTATGGTCACCAGATTAGATATTAAGCTGATACATGTAATTCTTTCAGCAAGGCTTCAGCAAAATTGATAGCATCTTCTTGTTGTTCATCAGTTCCATTTTGCATCACTGCAATACATGCAGGCTGCAGATCCAATAAAAATAGAATATGTATACCGAGTGCCCGAGCTATTGCCTGATGTTTTTCAGCTTCATTCAGATATTGTTGCAAATAAATACTTCTGTACCCTTTACACACAGCTGCAATTCCGAGGACAATTCCCTTAGGAAGATCAATTGGATCTTTCATGATCTGAATTCCTTCACCTTTCGCGATGCTATACAAGTCACCTGATTTATATTGTTTGACCAAAGCCAACGCTATATCTTGTATATATGATGTTGTCATAATATCCAGCTCCCCCATGATCAATATGCTTTTATATATAGTACCAAAGAATCTTGTGATTGAAGATTAAAGTCGAAAATGCATGATTCGTCTCATTGCTACAAGGACTATTTTACCAAAAATAAATACGCTAATAAACATATTCCCGTCCAGATAAACAACTATTCGTCTGGATAAAACACCTTCTATCCTGACGAAATTAGAAAATTCAAGGTAATAATACAGATATAAAAACCTTATAGAATGCAGGGTTACTAAATTCTGAACTTTTTCATTTTTCGCAACTCATTCTTATCAATCACAAAAAAAGCACCCATTAATTATTATGGGTACTTAGAACTATAATAACGGAAATATTTTCATCATAATGCATATTACCTTACATCTAGCATAACAGAAAAGACAGTTTGCTCGTCTGTGGATTTACAGTTGAATTCACCATTATAATTTTTCACGATGTCTTGCACAATGGCCAACCCTGAACCTCTTTCAGTAGGGTGAGATGACTTCTTTGGAGGCTTTGTAGAAAAGCCGCGTTCAAATATTTTTTCTTTTAAATCATCATCAATTTTCGGGCCATTGTTAGTTACTACAATCTCATAATATGATTGAAATTTCTTAGATAATGAAACATGTACCCAACGACTACCTTCAGGACGGGCCATTACTGCATCCATTGCATTATCAATAAGATTGGATAGTATCTTAACCAAATGAGTTTGTTTGGTCAAGTCAAACAAATCATTATCAATGTCTGCTTCAAGATCAATCTTGTCCATCTCGGCCCTTTTAACTTTGGTTCTTATCAAGGTTCCTACTTGAAGATTTTTTGTTTGTATGGACAAGTCTATTTCTTTCAGGTCCTTATATACTTCTTCCATGTAAGATCGAGCTTCATTGTATTTTTCATCTGTAATAAGACCGTGTAAGACATTAACGTGATTTCTCATATCATGCCTCGATGAATCTATGGAGATCATCAATGATTCAATATTTTCCTGGTAAACTTGCTCAGTGCTTCTGACATCTTCAGCAGCGGCTTGATTAAGCTTCTCAATCATCATTTTCATTCGTAGCGTCATATCATCAATTATTTCACCTAGGGAGTCTAATTCGTTTCCCTCTTTAATATAAACACGTCCTGAGAAGTCCCCTTCTGCTACATTCGAAAGATGACCTTCCAATCGCTTTATCGGCCTTAATCTCATTTGGACAAGTATGAACACGTAAAAACTTATCGCAACAATTGCTAGTAGATTCGAGATTATTGAGAGCCAAGTTACAATTTTAGTTAAATCTTTCTTACTGTGGTCATTAAAAATCACAATAGCAGCTTGATCATCATTAATTGGAAGATAAGCTTTGGTCCATTCATGTGATCCATAGTTGAATGGAACTGTAATACTCTTCTTGTATTTCAACAATGCTATCAAATAATCTTCATCCGATTTGTCCGCATAGGTATATCTGCCATAGACAGTCGCATGATTATTGTTATTTTCATCACTGATCGAATCATTTTGACTGTTTATAAAATCATGAATCTCAACCACAGCTGCTTCTTCTATACTTTGACTACTCCCTAAAATATCTTCAATCATATTATTTGAGTTTGTAGTGTTGACAGCCTGGTAGGTCTCGATTCCAGACACCACAGTAACTAAATATTCATTCCTTTTTTTGTTGAAAGCTACACTATACTTTACGTACTCACCACTCGACAAAAGCGTGTACGGACTAATCCAAACGTCATTAACATATCGCCCCTCAGTTAAACCCTTTACTTTAAATTTCGAATAGAATTCGGGAGTAATAACTTCAGGATGTATAGAACTCAGTTCTTGCCATCGCTTTAAGTTAACAGAGTGCGCGAGAATCGTTTTACCATCGTCATTATTTACAATATACATTCCATTTAGAGAATGACTGAAAACTAACTCAGTTAAGGAGGGATCATTCATGGTAAAATTTTTGCGATTAAATTCACGAAAAAGCTTGTTACTAGTCATCTCCATTTGGTTATCGAGCCCCGCCTCTAGAGACTTATGTGATGTTTCACTAATATTAGTTGCAAGTCCTCCAACATTAGCTATCCAATCCAGAGTCTCTTTCATATGAGCGTCAACGGACTTATTTAGAAACGTAATCATTGAGATCGTATTTAAAATACAAATTACAAAAATAATAATCACTATCGGTGTAGTAATTTGACGATCTAACCTCTGAGGCGTTTGAAGGCTTGGTAACATATTAACCTCTCATTCGATTTTACTTATCCTGTTTGAGCATGAGTCCAAGCGGCTAGTAAATCTTTCAAAGTTTTTTCATCCTTCTCATCAAGTTCGATGTCACACCCCTTAAACACAATGTTCTCCTTATTTATATCCTTCACTGCCCTTAGATTTAAGATAGTGTGGCGATTCAAACGATAAAAGTGATGAGGAAGCAAAAATGCATCGTACACTTTTAACGTAATGATCGAATCGTGCTCACCATCACGAGTCTTGACAATCTGATGTTTCATCCCCTTGCTGGCTTGAATAAAGAGTACATCTGACAAGGATAATTGTATGATAGTCTTTGTATCGTATACGGGTACCATGACTCCCCCATCTTGAATATATTGATTATAATTCAAGTGTTGTTCTAGCTTCGTTATCGCTTTCACCATGCGGTCAAAAGTATAAGGTTTACCTACAACATCAATAATACCAACATCATAGGTCACTGGGGCCTCCGGATTGGCTCCAGTGACCAATATAGCTGGCAACAAATCTACTCCACGGTAAGGAAAACGAATATACGTATCCAGGCCTGAACCACCGTCTCCTAGCTCAATGTCAAGAATCAGTGCATCAATCTCTCCTGCAAGCTCTATCGCGTGATTTAACAACTCTTGACTATCCCTGGCGACACCCTTAACTTCGACGTTACCCATCGTATTTAAATGCTGAATCAAAATGTCTGATTGTTGTTTATTATCTTCAGCGATTAATACTCTAATTTTCTTAACCATGTTATCCACTCCATCCATTCTGAGCATCAGAACCTACTCATCGGTTAACAATCTTATCGGACTCTTCCATCAACTCCAATTCCATTTCTAAAAAAGATCTGTACTTCCCTGCTACGTGAGCTTTTTTACTATATGGTTTAGGGTTTTCATCAAAATATACAAGTCCATTCTTCACATCAAATCTTTTGATGTATGTAAGGTGTACAAAATTACGATGATCGAGCCTGACTATGCCTAGCTTCCGGAGTATGAGACTCTTTGAAAACTCTCTCATTTTCTGAGGAGTATGATATGTTTTTCCGTTTTTATGGTGAAAAGTAATGATTCGATTAACAGATTCAATCATCAGGCAATCATCAATGTTGATGTTCATTAACTCAGTTTCTTCTTCATTGAGAACTAATGCGTACATCTCTAAAGGCTCCTGCTCTAAATTAAGTGTCAAATCTAAAAACTCTCTATTCTTTTCAGCCACATGGCCTAACGGGCCAAAGTTAGGTTCTTCAAAAAAATAAACTAGCCCAGTTACTTTATCAAATTTATGAATAGCAGATACTTTAATGAAATTACGATGATCAAGCCTAACTAACTTCATATATCTCAAAATGCTACTTTTCTCGAAATCTTCTAACCTTTGAGGTGCTTTATATGTTTTACCGTTTTTGTGGTGAAAAGTAATGATTCGATTAACAGATTCAATATATAATGTATCATCCACATTAATATTAGTGAGTTGACCAGTTACTTCAGGATCGTACACTAACGCTAACAACGTCAAAGCTAAAACCTCCTTAAACTATGTACGAGAAGTTTAATCTATGTACTTAGTCTAACACTGGTATCGTATTTGTTCCATGCTACTTCCCACCTGTAAACTTTCATTTACATTCATCATAATATACGGTATAATGTCAGTTTTCTCAGGAGGTCTTTCTCAAACAGTTGTTCATATATAAAAAAAACACTCCAGTTTGGAGTGTTTTTTATAGGTGTGTAGGCAGAGCGAGAATTTTGGATTTCAAGGCCTTAAAGTAACTTCCTGCGACGTTCACCTTTTTATCAGAACTTTTGAAAATTAACTGGTTCCATGTGGGATCAAACGAATACGCCTGGCTCCAATTAACCACATAAGAACGATCCGTTTTATAGAAGCCAGGTAATTGACTCAGCTCTTTGAGTGAGCTGCGGATTAAATATTGATCCTTATCCGTAACTGCAAAGATTGTGGTACCGTTAATGTCATCAGTGGAGAAAAACAATATATCGCTCATATTAATAAGCTTGGGAATAGTCTCGTTTGTTCCCTCATCCCATTTAAATACTAACAACCTGTCAATATATTCTACTTCTCTGTTATCCGGATTCCCCATTGTTTACCTCCTTCCAAGCATTGTGACTTACTATGTAGAGACAAGAGAGAGAAGTACATCCACTCTCTTGTCTTATCGGATCGACGGTTATCTACTCCTCTGTTGGAGCTGGGGGGTCGTATAAGAAGAATTTAAAGGCCGTAACCATAATAACAGTCCCCATCAACATAATAGTAGCTGCAGAATATCGAGCAACAAAACGTTTTACTTTAAACAACTCTCCACCTCCTCCCATTCTTATGTGGTTTCCCATCAATTAAGGTTAGACTCTGTATGAACAACACAGATGTTAAATGATTTTTATCAATAACTAAACTAGCCAAAATCAACAAAAAAGATATGAGCCTATAGATTTTCTTTCTTTCATGGGGGAGTTGAATCCCCCTCACTCCAAATGAGGCTGGAGCATAAAGAAAGGTAATTATTAAAGTAAGTATGCTCACCAACATAGGTGCGTAACCTGGTAATGGCAAAAGTGCACCTGTAATGATTATCAAGGTCGAGACAACAATGCAACCCAATGAAGAATTCATATGACGGCCGCCCGTGAACAACCTAAACAAGCCAAAGGCAAACATAGTCTGAACAAACATATTTGTTTCATTCAAAATCAGTCCAACTACAAACGTCACAAAAACTATCCCAAGATTATTGAATGTGTTAATAAGATAATAATACAAGTTAGCCTTAGTAACTTTTTTCCCAAACCACTGCTCTCTATCGTTATAGAGAAATACCCAAGAAGCAATCTGATCTGCCAGTTTCTCAATCTTTTTCATTTTTACTAATGTCTACCCCATCACTATTTTCTGTATATTCTTTAACGTAAGATAGTCTCATTAATATGATAAATAAAACAAGCATAACTATCATAGATACTAATAAAGCAGAATCCCAATGAAAATAGATGCTGAGTAATGTTGAACAGAATGCCAACGTCGCGAATAATCCTGTAACCAGGATATGCTTGTTTACCCCTTTGTAAATCACTCTTTCTTTGTGTGAAAAAGGTACATAAGACACTCCAATATTAAACCTTCTCATCAGGTAAGCAATTATAAGGCCACATAATATTGTCGAAAACTGTAATATGTATGAACTCATATGTAATGCTGAAGCAGAGTCCTGGATTGAGAAAAGAATAATTTTACTAACCGCATAGTTGATCACCATATAAAGTGCTACTCCCTTAGCCGTCATAGCAAAGGAATAAAAATAGCCTACTCTGTATATGAAGCGAAATGTTAGATATAGTGCAACGACTTGAAAGCCCGTATCCACTAATAGAGGTAATTGAAAACTTTCTCTAATTTCATAAGAACAGTATGAGAGTACCGTTCCAATCAACAACATGGACATTAAATACCTTCTCAATTTGAAACGGAACAACACAAACGTCAAGATCAGAATGGTAGTGATCTCTAAGGTTGATAAGACAAGTGATATGGCCACTTGAATCCAGTAACTCATTATTTAGTTCCTCACTCTCAATTCAGTACGAGCTACCCTCATTCTGCAGGAAAATAGTTCTATATGCGCATAACTATTATACTAAATGGAAATACATTTAACAGCATTTTCGACAAATTGTAAGCCATTTTTTACATTTTCCAATCTATACCCGTACAATAATTAAAAAAGTAGCTATTAGGCTACTCTTCATTCTTGCATATGTTTTTAAATATTATTTTACTTTGAACACATAATCAGAATGTCTCACAAAAAATGTGTCTCCTTCTTTATCCCCTATAGCCATTGCCTCAACTCCAGAACCGCCATCTTCTTCATCACTGAAATTATCCCATTCAACAATAACGCAATCTTTCCCTATTTCGAAATGGTGGCTCCAAGTATTGCCTGTAAGTAATTTTTATCGTTTCCCCCATGCTCTACCTTGGATCAACAATGCCACTGTTACTCTATATCATCGGTCTTACTGTCTGATAACCCCAACAAGTACTTCACTGTAGTTCCTAACGCTTCAGCTAAATGTTCCAATTTTATCTCATCAGGCATGTACCTGCCTAACTCCATATGACTAAAACGAATTTCTGACATACTAACTATCCTGCGGACCTCTTTTTGCGTCATCCCTTTATCTTTCCGCAATTCTTTTAATCTTCTAGCTAGAACTACCTTTGGATCATTTGACTCACCTTTAATTAGTGCAATATCAGGTGCTTCGGTGACGTCTAAATGAGGTGACATTTCGATCAATACTAATGGATCTAAACCTAAAGCATGAGCTATTTTATAAATAGTGTCATACGTGGATGGATGCTTTTCGCTGTCTTTCTCAGCCAAAGAGAATGTCGAAAGTGACATTTCAGCAAGGTCAGCTGCCTTAGTCATTGTTAAGCCTTTTTCAATTCTTGCTGCTTTAATTAAAAGCCCTGCACTTACATCCTGTTTGTTCTTCATTTTTTATCCTCCGATTCATTTCAAAAAACACTATCTACTACAATGATAGTGTTTCCTCTCCCGCTAAATATGTATACCTCTTATAGTTGCATAACCAGCATATATGATAATTCTAAGAATAGTTGAGTTTACTGTCAATCTAATATCAAAGTGCTTTCCCTTGATCACAGCTATCGTTTGATACGCTCCAGTCAGATGGAGCGTATTAAATGATAACTCTGCTTAAGAAATAGTCCAATTAAGAACACGGTTATTAGGTACTGGAACAGGGGCATCACCCATTTAAAATCAACATTGAAAACACCAAACAGTTCAAAATATGATTGCATTTGAGGATGCATACTCGCAACTTTAACAAAAAAGAACGCGCCTAAATAGATACCTAATACTTGTTTAGCTAGTTTATATATTGTTCTCGGGATAAACATAAAGTAGGTTGTTAATGAATAAATAGATTGAGAAATGAAATGAGTAGTATCGATCTCATTTTCTTTACAGGTCTTAAAGGCTTCAATCCATGCATAAAGCTCCTCCACTAAAACCAATAGAATTCCTATAAGATGACCTTGATTCATCATAGATCTGGATACTCTCGTCCAATAGTTCATTGAATTAGACCACTTTCTCCGGAGTATGATATGTCCCAATTCATGTGCTATTGCAAACAAATGTTCCTCCGGACGGAGGTTCTTATGTTTTGGGACAGTGATATATGTACCACCGAATCCTCTTCGAACGACAGCATAGTAATGTAATGGATTTTCCTCATCAAACAAATTGTCAATCTCGACAACAGTTACTTTTTCCTGCTCAATTCGCGACAGGATCTTCTCTAATCCACTCTTCTCTTTAATCATTGTATAACCAGCTCCTTGGATTAAGTCACATACTGTATATCTCGCTCCACGTTTTATCATCTATTGTTGGTATGGAAGGATTCAGCATAATTTTGAAGTAAACGATAAGATGATTGATGATACAACTCACTTCTCTACACTGTGCGTTGTTAAAATGTTTCTCACGAATCCAGTGGTTACCGCTAGAACTTAAGTCCTTTTTAAATTTAGCCGGCAGCGTATGGATTGGATTTATAAATTCGCCTAGAAGGAACCTATTTTCAGCACGACAAACAAAGAGGTAAGAATATACATTCTCATAGATCGCTCTGGCAGCAGAGTCGTGGACTCTAAAGGTATTATCGCCTCTGTGTATCGTGCGGCCCGCAAAATGGATACAAAAACATTCATAATCATCAGTTAGCCGGATGGCTTCTTTCCAAACCAGATCAATTCTTTCCGAATACACTGGGGCTACCCTCAACAACTCATTAAGCATAAGGAATCTTTTGAACTCTATAAACAGCCAACTCAGTTCATTGAGATTGATTTCCGGATGACTCGCCAGGATGTTCTGTTTGATCCTTTCCTCATATGAATTAGCCCGAAGTGCCTGGTTTAATTTGTGCCCAAGCAGATACATATTTTTGTTATTGATTCTCCAACCTATCTCACCCTCAGGAAAAGGAGGATCAGCTGTTAAGATAACTTCTTGCCATTTTATTTCTTCATCGACTGACTGTTGAATAAACTGTCTGGACATCTCGAAATTTAATCTTCGATTTATATTGACCTGAATGGCACAGAAGATTATGCCCACTGCAATGATGCAGTATCCCAATATTGATCCTATCGGCATCAATCAAACTCTCTCCCTTAAGCTACTAGCCCACATCGACACTACTATTCCTAATCGAGGCTAAGTTCACAATTGACTTCTCTGTCCAGTTCATTATCAGGTCCCCGGGTAATTCAACTTCAATTGCAGAGATCCTCAGTGCCTCTTGGACAGGTATTGGTGCAGATGCTGTAGTTTGTTGAAGACGTAAAACAACAGACTGCAGTTCTCCTAAAAGAGAAATCACCTCTTTTGGAGTTATTGAGTTTGTATTCAAGTTTAATATTTCTCCTTTACCCATAGAAATCAGCAAAATTAAAGACATCCAATTCGGGGAAATGAAAAGGATGCCTAAGCAACAAATTGTTCTTCGTGATTTACATTTAAAATAATAAATGAATACGAGTTAAAGATCAAGAACTGATTAAAAATATCTACAACTATGTTTCTATGATAGTTTGTTAATCCATGATGAGATATTTGCCAAAAGAGGTTTCCAGGTGGTTGCCTCTCAACGATTCGATCCACTGGCCATTATTGTATATTTACAGATGTTGGCGCTATTTATATGGCATCACATCAAAAAAAACCTACTAGCTCATAGTAGGTTTGAATATATGTATGTATATCACTTGAAAAATGGTTCATTATCCCGCTGTTTCTGATCCTCTTTTAATTTCCATTTCAAAAAATCATTCATCTCTTTATTCGTATAATCTTCTAATCTTTTTGGTTCTGTTTTATTGAAAGCCGCACAAGCTGCAAGAAGGACAAAAATTAAAATAATGAGTCCAAAACAGCCAAGGATGGGTCTAACATCTCTTTTTATCTGTTTTATATTTTTGGCTCTCTGTTCTTCTTGTGTCAATGTGATATCTTGGTTATCGTCATTTACTTTGGACGATTGAGCTAATTGAGCAGATTGAACCACTTTTTGAACTGCATTAATTTCTGTACCGCATTTATTACAAAACAAACTCCCCTCAGATAAATCTGAACCACATTTTGTACAAAATAACATCTTCACATCTCCTTTACTATATTCCCCATCATAATATCATTATCAATACTATAGGTAAAATATAGAAACATAAAATATATAAATAGCGGTTCCAATGGACTATGAACTATCTTGAATAAAAAGTTAAATATTAGAGTCGCAATAAAAAAAGCCACTCTTTTAAAGTGGCTAGATTTTAGCTTAAATTATAGTTAAGTTCTCTCATTAAAAACATTATTACCTCCTATGATTCCTATAGATCTCATAGTTGTTTGTCCATAATTCTTCTGACTTTTCCTTATTTCATAACCATCCTCGAGAGGGTTAATCGTTGCTTTCAAATCTTTTACAGTCTTATGTTTATTCGCTTTACTAATTGATGATAGATCGATCATTTCCAAATTATCCGGAAGCAAGTTTAGGCAATCAATTAATTCCATGCTAGTTACACTCCTACCTTAGATATTTTGGTTTTTTTATATGTCTTTTTTGGAAGTGTTCTTAAGGATCTCCTTCATCGTAAAATATTGCGTCGTAATAAAAATGATAATAAATGCAATCAAAACATACAGCGCAGTTGAAATATATTTCCCTAATGAGATTGGAATACTGCTGGCATTTGTATCAATCGCGAAGTAAGCAAAGGTGTCACCATGATTATCTTTTAAAGGATATAATATTGTGGTCCACGTCCCAAAGATATCATCATAGAAGCTTGTAAATGTCACCTTTCCGGAATCAAGCATGCTACTGATTCCATTGGCTACTTCTATCGGCTGCTCGTACATAGCTCCTACAGACATGCCCATCTCATTAAAAGATTTGGTCAGGTTTGTAGGCATAGCTACAATGGATGTATCTCTTCCATTTTCAAGCTCTACGCCAAATATGTAGGCTTGGGCTATATTGGAGTTGTTATAACCCACTTGATCTAAGAAGAGACGTAGTTTAGTTTGAATGGGATCATCAAAGCTTTCTTCTTTCCGAGCCCTCTCAACGTCTTCAGGATTTATTTCAGATGCCCACTCCTGGCTATTGATAACCAATTGACTGTGCAACTGATCTATAAGGGTATGTTTCTGAATTAAGTAACCCAGAAACATGATCAGGATACCAAACAGTAAAATATTAATTGTAGTCAAGATTAAGATTCTCGCCAACAGACTGTACTTCTTAAAAAGTTTATTCAACGTTATGCCCCTCTTAATTCTTTCTTTTTAAATACAATGACGCGGTACATTCCACTCCCCACCTCATGTTTTTCGAAATGATCTCCAGCAAAACTACCTGGCCCAATGTACTTTTTAATTTTCGATATTGTAGATCTCTCGGTCGGAAATATAATTCTATCAAATAAATGATAATAGACATAGCTCACCATTTGTTTAAGGCTGCTTTGTACACTCCCATCTATAATTAAAACTCCATCACTACTCAGATGTTTATGTGCTATTTGAAAGAATTCGTCTACTTTTACCTGAGAGACATTATGCCAAAGGGCACCTTTTTTGTCTAACAGGACATTTACTTTCTCCAGCTGTAATTCACACAATGTCTCAGAAAGGTTAAATGCGTCAAGATTACCGTCTAAATAACTAAAGCGCTCATCATCAACTAGCTTCGCTTCAGCCTTTGCGTTCTGCAGGTCCGAACAAATAAATCGAACACTGTAGATATCTTTTATCATCTCAAACAATTTGAGTTCATGTTGAGCTCTGTTGGCACTTACACTCATGATAATCGATGGATTCTCAGGATCACGGCTTAAATGAATTAAATTCTTGCTTTGTACGTTCTTAAATACGGTATTATCCCATTCAATGGACTGAAGATAATTATAGGATTTCTCTGACCAAAGATGCTGCTTGAATCCCTTTTTATAATCGTGTAGATGGCCTCTGGATAGTGTTTTCACCCGTGAAACTGTAATAATATACAGAATAGACATTGGAATTAAGATGCTTATTAATATAAAAAGTATGTGGGGCATCACCCAGGTTGAACTTATAAACCAAACTCCTCCACTTGCTAATACAACTATAACAAATGACAATACGATACTCTTTTCAATATTTTTTAGTCTTCTTATCGTTTTCTCACCTTTTCCGCGTAGAACAAAAGCACACACAATAATAGACCATACCAGTCCAATAATAAAATCATTCAAAATCAATTGAGTGTAATTCATAGATTCCTCCGTTAGTGTTATATAATTTTTTATCGACCATCGCTTCATTTTCTATAAACCGTAATACATAAACAACAATGATATCTCTCTGGTCATTATTGCTTCAATAGAATAATGAGAAAACCACCTTAACAAACGGTAAGGTGGTTTTTGTGGTTATCTGTTGGTTGCTCAGTGACTAGTTATCTTGAATTTAGATGCATCGAAAACACCTTGTAATTCTGAATCTACTAAGACAGCAAGGTTAAACTTTGATTCAGTTGCCCAGTCTTTGTGCATGGGTACTTTAACCCAAACACAACCAATTAGTGAGCGATTATCATGTTTTAATACCTTAAATATTTTCGCGATCGTTATAGCTTCATTAAAATCAATGATACCGATTAACTCGTTCATAGCCTTCTCTACATATGCATTGAGATCTCGATCAGTTTCGACTCGTCTACTCAATATTTTACTGTTGGGAAACGCCTCTGTAATGATGCTCAAGGGATTATTACAATTCACCCTCTCACCGAACCCATTGTACAATTCCACGTCATACAGCACAGATTCTTTGCTTGCACGCGGCATGTATTCCCTAATTGTGAGAACAGAACCTCCAAATTCCACGACTTGACCGCTGCATTCAGATGTACGGAGTGCTTCAATGATTAACATTGCTTCTTTGGTGCTTCCAGCTCCCGGAAAGATCAGATCCATAGTAGACTGTTCATTTAGTCTCTGTAGAAGTACAACCCTAGAAGTAAAGGGAAGAATAAATCTAATCTCACCCATTCCTTTGATTGTCATAGTGGGGTACGTTTGATGTTGATTCATGAAGGGGGATTCCTCGAGGCGTTTCACTTCTTCATACCAATCCAGGAGTAATTCAGTACTTCCTAGGAGAGCCTGCTCTACAATTTCATATGAAGGTAAACATGTAAACACATTTTTTACAGCATCATATGATTTTTGATCATAAGGTACTGTTTCTATCCTCCGGATCTTTTCATCTCGTTTTTTCACTGCACGAGCAGCATCTTCACCAAAAAGAAACTTTTTAGAAACAGGCTTGGTAATACTGATAACTGGTTCGGTGTCTTCATCATCGGCACTCGTTATTACATCGATCCGGACTTGTCCTTCATCGATCACAAGATGTTCCATTGGGAAACCCAGCTCAATACTAGAAGATGCTGACGGTTCAAGTACTAGGTTGTAGTAAAATCCCTTTCCAAAATCCATCGAAAGTTCCTCATAATTAAACTCAAGATCGAGATAGGACTTCTTTATGAATGGGTCATGTACCCCCCAGGTAAGATAAGAGGTTCCCATTTCAGCTGATCTTCTTTCATCCGGTACCCAGTTTGTCCCTAATCGCTTATTAATTGATTCTACGATACGAGCAACCCCAATCTCCAAGCAGTCCGCTACATAGTCTAATCTCTCTTGGTAAGCCGCTTCGATTTCAATTAAGGATAATGCCTTAGTATCAATGTGCTCAGTCATTATAGTCACATTCCTTCAGCCCGGTACCTTTTCGTACCCGCAGCATTTATCAAAGAAAATCATCAAAACATGGATTCTATTCTCTGGCCCCCTTTATCATTGAACGCAAAAAAAGCGAAACTCCGTTAAGGAATCTCGCTTTAGATATACAATGATATTCGTATTTTCTGATTTTGTAGTAACAATTAAGATCTTTTTCACTGTTAAAAGTGCTCATAAGATTTTCACAAAAAATCTTAAAGACACTGTTTAAAAGCAAAAACGTCATCTCACCCCAAGAGTGGTACACGTCGATCTTCATTGTTCCATGAGTAAAGCATCTCATGTCCATTGTTCATAAAAAAGGCATCTTCTTAGAAATGAAGTACACGCCCGAATAGGAACAAAAATGAAGTAATAGCAATAACAATGATTTTATAATACATGATATTCCATTTTTACTCAAATCAATAATAGATTCGATTAATGCGCTTAAGGATGTTATTCTGACCATCTCCATGAGACCCCGCTCAAAATGCAGGAAACCAACCGACTATAATCACGCGGATCATCAGGTTCATCCTGACGAAGTTTCTTTCTGTACTCTGTACTGATTAGATTCATCGGGATTATCCCGTAAGATTTGTTTATATCGATTTGAATTACGATTATTATGTAAGGCAATTCTCCCTACTTTTCATTCTGTTTCCTAGCAGATGCCATTTTATAAAAACGGAAAACAACAATACATTTATTTCTACTCATCATTTACACGCTCTTATCCTGATGTGTCACTTAGAATTCAGGCTCATCATAACTAATCTGCTCTTTCCTGTTCTCGTACGCCCAGTCTCTAACTTTATCAATAAGGATCTCCGTTTCAGATGAATCAAGAACTCCTTCTTCCTTCATCTGCCTTAAGGCATTTGTCCAAGAGGCTTGAGACATGTCTATTTTATTTAAACCCATAAGTGTACACTTCCTTTTTCGAATACGTAAAAATTCAAATTACATTTTAATTGTTTTTAATCTGTTGACTTTACGTCATTTAATCGTTTACCATCCGACTGTGGTGATAACGTACGTTTATATGGTATTGAGAACAAAGATGGCTACCTTCTGGGACTTTGATAAAAACGACTGGCTGATCTGGTCCGCCAAATGTCAATTGCCAAGTCAAGAATTAGCAGAGAACATTTTACTGTTACATTTGGATGATCCCAAGTTTGTCGGTGCAGTCGTTTCCCCAGTCAAGTTGGATTAACAGGGATGCTTTTCTTCAATGTGATCAATGAGGAAAACAGCTTTAATTCTTGATTGAGAAGGGCATCTGCATCTGGACCGGCAACACCCATAGATGGTACATGTTAGCTTCATCTACTACTTCGGATCTTTTTGGGAAAACTTCAATGGCTGTTCTCTCCACACCAAGTAATTCATCTTTTATACGTTGTTTTTCGGACCAGCAGATGTCTGTGCCCTCAATATTACGTATGCATGCATGAGTTACTGTTCCCCAATCTGTTTCTACTTCCCGCGTCATCACAGCATATTTCCCATCCTTACTTGAGTAAGCCCTATTCATCTCTGCAAACCAACCATTGCCTACACGCATACTTTTGGGAGAAGGTTTACCTACCCAATTACTACTCATTTTACTCCGGTCCCCTATTCCTGTGATTGTAGTGCCTCATCACTAGTATTTATTTATATCATATCTTGATCATACTTGGTAATGTTGGCCACCCGGGAAGGGCCACACAAATACACATCATCATTAGAGACACCGAGCTGCTGCAAAGCGCAGGCATAAAGCTCACCGTCAATACACACATGATAAGTGTCGCTTTTATCGGAAAGGGCAGTACAACCCATATCCGAATAAAATGCGGGTTGCAGGGACGCCTGTCAGCCTATTTGTGTTTGATACAAATTCCATTGTCTTACTGATTCACATCGTTTGTGTTCATTTACAATCAGCATTTCCAACAATTGATCATTTTTATCTTTAATATATTGATCGTAATCTTTAATATATTGATCGTAATCTCTTTGATCCCAATCATATTTAGGTTCGTTCAGGCGTCTTTCAGCTTCATTACGATAGTGATTGAACATTTCTTTAAGAAAAGTTGTAGTTTGGTCCAATTCGATAAAACAAGATATTGCAACTTGATTCCAGACGATTTTAAGGCCTTCTGTAGTTATAAAATGTAAATCTCCATCTTTCGGGTGATGATATGTATCAGTGGGAAGGTCGTAACCATTAACCTTCGCGATCTCTAGAACTTCAGTTACCTCAATGTGATCATGAAGTTCTTGCTGCAAAACAATTTTCATCCCAGGGCGGTAATTGATGTAGTCAAAATTTAAAAGAAAAGGGTCGTCTGATTGGTAAATATGAAGCAGTCCACTTACTTTTCCAATAGCATTGTCATATGCATTTGATGCCTCATGATGCCCACGTTTACCTGCAGCTTGCATATAATCAGTGATATCATCAATTACCTTCTGAACCTGTAATTTCATTTATCAATCCGCCTCCATTATTTCATTGATCATACGCTCTATTTGATAAAATTGAGGTGTCAACCAGTTCCCGCGTCCCGCGTTCTCCAGATCCCTAACCCTTGATGTTCTAAATTAAACCTTCATCAGAGATATATAACCCCCAAGAATAGTCGTCAATGGTTGCTAAAAACTCTTTTGCAAACCTTCCACCCAGCGGATCTACTCATCACCCCACCTTTAGAATCATAATTTTCGATTAGAACATAAGGAAATCGAAAATCCTTTGTTGTCTTCCTGTATTAAAGATTCTGGAACCACTCAGGACTTAGTTTAATGATTTCAGCAATTTCCCCTGCAATCATTCCATTGACTCTTACGGATGCAACATTATACTCTTCATTAGTGCTTCTTCTTATTGAGAAAATTTTGAAGTAGTTACCAACCAGAGTGTACACCGTATATGCAGTATCAATAATAGTTGTATCTTTGTACGGCGTACTCGTCCATGTTTGAACGGAAAGTATCTCCGCTTTAGGCTGGCGTTCTAAATACGACTGAACTTCTGTTATTAGAGCTTCAGGACACTCGTTTAATTCAATAATTTCTTTCATCTAAATCTCTCCTTTCAATATCCTACTGAGCAAATCGAAACTTTTTCGACCATCATTACCAGGTGAATGGTTAGATGTAGGGAGCACATCAAATTCGTTCACATGCTACCACTGGAATCCCATTCAAAGCCAATATTCGACTAGATGATCGGCTATTATGTAGTCTTCTGTGGAAGTTTTATCTTTCTGATCCTCCTATTAATCTAAGTCCAACTTATCGACTCCATGGCAAGCATCCAATGAACCCTAAAAACTAGGTTTAGTATAAATTATCATTACATAGTGAGACTGTAAATGTATCCAACTGTGAGCACAAAAGCTAAAGGCACAGCAATTTTTATACTCGAAGTCATCCCTTCTTCAGCGGATTCTCTTAAACTATCAGGTCCTAAAACGGCGTTACCAATAATTGTGAATAGAAAATTCCCAGTTAGAATCAAAATATATCCCATAAGTAATATTCCCATTTTCTTCTCCTTCTCACCTTCAAATGAACGACTCCCTCTATAGCGTTAAAATTCTCATCACAGGTATAGTATAAATCAGTAGCTACCTGTTTTCTCGACTCTTAGTTTTGTCAACTTTAGAGAGAATTTCTTTCACTTGGTCCAATGAAACCCCATATTTAGCTGGATTCTCTCGGATTACTTCAAATAGTAGTTCCCTATGATCTACGGGTTTAACAGGATGACCGGTTGAAATTGCAGCGAGAAATTCTTTGAAACCCTTCTCGTCACGTAGTTCACCCAAGATTAGTCTTGGTAGTACTGGATCTTTTTCAATCATCATTAGAATCTCCTTTATGTTTAGCTATTCTTAGGTACATCTGTTAGACTGCACTCTACTCCACAAATCAACTCAATGATTATTTATGATCAGTGATCAAGTCCACGCCCATCGCCAAATCCTCAGCTTTTGGATGCCATCCTGTTTAAAATGTCTCGTTAGTGAGG
Organism: Paenibacillus sp. RU5M; assembly: GCF_900221055.1. Classification (NCBI taxonomy): domain Bacteria; kingdom Bacillati; phylum Bacillota; class Bacilli; order Caryophanales; family Paenibacillaceae; genus Paenibacillus; species Paenibacillus sp. RU5M. The sequence goes on along the minus strand of NZ_OBQM01000010.1, from coordinate 191,679 downwards.
CCTTGAAATCCAAATCTTTCTGTCCATTCTAGCGATTTTGTCTAAATCTAGTAGTTTTCTACGCTGTTATGTTAATGCGTTTAGGACTCAAATATAGATTAACATTTATCTGGAGAATGACAACTGGGTACCACCCTTTTGTAATACACAAACCAAAAAAAATCGTCTTTAAGGGGTGCTATTAATCTTTAGAGTTCCTAAACTCATAATAAAGGATGGTCAGATACAGTACCGATCCCGGAAAAATATAGTCGATTTAGACAATACCAAGCCTCCCTTCTGTAAAGCGGTGACAACTAGATTTATGCATGCTTAGACTACTCTCCATACATTGTATCCTCTAATATTGCTTCTAGCTCAGCTCGTATTTCATCGGGTGTCATTGTTTCAACCGGCTTGTACTCGCCATACTTATTGTAGTCTCCACTATCATCATACCCTGGCGTTTTATCCATGTAAGTATCTGTACTTTGCGTGTTTCCACTATAGGAGTCGCTTTCTCGAGATGATGATTGTTTTTGTTCAGAGCGGTAAGATGCGTATGAGTCCTTTACCATCTCTCCGTTTTTGTACAGTTTTATGTAATCATCGAAGCTTATCATTGGATCACTGCGTCCTTCTTCATATGATTCATGGGTATATTTGTAATATGAAACCAAGTCAGCGTTGTGACCGGTATAACCTCTAGGTATAGCATAAAGTGATTCAAGTGATTTCTCATCTTCTCCGTCCTGTCCATATACATGGTACATGGCATACTTGTAAATCATCTGAATATCCTTGCTTGGATTCGAGAGCTTTTCCACCAACTCTGCTACCTCAGTGTATTGGCCAGTTGCTAGATATCCATTAATGGTGGACCAAACCTGATCATCTTCAGGCATGAGTTGAGCTGAAGATTCTCCTTTACTAAACTCATAAGAGTACTCAACCATTTTCCCCCATATCTCGTCATCCTTCACATACTCTCCGGACAGATTGATGCCTTGTTCACCTATAATCTCTTTCACATTTTGAGGTTGTACATTGGCTGTAGGTGTAGAGATTGAGACAATATACTTACCATCCGGAAGCCCCTTCCCGCCTGAAGTAAACAGCTCACTTTGAAACATACTGTTATAGACATAGGCCTTCGACTGAGCGCTGTATCCTCCTTCACTCTTCACGGATAACATCAGTTCCATATCTGCCGGCAGATTCGTATTACCACTAATCGCGAGTCGATCATCTCTATCGAATTCTGCATTCACAGATATCTCCACCTGGATGGGCTGCTGTTGCTCCGTTTTTATCTCTTCAAGCTCCACTTGTTCAGACTTATCGGATGAACATCCTGCAAGGATCATTAGTAGTGCACTTGATAACATAAACATTCTTAAATACTTCATATGTATTCTCCTTTGATATTGCTTCGGGTAATTAGGCTAATGTTGGTGTACCAGACATGATTGTGATTGGGTTTTAGCAAGAAAAAAACCTCACTAGTCAGACTGACTAGCAAGGCATAGGCTGGATTTTAAAAGCTTCCCAACCAGGTGTTCCAAGCTTCTTTATTTGAAGGCTTACCTGAATCATTTAATTTCATATAGTCCAGTAGTTGATCCAAGTTATTTGAATGGTTAACTCGATAATCCTGTATAAATTGCAACATTGCTTTGTAAACCATTAGATCTAGTGGTGAGTATGTTGGGGAATCCGTTGCTCCCCCATCTCCGTTACCATTTCCTCCACCGACCGGTACTTCAGGAGGTGCAACAGTCACAGCGTCTGCCGAAGTAAACGTACCCGTATCTCCAATATAGGTAGGATAACTAATCGCAATTTCTCCTGTAAGGCTACTCCCAACCCGACCGATGTTCGGTTTCTCAAGAGTCGTTATTTCCCCGCGGCTATCTACAATTCCTTTTAACGCGGGGATCGTCAAGCGTGTAGGGAAATTTTTTGTATATGATAAGGGTTTATATTGGATGCTTTGAGATAAATCTGCAAAAGTTGGTCTTACTGTTTGGAATGTTGGTTTGATTCCTAATTCTTTCACCACTGCATGGTAAGCAGCGAGAGCGTTAGGGAATTTTTCATTTGCTAAAGTCGGAGGTAACGTGAAGGGAACATTGAAACTCACCGACACACGACCCATCGTATCTACACTTACACTTTGAAGGATCATGTCTCGCCCAGTAGAAGTACCCATAAAGCCAAGATCTCCAACTATGTTATTTCCGTAGTTCACCATAGAAGCTAGAATAATAGACTTTACAGTTGCAACTTTGACTATTTTATTTGCTTTAATTAGTGCTCCCGCACCGAAATATTCATCGAATTTTTTCACAAGATAAATTTGTGCATCTGAGTCCCATTGAAGACTGTATTTTCTATTTGTCCCCCAAAGATCATCTAAACCCTTGATTGAGGAAGTAATCGCGGCTTTTGTAGACGAGTCCGCATCTTGCCAAGCCTGTATTCCAAAATCATGCACTTGCTCCATAATAGCGGGTTCAATACCGGTTGCGTTCCCCGCTGCTGCAAGGAGTGCTGTTCCACCCCACTGCATGATAGCACCCGCTTCCAGTTCACCAGGAGCAAAGTCTGTACTTGCAGCCTCCGCTTTCACTTGTATCGCTACCACAAACAATAGAATGAACACGTTAAAAATAACAAAAGTCCTTTTAAATTGATTAAGCTTTTGATGATGCACTTGGTATTCCTCCTAGTATGTATGTCTCTTTCGATCATTGAAGTTCTATAACATTCTTATATTACCACCAACCTCTCCAGCAGGATAAATCTAACAACTTTCATATTATCTCAGATAAAACATTTAGAGTAAATACGATACAAGTCCAATGAATTACGCTTTCGTGACTCATTACTTTTTTTGTTTGGTTGTTAATTGATGATAATAATTACCTTTATTAATGAGAGGAACAAAGGCAACAAGTTCTCAGCTAGGGAGTGCTGGAACACTGTTGATTCCCCCTTTGTTTCTCAAAACTAATAATAAGGGAGCAATTATAATGGCATATACATTCTCGACTGTTACAGCATCAAACGGAGTAAAACTGTACGCAATTAAGACAAGTCCAAAAGAGGTATACATTAAATGGATCGGACCATCTTCTGTTCCAGCTCAATCCACTTATGGTGTTAACGGTGGTTTCTTCGAAGGATCACGTTTGCTTCAGATTGCCGTGAATAATGGTAACACTGTCGCACCTACAGGCCAAGGTACAGGCGGTTCAGAGAACGTAAGTCATGCACGAGGTACATTGGTCTGGGATGCTAAATACGAAGAACTCTCGGTACAAGTCGTTAAAACAACGAGTGAACTTGCACTCGGTAATCGAAATAGCTACTGGGCCCAAGGCGGGATCAGTTTGAAATTATCAAGTAGCGAGTCAGTATGGAGAACTCAAGCCAATAAAGAGAACATACAGAATCCAGATGGTGGTGCCTGTCGTACTGCAGCAGTATACAACAACACTAAGAATCTCTGGCTGGTGGTTACAGATACTAAAACAACTGCTGCCAAATTCCGGGCCGCTATTCTAGAGAAAATTGGATCGGGGACTCTAGTCGATGGTATCATGCTGGACGGAAGTGGATCTTCGCAATACAAAGTAGCAGAGGGCTCTTATAGTGGGTCTGATTCAACACCACGCCCGGTTTATCAAATGATGGCACTACGCTAAAACAAAGTTCAAAAGAAGCCGGACGATTCCAATTCGGCTTCTTTTTTTATTTATCTGTAACATTTTCTGACTACTATCGTTATTTACTTATATATACAATTTCAACATAACACAGAAATGAGGGATATAACATGAAAAAGAAAACATCAACTATCTTACTATCGGTGGCACTCGTAGTGGCACTTTCTGCTTGTGGAAACGCAACAGAGAATAGTCCGGAAGCTAATCAAACTTCCAAACAAGAGAACGGAGCAACTGAGGAACAAGCAGCCACTGAGAAACCAGCCGAAACAAAGGTTGAATTTGAAAAAGGTGTCTTCATAGACTTGGAAAAAGAAAATAATCCTTTGTTAAACGAACAAATTAAGGCAGTTTTGAAGAAGAATCTTGATGCTCAAGTTAACTTAGATGAAGAAGCCTTCCGTAGTACTTTTAAAGACTTAAAGACCGCAGATGCATACATGGGAACCTTTGGAGGGGAATATAAATTTACTAAGATTTATAATATTTCAGAAGATAAAACCAAAGATCAAATCTTAGTAAACGTAACCGGAGAAATGTTAAGAGATAATGCAATTGAAGATGCAGCCATAACCTATTATTTTGCGGCTGATCCAGAGGGGAAATGGAGCATTGTGTCCATAGACTGAACTTATAATTGATAAAAGCTATTCTAGCGAAATCCAGCATCCAGCGTAGGTAATAGCCTGATCAGATGGGTTTTCATTTAACGATGCACAAAGGATCATCTGCACTCAAAACAAGATGTAGATGATCCTTTGCGATAAGAATTGAACATAATTAAACTCAGTAATTCTTTAAGAATCATGAAATAGAAGGATAATAGAATGCCGGTTCTCTGAACAATTGTATAATAACACTATCATCTGAGGAGGCTAATTTACAATGGATCATATCTCTCTATAAATCGCACCATCTTTATGAAGATCATTCCTTTTATAAAAATTTATCAATCTCTGCATCTCAACCTCTGATATTCCAGGGCTTCCAATCGTTCCATAGATATGATTTGCTTTGTCTTTATACAATACACTCTTCCTGAATTGCTCCCATGTTAAATGTGGTAATTTGTTGAACGATTGTAGATTATATTCTTCTATCTTCTTATTAAATACTGGGATCAGGTCCATGAGTAAAGACAACATAAAAGATCCATGATTTTTCCCTTCCTTATGTGAAGTTATAAATACAATATGCAACCCTCCATCCTTGATAGAGAAATTAATATTTGAACGAGGATCAATTACTTCACGATGTGAAAGATAGAGGTAACAGCCATCTTTGATATTAAAGTCATCACAATTAAAATAAGTACATGTGATTTCTCCATCTTTGTCTTCTTTGAAGTTAAAGACAAGGTTATTTTTGTATTTAAATCGTTTCTTCAGATCTCCTATCAGTATGTGCTGTGATGAAACTCTTTCTAGTAATGCATCCATTTCCATTTGCTTATTAGATAATACGTATTTTTCATGTTCAACAACCTTATTGCAGCTTGATGGTTCTAATTCACATGTAGCACGAAGAATTGACCTCTCAGTCCTAAGGAATTCCTCGACTTCATAATCAATTTGGTAGTTTAACACATCATCAATAGTTTCAAAGTTAAGGCAATCCTGTTTGAGCTTTTTATAATACTGATCTACCTCACTCATTTTAGAGTCTATCCATTTTTGATGCTCTTTTACTTTTCCCCATTGATCGATTCGACAAGAATCCATTCTTTCATTAAGAAGACAATGTGTTCGTCTTATGTACTTTTTCAAAATGTATATCCCCCCTGATTGGATAAAAAGCACCTCAGATTCATGTTAACACTTTAGCACGTGGCCAAACTTTATTACTTGCTCAATAGGCTATGACGATCTTGGTTCCCTCCGTATACTTGATTCTTAGCAGCCGGCACGAGCATGGAACAGATGGACTTGAACAAAAAAATACTGTTAATTATATCAAGGCACATATGGAATGTGGATATACTTCTATTCTCGAATATTTCACAAATACCGATATCCCCAAAATTACAGATCCCCATCTAGCGTTAGTTGCTCTTGTCTAACAACAAGATCATTGAACTTTTCACGTAGGTCATCCACTGTTATTTTTGGTTTGACAATATTCATGACTTTGTGGTTTTCCATTTCATATTTATTGATCCACCATGCTTCCATGCTGCTTAAATAATTCATGTTTCCCTCTTCATTTAAAGCCGGATCTCTTCGTACGGTGCTTAATACCGAAAAATTCAAATCGCAAATGTCTCCCTTCAGGCCTGATTTAATATGTTCTTGCCAACGGAAAGCGGGTATGTACCTACTCTTACCGATATAATGCATGTCTTCTTTCCGATTGTATATTAAGTAGATGTAGCCATATACCGCACCCTGATCACCTTCCTCTCGAGATTGAAATTCCCCTTCCTGATTTGATTTTATTCGGTAATAATTTTGTTGGCATGTGCCGCAGCAAAAATATGCTGTGATAGTGAGATCCAGGAAAACATCATCCCCAGATTGGTAACCGATTCTTGGACCAATATATGCCCTAGGAAAAGTACTGGCCTTTCCCTGTATGTCTCTTAAACAGACAAAGCATGATGTATTGATCATGGCATAAAAACGATTATAGAAGAAGCGCTCACTTTCCATGATAATGGCATACATACCGCTCTTTCCTTTTTTCGGTTTAGCAAATCCTATGTGCTCACTAGTTGCCTTACAATACCGATCTTTTACTAGCTCTTTTACACTTTCTCGGTCAGCTGAATCCTTTGTATAGAATTCATCAAGCATCACACCTTTATCCGATTGATCTCTCTCAAATTTGTAATCAAACACACGTATCCAATAGTAATTGGGTTGCAGCAGCTCCTGATTCATCTTAACTCCTCCATTCTGAATTTTAGGTTGATACCTTCTCTGTGAAGGCTCATATCTTTATTCTATTTAGATTCCGAAAAAGTAAAGAATGCTACCCTCAAATTCTGAGAGTAGCTGTGCAAAGATGACTAAATACGATACTGAAGTACAAGTATTGCCGCAATGACACAACTTCTAGGGGAACTCTGCAACAAAACACTTACACCCTCTAACGTAATCGTCCATAAATTGTTGGGGTTATTATAGTGGTATTGGTTTGTCACTCCTAGAATATGAACCAAGTTGTTTATATACCCACCGGCATCCTGGTAGAGTACCTCATGTGTTACATAGGTTAAAGCATTATGATCACTACAGGGGGTAAATTCAGATAACTTGCAAACATACTCTGCTTTTTGTGGATTGAACCAGATCTTTTCGGCAAGGGGGTTGTTGTATTGTCGATAATCATCCATTAGGTTGTACCCCAAGCACCGTGCAATAATTCCATTCAGTTGCTCGTCAGTCATAGCAGACAACTGTGAGAGTTTATGGTTCATTTGCAGACCTCCATCCGGATTAGGACAGCATGGATCGGGTAACTTAAAGATTTTATATAACCTCACATTTATACAACCCATTTGTTTGTTTGCATCCCCCCATTTTGGAAATATGGATTGGTAAATACGCCCCTCCTTTGTAGACCAATCCATAGGCCTTCTGTTAGGGGCATCCGCAGTACAAATTGAAGAAGAGTCCCCTCACAGGTAGAATATAATGGATTTTAAAAATGACAACTCCGCCAATATGGGTATCATTAAGACAGAAAAAAACACCCACATTATTAGGGTGTCAGAGAGTTATAAATCATTTGTATTCATATACTTCAATTAGATCTAATCCTTCTCTACTCAAAAACTCATTCATAGTGTCACGAAATTGATGAACCTTCAGAATTAGAGCACTCCGGAGTGTATCAAAATAGGTACGTCCTTTAAATGGTTCACTGCCTTCGAAAATATCAACATTTTGATACAACCATCAAATTTATCTTCAGGGAACAGTACAATTCGAATTTTCGAGAGGCTAATTACATTTAAAAAATCTCCCATCAGATGTTTAGGGTTGGTTTGATTCTCAATTTCGATTCCAAAGAGATGCACCGGCCGAATATTATGTAAGGGTCTATAATTCCCTAACTCTAATTCATGTAAATTGGCTTCGGACAGATTACACAATCTCTTCTTAATCTCCCGGATGAAATCACATTGTTCGAACGTATGGAACAGACTTCTATCGGTTGGTAATCTGTATGCCCCCAAACTTCGCTTCTTCTTCGTCTTGGTTAAAGCCGTAGGAGTAATAGCCAGATCTACCCTAGAGGGGGAGATGTTAAATGGCGTGTATTCATGGGAAGTTATTGATTGTATTCCCCCCCACTATGAGTACTTAAAGATTAGGAACTTTGTTTAGCAATAAAATAAGAAAAGAACCAGCTCATATTAAGCGGAGCTGGTTCTTTACTGACAAATGAAATACTGTACATGGTCTTAGGAACCTTCAAGTACCTTATCCTCAATTACAGGGGCTGGTATCTCTTTGATCTCAATTGATTCTTCAGGTCCAAAGCTCTGAATCTTCACTGGCATAGAATCCAAAGATTTGTACTCTTCGGTTTTCGTTGAATTAGCAACAATTTTTCCGTTTTTATCCTTCTCGTAAATGACACGTTGTGTTGGTAAGCCGGTATTCAAATCAATCGTTACTATTTCTTTGTGGAGATCATCTTCTGAAATAGCCTTTTGTTCGTTACCTCCGGCAGTAGACAAGGATTGTACATCATTTGTCTCGAGGACTTTCCAGTCCTGGCTTTTCAATTCTTCTTTTGCATTCTCCAGAAGGGAGATCTGAAGCAATTTTTCATTTTCAGCAGCTAGGTTTTCTGGCATGGTCCAAGTATTTCCAACCAATTTACCTGTCTCAAAATCCCGTCCATACGAAGTGATTTTTTTTCCGCCATCTTCGATAATCAACTTATTATGAAGTTGGTTATCACGATATTCCTCAGTGATTTCAATCAAGTTAACTCGGTCCCGGTAACGTACTGTGTAAGATCCGTCTTCTGACGTTTGTTTAATATATTCCACTTTACCTTGAGTTGCCTTATTTGCTGCGCTTACAACATCACTTTGAGCGCTAACTACGGCCGGTTGGTTAAAATACATGTAACCACTCACGGTTACAGCAACAAGTGGTATGGTAAGTAGAGAAATGAATGTTTTTTTCTTCACAGGTTGAGTCCTCCTTTTTGTTATACGTATATATACTCAACGTATTATTCCGCTTTTAAGTTCCATCCATTTACATATCCACTATCAAAGTTTCCTGATGAGTTAGAACCGGCTTGATGATCTTGTAATCTCCAAGCATTGGGATTACATGTAGATGCCCTCAGTTCCGCATCATAAGATTGTAAATAATAATTCTCGCTAAGTCCTTTCACGAGATTGCTCATATTACTACAGTCATTCGAGTACATTGGTGTTGGTCTGCTCGTTTTGGCTACAGCTGTATAATAATAATTGAAAGTTTTAGACCCAGTAGTATTGTACCAAGCAGCCCAACCTAATGCTGCATTAGCGTAGTATCCGATGCTACCATCTGGATAATAATTTCGAATCCATGCAAAACCATCTGATGTCGTCACACCACAGGCACCAGATGGGCAATATTCCACGATGTCTGTCCCATTACTCACCTGTCCAATGATTGGGTATGAAGTGCCGGCACCACTTCGGATATTCAGCCCAGAAGTTTTAACATCATAAACGTACGTCTTTTTGTCCCACGAGCTCAGGGCAGCATCAACTTTACCTGTTGGCAAATAAAATGATACGACTGCAAAGACAAATAAGACGAGAAGCTTACTGCATACATTAATCCATTTTACCACAAATATTTACCTCCCCCAATTTTTGTTCAAAAGTATATTACCATATCCATCCTTTAAATTTGTTACAATTTGTAATTAAATATAAAATAATATATTTTTATGTATGATATATCCAATATTTGTTTTGGATTTTTTTGAGGCCTTATCTACTTCATAAAAGCTAATAACCATAATCAAAATTCATTCTATCTCAGAGTGCGGTCCTTTTTTTAAACAGAAAAAAGCCACATAACTAGCGACTTATAATGTATTTTACAATTATATTAAATCCCCTACATAAGAATTCCCTGGTAGGGTCTCTTTTAGAGGGGGATGCCGTCTTGGTTAGCAGACAGCCCATGACATGTATAGTCATGTATCTTGTGATAATATGGCAAACTTTCAGGACGTTTAGAACGTTTAATACTCATCTGATCACTTCTGATCTTGGAGCCCTAGGTATATTTAACATAAGTTTATATGTACTGACTACCCTTGATGCTAAATCAAACACAATTTGGTACGCGATCGTCGTGGGGTTTTCTTCATTCTTCGTCCAGAACTCCCCCCTTAGTTAGTTATTAAACAGTCATTGATTCTATATGGAATTATCGATACGTGACTAAAGACAACAGATAGGTCCATTTAGCATTATCCGCAGAGACAAAGCAACGGTGTGTCTGATATAGAAAAGCTGTATTCCATAATAGTTGCACTTTTTCTCACAAAAAAGAGTATTCCTAAAATAGGAACACTCCTTCAAAGAAAAATAATTCTATGAACAAGAACTACTCTATCAATTCGTATTTAGTTACCAAATCAAATTGCCCAATAACTGTAATTCCTTCAACATCATACAATGGGATTGTTCGAGTAGCATTGTTGGATTGCATTTGTTCTAAACCCTCTTCAATGGAATTTACTTCAGGTGTCAGGTCAACAGCTTTAACGTATCCATTTAATCCATTAGTTCCAACAGCAGCTATTAAGTCAGGTTCAACTCCAATTGTTTGTTCAGATAAAGCTGAACCATATGTATCTCCATTATTATTTACATCATACTCAGACTTGAGTTTTAATGCTTCGACTACTAGCGAACTCTCAATTTCGTTTCCAAAAAAAGCATTAATCGATTTAGCGGATGTTATTTGTAATTTAGGAGATTGATAACCAGTAAACCTATCATATCCATTACCATTGTAGAATTCTCCAATACTATGAGAATAGTACGTCCCTACTTTACTTACAGCATTCGAGTATACATAAAATGAAGATACTTTGACAGGATTGTATGTCATCTTACTTGCAACTTCTAAGTTCCCTGAGCTATTGAATAATCTTGCCATACTCCCCATATATCCCACAGGGACATTAACCCCATTTGCTTTAACGGTAGCTACTGCTTCTACAGTTTTTCCTGTTGAAGGGAAACGTTCCCATATTTCTGATGTAAAAGTATACTTTTCTCCATTGATTTTAGGAGTTGCATAGGGATCAGAAGCGGTATTAGCAAAAGCTGATGATGAAACCAAAAACAAAGACAACACACTGGTCATTAAAATACTACCTCTTTTAAATGTCTTCAAATTCATGGTACTTTTTCCTCCTTGTTGTTTAACTAATTTTGGATTTATGTGTTATATCATTAATCCCCATTTGAGCCAAATTTGAATTGACCAATTACCGTCTTACCATCTGATTTATATAATGGAATGGATTTTGAGCCTGCAGCATCAGCAGATTTTTGGTATTCCATAGCTTCTTCAGGCGAACTTACTCCTGGAAGTAAATCTGAAGACTTTACATATCCCTCGACACCCTTTTCGTCGACAGCTTTAATCAGGTCCGGTTCTTGTCCAATACCAGGCTTGAACGGCCCTTCACCATAGGTTTGTCCTTGCTCGTTAACTGGATAAACGGAAGAGGATTGATCTTTTATTGCATACGTATCCGGTACAGACTCTGCTTTCAATGCATAATTCACAGCGAAAGCAGTGGGTACAAGAATTGCTACAGCCACTGCCACAATTGCACTAGTACGGAAATTCTTATTCATAATAAACATAACTCCCTTCATACTTATTTTAGTATCACTCAGTATTAAAAATCATTTGATCTTTTATTTATTAAGATGTATTACATACGTTATTTAATCCAAATATATCCTTTAAATTACATTCATTTATAATCGCTTGTATAATTAACCTTATAAGAATAATAACACATATGTTACTTTATGGAAAGAGATGAATCCAATCAATGAAAAGTACGGTCCTTTATTTAAACAGAAAAAAAGCCACATAAATAGCGACTTATAATGCAATTTTCAATTATATTGAATACTCCTACTTATGAACTTCCTTGGTAAGGTCACAACATGCGGGGGATGACGTCTTGGTTAGCAGACTCCCCCTCATGTATCCTGTGATAATATGGCACTTTGCTCAGGCCGTTTAGAAATAATCTTCCGGTCTCTTCTTTTCTTGGAGCTCAAGGGTAATTTTTAATATGGGTTTAAATGTACTGACTGTTTGTGACGCTGAAGATAAATCCAATTCATAGCCCATATCGAATAAAGCGTAGTTGGTATACGGTTCTAAACCATCGACATCATGTACACCTGAATAGACTACGCCATTGTATCCAATATGGCTACAGCATGCCCCGATGTAATTAGGCAATAGGTACGCGGACTTCACTTTTGTTTGTTCAGTCTCTATATTCGATTCACTGAAGAACCCTTGAAACTCTGGATCAAATCCACCCAAATCAAATAAACGAAGTTCTCTCCTCATAATCGTAAAAGTCGCAATATCAATTAGCTGGTCATGCGTTGGATTAATTTCATAAGGAATAGCGTTCTTTGAATCCGCAAGATACAGAACAGGTACACCAATGAAATTATATCGCCCGTGTGACGATTTGCCGGCAGGAGCTGTCCATAAATCACGAATACTAAAAGGCTTGTTAGAATCCGTTACCCTAGTCCTCCCCCGGTACAGATCCATTTGACCTGCGGTTATGATTCGGATATTTCCATGCTTATAATGTTCTTGCAAAACATTATATATGGCTATTCCTGTTTTATGTTGATACGCAAGCATCGGATTTGTTCTGAGAACTTCTCGGAAATCCTTTAGTTCCTGAACACTGATCTTTTCCCCATATTGTTCAGCAAATTCAGAGAACTCTTTCGCTTCAAATCCATAGAACGTGTCTACTTCTTGTTTCATATAGACGTCGATATCCTCAGAGAATGTTCCTCCAAGCTGATCTTTTCTATCTGCATGGTTTTTTCCAAAGCCACACGGACACTGTATAAGTGAGAGAAACAGGGGAACAACACCATGCTTCTCGTATAGGTACTCACCTGCTTTATAATAAGAGCCTCCAGAATACTGTGGGTCCGGATCATCATTAAGTTTAACAGCCAATGCACTCATTTCATTACCATAACAATGCTCGCATCCACCAATATCTTCAGAAAATTTATCTGCAATAGGTATAAGGAATTGCTCTTCTACACTAAGCATGTTATATTCCTCATTCTCAGTCATTTGTTGATGACAGATCTCGCAGCATACTTTGCTTTCAGCTGAGGCAACGTGGTTCTGTACAAATCTCTCATACAATGTTATCGATTTCCATACCGTTTTAAAGAAAACAAAAATATCCATGGCACATGATGAACATACAGTACGATCGTCTAAATTGTTTAAATGGTATATCATTTCAAGCTTCCCATTTCCGGCGTTAATAACGTTCTTCTATATCTTACTATGTTGCTCCTTGCTAAACCAAAAACGTTATACCTACCTATCAACTCATAATAAACATTGAGTTTAATAGAGATGATAGGGTTAGGGATTTTCCTGGGATATGTAGAGTGATTATAGACATTGGGAGGGGGAGGGGCACCTTATGCAACTATGCCCCTTAGTAAGAATAATTTAATTTGCTTTGAATTGAAGTACTTTATTTTTTCGGTCATTCTTATTCTTGGGGGAGGTAAACTCCATAGTCAACTGCTCACCCTTCTTAGCAGATTCCATAAATTCTTGAGTATCTGGACGCCAGAGTCCATACTTTTCTACAACAAGCTTAAATTCCTCTAGATCATGACTACACAGTCTGAAGACCGGCCTTCCATCATTTGGTGAATTTCGTGGAGAACCATTTTTATCAACTGAGGCCTCAATGTGGCATAATTCATGAAAAATCAACGCTTCCTTCTGCTGATCAGTAAGATGTTCCCACATACGCTTGTTAACCAATATCAAAACCTCAGCACCCATTTCAAAACGCTCATACATGCTTAATATCTTCGTTTTCGCATAGATGAGTTTACCCCGTGTATACCAGGTACCTGTTCTGAACCTGGTAACAATTTTTGCAACACTAAGAATCTTGAAATCTTTCTCCTGTTCAATAAGCTTCTTCACCACTACATCAATCTCTTCAGATAAAGTGAATGTTGCACCCATTGATGATCCCTCCTCCTAAACAATTAGAATAAAGTGTGTTACACCCTTTAAACAAAAAAAGGCAGCATCACATAAAGTGAGCTGCCTTTAATCATCTTTTATTGAGAAGGACCACCTTTGTGTGTCCTTGATTCTATGTATCATTTCCCATTAATGTGCTCCTAAGTTCAAATCACACTAGCTAATGCAGCTGAATTGAATCTTAGATCAATCAAATCCATATTCTCATGAATCAATGCTTTTATTGCTTTTCTTCTAAGATCATCATCCTGAACATTACCGAACAAATAAGCATCGATAATTTCAAAGTTTTTATCAATTTGTTCCTGCTTGTCTAACTTATCTTGCGTAGTCATACTTCTTCCCCCAAGTGGTCAATTAGTCATTAATGGATTGTTTATACAAACTGCGGTAAAGATTTGCCATGGCTACAAATTCCAAGACATTTTTCCCATGCCGATGTTACTGTTACAAAGCGTCCTTAAAATCTGTGACAGCAGCGGGATAGTATTCTGTCGATTCACGAGCCAATCATGAATCACCTTCTCTTTCGTAAAGTCGTCCATAGAAGGATTAATGATAGAGCTGATAGTACCACTTACAACTTGGTCCAAATATTGGGTTTTCTCTGGAGTCTCAAAGTATGTAATTTTGCATTCATTCTGATAAGTGGGAACCATACGTTTGCCAACTCCAATAGAATCATATAAATCGATGTTTATCTCCAATGTATGAGACTGTAGTGCTTCATTTTAATGCTTCTGTTAACTGTTCATCAGAAAAAATAATCTTAACTGAAGTGGATTTTGCAGATGCAACTGAGCTTAACAGTGAACCACACAGTATAGCTAAAACAATCATAGTGATCCATCTTACATCTTTTTGCTTGATCTTTAAATTCCTTCCTCTAGAGTAATTTTGTGGATTTGATTATATAAAAAAGAACCGAATCCCATTGGAATTCAGTTCTTTAGAATCCATATTAGTTTTTTTAAGATAGGCTGCCTTTCATACATCAAAGGTGTAGGGAGAAATAGGAACTCAAAGAATTTCAACTAATCTCCTGTACTCTTGAAGTAGTATCTTCACCATCAACAATCAAAGTGGTGTTCATACTGATTAGACAATTTCGTAAACTAAGTAACTAGATTTACGTCCTATTCAGATTCTATAATGTACGCCATCGTTGATAAAACGTTCGCGGGTAGCATCTGAAATTGTCATAACGTTAATGTAATTCATGTAATACATAGTATCATATTACGCCTTACACTGCATCATAAATCATATAGACAATTTCTTATGCTTTGAACGCCGGTTACTGTTCTTTATCGGGGGTTGTCGTCAACTGCTCTACTCTTTCACCAGTTTCAGATATAAGGTTTCTTAGATCTGTTAGTGAAATCCAGAACCCAAATGGACCCTCATTTATACGAATACCAAAAATTCCATGATCTTGATGTTGTACTAACCAAGGTAGCAATTCATGAGTAGGAATCTTAACATAGTGGAGCTGTACACTCTCTTGAAAGATCAAAGGAGCGTTTGCTTCAAGTTGTGGATAGCTGGTATAAACATACATCCAATTTTTATTATCCTCCTCACCAAAGAAAGGAACTTCTTTGTTACCAGGACTCATAAGAAGAAACATTTCTTCTAGACGCTGTACTTCAGAAACAAGCTGTACAAATGCTTTATCGGTCTGTTGCTGATTTGCTTTTTCCACCAAAATATTAAAATCCATAAAACACACTACCCTTCATTCAGAATATAATGCGATATATTGTGAGTAAATTCACAATGTTAATGTGGGGGTTAATCTTTTGATTCTATCTGATCTATCAGATCTGACTTCAGAACAATTTCATACTCAAAGTGGGGATAATGTTTAAATTCATCCTGCAGGTCCTGCATAAACCCCTTACGTATCAAAAGTAAAACCTTCTTTCCTTCCCTCTTATATTCATGAGAAGTGTATAGAGATAATCTTCTACGTACACCAGTGCTGTTGTGCAAATTTTCACAAACATACTTTATCTCGCCGTTATGGACCACTGTATATGGAAAGGCTCCTTTCTCGACATGCCGCACCGCCCCATACTTCTGATAGAGAGCTACCCTCTGTTCTTCAGTGCCAATTGTTTTGAGAACGATCAGTGCATCATCATAAGGAAGCAGACTTACACTGGAACGAATTCGAGTCTCTTCATATTTGAGCGCACGCTCAAAGTTTGTAAATGCATCAGGAGTTGAGCAAAGCACCAGGTAGTACTTTATTGAGAAGTTCTTTTTAATTTCTGACATAACCTTCGCTATCGTCTTTTCTTCAGGATCAGCTGTGAGAAGATATACTCCATACTCTCTTTGGTCGGGAGCTACAATGCACCCTTGAATGAGACTGTTTCGATCCAGTTCATATATGTTCTTCACTTGTCTGCTGTCCCACATTTCGAAACCGTAGGCTTTCAATTGAACATAAATCTCGTTGACCAGATTCGCGTAAATCATCCGGTAACCTGACAGCTGCAGATCTTTAGCAAAAGTCGTCTTGTCTACAATGCCTTTGCTCTTCAGTGTCTCCATTCCTTTAGCCGTCAAGAAGTAAGAATGGGTCTCTCTCTTTCCGTTCTTCACGACAGGCTTTGCCATGATGTACCCATCCCGCTTCAAGTAAGACATTCTTTGCCAACAGTAATCCCTCGTCTTATTGGTACTGAAAAACAACCTGTAAATCTGCGGTGTTGTGAACGTCCTAAACCGATATAGAGCATGCAGAATATTTTGATCTCTTTCCGTGAGGTTTTTGATTTTCACCACCTCAGCCTCCCTTCTTTTGTGACCTTTGGCTGCTAGAGATACCTAAACCTGTGGATTTGATTAGCTCACCCAAAAAGCAGCTGTTCAAGGCCAAAGGGCCGTGTACTTACTTCACACGTTAAATTCAAGGAGGGATAGCACCCCTGCTTTCAGCAGGGATACTCCCCTCCTTTTTCCTTTCTTTGTTCACCTGATACTACAACCGCAAACTTATTGTAAACACGGGGATTTCAAGTCATTTTTCATATCAGGACAAGTATCCCTCGATTCAAGCATGTAATTACAAGCATAGAAGCCATATCCCATAAGGTTAAATTGAAGAATACTGAGTATCTTTTAGTATCAGTACAACGGTATCAGTACTATGCCGAATAATCGAAGACATAGTACTGATATCAATTATCCTGTTCAGTACTGATACAGTATTTTTGAATGTAGCTAAATAATTCAATTGAATAACAGTGTTCGCTGATAAAGATTTCCGTGTGGGGATTGCCTTGATCGTACTCTCCTGATTCACATACGGACATGTTCTGCCAATTATCATCCTTGATTACCAAAGCAGCGCGGAGAGCATCAAAAACATACTTCCGTTCACGATTATCGAAATCTCGAATAACTCTATCCGAGAAAAATTGAATTATATATATAAAGGCTTTTTTATACGAATACCTGGCAGGTAAAGAAGAGCTGAGATCAAAAAACAACCTATTGTAATACTCTTTGGATTCTCTAATTTGTTTTCTAACCACTCTTTTATCTCTCTGTTCCACTTGATAATGTGGAAGGATACCAGGTAATGAGAAGTGCAAAATATAACTCTGTTGGTCCAGTGTTTCTATAACTCGAACGTTTCCCATTTGCTCAGGAACAAATCCATGAAGAAGCTTCATTTCCCCTCCCACTCCAATGCCGCATTTAGTGCGGCAGTATAAGCATATTGCAATCAGGATTGTGTCTATATTGCGGTAATTACTGAGGCTTTTACTGCTTCTGTTATTGAAGCCCAAACTGCGGCAGTAAAACCCGTTTACAAATTAGAGAAAGGATCGTCTGAATTCTTCGGGTCAGGCTCTGTTCTCTCATTCGAATTAAGCAATGCTTCTAGATCGTCAACTTCTGAACCATCTGAAATATTATAGCTTTGGAGCATCGTTAATGCTTCATCAGTTGCTTCTACTGTTCGCACCAGTTTTTTTGAACTTTCCACGATATCTAACACTCTTTTAGGAAGTGATAAACCTGCAAAAACAGAATATATATGCAGCTGGTTAATAGCTTTATCGCCATATGTTGCAACAGGACGCTCATTAGCGTATGGTGCATATTCCATCATTTGTTTCTCCAAGGTGTTTATCATGCCTAATGTGAACATCCGTTTTGCTCCTGCAGGACTGGCCAATAGACTAAGGGCACATCGATCTGCATTCTCCAATTTGTAACCACCACTTAATACTCCTCTCTCAATTGATTGTTTCATAAGCGCCAGATATGTGCCTTGATTCTCTGCATCTACATCAGATTCATACAATACTGTTTTTCCGATCATGATAATTCCGGAGGTTTGCAACATTTTTAGCCACTCCGAAATATCGAAGTGATATGGTCCCGTTGGATTATAGTTACTGGTAACCATATTGATATCATGAAGTAACTCAGCAATGTACTCATTCGTGCTTTTTAGGAAATCCTCAACATTTCCTTTTGAATTCTTCTGCAAATAATCTTCAAATAGTTGTTGATTATCAACTAATAGAATAGAGCCTAGTCCTTTCATGGCCTTAGCTATTAGTTGCAGTCTTCGTATAGCATTATCTAAAACGACTTTACCTTCTTGATCTCGAGGTAAAGTGAGAACTAATCCGAATCTCCCTTTAAAACCATTGGCATGTAAAACTCTTGCCGCTTCAATTACTGCACCGGTTCCAGTACCCCCTCCTAATCCTACAACCAAGAATATAAAATCCCGGTCAGAAAATAATTGCTGCACCTTACTGATGAGATCCTCTTTATGTGTGAGAAATGCTTCTTCGCCCACTTGAATATCTCTGGCAGCGCCTTTCTCAAAACCACGTAAGATGTACTTTGTGGCCGTTGAGCAATGTGGGATTTTATTCATATCGACTTCATTTGTATTAACTAAGAGCGCGGTGTACGGTTGCATGTTATTTTTGACGTTCATTCGAATATTGGCACAAGCGTTAGCTATTGATGTACCACCAAGTCCAAATCCCCAAAAACCATATTTCAGTCCTAAATCACCCATATTAATTCACTCCGCTTCTTTGATTTTCACGAAACTTAATGATTTCATTGCCCAATAAAGTCAGTTGATATAGCCTCGCTTGGCCCACTTTTTCTACAGCAATTAAACCAGCCCCTTCTAATTTAGCTGTGAAGATATCGAGCGTATATCTTGAAGAGATAAGTGACTTCTCCTTTGTCTCGAAATATCTCTTGTTTGTCTGATCTCTTAGATTGGTTTTACTAACCGGTTTCCCAGCCACCTTTAATGTAGCTAACATCCATAAACCAGTTTCTTCAATGTTGTTTAATAAAACTGTGAGAATTTCTTCACGATTCATCGAGCGGCTCCCTTCTTTGAATTTTGATTTATCAAAGGATCTGCCTTCACCTAATAAAAAAAGCAGAGAGTCGTAGATTACGAACTCTCTGCTTTATACCGGCGATGTTTTTTTATGTAAAATATGAGGCGTATTCCAGTTCCAAAGAACTTAACTCGCCTCAATGAACTAACTCTTCATTCATTGAACGACATATAATTTAAGGTTGATATTCATGAGATGAGCCCATCTTTAGAAGCCTTTTCTTGAAGTTGCAGCTTATTGCAAAATGCCAAAAAATCATCAACTGTTTCCGGTTTGACACTAATACTCAATGTAATTGTACTTCCTTGTTTGCTTACAGTCATATATTTGTACATTCTGCACACATTGATGATAAATGTGTTTGCCGTAGTTATTGGGCCTGAGACTTCATAACTTTTCGTCATTTCAATAGAGCGGATTTCTCCATCATGTGTTTTAAGCTTGTAATCGCTCTCCCACTCATTTAATAGGTTCTGCAGGTGTTTTGGTGTAAAAGCAGTGATTTTGTTCACCAGGTTAATCCTCCAATCAATTTTAATTAACGTAAATGGTCACTCAATATGCGTGTGACCTTATCTTCATCTGCCGGCTTATTCCAAAGAACGTAATAAAGAATCTGAAGATCTCTGTTCTGAACTACCAACCGTCCATCCAGTAACGCTGAAGCTTTAAGAAGCTTCAGACTCGCTTTAAGTCTCCTATCCGAAGGATATATTCTCGCTTTAAATAACTGGGTACGGATTAGAACAATCGCATCGATAATCTCATCTGGAATTATTACAAATTCAGAATTCATTCTCAACTTATTCAAATCAATAAGGGAGATTGAATCATAACTTTCTTCATGCATATGTTTACTTGTTAGCATATCCTTCAAAGCATCTGGAAAAATTACGTATCCAACTTTTATCCGTATCAAAAAACGATCATACAACGCATGGTTCTGTTCCTCATCGTGAAGTTCATTCGTTGCTCCAAACAAACTAATCAATGGCACTTTAACTCGCTCACTCATCTGAAGAATAGTTCTTTCGTTAATAACATCCAGCAAGCTATTCAACGTTTCCCCTTTAGCTCTTAGGATCTCATCCAATATCGCCATATGAGCCTCTGGAAGCTTACCCACTGTCTTTCGTCTCAATTGACCTTTAGTGTATAGACTTTCTTCGTAAGGGCCTAAGATTTCGTCTGGAGTCGTATCATAATTCATACTCCATTTAAATATGTTTAGTTCACGAAAACATTGAAATAATCTTTCCAGAACAGAGCTTTTTGCTGTACCTGGAGGTCCTATCAATAACATGTGTTCACCGGCAATCACACTCACTAACGCACAGCGGATAAGTGATTCTCGTTCATAATATTCTGACTGCAAACGAGTCCTAATACGTTCCAACTGTTTAAAGTAATTCTGATTAAAATCTATTTCCACGTATTTCACCCGCTTCATAAGGATTTCTCTGCTGCATCTGTTCCCAGAAGATCTGATCTTTAGATAGTGGCTGAGGTTCATGAATTGAAATAGATATCTGTTCAATGACCCACTTAACAAGTTGCGATTTACCCTCGATCCCGAGCTTGTTATATATGGTCCGCTGATGTTTTCTAATAGCTTCTTCACTAAGGTGAAGTGTATTTGCGATTTCTTTTTTCTCTTTCCCCTGTAATAGCATCCACAACACAGTGCGTTGCTTTTCCCTTAAATCGCATCGATACATCGTTACTTCCAATGTTTTTAGTATCGCCTCAGAACTTGACATAGAATATCGCCTCCTTATATATATACAGAAAAAAAGACAGTACCTTGTAATGCAGGTGACTGTCTGATACAAGATAAAAATAAAACAGAAGAGTGATAAAACACTCTTCTGCCAAGGTAGTAAATCTATTAAAAGGAGATCGAACACTTCTATCGGGTGGTTGGTGTTCCCGATGAATTGATTATACATCATTGATGTAAATCATGCAATACACAAACTCAAAAACATTTAGTATATCTGCGAACTCTTCTGCTGATTGGCCAACAATGTGAGTACAGTCGAGTCACCCATCGCTTTATTCATTTTTTCACCAAATATCCCAAATGCCTTTAAATGATACTTACTTGATATTTGAAACTGGACGTTACCTGGTGCTTTAACAACTCCCTCAGTCCGATAAATGATCCACTTATCTTTATCGAAACCCATCTTTTCCATCTTCGATGTTACTTCTTGTTCTACCGTGTCTGTCCATCCCCCACTTGATGCCATTCGTTCAACAGCGAAATCCGTTAGTTGATTCGCTTTCCACTGCCATTGCCCATAAGTTATGATATCCGGAGTGAAAAATAGGAAGAAGGCCAGAAGCGGTATCCATAGCAGTTTCTCTGGTGATTGCATGAGTTAACCTTCCTTTCTCATTTTGCTTGTCATTAAATAAAAAAATCGATCCGCGCTTACAGATCGATTTCTCCATTGAATTTATCCCATGCCTTTCATTTGAGCCATAAAGTTGATAACGATAATGGCTAGAGGTACAGCTAAAACAAAAGCGAACATCCCCGTACTAATAAGTTGTAGTTTCGCAGGGCGCTCTTTAATTATTTTTCTGTTGTTCTGTACACGAATTTCCCTCATGAGTTTGGTTTGCGATTTGAATATTTCTTCTGCCTCTTCTTTGCTCATCTGAATAGCCTGTTTCATAGCAAATACGAATCGTTTGATAGACGAAGTTCCTACGCTTTCAGCAAATCGTTCTAACGCCCTGGACTCCGACATCAGGTCCATGTCCTTTGATAAACGAGTACAATCAAGCTCAAGCCCATCTGGGGCATGCTCACAGGCTAATTTGATAGCTGCATAGGGAGTTAATCCAGCAGAAAACAGTAATATGAGGTGATCAATGAAGTCAGGCAATTTTTCTTGTGCTAATCTCTCTTTGAATGCCAACTCTTTTTTCAAGCGAGATACCGGATAACGATAAAAGTAGAATCCTACACCAATTGCTAGAAAGAAAAAAGGCGCCGAATTCGTAAGTATTGCGAAGAATGTAAATCCTACAAACGCAAGGCCTCCAAACATGAGTTGTTGACCAGCGATATCTTCAGGTCGCTCTTTCCAACCTAGACGATACAGTTGTTTTTCCAAAGCAGAATGTTGTTCTGTTGAAAGCTTAACTCTGCTACGAGCAGCCACCTCTAATGATCCCGCTACCTTTTTCCACATAGCCTGATTATTATCCGCAATATAGGCGTATGCCCGATACGATCTGCCCGTCGCCAAAAGCGTTGTTAGACTCACATATAGTAATAAAAAGAAGATTGCACCAATAATGATATAGATCAAGTTAATTACACTCCGTTCTGTTTAAATTCGAGTCATCTGATTTACTTTTGGGAAAGACCAAAGGATGTACACGATTAATGCGATGAGTAACCCTTGACCCAAAGGAAGATCCATGAGTTGTTTATACTGCTCTGCTTGAGCAAATCTAAAAAACAGCACCATACCAATAGCTATTATAACGTTAGTTCTATGAGCCTGACGCTGCTGAATCAACTCCGCTTTTGCTTCTTCCTTCAAGAGACGATTACTTTGGATGACATCCGCGATCTGCTTCATTGTAGGAGAAGCGTCTCCGCCGTTTCTCTCAACAACGATTAAAACATCAGAGAACATTTTGAATTCCTTGACAGGAATCGATTTTTGCATGTCCTTGAGCAAATCTGGCAGCATGATACCGGTATAATAATCATCCACGAGTTTTTTCCATTTCTCTTTAACTGGGCCCTCCAAGCTTTCAGTAGCTTTGTCCATGGAAGTTGTCAAATTCTGTGTAATGGAATAACCCGCGCTTACCGCTTGGACCAGGACTTCTATTTGTTCCTCTGTGAAATCCTCGTAGTTCTGTTTTTTATTATTCAATACAAACCAAGGAGCCCACAGCCCAGCATACGCTCCACAAATCATTGCAATCGGAGACTCCATTAGTACTCCAAATCCGACACCTAAAAGCAGACACCCATAAAGATAAAGGGGCGCTTTCGCCCCGACGTCCCAATTAATGTTGTCCGCTTCAATTTCATAGGTATTAGCTGAAAGGTAACGCGTGAATCTGAATCGCTTTGAAGCTACAGTCTGTTGTGTCTTTTTTTGGATTTCTTCTTCATTCTCTGACTTAATCATGCTCCAAGAGCGGTACTTTTTCTTTGGCAAGAGATAAAGTAGTAAGAAGATCAACAAGACGAACATGATAACAAATGAGCCGAAGTATACAATATTTGATAAATCCATGATGTACCCCTTTCTTTAAATGGCTGTCAAATTGAAGTCGTTTTTCGTCCATTTTTTCAGTTCTGACCGTGGGACACCACGTGTGATCATCTTCTTCATTAGTTTGGTAGATATTGTACAATCTTCACCCACGCTATGTTTCCCAATGAACTTCAGCTTTCCATCACTTTTAGCCTCTACATCTGCCACTTCATATTTATACAAGTGATTGACAATAGGTTCATCGTTTTCATAACCGAGCAACTCAACAACTTCTGTAATATGACGACTTCCATCTGCCAGTTTCTCCACAAAGTAAATAATATCTATCGCAGTACTCACCATTTTTCCGATGATGTTTGGTGCTAATGGTAAACCGTTCCGAAGAATCATCTGTACAATACGGGTGACAGCATCTTTTGCAGAATTGGCGTGAAGTGAACTCAAACCACCGTCATGACCCGTATTGAAAATTTCAATTAAATCGAGTGCTTCCTGTGAACGAATTTCACCTACAATTATTCGATATGGATACATTCGAAGAGAGGATTTTAACAATCCACCCAAGTCAATTGTGGTATCTTTATTGCCGGTAAATCTACATTCCAGACTTACGATATGTTTTTTAGGATATAGAACCTTGAGTCGAAGTTCCTCTGTATCCTCAATGGTCAGTGTTCTTTCATGATCAGGGATCTCTTCACATAAACGCTTAATAAATGTTGTTTTACCTGATCCGGTACTACCAACAACTAAAATATTCGCCCCACCACGAATAGCCAATTGAGAGAACTTAAACATCTCCTCCGTAAGCAGCCCATTTTGAATCATCTTCTCTGCCGATAGGTTAATAGGAGGATATTTTCGTATCGTGATGGTTGTACCATTTCTTGAGATTGGTGGTATCACGATATTCAACCGTACGTCAGACAACCTTGTATCACAGATTGGGGAAGCTTCATTAATCGTCGCATTAGAAAAGTTGAGCATTTTTCGTGCTATGGATAGTACGTGTTCTTCATCATTGAACTTGATATCCGTAAGGCGTATGCCATTGTGATCTTCCACGTATACTTCACTATCACCATTAATCATAATTTCCATGATTGTGTTGTCGTTCATGACGCCATCAATAGGTCCTAGCCCTACTATCTCATCTACGAGATCCTTCGCTTGCTCCTTGAGTCCCTTACTGTGATCTTTTAACTGTTCATTCTCCATAAGGAATTTACGGGCCGCTTTTTCCATTTCATTTCGTATTTCACGATTGTAAAATGCTCTGGAAAGTTCGTTGCCGAAAGATAATGAAAGTTTATCTCGAACTACATTTAAGGCATCTGCCGATACCATGGAATCAATAGATAGCCCATGTTTTGACTCAGTTGCGCCGGTCGGATTATTTACGCCTTCATAGTATTCTTCTTGAGAGATAAAAAAACTAGGAGGATCGCTCACTATGCCCTCTTTTGGTTCATTTGCGGTGTTCTCTGTTGAATTCACTGAATTTATAACGTGTTGCATAATATCCTTTGCAGGACTCACCAAATCCGTACCTGTAGCCATTTTTATTTGCTCCTCTCTCAACTTGTGACTCTGTCATTTATATAGAAAAGAAAAAAGCCCACGATCGATGCATCGTGGGCTTGAATTAAAGTTTTATCTGGAGAATAATCTTTTAAGTCCCTTTTTGTTTCCATCATTGGTTTGTTGCTGATTTTTTTTCTTTTTAAAACCGATAGTATCCACGAAACTATTCACTACGGAATTGTACTTCTCTCCACCGCCTGGAATAAGATCCAACGATTTTTCCGTAATGGTTGGATCATCCGGTAATGACTTCCACACGGGTTGTCCAAGAATTTTCTCCACGGCCGGTGCCAAACCT
The DNA here is from genome assembly GCF_900221055.1 of Paenibacillus sp. RU5M. NCBI lineage: Bacteria > Bacillati > Bacillota > Bacilli > Caryophanales > Paenibacillaceae > Paenibacillus > Paenibacillus sp. RU5M. Next base: position 166,131 of record NZ_OBQM01000010.1, on the reverse strand, counting down.
GGCGCACGATTCAGAATGATTTTCAATCCTCTCTGGTCTCCATTGTTACTAAGCATCCGCTTAATTTCTTGACCTGTATACACGCTGTGCGCTACATGCCCATCAACGAAAATTAAAAGCTCACTGGCAAGCTTCAGACTTACACCTGTAACCGGCATAAGCATTTCACTTGGAATATCCAAGTAAATAGCTTCGAATCCTAATTCACTTAATTGTTCGATTATGAAATAAGGCATATCCTTACTCATGGGCAATGAATGCGCCTGGAAACGATCCATAAATTGAGAAGGTGCAAATAGATACAAATCTTCTGGGAGTTCTGAAATGACACTTACCAGACCAGGATGTGAGGAAGCCATGTCTTGCATCCAGAGTTTTGAATTCACTAGATAATCTCGAATATCACGAAGCTTATTCGATTCTTTACTCTTTGCCAACCATGTTTCCAGATTACGGGTCCGATGACTCATACCAAGTGAAATAGAGGTTGAAGCGTGTAATACATCTAATTCCACTAAGGCAGTCTTCACTCCCCTTCTTGCACTTTCTACTGCGGCTGCGTTCAAGAAGGTATTAACACCCATCCCGCTTTCGCATGACCACCCTACAATTACCTTATTGTTCGTCTTCGCAAAAGATATGTTTACGGTATCGTCCATAATTTCAGTCGTCATTAGTTTTTCTCTCCCTCTGGTTGAATAGCAGATAGTGATTCAACTTGTTTTGTTTCTGTATCAGATGTGCTTTTGGTTTTATTGATGTACTGATCGAGATCCAATTGTTTGGACTTAATGTAAGGCTTGATGTCGTAGACACCTGTTACACCTAACTCCGGAAGTCCCGCTTCACGATTATCGTTGTGGGGTACCAAAATGATGGTTCCATCCCTGAATGCGGTAGACAACGATGCATTTAATATCTGCAGCTGATCATCATCCACTGCCAGTTGAACGACTGTCGGATACAACTCTTTTTTCGGAGCTGTAGTCTGACCTTGTGCATTCACTGTGTTGGTGTTATTTTTCGCCACAATATCTTCAGCTTTTTTATTCTTAGCACTCAGGACCGTAACACCTTCGTACATTTTACCGATAACCCACTTCGAATCTGCTCCATCTGTTTCTACGGCGCTGAACCAAATATCAATGTCAGTATCAGGTAGGACATTACCTGCAGAAGATTCGAGTAGATTCACACTTCCGGTCCAAAGAGATTGACCATCTTTCAGTTTCATACGGGCTGCATCCATCAACTCGTCTTGTGAAACAATTTTGGATTGGAAGAAATAACTGTTTTGAGCCAGTCCGTATTGATCAAGCGTGTATTTACCCACTAGATCTTTTTTGTTTGTGATAATGCCTGGCGGCAGGCCTTTCAAGGGGAGTTCCATACTTGTCACCATACTATCCAAGATTTCTGTATGTGCCGGGATATCCTGACTTGCGAAATAGACCGTGGTCGGCCTTAATTCATTACTCACGCGATACTCACTGATTCCTACGAATCCAATTACGACCAATGCTGAAATCATTACAGCAGCTATCCTACGTTTATTCATGAAACGTCTAACCTCCAATAATTAGTTTGTTTTTTTATCCCAAATAAAGACAACGCGATGTCTTGGATAATGCCAGATGTTAACCTTGTCGCTTTTGAGCATCTTCATCGATAACGATTCTACAGGTGTGCCCATCTGAACAGCTGCATATGGGGCCAATCGATTAATTTGATATATACCGGTGTAAGAACTCATCATCGCTTTTGTTCCTGCATTCAGCTCGCCGTATATTCCAAATTGTTGATCAAACTGTTGGATATCGATTCTTGGTAAATGCTTTGTTCGTATTCCACCCTCTTCCACCGATCGCATCATTGCCGTTTGTGTCGTGTTGCGTGTGGAACTTTGCATTTTCACTTTCTGTGTTCCTATACTGATGTAATCAATAGTGAAGTAAGCAAACAGCGTAAAAACAATGAGAAACATCAACATCTTGGGTGAAGTAGACATCCGGATCTCCTCCTTTCTTTCTCCATCATGGATAGAAGACCAAAAGGGTGACAGAGACGGCCATGGTGATCATCACTGCACCTGGTAGTACCCGCATCGATGTGTTGTTTAGATCTGGTTCAGCAGCAAATAGGCCTAATCCAAACTTTCTTAAAATGAACCCAAAGGAATGACTGAATAGTGTTTTAAGTACTTTGGTTAAACCATGTTTCTTTCCAAAGCGGTAGACATCAATACTAAATAGAATCAGCGCTAATGAGCCTATAAAAAGAAGAACTACATTCCGGTAATGTCCACCTACTACTCCCTCACTACCAATGAGCGCAAATAATGATACGCCTACCCCATTAATCATCATCATCTTGGTATCGCCCGGCGCTGTTGAACCTACATGTTCCAAAATCAATCCGATCGCGAGCATTCCAAAGAAACCACAAATCAGCACCCAAACTATCGTTGTCGGAAACTGCCACATGATTAAAGCAAAGAAGATAATCATGAATAGCAGATGCCATAGGTTTTTAGTAATTCGCCACCGGACATCACAATACATATTAAATGCGTTGTATATGCCAATTAATATTGCGGTGATAACTAGCATTTATGAGCCTCCTTCTCATATCGTTGTACCTTCATATAAATAGAAAAAACCTCCGCTTTCGCGAAGGCTTTACTGCAACAATTTAGTTTGGCCAATTGATGGTATTTTCCGAAAAATTAACCCAATCCGCCAAACGTTTCAATGTTTCTACAGATCCGACCCATGGTTTCGTTGCACCGGTCGGGAATAGTTGTGAAGGGAATGGATCTTCCGGCATCACCTGACGCACATAAAAGTCATTCATCAAATTATCAGAAACAGTAAATTGAATATTGATACATTGTGTTAGGTTATTTACTCCGGATGCATATAGATCTACACCGATGTTATAGGTCCCATCAGGCATAGCAAGTGACGCATAGTACGCACGGCCGCCTGGATAGTAATAGTTGTCCTGTTCGGGATTTCTCGATCCAGGATTTCCTCCCTCATTATAAATGACCTCGTCACCATGCTTAGCTACCCAAGCGAGTGGTATTCCCCATTGGACCTGATTCGTAGAGGAAGATAATTTTACTAACTCAATATCCTCGATCGTACCGTCTGCTTTAGGGAAATGAGCTACTGCCCGGTAAATGTTACCTGTTCTACCGCGGTCCTCCGTGTACTTGGAGTCAATTACAAAATTGAATCCCTGTCCAGCTTTAATGGTCGTGCTGTTACTCCGGACAAGCGGTACATCGGTTCCATTGATTTCATCTGCATTCTCTTGAACAAATGTTCCGGATAAAGCTTTATTGAAATTGGAGTTGAAATATTCATAATAATAACCTGTTTCATATCGTGCGCAATACGAGTATGAGTTACCGTTACTGTCGTAGCCTGTTCCATACCTCGCACAATATTCATAAGTGCCTGAAATGTCGGAGGTATGATTCGTTACTTTGCACGTACCGTTGGTAGCCCGACCGTATATGGTGAATCCTGCACTGAGTTGATTATCCTGATACGTTTTTTCGCCTTGTGATGGCGGTAGATTGATGGTAGCGACCAAGTTATAATTCCCTAAGTCTCGTCCACCCGTATTCCAGCTCAACATGAGGGTTTTGCTCTCTCCTGGTTTAGAGAAGGTGACTTGCTGCGTACCAACAAGTGTATCCTTTCCACTCGCATCAACGAGGAAGAGCTTCACAGCGAACGTCTTTGCCTCCATCGGATCACCGGGAAGATTCTCACGGCCAACCTCGACGCGAGTGGTCACATTTTGGCTCTGAGTAGCTGTACCGGAGCTTACACTCTTAACGAATAGATTCAGTGTTTTCTCCTTCAAGTCGTAAACTTTTTCAATCTTGTTATCTATCCACGGATCTAAGCCTCCTTCGCGATATTCATTGGAAGGTCGATTGTGACCACTATTTATCTCTGCTTTGATCGTGAGCTTATCTCCCTCTGGAACACTCGTAACTTTCAAGTCGGTTATCCACTTCTTCTCCCGTGGTGCAAGAGTTATAGAGCTAATCCGTTCTTTGGCCACTCCATTAACAGACCAATCTAAATACGTGTTCGTGATTGTTTCTGTATAGCTTTCGTTTTCAACGAGTACCTGGAACCTTGCAATCTGTCCAGGTTGTGGCTTTGATGGTGTTACGCGGATCTCAGTTGCTCGTAAGTTCACTGAACCGGTACCCACTTTATATTGGGCCCTATTGTTCTCCCAATCCGACTCATTTGGTGGATTATCTTTGTACCCGTTGATATTGAAAATGAGTACATCCGGATGATTAGGATATTTCACTTCGATGTTAAGCTTTCTCCGCTCACCGGCTTTAAAGTTTGCAATCGGAACTTTCTGCACTGCAGTTGTTGAGTTCCAACGCCATAATAAGTAGGTACTCGCGATATCATTGGTACCGTTATTCAGCACGTCAATCGATACCGACGCTGTACTTCCGGCCGGCTGAGGAGCTGCGGGCGTAATCGAAATACTATTCGGGTCAACCGCCAGATCCGGATCAGACACACCCAGTTTAAAGTTTTGGACGGCAATTCGATCATATCCATCACTCACCACGAGTGTATAATCTCTAACTGTACCATCCGCTTTGGTTATTTTTTTAATGTCCGTTACCGGGATCGATGTATTGTAACTGAACGTTTGTTTACCACCTGTACTGATTTCTTTGTAAACATTCTTGGCAAAACTATCAAACCGCGTAGCATCTTTATTTCCGGACGCTGCCGTAGTTTTATTGATTTCAGCCATAATCTGTTCTTGTGAGAATTTCCCTTCCACAAACCACAGCTTATGCTTATTCCCCCAATAGGAAGACGTCGTGGTGCTGATTCGCAGCATTCCTTTAGCTGAGCTCACCGTCTGTCTTTCTGCAGTTCCTTCAGCACCATAGATGGTGAAAATCTTTGGCCATGGTGTGGTAGAATAGGTTGTTTTAAAAGACGGGAAAGTTACTCCTCGATTTACACTGGTAGTTGGCGCTTGAGCCACCATGTCCGTAGTCATATTTAATCCACCACCTGAGAGAGCAATCAGTGATGGTAATCGATACCACGTGTTGTTGGGGGTCGGAGCTCCAACAAAATATCGATTACTCGCCTTCAGATAATAATTACTTTCATCGGACCCTTCTTTTAGCTTGTTAATGATGTAGTCCGGATTACCATTCGCCCATTCTGACACCATTTTAATCGGTCCGTACGATACGCCATTTTCAGTCAATGGAATAAGGTTATATCCTTCCCTTTTATTAAAGTCATCCTTTGCATCTTCTTCTATAATGTTAAAGGTGATTACCCCTTTATAGTCTCCTCCGGGGGTAGCATCACTCCAAGCTTTTGTCGCAAGATCTCTGAAGCGTATATCTGACCATAATGCGTATGACTGACGTTGGGCATATTCTAACTCTGGCCTTCCAGGTCCACTTGGAGTCAAATCTCCAGTTAGTCTGACAGTTGTTTCTCGGGTATATGGATAGAATTGCTTTCCATAAGATGGAGGAGTTGCAGCTGCAAAGACTCTCCACCCTACAAATACAAGCATTACGACAACTAAAAGAAGCGTGGCCATAACGGCCCGCTTCTTAAAATTAAATCTCTTATTTATTTTGGAATCACTCATGAATGTTTAGCCCCCCAAATCACATCACCATTCGCCATAATAGTAATTCCTTGCTTTGCGGTTGATCCTACATACATCGAAATACCAATACCATCTTTGATATCAACTGTTTTAGTTTCTCCTCCACTTACTTTTAAACTATAAGCAGAGCCATCAACCCCATCTAGATAAACCGTATACCCTTTAGGGATCGTCTTAGGCACAGTGAATGTTGCTTTACCACTCTTGATAACAACACTACTCAAAAAATCTTTGATATATGATTCACTTACTGCGTCTTTTGGCATAAATCCAATCGCTCTTGCTACGTCAGGTGATGCATCTGCCTTTTTCAATTCTTTAAGAGTTACATCACCACTTGAACTATTCTCACCAGGCAGCGCAGAAATATCTTTTGGATCGGATGGTTTTGTTGGACGCTCCTTCACCTCTGTCACACCTTTATCCATCAGATTTTTAATGAACTGAACTGCTTCTGATCTCTTAAGCAAAGATGAACCCTGATAACCCGAAACTGAAGGAGATGAACCTCTACCTTCAGCTAGTCCCTTTGTGAGCATATATCGAATTGCATTATCTCCGGAGTAATTCACCCCTACTGCACCGGTAACGATCTCAGCAACGCGAGTCCGATTGATTTTGGTACTTGCTGCTTTGGTATCCCCGTATCCCTTAATCGCCCAGTTATGATTCTTTGCATATTCATAGTAACCTGAAGCCCAGTATGTATCTTCACTCTCTTGAACACCTTCAAAAGCGTTGATGAACATCGTGATGAATTCGGCTTCTGTGACATTTTGGTCAGGTTTAAACGTATTATCTTGATAACCTTGGATGATATTCCGTTCTACGCCCCATGAGATTGTATCTTGGGCCCAATAATTAGCTGGAATGTCTGTGAACTTACTATCTGCAAACGATGTAGCTATTACTGTAAGCACCGTGAAACCAATAATCATTTTTCGATACATTTTCGATTTAGAGTTAGTTTTCAACTAGTATCCCTCCTAATATTTAATCAACACTGAATCTTAAACACATATTCAATGTATCATGACTTCATTGAATCACAACTTTCAGAATGATAATGCGTTAGTCAAGTAAATAATCATCTCTCTATAGACTCCTGTTTCTAGCGACCAAAAAAGCGTTAAACAAACGCTCATCAATAAGAATGATTTTTTGAAAATCTCATAATTATTGTCTTGGGAAAAAGCTAAAAATGCAGTTATTAGCCATAAACAACAGATAACATTATAGAAACCTGGAAGAATTAGAATTGTAGTCACTCGATATATCAGATTGTTAGCTGCAAACTGGATGTCCCAAGCATATCTAGTAAATGCGGAGATAAAGTAATTAAAAACTTTATAATTGTTAAGCTTATCGCAATACTGCTAACTGACTTTAATAGTATATATTTTTTTCATTTTTTTGTTTTGAGCTATCTTCCATCAGTCTCTACCTCTCTACTATGTATTATCGTCAGAGTACCAGGATCACTAAGGTATGGTTCGGCCACATCATTATTATGATAGGGCATCGGTCCAATACCATACAAAGTCTTTATAAGCCCCTGTTTCTAATCCCCAAAATAGCGTAAAGCAAACTCCCATTTGAAAGACTGACATGCAGACATCAACCATAATCCACAGATCACACTATAGAAAATCGGCTGACTTACAAAGGTAATCGTTAGATACAAAAGCTCGTATACCCCTATATGAGAGGTACTGAACTGTTGTTTCATCTCCGGAAATAATGTAATCAGAAGCTTCATAGCTGTTACATAAATTGCAAAACTACTAATCGATATCAAAAATATATGTTTTCTTTCAGGCTCCTGTGTTGCTTCCTGTATAGTATTGTCTTCCATGAACCTCTCCCTCTCTGCATATATATCGTCGATGTGAGAAGCATGATGAACACTATCCCTGTCTGTTTCTGTCAAAAAAAATAAAGCACAATCTCTTTTTTAATGAGATCATACTTTATTTGCAGCAACAACACATCATCATGGTTCTCACGGGGGCATAATTGAATTATATATCAATAATGTAAATCATGCAATACATTGTTTGAATTAAATACTTCATTTTTATTTCTGATTGATTTGTATTAAATACCTGTCAAACTAATTTCATTGCTTAATCAAATGAAAAAGCGACCCACATAATATGTAGGTCACCTTTCATTTCTGTGTTACTCACAAGAATTATAATACCCCACATTTGTAAATCTTGCAATACATATATTCAGAAAATTTCCCAAAAAAACAACACCGATCATAGAACAATTACTGCTCACTATTTCTTCAACTAGGTACTGATGCACACATTATACTTAGTAGTCTTTCACTATTTCACGTAGGCATGCTTCTTAAGAGTTAGAGTGGGAATCTAAAGTTATCTCGTTATCCAAATCCCCTGTACAAAAAAAGTCTTTACCTTCTTGAGCAATTCCTAACTTGTATCTCAATGCGAATATATATCCTACATCATTCCCAAATGAAATCCAATCCGTTAGAGAACTTATGATCTTTTTCAATATACTCGACCTCCCCCAGCCTACTTTAATTAATGAGCCGTACACTTCATTTGCTGAGACACTTTTATAGAATGTCCCATTCTTTCATACTTAAGCATACTCTAATCTACGAGGAAATCCTAACCTACTGTTGCAAGTGGTCTAGAAATACTTCCATATATTCACTGCTCCATAAACATCCCAGCATAGAATACTGATATTAGCTGTCACCATAACAAATTTTAATTTTGAAAGTGAATCATAGTCAATATCAGTAAGATCGGTGAACTTTTCGATTATATCCATTACAATTTTAGGAAAAAGTAATGCAATAGTTGTTAAAACACTCGCAAAGATGCTTATCAACATGTAAATAAGTGCAGACTTAGCTGTATTAACTAATTGCGCTGATTTTTTTTGTATTTCCTCCGCATTTATATGTATTTCATTGAGGCCATTATTTGCAGTTGTGTTTTCTAAAGGCTCGAACATACTATCAAACAGACTCTCTACTCCTTGAGCAATGGATGGTGCTGCTTGACCTGAGCTATTAGCACCTTGCGTTAATCGGGCGTGTTCAGAAGAAGCCCAAGTTGAAATACACACATTAATGATGAAAATAAGAATAAAATAACTAACTGCACAGTAAACTGACCAGTGAATATTTCTCATATATTATCCCCCCTAAGTCTATTATCGGCATAGGGGAGTGCTTCAAGTTAGATCCCATCACGGTTACTTAACAGTTTTAATAGAGAGTATGACAAAACATTGCTTGCCTTTGTATTTCGTAGGCCGCCATCTATAACCTCTCTGACTCAGGTACGAGTTCTAAAGGTAATGAAAAATACAGCGAGGATGAGAGTAGCGTTGCTTACAGCAAAAAAAACTAAAAAATGATCCTTGAAATTAAGATACAATTCAATTCATTTAGCATCTTAATTATTGTTTAAGCCCGAGAGCTTTCAAATCTCTTATTCTTTGAAGTTCCTCTTCAAGCAACTTATTAACAACTTCTGTCGTACCTGGGTCGTGCAGTACTTGAGTTATATATCCATTCCAATGCTTCGGATTAACAGTAGCATTTTGCAACTTAGGATAAAAACTCAATTTGGAATCAATTTTCACAGATTTACTATTGTCACTAAAGTTTACTTCGAACAAAGGATATGGGTACCTACTCTGTCTTATTCCAAGATTAAAGAGCGTCAAATTACGTTCTTTAGGTAACCATTCTAAGAGATGACGGTACTCTGAGATTTTAATCGGTCTATCTAGAATTTCTACCCCCTTCTTTTGATGGATCAGTTCTTTATTTGAATTAAGGATCTGCATGTCCATTATCTGAATGTCTATTTTCAGATTCTCCTCAATAACAAAGACGCCTTTTCCATTAGCAGATGGCCACATGAACCATTCTCGGATTCTATCGATGTTATCTTTTAAAAGTTTCGCAGATTCTTTTTTTAAAATTCCCATTGGATTAGGGTACATCTTATCTACATTATCTATCTTTTCATCACTGAAGTAATAAGCCATCCATTTTGGGATAAGATTACCCACATCTGAAACAAATCTAATAAAAATACTCTCTTCTTCATCGATGGATTCTAGTTTATATACATACTTAATTGAGTCATTTTGATCTGGTCCCTTATATTTATCAGTAGTGCGGAGTGTTTCTGAATAAACATATTGTTTCTCATCATAAGACAAAGTAATGTTGTGATTGTTGATCATCATTTATAGGTCTCTCCTAGTTCTCATTTTTTCAATATCTGACTACTGTACATCTCATTCTTGATCGAAGAACCACTACACCAGTTCAATAGATAATGGACTGAATTAAATATCCTTAACAATTGCTATAAGTCATCGGTTTCAGTTGATGTATTGATTGTAATGAATAAGAAGTCTATTTCAGTACATATATCTTTCAATACATTATAGGACGGCAACCCAAGTTGCGTTTGGTAAGACGGATGAGCATGCATGTTTCTAAGTTCTCTTATGATATCGTACCTAGCCTTCCGCTCTAAATCAATAATTTCTCTCTTTAGCAATCTATCAATCATGGCTGACAGCGTCAGGCGACTGCTACCACTATAATTCGATCCATAAATCTCCTTATGAACATAAGAAACAGACGCCTCAAATGCTTTAAAAGCATGCTCCATTGAAAGTGTTAAAAAACTCCAATACAAATACCCGTATGTAAAAAGAGCTTTAGATACCTCTATTATTTCTTTGATGTCAGAAGAAACGTTGGCATTCAGTTCAATATCATCAATGAGTTTGATTAAATCTTTCTCCGTAATTTTTTGTGTTTCTCCAGTCTCATGGTTAACCATGCCAAAAATATTGAAAGGTTCATCAGCATTATAATAATTTTCAATCGTTATTTTCTTCATATCCCTACCCCCTTAATCAAATTGATTTTCATTTTTATATTTAATAATATCGGTAACGCTTCTATTGGTAATTACCTTTAAAAAGATTCAGGTATATACTTATGTTATCTAACATTAATACTGCAGATAGAAATTTACCTACTTGGAGTGAAGATACTTGATTGAACAAGCGAAGGTTCCCCTCTCGATATCTCATAGTGATATAGCAGAAGAATGGATTGTAGAAAAAAACAAACGAATATCACCAAGCGATGTAACTGCCGATTCTCATAGAAGAGCATGGTGGGTATGTGAGTTTGGCCATGTAGAATTTAATCCCGTTAGGATCAGGGTCCGTGATGCTGGCTGCGCCAAGTGTAAGAGTTCACGCTGGAAAAAAGAAATGGAACAGAAAAGAATGCAGAGATTCGAATTCGAAGACTCTTTCAAAGACCTTGAGCATCATCCGGAAATGAAACTTAAGGATATTTTAAAAATAAATAATGCGATTGAACAAGATATTGAGATACTTGTGAGTCCAAAAGTAGAAGCAAGAATATATAACAGTTTAAAACGTATGAATATACACACAATTGATGAGCTCCTAGAGTTTAACTACGATGGACTATGTCGTGTAAGAAACCTGGGTGATGGCTCGATCAGGAAGTTGTATGAAAAATTAAAAGATTATACTACTGAACGTGGTAATCAACTGTAACCACGTACTTCTGAAGAACAGATGTAAATATGAAATAAGAACTCTTGACTACTCCAATAATTCAAAAGTCAAAACTAATCTGAAACTATTGTTCGGTATCTGCCACGTTGAAGCTATTAAGGAACGCTGGGTCGTTAGCATATATCTGTTCTTCAGATGCTTTAAAAATGAGATAGTTATATTTTTGGACTTCGCTTTCCTCAATATCTATTGACTCATTTTCTAGAGGGCCCCCCTTCTTTACGAGTAGAGCTATTGTTGATGATATCGGATAGTATAATTCCATCTCATTAGTCTGTTCTTCACTATCGTATTCCGCCTTTGTATTCCTCAGTATAATTTCATTTTGACGTGCAAGTACATCCGTCTCTTCTTTTCTTAGTCTTGATTCGTTTCCATCTTCGTTGAATGAATTTGAATTCTACGTGGCTATTTTCGCATTTAGTACAATATCTCTTGGTTCCACCTTTTATCTCCAAAATATCTTTCAAGTACCAACTATCCAAATCTACCGCTTGGTGAAAACTCTTAACCCAGTTTGTCCTATCAATTCGTTTTGATACAATTTTACATTTTATTTTATCAAAAGCGGGCTTATTATTTTTAGAGCCGTGATGTGGAACTGTGATTATCATACCACTCTTAAAATTAGCTTTTTCTACTTCTTTACCATCCAAGTTAGAATCTGCAGTAAGTAAGATCGGAGGTGTTTTTTTATTCTTCCAATTAGTACTAAAAACTAGACAACGCCGGTTCGTCGTAGACAGATTAAATTGAGATACTAATTGCAATAAAAATTCAGTAGAACTTTTAAATCTTTTAATTTGAAGAACCTCTTTAGAGTTTAAAGGAATCAGAGGATCATTTTTATGTATTCTTAGAGGGGCTTCTTCTTGGTATTCGAACCAACGGATTAAAATGCCTTTATTTAACGCTAAAGCTGCAATATTAACTATATTTTTATAATGTCCAATAATCTCGCTTACTAGGTTCGAGACATCCTTAGATAGGTTAGAAAACCCTATATCAGATAGACCAAGATTCATGAGTGTTAGCGCACTATACACCATTTCTATATTTTCTATTTCAATATGTTTATAGTCTTCAAAATAGCATTCCTCTTCTTCTTTTCCAGCCTCTACTTTACTTGAAATATATTCTTCCAAATATTCTATAGTAGGTACTTCCTCCCGTTTCTCACTCTCAAAACCTCGTACTAACGAGTCTAACTCAAGAAAGGTTTTAATTATATCAGGTGTATTTTTAAAGTATCCATATAAATCTCCCCATTCTGCCGGAAGCCACACCTCGTCACAATGATATCTACTCAAAAATGCATGTATTCCCCTAGAATGATCGCTATCTTGATGTGTACAAACAACTACATTCACTTTGTCACGCCTTACTACGTTCTTAAAATGATCTGTTATTGCTCTTCCTTCACCCCCATCAACAAGAACTGTCTTCTTACGCTTATTTACCATTGTTTCGATATAAAAGGATTCCCCGCTACTTAACTTGAATGCAATAAACTTAGACAACAGATAGCAACCTCCAATGTGTGAAATACCATCATAATATTCTTCATCTCTCATTAAGTCCCCCATTAATACTTATATATATGAAAGACGAACAAGAGTCCGCATTCTCAAAATTACAATTAAGTTGTATGTCACTTACTCATCACTTCTTTTACATACTTCTCTGCCTTGTAATCCTTACGCACTTCATGTAACGTGTTGCTATTCGCTTCTGACCAGGATTCAAGTATCATCCTCGGTTCACCTTCAATGATTTCACGGGCTTCGTAAATATCACCGGCTCGAAAAGCCTCAATCACGTTAATCAAGTCTCTTCGATCAATCAATTTCACATAGTTGATGCCGGCTAATGTCTCACAAGAATCTGTAAACTTGCTTGTAGCAATTACGATGGCTTTCTTAGCCTTGTAATACCTCATGCAAGAAAAGACCTCTTGTACAGCGCTAATTCCTACTGGATGCTCAACTGAATATCGCTTTGCTTGAATGACATTTCTAACACCTTCCCGATCAGTGAAAACCACATCAGCTCCAAAGTCGCGACTACCAATCGTCTTATAGACCCCTGAATAGCCCAACTCTATTAACAATCTGTACAAATACATCTCAAAGCCAGATCCATCCTCCATCCTGTCTATATCAGCTATAGTTACTGATTTTAAATCGTAATCCTCCTCATTGAATATGGCTGATCGCTTTTGTTTACGCTTTAAACTCAATAACAACAATAAAAGCGCAAAAATCACGACAATGATTGATACTAAAATAATATAGTCCATTAGGGCTACCTCCACTACAAACTAGTCTGATAATACCATATATTCCATGGGAATAAATCAATTTATTGGAGTTTTAAGGGATAACCCAGTCTCATAACTCTAGCTATATGTAGAAACATAGACCTTCATGATTTAGTGAATTCACGTCCAATTATAATTTTTTTAAAAACTGGTTGTTAAATTACTGAGTTAATTACCTTCATATATGAGAGACGAAAATAGTGGCCACTAGCTTCGTACAACACTATTAACTTTTATGGAGGTTTTATATATGACAGTAGCTCAACATATTCAGTACGCACACAACGGCAAAGTAGTACACGCAATTAAGGCAGATCTGGGGGCCATTGTACTTCGCAATATCGGCGCTACAGCTGTTGTTAACCAACCGAAATTCGGGGTCAATGGAACATTCTTCAACCTTACAAACGGACAGTTGACTGGTATTGCAATGCAAAATGGTGCAAGAGTACACACTAATGGACATCTTAATCAAGGACCATGTGGTACTGCGACTAAACGAGGTACCATGTATTGTTACAATGGCGGGAATGCCATCAGTACAGGTGTTGTCGGAGCATACACTGAAACGAGCTTGAGCAACATCAAATGGGCCATTGGTGGCTACAGTCTATTCCCGAATGTTTCATATGCTAACTCTGCTGCATTCTATACTGCGATTAATGGTACAGGCGACGCGAATGCATGTACTGACGCTAAAGCCAATACTCAAAATGCTTATCGCTTCAGCCCTAGCATCAACCGTCCACGTACTGCAATTGGTTGGGATGGATCAAAAATCTGGTTAGCTGTGTTCCAATCAGAGAATGCATATGAAGTACGTCAGTTCATGATTAACCGTGGTTGTAACTTGGCTATTATGCTGGACGGTGGAAGTTCTTCCCAAATGAAATATGCCGTTGTCCGTAATGGCAACCCTTCACCAGTGTCTTACGATCCGGGTAATGAACAACGCCCCGTTTACACTATGGTCGCCGTAGAAGCAACTGATTGGGTTTAAGGTTCGACGACACAAAGAAGCAGTCCCCCTATGAGGGACTGCTTCTTCTTTACGCTGTTCCTAGTCTGTTCCAGAGATAATCCATTTTCCATCCTTCTTCTCGAATACAAATAGAGCTATTCCAGGCTCTTGTTTTGTATCGTATTTTATTGTGGTTTCCACACTTCCAATATTTTCAGACATGAAGTTAATTGATTCAAGTTGAATACTTTCGACTTTCATAGGCGTTAAGGTCTTCATATGGTTCGGATTAAAGAGCTTCAGGAATTCCTCTTCGTTCCCTTCATTTCTATACTTTGTTGATAGATTTACTACTTTAATCATCTCCAGCTCGTCACCCTCATAACCAGCTTCATCAATGTATATACTTTGTTCCTCTTTGACTTGATCCTTTTCTTCTGTTTGAGCGGGCACTTGCTCAGTTGATTGAACAGGATCGGGTGCCTGCGCCTCGTCAGATCCACAACCAGCCATTAAGAGTACACTCAACACAAGGCTGCTAGCCAATAATGCTTTTTTTAAATTCATCCCAAAATCCCCCTATCTAAATTCACCTTCATTACAATAGACGCAAATAAATCCATAAAGTTACATTTAAATCTCTTTAGACTACCAATTATAGAACACAGGTTCCAATTCAAAAAAGTTAGGTTTGGAGAGCCACAGACTCTGTTTCATGTTAGATCTATATAACATACTAATTACTCTTTCAAGACAGACAAAGAAGGAATTTATTTCACTCTCACAGAAATTAATTGTGAGGTGAATAACATGAACCATACATATAGAGTGCTGAAGGGAGATATAGACTTTTTTGTAGCTGCAATTAGGCAGGATCAGGTAGCGGTTTGGCATGTTGTGGAGGATCAGGAGACCATTATTGATTTTGGAGGAGTTGTCGAAGGATATAACCGATTAGCAATCAAGATTGCGGGCAAGCGTTTTTTTAGGGAGACGTTTGAGTTTAGAGTTACAAAAAACGTTACCTAGGGAGTTGAACGAAATTCGTGAATTAGTCTTTCTGGGAAAATCATTACCTCTGCCCCCACCTAAGGCTAGATTTATTTAGTAACTTAATTATATCAAATTATAAGCTGAGCTCCACATAACCGATTTAAATTTGCTTACTGCCCGTTAACTTATCAAACTGTCGATGTAATTATCCGCTGCATTATTACCCGTTAGCATAATAACAGCGACACTCAACCACTTTATTATTAATACATTCGTAACCATAATTCCCAAGTAAATGCTATAATAAATAATGATGTGAAATAAACAATAAGGGGTTTGAAGTCTATGAGTGAGAAATACACTAAAGAAGGACTTACCGAAATTATTGATCAATTATTTGAAGAAATATACCATGCAAACAACAGATTAAAGATACATATGCACCTTCACAACAAGTTAGTAGATAACCCGAAGGTAGGCGAACCTTACCCAGCATATTTCAACCTTACCATGGACGCGATATATAGCCAATTCATAATTTCTGTGGCCAAAATTTTTGATAAAAATGGTTTTGGAACCATCTTCAAAATGCTTAATATTATTGAGGTGCACCCTGAACTATTTGATATAGAAAATAAAACTCTTATTGAACAAGTCAGATCAGATCGTGAAGAACTGGAAGTAAGCAACACAATCTTAAATATTAGAAAGTGGCGAGACCAATTATTTGCTCATTACGATAAGAAGTACTTTCTCAATAAAAATCGTCACAAACTTGGAGATGATTCACCTATCATCTATGGTGATCACCAACAACTGCTAATATCAGTTGCGAAGAAAATTAATTACTATTCAGAACATTTGAACAAAACCAAGCATGTTCTAGATGATACACAAATCTCAAATGAAATAGATACACTTATCGCTGTCTTGAGTAAATAAAATTCTAACTGAATACGTTAGCATAAATTTCGTAGAATTGTCAGACCTAGTGCAAGAGCTCTGAAGTGAAAGATTCGTGAGAGGATCTCCTACCTAAGCAATTTCATAATCTGTAATTTATTAAACTGCGTTCATAGGCGAAATCGGTATCTTTAGACAAAAACTCTCGCATAACCCTTTCGCATTTTGTTGGAACCGGGTTTCCAAGACGAGTAAAGATTAGCAAAATAAATGTGTAGATTAAAGACCTTTTCCAGAATCGCATTAAAATGCATTTTTTTCCTCAGTCAGATGCTCTGTGAGATCGCTATCGGTGCAATTCACGGCAAATCGTCTAATGATGCCTTCTCAGTTACTTTCAATGGCTCTTTAATTTGATATCTTGTTGGTATAGAATTTTTAGCGTGCTACTTTTCAATTATGGTAAGAGATGTGTACCCGTGGTAGATTCTCTTTGTGTGAATGATTGTTTGAAAACTTTCATCTACACTAATCCGGCCATGGGTCTTTTTTCATTTATTTACATTTACAGTCCAAAAAAAAGAGTGCAACCCCCTAGGGTCCACTCCAGTTGAACTCTTAATTTACTTCTTTCAATAATTCCTCATAGTTATTCCGCACATTTCCTATTTCTTTGGAAACTTCATATACCCGCATTTCAGATGATTGATATGGTTTGAGTAATCCGAGCAACGACTGAACATCACTGTCTTGGCCAAGCCACTCATCCTCATCTTCAGGCCGTAAAATAACCGGCATACGATTGTGGATGTCTTGCATTACACTATTCGGTTCTGTAGTGATGATGGTACACGTGCTCAGTTTGTTTCCATCCGGATCTGTCCAGGTATCGTACAGCCCGGCAAGTGAAAATAGGCTGTCGTCTTTCATTAAAATCCGCATCGGTTGTTTGGTATTCCCTTCTTTACGCCATTCGAGGAATCCATTCGTCGGAATGATACAGCGCTTAGAACTGATTAGACGCTTGAAGGAAGTCTTTTCGGTTAATGTCTCTGCACGAGCATTGATCATCTTGTTACCGATCTTGTCATCCTTGGCCCAAACGGGGACCAGTCCCCATCGGAGGGAACCCAATCGATTACCATCTTTGTTGCCGATAATTGTTGGGATGTATTGCATTGGTGCTGCGTTATAGTTGGGGCGATATTCGAAACCATCAGCTATAGAAGCATGGTACCTATCCATGATTGCATCTAAGGGGTCAATGATCGTAAATCTACCACACATACAAAGCACCTCCTGAATTTGGCCTTAAAAACATATTAATCACACAATAAATTGCTCAAACTTATCCTTTAGCTTATGGATCAAGGATATCTTAACTTTTATTATTGTACAGAAATAGGTGTACAAAATTCTTCAAACTTTGGAGATCGAAGTTTACCGCCCTTAGTGAAACATTGAAATTTAATTTTGCAACTTATTATCGGGTCAAGATAACGCCAGCCTTTACTTTCGCTACGAATGAGTTGCTTTGATATCTGATTAAACGCACGTATTTTATCATGGCTAGGTGGAAATTCTAGCATGCCAACATACTTGCCATTTACAGATAGCCCCCACCCAAACCTCCCCTGAAGCCGAACAGATTCTATCTGGCAGGTAATGTATTGATACGCTTTTACCTTAACGACATGACGTTCTGAACGCCCATTTAAAATCATTGGAGCATCCCCATTATACTGACACACACCCTCAAGACCGAGTTCTTTAGCCTTCTTAAACAGTTCCTGCCCGTTATCATATAAAGGGGTTACTGATAATGTCTCTGATTGTTTTACAACCGATTCTAGGACTTCTCTGCGCTCCATGAAGGTCTTCTGTGTTATCGGTTCACCATTCATGTATAAAATGTCCCACAAAGGAAAATGAGCCCTTAACGTGGTCACAATTCGTTTAACCCCTGACTCAGTTTTGGTATTAAATCTTGCCATAGCATCATCCCACCAGTATTTCGGTGGCTGATCCTTGGGCTGGGATAAATCAAATGCTATGCACTCTCCATCCAGGATCGCTGATTTTACGGATAGCTTTATATTTAACAATTCCGGAAACCTCGATGTAACTTCCGTGCCATGCCTTGAAAATGCACGAACTTTACCATTCTCATAGTGGATCAGTATTCTAAATCCATCCCATTTCAAACTATTGTTTTTCCAGCTTTTTATTTGATATGGCTGCAACGGATACAGCAACATAGGTTTAATTAATTGATTCAACATATTTGCTACACCTCTCCATAATGACCATATCATGTTGGGCACTTCAGAGGTATATGAGATCACTGGTATAGCTGAGAATTATGTACATATTTCTTTTTGTACACTCTTATGTAGCTACTTCCTACCGTCCCCTCCATTCCCATTACCTCTATCTGGCTGTAAAGTGCCTCTCCTGAGCTTTCTATATACGGTAACAGTCCAAAACTACTTGAGGGTAATTTAAGGCTGTGTAGAATCGCTTTACGATCCATAAGGGACAGCTTGCGAAGGTCCCGACCTAAACACCTTACTAGCGAAGCATTGAGAAATCCCTCACCGTTTCATACTTAGTTCAGTGATATCTATTCTTCATATAATCTGTGAGTAGCAGTGTTACATCAACTTTAACTTTACTCCAGTGCAGGTCCATTTTGTGTTTGTACTCCTTATTCGAGTATTTCACAATTAATCCAAGATCTGATCTTGTTTGTTCTATGATTATTATCTTGTTATCCTTTAGGTTCTTCTTACATTGGTACATATCTAATGAGATCTTAGCCTGAAGGTTATCTAAGTATTGAAGATATACAGACTTCATTTTAACGTTAGAGCCTGCTATCTTATTCTTGTCATTTTCTACGGTGCTCATCAAGAAAGGAAAAATAATATGTTTTTTTACCAGAGCAAGCTCTTCAGCAGTCTCCCTCATAATCCATATCACCTTCTTCAAGTTTCACCGAAACCATTTGATCATAGTCTAAAGTTTCGAATCCTGATTCCGTCTCCACTTTGACTTTCTTTCCAAAGTCCTTTACGGAAGTAACAATTCCCCTAACGTATTTGTTACCCCTCTCATGAAATAGTTCTATGCCTGCTACTAAAGTGTAATTCAATGACATTCTTAGATTTTGAGCAATGATTTCCCACTCATCCTCATGTAAAATTGGCTTGGATTTGAAGTTTTCTTGTTTACGGTGCTCGATAACTCTTTCTCTCTGCTGAGGTAGCATCATACGACTAGATACCCATAATCCATTACCTTCAAGTTTCTTAGTCATTTATAATGTCCTCCAATCTTAGCAGCTCTATCAATGGCCTGACCTGCAGAAGTGATAGAACTTGCACGAAGTATGGCTATATCTCCAAAACGATCCTTAATATCATCCATGACCTTATCGATTGCACGCTTTTGTTCTTGGTCATCAAACAAAGATAGCTGGTACGTGTCTGCACTAGACAAATTTGAAAGAGAAACTCCTACTCGACGAACAGGTTGACCATCCCAGTACTGATGAAATAACTGTTTGGCAATTTTACAAACATCTACGGTGATGTTAGTGGGATCTGGCAATTTGACCTGTCTACTAAACCCAGTTGGATGATCAAAGTCAGCTCCAGATAAGCTCATCGTAACTACACTACCCATTAGTCCTTTTTTTCGCGTTCTTCTACACACTTCTGTACAGATGTCTTGGATTACAACAGCAATTTCCCACGCTTCAGTATAGTCTCTTGGAAGGGTCATCGCATTTCCTATGTCTTTTTGTACACTATAAGAATCAGTCGATACAGGGCTGGAGTCA
Source organism: Paenibacillus sp. RU5M (assembly GCF_900221055.1). Taxonomy (NCBI): domain Bacteria; kingdom Bacillati; phylum Bacillota; class Bacilli; order Caryophanales; family Paenibacillaceae; genus Paenibacillus; species Paenibacillus sp. RU5M. The sequence goes on along the minus strand of NZ_OBQM01000010.1, from coordinate 145,773 downwards.
ATGCCGTTCGCCACTCTCCAAATAACCTCTCCATTGACTCCCCATTTGCTTCTCAATTTGGTTAGAGGTGTTTTTGCAAGATCTTCAATCGTCCTAATCCCCATTTTCCAAAGATGCTTTTCCATCCTTGAACCGATCCCCCACATATCTCGGATAGGTTTTTGGCCAATATGTTTATGCAGCTCATCTTTTTTTAAGTGGAATACGCCTCCTTCCACCTTTTTTGCGATCATATCACAGCAAAGCTTACTGATTATTTTGTTTTCCCCAATGCCAGCCCTGGCATAAACGCCGGTAGCATTAAATATTTTGTCTTGGATCTGTTTTGCCAAGTCCACTGGATCATTCGCAAACAGATGAAGTGAGCCTGTCACGTCAATAAACATCTCGTCAATACTATACGGTTCCACCAAGTCGGAAAATTCTTCAATAATACTCATAATTTGAGTCGAAACTTCGATATACTCCTGCATATGTGGTCTTACAATAATTAGCTCGGGACACTTCTGAAGGGATTGCCAAAGTGGTTCAGCAGTTGAAACACCCTTAGCTTTTGCCAAAGGACAAGCTGCCAATATGATACCAGATCGTCTTGCAGGATCTCCCGCTACCGCTAGAGGTTTATTCCGATATTCAGGCATCTTTGCCTTCTCAACGGATGCATAAAAGCTCTGCATATCAATTAACATGATTGTTCTTTGCTTAGCCATCATTTTTTCACTCCCACAAAAAAATAAGAACACTTGTTTGTCCTTATTATATAACGAACACACGTTCTTTATGCAAGAGGTAAATATTTATAATACCAGAAGGATTTCTATGTTATGTATGGAATACATCAGTGACTACAAAGGAAATGGGGATATTCGGTTGAAGGACAAAGTTAAAGGACTCATAATTGGAATTACTATTGGCTCAATGCTAACAGGTGTATCAGCATATGCTGCTGGTGGAACAAAAATTAAAGGGTTCCTACAGAAAGTAAATATTTATGTAGATTGATCAAAGAAATTAACACCAGATACAATAACGTACAACAATACTACATATGTACCTGTCCGAAGTATAAGTAATGCAATTGGAGGATAATGCGAGTAAGTTCGTATATAACAAGATCAAAAAGGATGCAGACAAATACAACTTGCATTTTATGGATGAGGGAACTGATGGAGGATACAATGTAGTACGCGCCTTTGAAGATATGCCAACGCATATTGCAACGTACGGTTGGTACTATGTAGATATGCTCACTGGTGAAGTTTACAACTGGGACTTTGCTTCTAATGATTTGACGAAATTATAATTATTTAAACCTACCATCTTTTAAACGGATTAATCAGTAATACAAATAAATTATCAAAACGGCGACTATTTCTCTACTAAATGTAGGAAATAATCGCCTTTTCTTGTTTAAACCTATGCTTTATTAACTGTTGTGTCCGCTACCCATTCTGGGTGGCCATGCACGGGTTTCGGTGATGTTGATATTCGAAAATCACATCATTCCTTCTTCTTTTCAAATCATCCACTGAGGCTTCCTCATGCGATACTAGAAGATAATTCCTACATTTCTCTTGAATAAAGCAACTTTGTTCTCCGGAACCATTATAAGCAAGGCTTCCCATATTCTCAAACTTGCTTTTTCATATTCCTCGTGATTAAGCGGAAGTTGAGCACTATATTTCTCCAAAATACTTACAAGGGATTTACACATCTCATTGTACCCGGTGTATGTCTCTTTAAATGAGGGAAACTTATCGTTACGAATACTGTGAACGAGAACTGCAGTACACAGATCAACGAAATGCTCATATCTCATTGCATCATTGAAACCATTTTGTGAAGTAGTCTGTTCCACAAAATAATCATTGGACCACAGCGGCCTTAGCGCTCTTTGGATTGTCTCTTCTGAACTACCTATACCGGTTTGTCTGTATTTTCCGTCAGCAGATGAATATGCACTATATTCATCAATTAACTTATAAGCGAAGTGCTTAAGGCTATATAATTGGTTATTGATCTTTTCCTTAGTAGAATGATCCAATGATATATAATTCTTCGCATGAGTGAGCTCATGATGAATTGTATTTTTAAAGGCTAGCCAATCTTCATCTGTTATTGTTTTACTTGTATCAAGAGTTTCCTTAATTCCAATTATCACAAGACTCTTGAAACGGTCAAACCTCCCCTGTCTCATTGGCAAGCTGTCGGTATACACCACTTCTACAATTCCATCCAAAGAAAATTCATCTATGATTTGATTCACTAAAAGCTGTATTTTCTTCTTTCTTTTCTTTGGCACATTATTCTTAAAAATACGATCCAAAAACTTCATTTCTCTACTCCTTCCCCATGAATGTGGATTCCTGAAATTTCCTCACTATTTCTTATTATCGTCACAAGTGGGACTAACATTTATTCAACCCTACAATTGGATATCTGGATATTCTCCTATTCAATAAAATTAAGGTACCCGCTGTTATTCACTGATGTTGTTTCACGTGACTTTCTGGTTACTTGTAGAGAAGTAAAATTCTCCTCCTCTTTGAAGTTCCAACTTAGTGCCATCCAGACACTGTGTAGTTCGATAATCCAGTGTGTACAAGGTAGAGTAGCTTAGAGTCATAGGTGAGAAATGAAAAAAGCGCCCTGGCAGCCAGGAACGCTTTTCATTAAGTGACAATATGAACTTTTACATAATCGCTATCACTATCGTACATCCTGAGAATCTCCAAAATCATTTGTTGATGCAATGTTGTTTTAATGTTTCTCATCTCAGGTATCTTCACAGCTTTCCCCTGATCTACAAACCCTTCTAATACAACAAGCGTCTCATTAATTGAAGCTTCATTTACTTCCGGTAAAAATTCTTTCAGGACAAAGTATAACTTATCCCTTTCTGATAAACCAAAGGCGGTCTGCGTCCCGGTTGCTGAAGGAGGAAGATCTCCGTTCTCATTGATTAAATGTTGGTTTAAAAGTAGATGAACTTTTCTAAAAACCTCTATGTGCTCTTGAGTAAGTGGTAAAGCTAGAGGATATTCATCATAAATTTTATTGGTAGAGTTTAAGTTGACATTAATAGGAATATTATATTTTCTAGTGCGAGTTAGTTGTCCTTTTAACTCATCATTAGTTGAAGGAAAGATCTCTTCCGAGGTAGTAGTGCCCATAGTTGTTTCAACTCCTATTTTTTTATAGCTAAATTTAGATCTATACTGATATTTTGTATTGAAATGTGTTAAACCGCATTATTCTTCAGTTTCCGGACTATCTTGAAAGAGACTGATGACATCTGCCGCAAGAAAGAGTGGTAAGATAATTGCTAATAAAACTGGGTTGGTAAACAGCACTATGCCGAATAGAATGACTATCGTTCCACTCACGATATTTTTAGTTGTCTCAACGGCAGTCTTCACACTATTAACCGTAATCTCTCCAGTCTTTTTTACCTTGTCATCTATCTCGATAAAAAAAGAAGCCAACTTTTCCGGTACGGCAACTCCCATTTCTATAGCTTTTTCTAGTATGTTTCCTTTAAGTATCACATAAGCAATCATTGTTGTTAGTGATTCAACAGAATGCTCAGGAAGGCTGCTTATGTAGGTTCGTTTTTCTTCCTCAGTCCTGAGAAATAATAATGCTCGGAAAGGTTTTGGGAGTTGGAACCTATCCATTGCACTACTTATTTTTTGTTTCCAATTTAATTTTGGTATTGGTCGGTCAATACTGTTTTCAAGTTCTGCTTTACTTATAGTTATTTTTTTACCGTCATCAAAAACAACTGTGTACCCATCTTCATTCTTAATCAAAGAATAGTCTTCATTCATATATAAATCCCCTACCAATATAAGTAATAACTCACTTATTCACCTTCATTCTGAAAAACAGATAACGGGTATTTCTTCATTAACATCTCTATACCATTTTCTATAACATCTAACCCTTCATTCATTGGAATAGTAACCGTTTCATTATTGAAAGTAACCTTGAGTTGCTCATCGCCTGCCATAATTAATGAAATGTTGTATTTTCTTCCTTGATGTATTGTAGTATTAATCCATTTTTCCATCTCTGGATGTTGGTTCAGTACAACCCTCAAATTGCTTCTGTTCACGCCCGCTAGCCTTAAAAATTCAAACACCGAATGATCCATTGTATCCCGCCTTATAATATGTCTAATGTAGTTGTGTAGCTCTTTGTAACAGATCCACAAATTTTCGTAGCTCTTGGACTGAGGTGTTACAAATGCGAAAAACTATCTCAAGAACAAGTACTATGTAGCATCATAGCCCATAACATTTATAGTGTTTATAATCCATATCGTATTCATGATATATTCAAAATGTAAATCACGCAATACATTTATGGTCATTTTCTCTTATTATTTTCATCTTTTCATGTATTAAAAAATAAATATCTATAAGTGGTTGTATATTCTCATGCCAATTTACCTTTATTAAGTAAGCAACCCCATGTCAGTTCAAAACTGTACATGGGGTTGCTTATTAATGCCCGACAGATTAACGCATCTAATCTGCTAGAGGCCCAATGTTAAGAATAGTTAGTTATTGGCCAATTTACTAAGAAAAGCGTCAAACGCCTCGAGACGATTGGACCAAGATAAATATCTCTCCGTCAATTCAGTTTCATCTTTTTCGAATTGTTCATCCAACTCACTATATTCGGCCATTTTCGTAACATATTTAGACTTCACTTGAACTAACCAATCACAAAAGAAGGAAAAATCATCAATATTCATACTCGTACCTTGCTTACCAAATTCAATCAGTGTATTGATGTCTTCCACTGCTGAATCACCATCTTGATACCAACCAGATAGTCCTCCATTTTCAATACCTCTGTTTAATGCTGCAAGTTGGATTGCTGCGAGTTCCGCAGGGTCAAGGTCTTTTAACCATAGGTACCTTACATATGAGCCAATATGATGAGCACTCGACTTCTCTATTTCATCAAGTTTTTTCGTTGCCTGTGAAATAAGATGATCATGAATTGTGATGGGAGAAAAATTCAAAACCATGTTATTGTCGATTTCGATCACCAGATTAAATTTTAATGCTAGAGCTCTTAGGATTCTTTCCTCTTGGAAATACAGAACATGTTTTTCTTCAGTGTATTCCATTGTACTTAGTACGACGATACGTGAGTTTTCTTCTTCATTTTCTAATGCGGATTTCTGCAAATTTGTATCAGCATACTTCAACCCTTCTAAAGCATGAGTAATGCTTAATAAGTATTTCTTAAGTTCAGTTATCTCATCAAGTTTTGTTCCAATAATGAGAATTCTACCTTCATTCTGTAGCATCAAATCCAGATAACTGACTTGTTTCGTTGTAAATGCCCAATCCTTTATTAATTTTTGCATAAACTTCTCCTCGCCTACTTAAGATAATATTCACCCAATATACTATATGTAAAGAAAATGAAAAGTCTGCTCAGAAGGCAGACTTAAACAACATTTAAAGTTAAGCTTTTGCTAAAGTGCAGGAGTCATAAATAAAGCACATTAGTCATGATTAATTTTCAGATTCAATGCATTTAGTTCAACATATGAAATGCAGCCTTCAACGATCTCTCTAAGCCTCTCAGACGTTTCAACGTTCAGCCTTACTAACTTTCTTTCAAACCTCTTTGCGTTGGAATCCAAGCATACTACACGCCAGAGACTATCAATATAAGTTATCTCCAACCTCTCCAGTTCGATAACCTCAAATTTCAGACCCTTTGATAATCTTTTTGCTTCGCTCATAGGATTACTACAGCCATGCATACATTCACTGAGAATATGATCACCATACTTATCATAATGTCGCTTCAAAATCCGTCTATTCTCACAGCAATAATCACAGTTACCAATATCAAAGTTGCGTATTCTGTTTCCCATATATTCTCCCTTCACAGCAGATCTGCAACTTGTTCTTGATAAAAAATACTTTCAGCAGAATGATCTCACTCAGATATATGTAAGTGCAAACCAAATCTTATATTCTTTTATCAAATTTTACTCTCAACACGATATGCCGACGAAGAAAGCACAAACTCTATTCGAGAGGGTTCGCTTTGTTTCAACCATTGATAAGCCTGGGAAATGGACCAAGGTACTTTACGAACGTTCTCTTCTTTCAGCATGTATGCTGAATCTTCAAGTAATTCAAGTATTTGCTGATGCGAAAGTGTTCTTGGATCGATTGGAGGTGGTTGGTCCTTTACGACAATTTCAAAAGAATACAATTCGCGGTCACCATCGGTTATAATTGTTTTCTTAAAGTCGGAAAGTACAACGATGTGATCATTTCGTAAAATAATGATAGCGTTCTCACACCTATTCGATGCTTCCTGATCAGTAACATCTATAGCGACACGAGCTACTTCAACTTCTGCCAATAAATTATCATAATAATTGGTATGCAAAACACGCTTCAATTTGTGTCCCCTCCTAGCTATATGAATTTACGATAATATTCTGTTGGTAAACCGAAATGAGTCAACACTTGATTTACAAGTGGTTTGCCCTCGTTAACTTCAATAGCATCATTCAGTTCTGCTAGAGAAACTCTAAACTGATCCGCCAAGTCACTCAGCACTATACTCTCATCATTAATTATTGAGTGTAAAACTATTCGAGGGCTAGAACCAGCGATGTGACCCGTTAATTCCTTTAAACGTTGTGTACGATCTATTAGCTGAGCCATTCTCCCATCCAAACTTTGAATTATATCTTCAATGGTCACCGAGTTTGAATACTTAGCTTCCAATTTCATTAGCAGCTCATATTCATCATTGAGCTCTTTCATTTGTTCTACAGTTTCATGATAAGAAACTAATTTTTCTCTCAAACTCATAAGTATGCCCCCCTATTCTTATTGAAGTGCAATCATCCATTGTTCTGCATTAAAGATTTCGTATTGGTTTTTGTAATATTTACCTAAGAATTTACGAAGCTCGACAGCAAATTTCCTTGCATCAGCTTCTTCCAAAAAACCTACTTCAAATTGGTGTACAAATAATTGTTGTTGCATAAAAGTTCTGTTCACACTTATATTACGAGTCTTGTCTAACTGGCTATACTCCAGAAATTTAAACTTATAATGTTTTCGTATGAGTATTTTGGATAGAATAGAGCTACATTCATAGAAAAGAATTTGTTCGGAGCATGTCTCGAGTCGCCTGCGAAATGAGATATCATTGATGTCTACTTTTGCATAAATAACAAATGGATTGAGTTTTTTACGGTTATGACTAATCCCAACGGTAACCTCGAACACTTCATCGTTCTCCTCATCAAGCTTTAAAACAGCTTGTTCCTTAGTAAGATCCAACTCAGAATTCAGCTTGTCTTTGATCAATTCAGCTTCATTCTTTAACATTGCGTCTGTAGCTACTTCTATGACTTTATTCGTATCGTTTGTCTTGATTATGACAAAATACTTATGACTGTTAGCATCTACGGATTGATTCATCATGGTTTCTTCTTCTAATTGATTCGACATCTCTAAAGGCTCCTTTGTTATACAGAATAAGCTTTTGAAAGCTTTATTCGACCTCTAATTGAAAATCCACAAGACCTTAAGATTCCATATCTCTGATCTCAAATGGATTTAGTCCCATCTTGTTTACTCCATAATAATAAGACTCTAAACTGAAGGGGAGCTGTATCCCCTCTGAACTTAAATATTCTAAAGCTTCTTCCCAGGTTAAAGGTTCGTAATCGGAAAGAGAAACAATCGACTTCTTTACTCTACAAACTCTAAATTGGTACTTTTCCAGATCATCTTTGTAAATGGTAAAATTCTCATTGATTACGATTTTGGTATCATGTAAGTGTGCTCTATGATAAAACGAACTATTTCCACGTGCTTCTGCTTGTTCGTTTTCAATATTTTCTTCTACAAGCACCTCAACCTCAAAATCACCATCGTGAAATCCAATAGTTAAATAGTATCCTGTCATACTTAGCTTCTCCTCTTGAGATATAATTTTTATTGCAAAACTGCACCATGCTGAATTATTTGGGCGAATCACTTAAAGCTGGTCCACCATGCTCATGGTCAGATCTAATTGACTCTCTTGCATTTGATTGAGCAATTTTTTATCAATAAAACGTTGTGCAAGTGCTTTAATATGACTCTTATCTGAGTGTTTTGCCTCAAGTTGTTTGCCAGGGTCCATGATTCCGAGGGATTGAGAAGCTTTTATGCCGAGAATTTCAACCATTGGTGGATCAGAACCTTCATCCGTGTTCAAATAAATGGCTGTTATGTTGTCCACTTGACCTTCTCTATTTACTCTACCAATCACTTGCTCATGGACTTTAGGGGACCAATCTAATTCTCCCGCAATAACAGTTGAACATCTATATTGAAGACCATCTATGCCAGCACCACTTCGTAATGACATAATGAAGAGATTAGTCTCACCTTCAATAAACCGACGTACCGATTCATTTTTCTGCTTTTCGGACTCGCTGCCTGTATACATGGCCGGTGTATAACCGGATAACTCCTCAAGCCAAATGTCGTAAACATCTCGATGCCACCCCACTAACATTATAGGAATCTCGGCTTCTAATAATAATTTTGCATATTGAGCTACGCTGCGGGCTTTAGATACACCAGTCGCATGCCGTACTAACAGATCCAACTCTCGGCCAGCTTGTCCTCTCTCGAAAAATGTCCCATAGGTGACTTTCATCGCTAACTGACGTGCCAAATCTTCAACGGATTTCAGTGCATCTCTATTTGAATCAATATGTTCAACAATTACGTTCACTGGTGGCATTTGTTGACCAACATCTCTTTTAGTTCTGCGCAACATCACATTCTGTTCTCTTAGATATGTTCCAAGAGCATCCGGATCACGAACGCTACGTGCACCACCAGTACACCATTCACGAACGAACTCGTCATATGAACCGAGTATACCTTGATTAATAAATTCCATTATATTCCATATTTCCGTCCCGTAATTATAGATTGGTGTCGCGCTCAAACCAAGACGATACTTAACCTCATTTGATAGTTTAAAGGCAGCTCGACCTTTACCACTCTCAACTCCGGTCCGTAATTCTTGGATCTCATCAAAAATCACTGTTTTAAAGAACCCACCCTCAAAAGTATCAATCCATCCGAGCAACTGACTGTATCTGAATAGGTATACATCTGCTTCAGGTAAGTTATAAGGCCTCGTGCCTTTAATTTTATGTACTCTCAACGTTGTAAATAATTCTAACTTTTCTTGCCATTGGCTCTGTAGGTGTGTTTGCATTACCACTATTGCGGGGAGTGTATTATGTTCCAGCATGAAAGCAGCAGCTGAGTATGTTTTACCTAACCCTACATCATCTCCTAACAATAAGGAGCCTCGTTTATAGCATAGTGCTGAAGCTTGGGCTTGATAAAGACGAACATTCTGACCCTCACGAAGACCGACAAGTTTGGATGGAATATAGTCAGGATGCATGATCTGTTCCATTTCAAGTTGATCCCTGTTGAACTTTTCATTTCCAAGCTGGAGCAGATCCATATCGATTTCCGTCATCTTTAATGGATACCGCTGCGTAAACCAGGATATGTCTGCACAATGCGTAGTATCATTCGGAAAAACAAAACGATCGGTTTGCCATTTAGGGACACGGGGAAATAATTGTTTAAGTCGAATTGAAATATGTGGCGGGATGTTCTCCATAACCCACTGGTTGTCCATTAGATAAAGTTTACCAACTTTCTTCACAACCACCCCTCCCCCAGCGACACAACCAGAGCCGGCTTACCGTTAATCTCTGCAGGCAGTTGAATACTAGTTCCCGTCAAAAGAATGAGTGCTTTAACTTCTTCATGTTTTGAATAGCGTTCTAATTGTTTGTAGATTGCCATACGCGAATATTTTGTTTTCACTTCCAGAACAACGCCATTAATCAAGAAATCTGGAATGTCACTGGCAGACAATCTCTTTTCTCTTTCAAAAATGGCATTAATAGAAATAAGAAAGTTCTCGACATCCAATTGAGTTTGTTTTTCTTGTACTGTACGAAATCGTTGTACTCTTAACAGATCGGCTAATTCAATATATGACATACGTTCAATCATCCTTTCAGTTGGATTACACTTTAGATAAGTGCTCTTTATACATGTCGATCTAATGAAAGATCGATCGGCAAAGTTTGGTTTACATGACTTACGTAATCATCCAATTCATCTAATGCTTTCAGAATGTCCTCATCGTTCTTGAGAAACTCAAAAGTTACTCTAGTCCCCTTGGAAGTAGGCTTATTCCACTTTGTTGGTCGCTTCCCAGTATTAATCAATCTAATCCAGTAGTAGGCCTTTACCGCGGCATACAAATGTGAGCCCATCGATGCATTAAGTGGTGATAATAGGATGCGACCTCCTATCAATGTAAATCTGCCTTTAAGTTGACTTAACATGTTCATCACTCCTAAATTTATTTATTGTCATTACAAATTTAGCATCAGTTTTCGGTATTACAAATGTAAGAAGACGCCCAATGTACAGGCGTCTTTTTTAATCACATTTCATGAAATCGTTAAGCTCTAGTTGCCGATCTTGAGAATTATTTAAAGCATCGAGAATGAGACCTTCAGTTAACCAACATTCAGGTGCTTTATATTGATAACTGTCCCATATTCTTTCTCCTGCCCGAGATCGCTTAGGGTTTCGTTCTTGTGCTTTTTTTGTCCAAACCCAGTATGAATTTGCTTCCTTCATTTTTATAGTATTAATCTTTTGTTTCACTTCCGGAATTCGTTCAAAACTTAAAGCCATTAATCAGTACTCCTTCCTTTTCTTGTCCCCACGAAACTTATGTAACACTAGATTGTTTGTGTCGCACAATAAAGTGACACAAACAATCTACTTCATATAACTTTTATTTGATAATCTTTTTACGACTAATTCGTAAGGACAAGTAGAATGATATCACTGATTTAAGATTTGAAAACTTCCGGAAAAATAACATTAATTCACTCGAACATTGGATCACCTAAAATTAACTGTGTATCCGTTAAATCACTCGTAATCGCGATTCTAATTTTCTTCTTCCCTTTAAGATCTACAGTGAATTTCTTAACGCCGTCTGTTGGTCGAATGTTCGTTGTGAAGAATGAGATTTCTTTCTTCCCATCAATTTCTAAGAAGCGGACCTCTACAGGTTCATTCACATTTGTAGGACTATTTTTTACCGATGTTGGAGCAGTTTTCTTAACCCCCATAAACAAGTTTAGTGTCTCAAAACTCTCTCCACCAAAATCAATGGTTGTACGTGCTGACTTTCCTTTTATTATCCCACCTTGGGCGAAAGAAACTGTACCAATCTGAAGATCAGATTGTACCGTGGACAAAAGGAGCTTGCTATCAATTGTTCCCGGAAAATCGACTAGTGAAATCGGTCTTACTGGAGCTTCAACTGGATTCAATGGCTGATTGGGATCAATACCACTATCAGGTTCAGTTAAAGTTATGGATTTAACACTATTATCCCAATCCACTTCCCATCCCACCGTCTCACTAATTGCTCTAAGTGGTACATAAACACTGCCCTCTATCATTACAGGTTCCACCTTCTTACCTTGTTCATTTCTTAGCATTAGTTCTTGGCCATCTTTTATTACTTTAATATGGCTCTCAATAGTCGCTTGAATAGAAGTGGTTGTTTTTGCAAATGCCGATCCTGCGATAAGTAGTGATACAACTGCTGTAAGTAAGCCAGCATTAATAAATTTTTTTTTATAATTCATTTTGTGATGCCTCCTCAAAATTTGTTTGCTTCAAACCATCACCGGCATGCCTAAATACTCGGCCATTATATCTTGCATATTCATTTTCCAATCCTTACTTAACATATCTGATGGCAGTGTACCAATCACAGGTATTCCCAATACTTCTTCCCAAGGTAACTGTTCTTTGGTACCACCTTGAATGAGAATCCCTACTTTCCGCCACTCATTCCCCATTTTCTTCAAATGAGACATCTGCATGTCAGCCATACCTAGATGATAGGAGGTGTTTTGTACAACCCATATAGACTTCGTACACCACTCATGCGAAGCCATTAATATCAAAGGTGAACTTTGACTCTGTAAATCTGCCAATATGGTCTTTCCTCCAAATGCACGTTCCGCTCTGACCAGCCATTCCTTTACCAACGTGTCATTAAACGGCTTTTTGACAGAATAAATCCACGGTGAGCAAAGATACTTGTCTTTACATACCGCCAATTCTTCCATGCCGTCCGGGCTGTCAGCAATGGTATAAGAAGGATGCAAACCAAGTCTGCCTGCAATTTGACCATAGCTATACGATATCTCAGCTACGCCGAGTGCATTAACAGCTGCTCCTTCAGCAAGATCTACCACGATGGATGTAGTACCAGCTCCACCTTTTGGTGAATAAAAAAGGACCCTATGCGGCATTGGGTATGCAAAAACAGTATGATTAGTTACTCTCTCTATCTCTTCATTCTTCATTTTCTCCACCTGGTCAGGAGAAGATGTTTGTAAAATAAACTCAGTCTGGTTTGCTTTGCGAAAAATATTTTGAAAAAATGGCTTTCTCTTTGTTGGTTTTGGAACGGCAGGTTCAGGAGTTTCAAGAACAGCAATAGTTTGTGAAGTTTCCCTACTCTCTTTAGCACTCTCTTCTGGATTGTGTAAGAACTCCTCTTTGACTGTTGCAACTCCAGCATCTTCTACCACTCTCGACATTAGAAAGCTCTTTTTTGCAATCGGCTCCTCCATTGAGATGACTGCTGACGGTTTACTGTTTTCATCAGGTTGGTTCTTCTTCTCTGATTGATTGGATTGCTGAACTTCATACTCTACCTGAACAGGCTCAACCGGTTCTTCATCCTGGTAATCGATTGTATCTTGGCGTGTACGCGGCACCTTTATTAACCGTTCAATGTCTGCTGAAGTAACATTATTTTTAGCTAGAAAGTTGTAAAAGCCTTTTTCAATCATTTTCTTATACAATCGAGTATTCTTACGTTCGAAGAGCATCATCACTAGTCTTACGCCTACCATATCCTTATACTCCGTAACAATTTGATTGATTTTAAGTTCACGTAGAGTGGACTCTTCTTTTGGCATCACCCCTTCTTCAATAAAGATTACTTCGGGGTGATTTAGCGTCTCCAGAGACATCACATCCTGGAAAGAACTTGTACTTGCAACAATCTGTATTCCCCCAAATGAAGTGATCAGTTCCACCAGATTTGAATCCTTGGCTACAATAGCTACTTTTGTACCTGTTTTGAGTTTCTTCGATTGATTATTGTCCGGAGATGTACTGATTACTTCCGTTTCTTGTTTACTATCTTCTGTCTCTTCGTTCATTGAAGTTATCGCTAATCCTAGGGAAGTAATCCATTTTTTTGCGGCATCCCTAAAATCACGATGATGACCGGAGTACACTAAGCTAGGTAGCGGTAAGGAGCTAACCTGGCTAAAAAAGGAGATACTTTCTTCAATCACAACTCCATCAATTTTGGCACCATGGATATATTCCAGAGCTGTATTCCAACTAGTCAATGGTTGTGATATCTGTAGTTGAGAATTAAGTTCGATCAGTGCAGCAGAGATTCTATCGTAATTTGCTTGCTTACAAATGACAGCTATGTGCATAAGTTACCCTCCCTCTTCATTTAAATGCTCTTATGCCTTAATACAAAAAAAGAGTGACGGGATTCCGTCACTCTTCGTGATAATAATCAGAAATAATTTCTTATGGTTACGGCTACGTAATCCATGTAATCTACCGCTTTCCCAAGATCGCCAAGAACGAGCAGAATTGCAAACCCTAGGACTAAGGAAAGTCCACCTGCAGCTAGAAGCTTCTTCGAAAATATCCCGCCGACACAAAGCAATATGCCGAAAATTAAACAAAAGAAGAAAAGAGGATAAGCCAGCTTTCCTCCAACCGTTTGAGTGTCACCCGTAAGGGAATCCATCGCACTAGAGAAACGACCTCCGTCTACTGTAGATATATCTAATTCTTTTTTGGTATTGGTTGAAGGTATGCTTAAACCGGATTCAGCAAACGCCGGCACCGCAAATACAAACATTAAAATCGTGATTACTGTTAGAATAATAACTTTTTTGTACATGTGAATTACTCATCCCTTCTCTAAATTCAAATAAGTTTTTGTTTACCGGCATCCCTCCCTTCAACGAAATTATTTAGAATGTCATGTAACTAGTAGGATCAACTTTCATACCATTCGTGATAATCTCAAAATGTAAGTGGTTTCCTGTTGAAACCCCCGTTGAACCCACACCTGCGATTTGCTCACCGGCTTTAACTTGTTGGTTATTTTTAACGAGGGTACTACCATCCAGTAAGTGACCATACAGCGTCTGGTAACCTCCACCATGGTCAATAATGATCGTATTTCCATACCCGCTCTTAGTACCAACAAAGGTGACTATTCCATCCATAGGTGCTTTGACTGGCGTACCTGCTGGGGCTGCTAGATCGATCCCTGAGTGCATTTTTTTCTTACCTGTCTTAGGATGTATTCTGTAACCAAAGACGCTTGAAACACGATACACACCTTGATCTACAGGATATATAGCTGATTCCCAGAGTGGAGCTGGTTTTTTATATAACTCAATAAGTGCCATTACTTTGTCTACATACCAATCCGCATGATTATACATCTTTACAGCAGCACGTGGATTTTTGTTAAAGCCATTCTTTGATAAATAATTTGCAGCAGAATATATTGCATCCTCGATGTCCCAAGGATCGGCTTTACCGTCCCCGTTCGCATCAACTCCATAACCCCCACCTATTTTTATTGTCCCTAAATTAGTGATGTCCAAAGAATCCGATACAAGTCCACCACCAATGTTATACTTCCACCCTACCCACGTTGCAGGCATAAACTGCATATGTCCAATCGCTCCAACACTCGATACCATCGTCGGGTCAGTCGAAAACGTGGTTTCCACGTTATGAATTGCAGCAAGTGCGTACCAAGGAATCTTATACTTCGCTGCAGCCGCTTTATAGATAGGTACAAATTCAGGGGGTATCTGTCCACTGACATAACTGCCTCCTTGTCCATTACCGTCACCGCTACCAGGAAATCCGACAAACAGGGGGTCGTATACTTTCGCCAGTTCAATTACAAATTCAGCGTCCTCTTCAATGAGACCATGATCAACTAAAAAAGTGACTAATCGATCTTGCGTACGAGGCGTCGACACAACCGTGCTAAGTACTTCAGCTGTGACTTTGGTGTAATTATCACTATCACCGGTCTGAACAGTTTCCGTACGGTAGTCAACATTAACAGTTTGATCATATTGATCCACATTAGTAATTAACTTTGTCTTATGTGTTTGAGTATCAACAGAGACTTGTTTCTCTTCACGCTCAGTCCCATCTTCTGCTGTCACCGTTTTGTAAGTCGTAGTCTTCGTTTCAATAGTCACCACAGTGTCCTTCCAAGTAAACCGTGGTCCTATAGCCTTATATGTTCGTTCTGGATCAGGCTTACGTGTCCTACCGTCACCTACAACTGGATCTCCAATCACACGGTCTGCTGCGGCAATAAGTGCCCATGAAATTTGGTATAAAGTTGCCTGATCAAAGGGACTCTCTTGATAAGGCACACCTTGGTTAGAGCCAAAACTATACTCCCCACTCTCACCAAGTCCATTCTCCGATAATTGAATGTATTTCTTTTGAAGCTCTTTATCCTTCTCTAAATTCCACTCAGTGTCATGTTCATCCGTTGTAAAAATGGCCATTTGACCTTTTTCTTGTTTAAAATCATCCGGAGCCCCAAAAAACAGTGAATAAATACTTAAAAAAGCGATTAAGATTAGTGCAATTACGATAATATAAGGCATTAATTTGATGATCAATTTTTTTGCGATTGCTTTTCCTAATTTGGCGAGCTTTTTCTTCAAATAATTCTTCCCGGCATTCTTACCTGCTTGAAAGAGTCCTTCTAAACTCAAGTGATCACGTCCTCAAACTAAGAAAAAATGCCTTCTCTAATTTGATAGAGAAGACATTTAATCGGTTTAGTCATTACGTTTAATGGGTTGGATATCGATCGGCCGCGGCCTACTATTTCCATCATACTGAGAAAAACCTCGGGTTTCATTATCAGACAATGGTGGTGGAGGTCCAGGATCTCCATAAGAACCCATAGGCGATGATGAAGCTACAGGAGGTGGTTGTGGTCCAGGATCGCCCTTAGAAGGTGAATGATTCGGGCCAGACATTGCATTTCTTCCTTCATCATATACTCGTTGAAGATGGTTCATATTACTCCTGTTCCTCTGATTCACCATTGGACTTCTAGGAACTGGTGGAATCATGGTTGAGTTCATTGGATTCGGAGTGTTTGAAATACTTCCAGTATTCCGCTTACCTCCTCCACCCGGGATACTTCCAAGGCCAGGATTTTGACTACTCATATTCGGTCTCCCTGGTAAGGTCGGGCTACCTTGTGCTGTAATTCCTGCACCACCTTTAGATGTTACCATGACTCCTCCCTGATCTTGGAGTGGAGTATGAACTGGTCCTGACAATTCGAGTGGTCTGTTAGTCCCTCCAGGTTGAACACCCGGGCCCGCTGGAAGGGCCAATGGAGGACTACTTCCCATAGGAAGAGCCAATGGCGCTTGGGCCATCTGCGTTTCCTGTATAGGATTTTCTGTTCTATAAGATTGATAAGATTGACTCAATCCCTTTATTCCTTTTGCAACAGCACCAGCACCCTGTTCTAGTTTAGCTACACCTTGAGAGCCTAATGCCGCACCAACAAACCCTCCTGACATACTGCCTGTAAGTGCGCTCCCTGCGATAAAGCCTGCTCCTGCTCCTGCTGCTATAGCGGATTTTCTTGCAACAGCTCCAGCTGCTTTACCTGCCATAGATCCTCCAGTCTTGGCTAACCCCACGACCCCTCCACGAGACTCCACAAAATTCCGAAGTGGTGAAGAAGGTTGCGAAGAACCACCGCTGGGGGTCCTGCTACCACTGCTACTGTTAGCGCTTGGACCTATTCTGCTCCCTGTATTTAATTTTGTACTTCCGCCCTTTCCAGGTGCAGCTGGTGCCAAATTACTTGCTCCACCCGCCATAGTATTAAAACTTGGGCTACTGACAGGGCTCAACGCATCCGCTGTTGCTGGAGTAGCTCCAAACGAATCAGAAGGCATAATTCCGTTGTTATTAGAGGGAGGTGCATTTTTACCCCCACTGCCTTTACCTCGGAGACCTTTGACAATACCTTGGACCGCCATAGCTGTTCCCATACCAAACCCGCCACCAACGGTTCCTCCACCTTTTGCTCCAATAGGTATACGTACCAAACTCGTGATGGTAGGCATACCTACTAAAAAGACGAGAAGAATCCAAAAGCTAGGTTGTTTGGCTAGAATCGCTATAAAAATAGCATATCCTATGGCATGACCAGCTTGCGTAAACACTTGAGCCGCGAATTCACGAAACCATTCGTCCAGCACTTTCTGTGAGCCTGGAGTCGTACAACGATATAGCACCCAAGGGAAAATAACCATCAAAAAAATTAAAGTTGCTAGTCGAAGTGCGTACTGATAATTCAACATACCCACACAAAATACAATGAGAATAATCAATGCAGCTTGACCCAAACTTTTGGTTTCGGATGTCATTATGTCTAATATATTGACCTGCGTTACATCCCATCCGGTTGCCATCTTCAGACCATCAATAGCCCACAGTACAACCAAATAGTTTGCAGAGAAAACAAGCTTATACATATAGCCGCCTAGGTTTAGCCCAACGAAGTAGATCACAAACCCCTCAGACATACTATTTATACTTAATTGCCCTTGCTGTGTACCACCCTTAAACATAATCATAAAAGCCCATGCTAGAATAGAAAGTACAGCCAACCAGGCACTGACCGTTAAAAAGGAATTAAAAAAATCTACAATAATACTGAATATGGACGAATCGAAAGTATTAAAAATTAGGTTTTCTGATCCTTTAAGAAAGATTAGCTCATTTAGATCTTTAAGCCCCAGTGCCTTTCGTATAAATTCCGCGAAATTTATGATCAAACCCGCCAGTTGTCTTTCAAGATAGCCTGGATCTTCAGCCTCATCCAAGCGCTCGCCAAACACCCCATCTCTAATTTGATCCGTTGGACCATCTGCAACTTGCTCAGGAGTTGATGTTTCCGCATGAGCAAATCCGGATATTGATGGTAGCAAAATCCCGATGCTAAAAATTAACAACGCCAAAATAAGCCTCATTGAGAGACCGGTACCTTTCCTATGCAATTTCATCACGCTCCAATACCGTGTTCAACAAAATCATTCGGATTGGTAGTATAGAGCCAGTACTCATCTGGTGTAGGCTGTATACTGACGATTGTAGACTCTTCATCCACTTTCAATATCCCAACACCGGCAGGCGCTGTAAGTAAGAACCTAGCCTCTCCCTCCGCAAGTTTGAATTTACCTTGCACAGCATCAATATCAATACTCTCTTGCCTCAATAGTAGTTTTGTAGGAGCATTTTTAAGAATACCCATGCCTTCAGGAACCCGAAGGAACACTTCAAAGCCTTGTGTGACTGCACACATAGATACATTTAATTTTCTACCACGCCGGTATGCATTCTCAAGCCACTTTGCTTCTTCCGGATTCTCCATCATGAGCTGAGCCTCGTCACCAACTATCCGCTTACGTTCACTACGATTCTTTTTACCAAATCGTTCCCATACCCACTTATTAGCAACAAATGTTCCAATTGGCTTCATCCATTCCTCATCGAGGTCTGCCGTAGAAATACCAAACACTCTGGCATCACCAATGGAGAAGGTAGATTGGCCATCAAAGATAGATTTAGATTCATCCCCACTATCTCTTGTGAACAACTTGATAATCGGATGAATATGCTCTAATTTCTCATTCTGTTGCATAAGTTGATAATGATCATACAGAACTGGCATGGTTTTAATTACATACTCATTATCGACTAATTCATACAAACTTTCAGGGTTACTATTGATCTTAAAATCCTTGTAAAGTTGAATAATAGTATCATGAATCGCTACTTTGACAGTACCATTAAGAAGTTCTGGATCAACAGTTCTAATCATTTTGAAGATTACAGCTTGAACCCCTTTTGAAGCTTCTTCGATGTCTACGAATACTCTGCCATACTCATCTTCTTCTTCGCGAACATCATAAATATTAAGTTGCTGAAAATCAGCATGTTTAGGAGATAACTCCGCATAAGGCCCGTTCATCGCGAGTACGAGATTTTTGTACTCCCTCTCCGGATCAATGATCCCCGTTTTTATACCTAAAGCTGCTGATCTACGAGTTAAAACTTTAATTGCAAAAGACTTACCTGAACCTGCTCGCCCAAAAACGACCATGTGCTGATTCGCAAGTCGACGATCCCATCCGTCATAAAAAACAGGGCGACGATAATGGTCAAATCCGAGTAGAACACCTTTACGATGTGACAATCCCCCATATCCAAACAAGAAAAAGTCAGCCACATTACTACTTTCCATTTCTTTAATGTGAGGTTTAGCAATAACCTTATTACCTATCCCCACGGAATGTCGCCACGTCTCTAATTGCCGCGTGTCTGCTGCATTGAAACGAATACCCATACCAGTTAGTCTTTTGATAATGGTTCGACTCAATCTTCTTAACTTTTCAGGTTCGTTCGCTGCCACATTCAAACAAACAGAAGTGTTAAACAATTTTTCTGCATTTACACGTAAACGTCCCATCTGGCCTTCTAGGTCACTAAGCTCCTGCATCATAGAGCCGACCTTTGCCGGGTTATGTTCAGTAGTTAGCTCAGCTTGAAGTACAGCGATTCGGTTTGCGATGACGTTGATCTCGTTGCTTATCTCAGCAGGTTCCGTGGTAACAGTAATATCTACTGCTCCTTCCCCTTCTGAGAGCATAATTGGATCAAACATTCCTACAAAAGTAGTTCGCCCTGTGAACTTCAAGAACCATGAGCGTAAATACTGTGCCCCGCCAGTGTTGTCTCCAAATTCCACCCAATAGTCCGTAGCATTATTCTCTCCAGGGACTCTTTCAATGATAGATGGTGGAGCAATCAGGGCAGCTTCTTTTTTTGATATCCCCTTCTCTAGAGTAAAGTTCTGTTCTGTCTCATCCTCTAGTTCGCTTTGTTCCCTTTTTTTCTTATTGAAAAATGGTATTTTAAGCATTAAGCCACCTCGTCAGTATATGCAGATTTCCCAAACGATTGTGGTATTTGGTCATCATCAGCAATCATTTCAATCATTTCGTCTAATGTGACCAAACCTGCAATCTCTCTATTTTGTGTCCGGTATAAGTATTGTTTTACGTGTCGTTCATTCATTTCAGTAGTCATGATCCCTACCGCGTGAAACTTTGATTGTATAATCCGCATGCTATTGGTTAGCTCTTGTCTTACGGCATCTATATCTTGATCCATATTTTTTCGAGCAGCATTTTTCCTTAATAGATCGTTTATGATTGGATTAGAGGTTTCTGTTGTCAAATCAAGCAAATACCTCGCATCTGTCTCCAAAAAAACATAATACTTCCGATCCTGAATCTTATTTGCTTCAATCATCCCTAGAAAAGTCTCTTCTAATTCGTTTACATACTGCACGTCTAAGGGATCATTCGTTTCGTAAGCTTGAGATTTGAGATCCTGAAAATACCCATCTAGGTCATAAGGATGACTTTCGGATTTAAAACGCAGGGGATGCGGTATCGCATTAATGGCCTCTCTGAAAGAAATCCATATTGTTTTTTGTTCACTGGGAGATTTCAATGCAAATGATATAGGCTGGACCTCTAGCATAAACATATATCGCTCATCTTCAGTTGTTATCAATCCATCCTCGCTCAGATCCTTTACCTGAAACCAATCACTCGCTTCTTCCTTCTTTATTTTTTTCTTTGATTTCCCCCCGAATTGGAGAAATAGCAGCGCGCCGACAATGGCGACAACCAATATAATATCCATTACTTTCACCTCTTTAATTAGCTTCATAAAATACAAATAAAGATGCCTTGAATACAAGGCATCTTTATTCGTATTTCAATTACTATTTTTTCTTATTAGCTGGTTTAGAAGCCTGTAATTTTTTTTTCGTTTCTCTACCTTTGAAATGCATTACAAGCGCAATGGCAATCAAGAGTAATCCCAAAATAATATCCACGATATTCCCCCCATTTCCTCTTTAATGATATCAAGCAGGGATGCGGCCCAAATAATAGGACCGCCCCTTTGTTTTGTCTACAAGAAACTCCGCTTACGTCTCCGGCAGAGGAGATAACCCAATAGATAATGGTGTAGTTGTTGACCCGTTGACGGGTGTGTTACATGTGCAAAAGCCAAGAAAATTACAAACGGGATCATGTGTGGTAAGTACCCTACAGTCCCGATACCAGGTATTTTAGGAAGGTATTGGATTGCTTGTAACGATAAGTAGCCTCCGGCAATCCACCAACCTACTTGAGCAAAAGATAGATTGTAGATTACTTTTGTTTTCTCCTGACTTTTGAAGGTTAATAAGTGCTGTTCTCCATACATCAAAAATACCTCCTAATTAGGTAGGGTTGCCTCCGAAGATACCATAGAACAATCCGACAATTTTATCTGCCATAATGACTAGGGCTAGTGCTCCCAATGTGTACTTAAATTTATCTTTTGCAGCTTGAATTTTAGAAGAATCTCCTGCAGCAGTCAGAAACTGGAATGCACCAATAATCAAGAAGATAGCAGCAATCCAACCAAAAACTTCTCTTACTGCTGTTGCTCCACGGTCAGCAGAATCTTTTGTCCAAGTTTGGAACGCTGTGGCGTCCTGTGGATTCAGCTTTGCCGCTGATGTTACAGTTGCAAAAGCCAGGCAAAACACTGCCACTATAACCAATTGCAACCAGAATTTTTTTGACTTAATAATGCTCATTTTCATTCCTCCATTTGTTTTTCCTAGACCCAATCTAACCTCATATAACAATTGATGCTTAAATGTTGTCACCCCCTCGAACCTATAAAAAAAACCCCCTTCAGCATGGAAGAGGGTTTAGAAATAATCTGTTCAGTTATGTAATAATTTCATGATCCTTGATAGAAAAAAACATTAAAAAGTGCCTTATCTACTTTGAACATGTCTTCTGGGGAAAATATTAAATGCTTCGAAAGCAATCTAGATTTGTCTACGGTCATTACTTGCTCACAAAGAACTGTCTGAAGACCTAGAGAACTTTCAATCAAAGCATGTGTTGGAATTGGTTTTTTCGCTTCTAACGTCATCGGAACCACATTAACAACTGGTGAAAATGTATTCCCATAGTCATTAGATACAATTAAAACAGGCCTTTCACCCTCCTGTTCGCTTCCCTCTCCGTCCGGAAGCTCAACCCAATAGGATTCCCCCCTCATAAAGAGCGTAGTAATACGCTGTAATCCCATACAGAATCTCCTTCCGGATAATAATTTATATTACAAAATACTATTAGATAGTAAGTTTTTAAAAACATTACCGAAAACCAATTGATGGATGACTAAGTAGATTAAACCAAGTCGAATTAACATATCGACTATACGATATATCCAAAAGGGCATTTTAATTCCGATCTTCTTTTTCATAGGCCAAAAAAGCATCACCCTGCCTGTTAACATGTCACCTACTATGTGTGAAATAATTCCACCGAGGATAACGTATCCCAGCATGTATAGCGGTGTCATAACAGTTACTGCAAAAAAAATGAAAGCTGAAACAAACGCAAACAATAAAGAATGTGTTACTGTACGGTGTTCAATAGCCCAATTCAGAGGGACTGATAGTAGCAGTGTCTTTCTACCGATAAAACTTTTAGGTTCATCTATATCAGAGAGCAACGAAGAAACGGCTCCTCCCAGGACGCCTACCCATGTAGGAGATATTAAATAGCCTACAATCCCTCCAGCAATCATGTGAGTTTTAGCGTACACTACAGTGCCCCCTTCAATTGATTAATAAAATTTGAACATTTCTCTTAATAAGAGAACTTAAAGCTTTTCATGGCTTGAGGTTGATTTGTGAGGTAATAACTCTATAGGTAGGTCGCCAAGTGCTCTCCATGATTCAATTCCCTTAGTAATTCTTATTAAAGTTGGAGTTTCATTCACATGTAGATTCTTTAATACACTTTTGGCGTCCGGATCAAGTACGTCTACTGCATACACCGTAAGAGCAGATCCTTTAGTAACATATTTATCTAACAAAGGCTTGTAAGAATTACAAACGTGGCAATCATCAGAATAAAAATATACTAAGTAGTCTTTATCCTTCTGCTTATCGTATGCACTTGCATCAACGATATTAATTACATTCTTGGCTAAATTATTATTCACATCAGGCGCTATATTCTCCATAATAGAGCCACCCGGTTTAGCCACAATGCCTACAATGATTACAATTAGCGCCCCTAAAAAAATCAACGGTAAATAAACCTTCCAAATCCTACTCGTTTTCAATTACTCCACTCCATTTCTTTTGACTTTTAGTCATTATGCCGATCAATCATTGATACACAATCTAATCTTCGAAGAATAGCTTTCCAACATCTATACACCTAAATAATTGCGAATCCATAACAGTAGTATAGAAATTACTAAAGAATGAATTTGAACAACCTATGACGCTTCTCATACATTATTAAGTAACCTTATGTCTATAATTTTCAGGATGAGTAGAAATTCTGTTGTTTAATACTCTTCTTGTCATACCTCTTCTTAACAAGCAGAACATCAGTGGCATAAGTTTTTAATGCTTGTAGAATGAATTTTAGATCTCTTTCGTTTCTGCTGTCCTTAAGCCTATCATCATACTCCATAGCCCGACGATAGATATCGATTGGCACACGAAGCATGCTATTTGCCCCTTTACGAATGACCTCATAGCAATGAGTAAGAACGTTTGTATTATCTTTGTTTTCAGTTTGGGATTCAGTACTTACCAGTTCAGTCACTTTGGGTTTTTCTTCATTAGAAGGTGTTCCCTCACAAACTTCTTCGGCAGCTTTATTAATCTCGCTGTTTTCATCAATTTTAACTTCAACTTCACCTTTGCACTGACTATGTAATTTTTCAATTTCTTCTGAAGATATAGGAGACGAATCAAGCACCTTATAAACTCCAGGCAGTCCTTTGAAGAAGTGCCAGAGTTCGGCTGTGAGTTCATCGAGTTTCACAAAAATATAACCTGTAAGAACCGAGTCTATATTTAGTTTTCTGCCCTTTGGAGTCATTTTAACGACTTTCTTTACCCCCGCGAAGATCCCTTTGATCAATGAATGAAGATTTTTTACAGCAGCGTACTGATTTAATCGATCCGCTATTTCTAATTCAAATCCGTTTCTCACTTGTAATGCATACCACATGGTTATTCCTCCCGATAAAAATGATTTAAATAAATTTATTCCTTCTCATTTCCGACAGTGTTATCACGAATATGCTTTGTGAGCTTACGAAGTGCTTTACTGAAAATATCTTTCGTTACAGCTGGAGAGTATCCATACACCTTACCAATCTCATCAAAGCCCGATCCTTCTTCTAACCTCTGTTTAATGATTGCGACTTCAATCTCACTTAAAATTGAAAGGTGCTTATCATCAACCTTTTCCCCGATCGGGTAACCAATCGTTTGGATTGCAAAATTACAATGAGAAACGATCCTGCTCATGTTACGAGTGTGCAAAAGATCTTCTCTTTCTTCATCACTTAAATAATCAGCGAGACTTATTTCCTGTTGAATCCGTTTATCTTTTAGAACCTGACTTCGATTACCCTGATAACTTGCCAATAGCTCAATAGATGTTTTCAACGCACTCACCCTTTACCATCTCACTTAGTGAAAACTAAAAAAATACTTAAGCTTAGAGACTGATTTTTTTTCGATAATGCTATTCTAAAAATTACTTTTATGCTAAAATGTAATCGACGGTATACATTTTCGTATTCCAAGAAATACAAAAATCAATTGAATGAACATTCAAAGATCTCTTCAATTGTTGCATTGTAGTGATTCGCCAGTAATGCAGCCAAGATAAAAACAGGAACTTGTCTATTCTTCTCAATTTTGAGGATTGTTTGACGAGTAACTCCTATAGCTCTTGCTAATTCATCTTGCGTTTCACCGTTCTTTTTTCGAAAAGAACGAAGATTACTTTTAACAATAACTTGAATTGACGGATTAACTTCAGGCAAGGCTCTATTTAAAACTGTCAATCGTTACAATCTCCTTTCAGAACCAAAACTAATTAAATTTATGTAAGAAACAAAAACCCGTTTGGTAGACGGGAGAATTTCAAAACAACTTTCAATGCTTATATTACAGAATGTACACCAAGAGTGTCAATCATGAATTACACTTATTTTAATAAATGTATATTAAGTTTTACATTCGTTTACACAAAAGCAGTTAGGGAATATTATTAGAACCATGGCGATCATCAAATTTTGTTCAATTGGACTCTCTATTGAACTTCCTTAGATGTGTATATAATGTTTGAACCTTTGATTGAGAATAAGAAAGGTGGAAATAAAAATGACTAAAGATAAGAACTCAACAACAACTATAGATCAGGATCACCCTGCACTCCTTTCAGCACCCATAGTATTAGGACGGTACTTGAGAAAAATAAGAGAAGATAAAGGATACTCTTACCGACAGGCATCGGACGTAACTGATATTAGTCACTCTTATATCAAAAACGTTGAAAACGGTATTGATCCGCGCTCACAAAAAGAAATCATTATTCAAACAGATAAACTTCAAAAATTTGCTAGGGGTTATGAAATCCCCTATGAAACTCTGCTTGAGAAAGCCGGCATTGTTAAAAAAGCTCAGCCCGAAATCTCAGACGAGGAACGAAATGTTATCTTCATAAGTCGACTAGAGCAACTGATCGAAGAGAATTCAATTAGTATTCTGAAGTTGGCTAAGAAAACAGAGATTTCAATGGAGCAGATCACTGAAATACTTGAAGGCACCGCTAAAGCTTCAATAGAAGATATTTATAGCCTTGCAGCAGCACTGAAGGTTACGCCAGATTATCTTGCAGGTTATGCGGCAGACAAAAAAGGATTCCACCCTGACACTCCGGAACTCAACGAATTGCTCTCCTTCATCAATGGAGCTGGTGTACAACTATACGGAAAGCCTCTTTCTAAAGAGGACAAAGGTAAAATTATTGCAGCCGTAAAAGTTATTTTTTCAGATGCATCACAACGTCAAATGGAAGAAAAATAACAAGAAAGCGAGTTCCAATTGGAACTCGCTTTTTTTTGTGATTCTATACTGCTCAAAGTCCAAGATCATTCGCGGCATTCTCAGTAAATACATTCCCCATCCGGATATATCGTCTTAGTGTTTTCATTGATTTATGACGACTCTGATTTGCAATTGATCTTTCATTCGCGCCCGCTCTTGCTGCTTCAGTAACAAAACCAGCTCTTAAGCTATGACCAGAAAAGTTTACCGAATCATAACCACATAATTCCACGTATTCTTTAACTACATTTGCAATTGCTCGATCAGAGAGCCTCTTTCCAGTTAAGTGTCCGTGACGATTTACACTTTGAAATACAGGTCCACTCTTTATTTGAGAAAGTTCTATCCAGTTTTTGAATGCTATGATAGGACAAGTACGCTCGTCGCGACTTTTTGGTAGTCCAATCAGCGCAGACTCCCCCTCTTGGTCTGTCTTAGATCTTCTTAGGTTAACAACTAACCCTTCAGGCTCAATCTTTATATCCTCAACATCAATACTTACAATCTCGCTTCTTCTGAATGCTCCCAAGAAACCAATGAGTAACAAAGCTTTATCCCTGCAACTTTTAAGGCTGTTATCAATTGTGTTTGTAGCTTCTACCATTTGCTTTAACATCTTGATAGTGAGCGGGGTTTTTCCATTCTGTTTAGTTCCTAATTCTTTTCGGGTGCCAGCTAACATCAGCTTAATGGAATGTGTAATAGGTAATACTTTCTCGGCAGCCTGGTGTGCAAATTGAAGAGCATTAATCTTACGCTTGATCGTATTTGCTTTATATTCCTGTAAGACTAAATCTGATATATAACTTCCAATGCATTCTTCACTTGCTGGTAGACTTGTATAATCATGCTTAGAACACCATATTTCAAATTGAGCCCAGTCGCTTCTGTATGCAGTGTTCGTGTTACTTGAATGAGAAAGTCCGATAAGCCTTTTCCCATTTTTAATAAGAATTTCTTTCCTCACTTCAAGAGCATCATTTGGCTTGTCCTCTTGAAGTACAGCACGTACTTTTTTCATAACGATTTCCCCTTAAGCACTTTTAACTGAGTACGAAGCCATAATATTAATAATATTCCGAGAAAACTAAAAATGAAAAACATAATTGATAGGATATAGGTAATCCTAGTTAACAGAATATCTTTAATGTGTGAAGCACTCAATGAGACCCCACTGTATACCAAAACAAATAGAAGAGATCCTATAACTAAGATGATCGGAAAGAAGATCCTGGAGAAACGATATATCTGATTAAGATTCTCATGCTTGTTGTGTCGATCTCTCTCATCTAATTCTCTAACAATTAATTTTCTTAAATCTTCTTGTGATAACAAATATCCCATCCTCCCCTGCAATCTACTAATGTAAGCTTAACTGATAATTGATTAATCACAATCCAGAATAGCTGGAAAATTGAAATATTCCTCTGATAAACCTAGACTTCAAATAGCAGTAAAGTTAAGATATTAATATATTTTAACGAGATTAAAGAAGGTTGACTATGTGAAATTTAAAAATTATCGTATCTGTTGCAATGAAGCATGCGGCGTAGAATTTCATTCACTGAACAAAGAAGCTCAGTATTGTTTTAAATGTAAAAATTATCTGTTAAACCTAATGCCATTATTTCATGTCCCTTACAAAACAATGCCCTACAAAACAATGGATGAATTACGAAAATACGATTATAGTGTTTGTCACATGAAAAGATGTAGAAAGAAAGTGTTCCTAAAACAGAAATGTAAACGTTGTTACATACTCACTCAAACAAATAATACATAAAGCTATAATTTTATCAGGAGAATAGATCTGGAACATCTATTCTCTTCTACGTACATTACCTAACTTATCGAAGAATTTCACATCTCCCGTTGTTACATCTTTCAGAATCGCTTTTGCAATTTCATCTCCTTCAATAACTA
This sequence comes from Paenibacillus sp. RU5M, assembly GCF_900221055.1. Taxonomy (NCBI): domain Bacteria; kingdom Bacillati; phylum Bacillota; class Bacilli; order Caryophanales; family Paenibacillaceae; genus Paenibacillus; species Paenibacillus sp. RU5M. The sequence goes on along the minus strand of NZ_OBQM01000010.1, from coordinate 117,513 downwards.
CCGTATCTCTTGCAAGGGTGATTACATCATAAGTAAAGTGAATTTTTGAAATTTTAAGCCGTATTGCATCATGTGCGTCGGAGTAACCATCTTCAAATTCAAACTCATGTGTCAGGTTATTATGTTCTTCCTGACCAAATATAGGTAAATCTCTGTACATATTTTGAGAATGTTTTAATTATATTCCCTCTAGCATCTTCGATCACAAGTTGGCGCAGATCTCTTTTTTTTTGTAAAATATCTGCATTGAAATCCTCACGTTTATAGTGTTTCAGAATCCATTTATCATCGAATTCTATCTCGCATCTGATATTGTCCGCTTTTATCATACTAAAAACTCCTTCAATATTCCGAATTCTCCCATTCCAGTCCTCGTGATTTGGAGGTCTCATCTCTTTCAAAGATATTCCATAATAGTCACCGAATTTCTTAGCACCACTTTGATAACCAACTTTAGTCACAAATATACCTTTGGTATTGTTACCCAAATCATGAAGAACTCCAAAAAAATCTCTTATTCTCCCTACAGAGATTTCATTAGTATAATTTTTACATTCAACAGCTACTCTATGTATACTTCCCCAACCATTTCAAATTCCCAATAAACATCGATTTGATGATTGCAACCCGAATTCCCTAGAAGTCTAACATTATGTTTAATATCAATTGTAGCTACTCCTTCAGCTCTATGAAGGGAATCGTAGATTTCCTTTGCTAATAGCTCATACTCCAAATGTTCATTTACGCTCACGTTATCTAATCCCTCTTTCTTCATGCTCTTTATTACCATTGTATCATCAAAGTATAATTGATAAAGATTGTTGTACGCACACTCAAAATACTAACTTAGGGTTAGCAGTTTTAAGATACATGTGACTATAATTCAGGTGATTATTTCGCTAACCTTCCGTTTTTCTGATTAATGGCTTTTAAATAAGGACAATTTGAATAATTCTATATCGAAATGTGATGGAAATAGATGTGTAATCAATAACTTGTGCCTAAAGGGTATATTTAAAAAATTAATGGTCATCATACATAAGAGAGCTAAATTTTGAGACACAATTTCGTATAGAGTATATCTGTTCAACATCGGCTAAATAATATGGTAGGAAAAATACATTACATCTCCTCCCTCTTTTTCGCATATTCAATATGTATACTATAGCAGATCCTAGCTTCCGATAACGCTACACTTATCGGAAGCTAGGATCGTTGTTTGTTTTCCATAGTATTTATCATGAATTCATGATAAAGTTAACTTAATTATAGATGTTAACACGTTAACATCCTTTATTTTCAGGCTTTTTAATGTTAACAAAATTGGAGGAAAATTTAATGGCTGAGGAAAAAATAAAAGGGTTTAGAATGTCACAGGATGCGCTAAATATTGTTAATGATCGGATCGCCGCGTCCGGGATGGATGCATATGACTGGTTAGAATCTTTAATGTCACTAGAAACAGTTCACCAAATGCGCAAAAAAGATCCTGCAGTTGAGTATGATCTGAAGGATTTCGAAAAACATATGAATGTGATATACCATATCTTAATTCGGATGTATCACCGTGGCGCTGACACTGTAGATGACATTAAGGAACAGACAGAGAGAGAAAAGTCTCTTATTGAAGAAAAGCTTGAGGAATTAGCGAATAAACTATCTTTAACTCAAAAGAAACTCCATGAAAAAGAGGAAGAGTTAGCTCTAGTCCAGGAAAGTAACGATCAATTAACCGCTAACATAGAGCAGATCCAAAGATCACTGCGTCTGTTAGAAGAATTGAATCAGTTCACTTCAGTAGAAAACCAAAAATTGAAGAAAACTATTGATAAACAAGAGGATGCTGTAAAAGTTGCAGAAGAATTGAGATTTAAAATTAATGAGATAAATAATCTCCATGAAGAAGAGATGAGTAAGCAGTTACAGTTGTTTAACACTGTGAATACTGAGTTAGAGCAGGCAAACCAAAAATATGAGAGTCTTCAAGTACTCGCAAAAGAGGAGGCTGTTAAAAAGGAAGCGGACCATAAAAGGGAGCTAGAATTACTGAGTAAAGAAATCGAAACCAAAGCTAAAGAGGTTCTCCTAGATGAAAAAGCTAAGTGGCATGAAAAAATGAATCAGGAAATTAGTGAATTAAATACCCAAAATACTAATACTATTTCTAAGTTAATTCTAGAATTATCCCAACCTAAAGATCAGAATCTAAAACAAGATAATTAATCTTTGTTAAAAAATATAATTCAAGACTGAACAAATGAGTCGCTCTATCCCCCTTCGATACTGGTTACCTAATTCTCAACCTTAAAAAAAGCCCCCAGATGTGGGCTTTTTTTAGAAATAGTTTATGACCTTACAAATCTATAAATGTTAGCTTCATTTCAAATCGGCCTGTAGTGACATCATTGTTTTCATGCGTAATATCATTACTGCTCTTCAGCTCGTGTCATGTTCCACGCGGAAGCAAAGTACGTAACATATATTCCTTTGTAAGCGCGTTTTCTTCAATATTGCAATGTCACCTTGAGACCATACCGGGATCTCTGACGCATCTTTCCATGGAGATGAATGAATTGAATCATCGAGATCCACCTGAATTCTGTTGAATTGGTTTCAACGTTTGGGTGACCATCATATGCATGCGTACGCTCATTCAGATGCTGTTCTCCGCTCCTTACAAGGTTCATACCTACAAACGGACGTTCTCATGTCAAGAAGCTCAGAACGTCTCATATTCTGTCATATGAGAGCAAAAGAAAAAGCACCCCGAAGGATGCTGTACTCAACCATCATTTTTAGGATATTTCCATATAGCTACAAAGTTAGAAAGGGCCTCGAATATAGACAGAACAACTACAAAGCATTGCGATATGGAAAGAGCTTCGGGCATCCCAGCATGAAGCCTGCCATCACTGTAAGTTACAAAGTATGCACCACATGCTAATAACAAATAACCTAAAAATTTCACCACACTCAGACCTCTGTTAAAAAAATCAGACTTAACATTGAAGACTACTCTCGCAATGATAACCACTAACAGAATAAGACCTAAAAATTCAAAGCTTTTTAATAAGATGTTGTTGAATGATTCAATTGGTATCTCCTTGGAATCCACTCTTATAATCCCCTCTTCTATTTATTTGAATAGGGAAATATTAACTCTTTAGGACAAACAGGTCTACTGCAAAACTGTTTTACCACGTCGAAGCGACCCTATACACAAACTATGCATTTCTCCGGCTGCTCGTTGGGGCGAATGCGTATCTTCTTCCGTCTTCTGCTGATCACTTCAATTCCTCCAATAAAAAAAGCCGATCCAGTGAAGGAACGACTTTGGCTGTGAAATGTATGATTTTGGCTAATCAAATTACGATTTCTGACTATAAAGTGACGCTTTTGGCGATTCGTGTGACACTTCCTTACATTTGATAGATCATTCGCGAGGTTGATATGAATCATTAACATGCAATTTCTCGGGGATGATTCGTAACCGGTTTGTTCACTACATACAAAGAACAGGCCTCCCGACGCCAATATTTCCGGAACCGGCATACTGGGAACTGCTGTCTCTGAGAGGTTGAGATAAAAACATCCGTAATGGAATCAGGCTTAGTCATAACAACCATCTGATCTTTCACTACGACCCGACATCCCTCTGGACCACAGTAGTTGCATGCAGCTGGTGTAGTTTCAAAAGGAGGTGACGTGACTGGTGAATCAATTTGACTTTCACTTTTACTAACACAGTTGACGGGGAGGTCGATCCACTCGGTGGTGTTAGTGTGCCGGTATTCGTACACAGCCCAGGTGTCGTAGCACGGTAGTCCAAGCTTGCTATGTCCCGATTCACGGAGGCGCTATTCCACGCAACACTACTATGTGTCACCCCCGTTAGTATAGTGATTCTTTGTCCGCTGCAGCCTTGCCTACACATTCGCTTTAAGCTCAGCAAGATTCGTTGATCCGGTTGGCGGTGTCGACGACGCTTATTTAGCCAGGCGTTGAAGCCACTATGCTCCTAAACTGCCAAACCCCATTTAACAGATGCAGTAGACCGGCTTACCACTGCCCAGCGTAACTCCCATGCTTTGCGCCAATTTCAAATCGGATGAAGTATAGTTCCGTCGTTACTTCAACATCTGTTAAAGCATCCACAGTCATAATGGTCCTAGAATCCACGATTACATTTACGGTTGCTACTGTTCAAGGGAATTCGTTGAACCATAAGGCACAATTATCTTTACTAAGAACGTATATGTCCATGGCTGTGTTTCATCTTATGCAGGAATAATGCCCACGTGCTGGTACATCCGCTCTTTTCGTCTCTCAGGTAACTTAGCGTCTCATAGACGCACCCAGGCAAACAGACATTACCTCAGTACGACCCGTTGGGGACATGGACGTCCAACAAAGCTTCCACTGAAAAAATCGTCGGAGATACAATGAGCACGTTGACGCTCACCGTTATCTTATTCGAGGTTTGCCAAACCTTCAGATTAGCTAAGGTACCCGCAGTCACATACGTACCAGGTTGGTTACCATTATATGATGGCGAACCCGGGCTCTGGCCGCTTTTACCTGCCTAGAACGTGTTCCAGTCCAATCTTATTTTCTAGCACGTCAATTCAAATTCGCCATTGTTCAATCACCTCGATTATTGATTAAACAAATTGAGGCATTTATTTTTTGAACACTCTCACAACTCTTTATTCAGTTTTTACATCTGCTATCATCTATAACACTAATGTGACTTCCACAAGAACATCTTCCATTGCCACTATTCTTAATTACGACCGTCTTATGACATAATGGGCATTTCACATACATAGATTGAATCCCCCTTCTTAGTTTAAATTTCGCCTAATGAGCTCAGCAAAAATTGTTTAAAGAAATTCTATCCAGGTTATTACTAAAAAAGAAATAAAAAAAGAAACATTTTACATTTATCTTCGTCTATATTATACGGATAGCAATTATGGGGAACTCCCCTCTAAAATCGCATCTCAAACTTAAGGAGTTGTAAACAAATGAAATACACAGCCGTTTTATTAACAACTGCAATTATTTTAGGAAGTTTTAGTACTCTATCGGTGGCATCAGCTTCAAATCAAATGGACAGACAAGTAAGCAAAATATCTGCCAAATCTACATTAGTCAATAAAAACACGTATCAAAGCGTGAGTAAATTTAAAAAGAATGTCAGCTCGACTAAAATTTCTTGGTCTGGTAAGAATGTATCTTTAACTGCCAACACGAGTGAGCGAGAAAATGTCCCAACTTTCGAACAAACCGTAATTGATTCAATTGTAATAATACAGGGAGAAAAGACGTACACCTTAGAAACTGATAAATATGAAGACAAATTACTGGATATTAGTAGCGTTTCAGCATCTGAATCAAACAGTTGGCTTGCTATACAAGCAAATCGCAGTTCAGGAAACACACTAATCTTAATGGATCTTAAAACGGGTAAAACAACAATTTTAAATGATCGTTTATTAAAAGCAGGTAAAAAGGGTATAGAAACAGTTACTTCTTATAATTGGTCTCCAAAATCAGAACAAATTGCTTTTGCTTACGGAGATACAGAGAAAAGTTCGTTAGCCATTTACAACCCTAAAGATGATACTTTTGTATATCTTCCTAGAGCAACAAATTATATCAGTACGGGAATTATTCTCTGGCAGAAAAACGGAAGAACCTTGGACTATATTTGCGAATACCCAGCAGATAATAGGATTCTATATCGCTACAATCTGGAAAGTAAAAAAGTAAAACCAGTAAAAAAAATAAGCAAAAACGAGTTTAAAGAATGGTTCAAGCTAGATAAATATCCAACTCCGTAAAATAAAAAGGGCGGAGTATACCCGCCCTTTTTACTTAAACTTCATTTATTGTGATTTTCCCAGAACTTCCGTTTTTAACGAGTACGTCAATTAGACCTTTTTGATCATCATTTGATAGTCTAATGCAACCCATAGTCGGACGCAGTGGATACCATGTTAAGGCTGTATCTGTAGCCGGATCACCGCCATGGATCATTATCTCGCTACGTCCATTTTTTTCTGCGGTGAGGAAATTCCCACTAACCGCTTTATTTAACCATACGCGTTTGTGTGGACCATAAGATGAAACGGATCCTCCCGCAGGATGTATGATTGTATTAGCCACACCTGTAGGAATATCTGCATTCTGAAGCTTCCAGTTGGTATGATCCCCACCATTTGTCTCATGATTTGAACCTCGACCTAGCGCATCTTTTGGCCCATAAACCAACTTACCACTATCGTCGTAAACTTTTAGTGTACCCTTGTAATTTCTGTTGGATGGAAAATTTGCAATAATGTGATAACCCATTGTTAAACGCCTCCATAAGTAGTTTTTTAAGCAAATATGATGGAGTCTTTAAAACCCCGAATGGCTCCACATTCTTTGGGTTTATGTATCATCTCTGCCTCACTTATAAGGTGTTTCTAAACACAAAATTACAACCAAAACTCGAATTTTCTATACATAGGCTTAAACATCGAAAAAAACAACTCTTTAAAACATCTATATTCATAAAAAAAGACTAAGCCTTTTTCAAGACCTAGTCCCACACTACTCAAACAATCAATAAACCGAAACTTACATCTATATTTACACCACCTTATTTAACAGGTTTAAGTGGTTTACGCACTCCTAATTGTTTTGAAGATTTTTTAGCCAGCATTGCAAATTTCAAAGCAGTACTTTTCAAACCATCCTCTTTTTTCATATAAAAATCTCCTTTATGTAAACTGTATCAATATTCTCCCCAATTTCTTTGAAAACATACATAATCTTCGAAAAAAATAATAGATATCAAAGTATACGATGTTTGGAGGAGGAGGAATTTTAATATGAGACCCCTAAGCAAAATTGATTTACTATCCCAAGGGTTACTTGAACTAGCTGAGAACAAAAAAGGTCTGCATTCATACCTCTTAGCGAAATTCGAGAAATACGCACGTAATGAATTACATATCCTGTTACCTTACTATGAAGTATTACGCGCGAACTCTTTTCTTGATGATGTGATGGAGCTAACCGATCACACGATTCTGCTAAGTATCGAAGATCTCATAGCTCTACTTTACCAACAATTTTTAATCCAAGTGAGAAGCACTGCAAAGTTCTCAACACTTGGCCAAAAAATACTGAATAAAAAAATAGAACTAGCTGAGAAAGAACATAGGATAGTTACTTCTTTCGAAGAGGTGAATCCTAATCACTGGGCACTTGTTGAAAAGAAGATACCAATAAAAATGAAATCCAAACAAATCACAGTCGAATTTCACAGGAAGTATATAGAACGTGGTGAAATATTTCTGTATGACCTTATCAAGATCTCTCCCAAATTTGATATGACTCTTGAAGAATTAATAAGTATCCTGGTTATAGATTTTGTTCACGAAGTTGAGAAAGGAAATAGCAAAAAGGTTATGGAGCAAATAATTAAGTCGTTAGAACAAACGTAGTTCTTATCTATAACCGTTCAGGAGGCTTCCATTGATCAATACCTAATAAGGCAGCAACATCTTCGCGTGTGAAGCCTTCTTCAAACTTATTATTTGCATACGTATTTCTTAGTATTCTGGGATATACATGTACTCCAATATCTTTGCTTATCTTCTGAAAAATAAATTGGATCACTCGTTGAGATAATGCTGATCCTTTGCTTGTAGGGAATAAATAAAAATTAGGTTCCGCTTCTTGGTGCATAGATGCTATGTACTCAAGTATTGGTTTGGCGTCTCCAAAGTGAATGATTACCTCTCTTTTTCTATCCATCCCATTTACGGTAACAACCATCCGATCAGATAGGATTTCTATATTCGATAATCTTAAATTTTGGAATTCACGGGCTGTCAAGCCGCCGTACAAACACATGGCCGTTAATGCACGGTCTCTAGCTGCTTTCTGCACTTTAGTAATAGGTTTTGTTAATAACCAATCATTTAGTATTCTTTGATCAACGTCATTTAACACATCAGAATCATTACCTCTGTCTTCTCTCTTGGAACGCTTAATTTTACTAGCAGGATCTGATCCAGCAAGAAGATTATTCTGCCAAAGAAAATCAAAGTAAGATTTTAGTATTGATATCTTCTTATCTATTGTCCCAATCTCTTTACCATTTAGTTTTTCCGAAGCTATGTATTCCAAAAGTATTACACGACTTATTTGTATGTAATCAGTGTTTGGATAGTTTGAGTTAAACCACGACATAAAATAACTGATTTCAAGTACATATGATTTAATTGTTGCTTCTCTTCGTTTCCTTACCTCTACTAGGTAAGCACTATACTCGTCCTGCGCGTAAAAATTCATGTCCTCCTCTCCTCTCCGTTTTTTTGTTGACATGTTAATTTTAATACATTCTCTTCATTTAATCGAGTAACCTATTATCGATATAAAACAATATTCACTCAGAAATAAAAAAGACACCAGGTTCCCATCATTGGGGAATCCGGTGTCTTCACATCAATAATAACTAATTAAATTAAGCCTTTGAAAATTGTGTTAGCAGTCCATAAAACTTTAGATCGCGTTTGTTTATTGTCTAACACTCCCTGGATGGCAGCATCCATGATTTGATAAGTCATCTGTTTCGGACCCACCGATGACAAAATTAAAACGTTAAAGATATCCCGTTCATTTTCTTTCTTATCTTTACAAATTAGAACATGTTTGTCCCAATCCATCTTACTAAGAGATAGGGTATTAATAATTTCTAGCCGAGTTAGTTTAATTTTTAATGTTCTTAACAAATATGCAACTTTCAAGAGAGCTTCCCCTGCGTGAGTTCTATCTTCATAATATTGATTTAGCTTGTTATGTAACCATTCTTGTTCTTTAGATAAATATTCTGTATCCTCCAAGCTTAGTTGTTGACGATTGATCCAATTAATAGTTAACACCATATCATCAATCAGTTCTTCTAGGGTAAGACTGTACATTTTTATGATTATTATTGCTTGTGTCCAAATCTTTCTCTGAGCCTTTCTGCGCTCTATGTCATTGCACTCAGTCGGCTCTTGTATATTCCGATAGCAGAAAGATAACATCACTGACTGAATCTTCTGTAATTTATGCATTCTCTTATCAATTGCGTATTCTACAAGCTCCGTTTTTAGTAAATCCATTTAACCCAATCTCCTCATAAGTAAATTAACTTCTAATCACTTGAAATATTCACTTAATGATACTACATTTATTAAAGATGTAAACTTTGATTTACAACAACGTTTCTCATCGAATACAGATATAAGAACTTATTAATAAGATTGGAGCTGAATATAATAATACTTATCATTGCAGAGAAACCAGACATGGGTCGTAAAATTGGAGAAGCACTTGGAGGATTTAGCAAAGATAATGGCTATCTAAGAAGTGATAAATACATTATCACATGGGCATTCGGGCACTTGGTTGGCCTGGCAAATCCCGAAACTTACGATCCACGATACAAAACTTGGAATCTAACGGATCTCCCAATTGTACCGCACTCTTTTAAACTGATAGCGAGTGCATCATCAAAGAAACAACTTGGACTAATCAAAGAACTTGCTAAAGAGTGTACATCAATTGTGAATTGTACAGATGCAGCGCGAGAAGGCGAAGCTATATTCCGGTATATATATGAGTACCTAAATTTAAGACAACCTTTCAAACGTCTCTGGATATCATCTCTTACTAAGGAAGCAATCAGAGAAGGATTTAGTAAATTAAAAGACGGAAAAGATTATGATGACCTCTACAAGGCTGCTCGATGCAGAGGAGAAGCCGATTGGTTAATTGGTATGAATGGTACCAGGGCATTTTCAACAAAATTTGGTGGACATAACAATGTCATTAGCATTGGTCGTGTACAGACTCCTGTTCTAGCAATGATCTACGACAGACACCAGCAAATCGTTAATTTTAGAAGCGAAACATACTTCACCGTTAAAGCCACACTTCAACAAGAATCTATTTCATATACCGGCACACTACAAACAAATGAACGTATGATCGACATGAATGTAGCACAAAAAATCTCGGAAACAATCAAAGGAAAGGTTGGGCGTATTACGCAATATGATGCTAAAAATAATGAGGACAAACCTCCTCTACTCTATGATTTAGGTTTGCTTCAATCAGATGCGAATAAGAAGCTAAACTTCCCTGCAAAGAAAACATTGGAAATTGCACAGCAACTTTATGAACAAATTGAAGCGATCAGCTACCCGCGGACAAACTCCAATTATGTAGCCGAAGATAATTTGCCCATCATGCATCACATATTCGATCAATTAAAAAATACTAAGTACGCTATATACGCTACAGGCGATAAAGCATATGTAAATCCAACGAACAAGAATATATGTCGTCCGGAAAAGATTGAAGATCACCATGCTATTTTCCCAACAGATAAAATCCCAAATGACTTAACTGTAGATCAAGAAAAGATCTATTTATTAATAGTAAAAAGATTCTTAGCTCATTTTCATCCACCAGCAAAATATAAAACACATAAGATCTTTACGACTGTAGACTCACATATTTTTCAAACTAACATTAGAGAGAACATCTCACCTGGATGGAAGACTCTTTACAAAGATGAAAAAGAACATCAAGAGAAGGATAACTCAGTCGAAGAAACAGATCTACGGACCAATTTTGCATTTAATCCGAAAGAATTAGCATTTTGTATGGATTCTGAGGTGAAAAAGAATCTAACTACTCCCCCTTCCCACTATACCGAAGGTACACTGATCGATGGGATGAAACGGGCAGGAAGATCTATTCTAGATGAAAATTTAAAAGACGAAATGAGTGATATTCAATTAGGTACGCCAGCAACTAGAACTGACATTATAGAGAACCTAAAATCAAAAGAATATATCGTCGTAGATGCGAAGAAATTAAAACCAACCGCTAAAGGCAGCAGTTTAATTGAAGCTGTTAGAAAGATGGATCTGCATGTATTAGCCAGTCCCGAAATGACCGCTCTCTGGGAGCAAAGACTAGGACTTATAGCAAAAGGCCAAGCTTCTAGCAACGCATTCTCTGAACTAGTCGTCAAATTCACTCAAAAGATTGTTCAAAAGGTGAAAGAAGATTCAGCACTGGACACGCCTAAAGACGAGTTCATAAACACTCTCGGAAAATGTCCAGAATGTAAAGAAGAAAGCATCGTCGCTGACAAGTCTTATTATAAATGCAGGAATTCGTGTCAGATTAGAATCAACAAAATACAACTGGGTAAAGAATTAACTTCAAAAAACCTTCTCGATCTACTCAGTGTTGGAAAAACGGCAGCTATAACCTTCAAAAGTTCAAAGGGCAAAGGAAATTATAAAGCTAAATTGCTTCTCGAAGGTTCCGAAAACGGTAGATTACAAATAGAATTTGTTAAAACTAAGAAGTAATATTGAAATGGTGTGAAGGTGTGTGATTCTCTTTTTCGTCTACACAGCCTTCACACTTATTCATTCGTAGACATCGTTGTATTAGATTTAATAAAATAATTGTAGACGTAGATATATATCTACAATACATATAAATTTTTATTCTTCGACTGATTTCATCATCAAAACCACATCTATTCCGTATAAAGTATCCACAGAATTCAATCTTCGATTGATATCCATTCTCCAGAGCCAACATTCGAACCGTAGTTAGTCATCTACGTAAGATCACTACATAAATGGTCGTAGAGATTTTTATTGAATAAATAATCATGTATGCATAGACCGTAGATAGAAATTAAACATTCATTCGTAGTTGTAGAATCAAACTGAGCTTAGTATCGGATTAAAATCTACAAAACTACATTACCTACATACATTTTACTCTTGAACGGATAGCGCTATAGTCCCCAACCCGCGATATAAATGATCGTAGTCTACATTTAATTTATATAATATAATTCATCCGTAGACTTTTCCTACGATGAAACACGAACCAATCCATCATGCTTTACAGTCAATTTTATGCCTTATTCCAGTGTGAACCCAGCGTAGATTTCCATCTACATGCGTTTTTACATAGTCTACGAGTGACTCGCGATTGGAATTTATCGTAGAGTATTATCTTTCGTAGAATCACAGCAATAAACTGGACGTGGACGTAGTCTTTGATATAAAATTGTAAACAACAGCTTACATATGCGGTCTGCATGCGCTATTAAGCCAGCTTGATAGGGTAGGAGGGGTTTCACTTGAAAGAATTACCAGGAAGAAGCGTAACTAACTCAGAGCACGAAACTAGCGACTCCAACAACATGGATGATGCTTTAAAACCAAACACTCTTGAGGCAGAACTTAAAACATATCTAGAAGAGTCCGACATCTTATATAAATATGTTAATCATGATTCATACCCAATAGTAACTGCTGATATACTTAAATTGGATCAGTCATCAAGATATGCCACAGCGGATGTAGCAGAAATATTGCAATCCTACGATTACTTGAAAACAACTACTGGAGAAAACCAGATAGATGATGCAAGATTACGTTGGTGGCTAAATGCAAAAAGGGAAGACAACTTAATTGACTATTTGAACATACAGAAAACAGGTAATTCATGGACCTGGGATGTATACGCAATTGTTAGAGCTAAAATCGTTAGTATTTTAAGATATTGTCATAAGTACTCTCAAAAGGACATTAAAGTGATGGCAACTGGTCTATCCATAAAGTCATCAGCTCGTATGGCCCCAGAAACCATTGTTTCAATGGTTAAATCTGGCGAGATCCACAATATTGAAAGCTTTGATGCACTTAAGAATACTATAATAGCGTATGTTGAATATAATGAGAAAAGATTCGAGACCGAAATAACAGAAAGCGTCGAATTCATAGGAACCGAATTCAGAAACCTTTCAGAAGAACACAATGAGTTAAAGGAAAGACAAGAACAATTGGATGAGAGCGCTAAAAAAACAAATGAAATTTTAGCACGAACCCTTGAAATGGATCTGAAGTTAAAAGAGCAGCAAGTGAAAAGAATTCTACGTTTAGAAGCAACAGAATCATGGAACAGTAGGGGAGTCTTTAAGAATCTTCTTTCATCCCAGTCGGATAAAGAAGCATATATACAAAAATACATTGAAGAAGGCATGAAAGAATTCGCATACACGAATCAAGAAAGTGCAACATCTAGGGAGATAATTGATTAGCAACAATAAAAAGCGACTCATCCATTGATGAGTCGCTTTTTTTAGTCTAAAAATTAAAAATCCAAGTCCTTTAGATCAGAAATATCAAAAAGTTTTGCAGTCTTGCTTTCATCATTGTTCTCATTTAGATCTTCAAAAGTCATGAGTCCCGAGTTAGTTTCAGTATTATTGTTCGAATCGATGGAGAAGAAGTCATTGTAATCACTTAATGATGCTGCAGATTGTTCTCTTGATAATCTTTGTTCTTCTTCAATCTTCATCCAATGATCCCGTTCTTCCTTTAATTCTTCGATCCGTAAAGGAGGATTCGCCACCACAGCAAGGCCATATAAGAGAATTTCATTTTGCAATCTCTCGTTACGCGCAATCGCGTGATTGACTCGTGTATCAAGAATCTCTGACGTGTCTTTATAAATATCATCTGCAATCTGAGGAGAAATTTTACGGTTACTTGGATGAATGACGGCAATAGCGCCGGTCAAAACATTTTCAAGTTTATAATTAGCCAGCACTTCGTTTCGCTTGTAGAGATTCTCAATCTCGGCCTTATAAATCACATCATCAGAGAGGGGGATTGAGCGTTTCGAGATCGATAGCCAACCTGGAGTAGACCAAGTAGATAGCAACTCAGTTTTATCATACACTGAGCGACCCTCAAGCAATGGAAGAGCAGATGTGTCAAACAGCGTGGATGCCACTACTAAGTTAGTATATGAACGTGCATCGACACCCGCCATACGATCTTCATTTTCGTAATAATCCTTCAGTTTCTCATTATCAATCACCAAGGCTGAGCCCATTTTCCCCTTAGACATCAGATCCTGGATTACATTGATCCCAGCTAAAGCATTGTCTCTAAAGGCAACACCACGTTCGTCTGATGAAGGGAGAGAGCATATAACACCAAGTGGTATCTTATCGCCCGGTAATTTCTTTCTCTGACGGACCATTGAAAGAATCTCCATGATAACTTTCAAAGCTCCGTTACCACTACCACCACCCAATGACACTGTAACCCATACGAAATCTGCTAATTGAACTGCCTCTTCAACAGCAACTTTTTTGTATAAATCAATATTTTCCTTCGCAATCTCAAATCCGAGACGTGCATTTTTATCTGTTCCCTCTAAGCCGACAAGTCGCTTAGATTTTGTTTCAATTCTTCTTTCGTCCGGAATCAAATTTTTATGTTCATTTAAATCTGATTTGGAAGAGTTGAATAAATATGTAGGGTGCCCGAACCTAGATAACTCAGCAGCCATTCTACCGCCACCCTGACCTAATCCAATTATAACTTGATTCGGGAGCCTTTCCATTTCAGCCTGTATGCTCTCGCTAAATACAAATGGAGAAAGCATTTTTCTCATAAATCCAAGATTATTTAAATCCATTTTGCTCATATCGAGTTCAACCCTTCCTTACTTCAATTTTTATTTAAGACAAATTTCAGTTCTATACGGTTGCATTTCTGCTGACAAAATGCTTTATCACAGCTGCAATTTCTGTTTCACTAGGAACTGATACAACATGTTCGAGTAATTCAGATTTAGAAGTGCTGAGGAAATGAGTAGGTTCTCCTCTAAAATCAGCAGCAAGCCTACAGCCACCAACACCTAGACCGATAACGAACTGTTTAGGAGAGCCAATATTAATGAGCTTCTCATTAATTTCCATCGTTTATTGGTCACTCCTTTTAAGCGCTTGTTTCTTCTGTTCATTTCTTTCATTGATGACGAGGTTTAAGAGTTGTCTACCTCTATCCGTTAGAAAGTAGGGATTCATAGTGCCATCTTTATTGCTCGCTATGAACCCCTGAGCATCTAAGATCAAGATCGCATGGTCTATATAGAACCTTTTGCTGCGGTAGTCTTCTAATCTTGTCTTCACAAATCCTCGATGATCTTTATTCTCTTTTACAATCTTCAAAAAGATTGCAATAGCGAAATCATCTAATTTGCTTCTTAAGAAAGATAGAGTACGTTCACTATAAAGAACGTCGTCGTAATTATCTTCCTTTTCCCCAGGTGATACACCTCTATATTCCAACTCTCAATCACCCCCACTTAACATTCCAATTTAGAGGATTATATTGTTAATTATAGAGTACATCGCGCCATTAAGTAAAGAAAAATATAGTCACACAATTGTGTGACTATATTTAGCGACATTAACAGATTGATATATAAAGTATATCAAAAAACATTGTTAAATCAGGCTTTTTGACACCCATGTTATGCATCACATTCAAGTGGCACAATTGTGTGACACAATTAAACGCATACAAGTGTTCGTTTATTGTGAAAAATCCTTTGATTTCTGCATTATTTCAAGGTTCTACAGTCTATTCTATGAAAATCTTCAGAGAGTATTCCTTAAATTCAATAATCATACCGAAGTTAAGCTAAGACTGTAATTAGTCTACGATCTACGATCAACGATATTTTAGATTCTTGTAAGAATTCTTTATAAGCACGCCTACTCAAGTGAAGATTGATACAAATTCCATTTCTAACAATTTTGTAATGAAACTAGTGACACATATTCATCGTAAACGCTTATATTACAACACTTCCAAATATTCCATATTAAATTAATTTAAGTATTTTCGCTGTTAAGTCCTAAAAGCACTTCGTATGTTAAGAGTAGGAAAGGAGGTGAGTAAACTTGTAATTACCACAGGCTATTCTAAGATAATTAGTTCATGTCTGAGACAAGGAACAAAACGAACCGATTGATGCCGAAACACCAATCGGTGACTAACTTACACATGTAGAAAATCAATGCTGATTTTTTTGATCTTTGATTAGAGTCATCAATTCTTTAAGAGTCTTGTCTAAAGTATCAAATTTTTCTTTGATGTTATCCATCAAATATTTCAGCAGCATAAACGTAATTACAATAGGAAACCCGAAATTTGGTACCAACTGGATTAAAGTTTCAATGTCCATTCCCTCCCCTCCTTCTTATAAATAAAGGTAAATGTGAGAGTCATTTTACAACTTTTAACTGGATGAATTATACATGATAAAGTAAAATAAAATAAGAACATTTGTTCTTGTTGGTTGTTAAATACTTCCGTTTTTTACCTTATATATAGAGGGGTGATCTAAATGGAAATGACAAAAGATATGTTTAGCTCTGAACTAAAGAAAATAGCATGGCGATTGCAATATCGTTGCAAAGTCTCTGCTAACAAGGAGTTTGGTATGGTATTTGATATCAACTCCATTGAATCATTTGAAAGTTCTTCTGTTTCTAAGTTTTTTGTTCAAGACATATTTAACCTTATCAATAACGAAGTAGGAAAGAAGATAATCCATGCCATATACCTAGATGGGAAATCTGAAAAGGAAGTTGCTCTTGAGCTGCAAATCTCACAACAGGCGGTGAACAAATGGAAAAAGAAGACGTTAAAAATGTTGTCAATGAAACTGAGTTCATAGGATTGGTTGAACTCGCTAGGGCGGGAGATCAAGATGCTTTCATGAAAATCGTTGATATTTTTGAAGATGAGATGGAGCAGCTTGCTAAGTACATTAAAATGCCAAAAGAGGATGTCATGCAATCACTTAAACTTGGACTCCTAGAATTAATCGTCAATCAACACCAGCATAAATTAAGATAAGGCAGGGGAGAGGAGGATAGAATTAACGTCGCTAAGCTGTACATCTTTGGTGTATAGCTTTTAACATTTTTACATAGTAACTGTTCAAAACTGTGGTATAAATCATTAGAGATAACATATGTAAATAATATTGAGCAGTGGTAAGGTAAAATTGAGGAGGGACCATACAAGTTTAAACCTTTGTTGCGAATCATCCGTACACGAGAGAGGGAAGTGATTCCATCATTTGTTACCAAGAGGGGAGTAGCAGGAGAGTTTAACTGTTTTCACTTATTTACTGGATCGTCATCCTGAGACGATGCTATTCAAAGGCTAAACACTATTACTGAGACTTGTGTCAAAATACCTCGTATGTCTTAACCCAGCGCGCATGATGTGTTTTGGACATCTTAGATCTCACGAACCCAATCATGCTAACGTAAGATTTCAGCCGTGTTCTCTTTACAGTAAACTACGATCGTCGGTAATAGTCGATGTTAATGATAATTAAGTATCATGAGCCAGGGTCTCTTCTAATTCCATTCCACATGATATTTTCAATATATAATACTTGCTGACTTTTTAGGTAGCAAGTATTTTTATTTATACTTTCTTATATTCTTCATCTAATACGAAGATTGATGCTTAGGAGTTAAAAAAGGCTTAAACTTTGTCAGAATAGTAGGATGTTTAATTCGAAATGCCCCGTAAAGCTTTCTGCAGTAACGCCATCTAAAAGCAAGTCATATAACATTATCTTCTTCACTCTGAAACATCGTTTCCTTTAAAGCTCCAAAGCTGCGTTGAAAAATAACTTTCAGTATCCCAAACTTAAGATGAAGAAGGGAGAGCTATTGCCCTCGGTATGAAAATAATACTGGCCAAATGTGCAGACTCTGTTCGAGTGGATTAAAAATCTGTTTCGTGTATCATAACAATTTCAATTTGGTTCTTTAAGTAAAAGAGTCTTAACATTAAGAGCCAAAGTTATATTAAGACATTATCATTAGTTTCTGGATTACCGGTTGTACCTTCTTACAATTATCATTCACTATATATGATACAAATATATATATCTAAGGTATTTAATGGTATATTATGTTACAATAGAGAAGGGGGGAAGTTGATGAAAAGCACAGGGATCGTCAGAAAATTGGACAATTTGGGACGAATCGTCCTTCCGAAAGAATTGAGAGACACAATGGAAATAGAAGAGAAAGATCCTATTGAGTTTTTAATAGACAACACTAGAGGAACGATTGTGTTAAGAAAGTATCAGGACCGCTTATGCATTTTTTGTGGTTCGCCGGACAATCTCTTTCTATATAGAGATAGGTTGATTTGCCAATCTTGTTCGGTATCATTCTCAAATGAAGGATCAAAGCAAACGAGTACTCATGCCTACATACTAAATCAGGATACTCAAACAGAAGTTAAACAAGTAAGAAGAAAAGCTAACTCTATGGAACGTTTACTAATTTTACTTAAAGAGAATCCCAAAGCTTCTCAGAAGGAGCTATCTAGACTGTTAGATCTATCACAGGGTAGGGTAAGTCAGTTATTGAAAGAAGTAAAATCAAAATCAATAGAAGCGTGAAGGTACTCTAACTAAGAATAAGATCCACTCGCGAATTTATAGCGAATGGATCTTTTTGTTTTTATAGATTCATCTTCATATCTGAAAAGACAAATCATTTAATTATTAGCCAATTTCAGTTAGAGCTGAGAGAAGCATAAATCCCGAATATTTTTGATCTAAAGTCTCAACACGAACCCATGTTACTCCGTTCTCTTAAATGACCAATTTTAACAATTCGCCTTGCTTAAGAGGAGTTTTCAAGTTATAGGCATTGAAAATATCAAATTTCGTGAAGTCAAAGCAGCCCTTTAAAGATCTTGAATGAATCTCTTCAATGGTTTTTAATTGTCCGCTGTCAGAGAAGAGAGTAAAACATAGCCCGCCTCAATACCATTTGGATTCACGAAAAATCCCCATGTTTCTCCGTTCACAACAACAGTGTATGAACCACCCTGTAATTTATCTCCCGGGTATAACGAGAGTACATGTGCACCAGTTCGTGATGGGGTAGCTCTCATATTAGCGGTTGTGTTAACTGTCCAATATTTTGTTACTGTGGCACGTGACACGTTAAAGTTCTGGGTATCAGGTGTACCACTATTATTCATATATTCCGAAGCGAATGCCCCTGTTACTGGAAGCGATATTGCAGCAACTAAAGTAACAGCTATCATCTTTTTAAACATGTTAACGTCTCCTTTTTTGACAAGATACAATATGTAAGATATTAGTATTCTCCTTTCTATTTACTATTCACCTTTTAAATGTCAACTAGTGAACGAACATAATATACCATATAATGTAACAAAAAGGTAATGTCAAAACTGTGACATGTTGTTAAACTTTTAACATATCAAAATCAAACAAAAAGAGCACATAATCTACGTAGGATTAGTGCTTTTTCTGTTTGTTTTAAACCAATTCTTCTCTAAATTGATGAACAAATTTGCACATACCAAATATTGCAATTGCAATGATGAACAGTACAAACATAGTTGGGATTGAGAAGGCTTTACCTCCACCCAGAGCTATTCCGATGTTATCCATTGAATCTCACCTCCTCTCCAGAAGCGGGACTTAAATCAGATACTATCGACTTCCACCCTTGATAAACTGAAGGTCGGGACAAAAACTCTATTAGTCGGCAACTAAATCCGCCATTAATGAGAATTAAAATTAAAAATCTATAAATGAAAGGCTGATCAGCTAACTTCGATATATGATGATGTACTTCAAGTATATTTAGGGTATCCCCAACCCCCGGAATGCTATAAATGTCTCCATACTGTTGTTCTATTACCAACCAATATTCCTTTAATAAAGCAATTAGTTCATAGCAATCCTTGTAGTCCTGAACATTCGATGTCATAATAGCGTTCACCCAAGCATTCTTTTTAATCCAATCGTTCACATGTTGAAGTAGTGATTCTTCATGGGGTTCATCTGATAGTGTATCCTTACTTTGAATGAATTCACGAAATACTCCTGGAGTAATCCTTCCATTCAGAAACTCCCTAAGTAATTTCCCTGTTTTAAACATTGTATGTGCAGTTTTTTGAAATTCTATGTTTTCCCTAGCTAAGAACTGTTTAGACGGTCTTCCAACGTTCCTAGGCAGCTTACCTGCATCCTCCGAACGAATCATATCCATAAATTCGCTCTGATCGTCAGTATACTCTGATCTATCCTCGATCCACTTTATCATCTTTGTCTGATACTCCATTAATCTGATTCGTAGCTTCTCCAGATCAACCGGGTAACCTCGCCAGAACAATACATAGATGTAATCCTGTTGACGTCTAATATTTTTGTTCATATTCAGTTCATTAATTAAGCAAATGGCATCTATGGTTCGCTCATCAAACAGCTTTACCACACCGGTACGGCTTGCATTTCCTTGGCTTGTTTTTATACCCGTAAGTAGTCCATATCCAACGTAGCGTTCAATCTTTTTATCAGTAAGTTCAATGCCACGTGATTTAGCTTGGGCTTTTAATTCCTCTTTCAACAATTGTCTCACCTCGTTTTTTTAAGCATAGTCTGTAAAAGTAATAAAAACAAAGGATTTGAATGGGGAAATAAGAGCTCGGATGATAAACAACCTATACTCTTCTGAAACATAAGTCATGTTAAGATAAAAGAAATAGTTAATGGGGGTAATCTGATGGGAGAATTGAATTGTAGAGAAGAGATTTTGTGGGCTACAAGAGAAATTGATTCAGCTAAAGGTAATAACTTGTTTACACCAAAGGAAGTAATAGATTATATGAAGAAAGCGAACACACTTTTCGTAGAATCCACCATCAGAACACACATTACTACTAGGTGCTGCTCTAACGCAACACATCATCACAAATCGTACTATGAAGACTATGAGCGGGTACAACCAGGTTACTATAAAGTACTCAATCTGTAATACAAGGCAGGGGATGGGGGAGGGATAGGGTAAGTGAATGTAATCCTATTGAGAATACAAAGAACTACTCCTGCACTTCGTAAAGGAAGGGAAGGTAGTCGAAGATTAACTGATTAAAATTCATGCTATACTGATATCTACATGGTGAAGTTAATTACCGCAGTAGGCATATGGTGAATATGAAAGAGGAACACTAGAAAAATAATAACCAAATAAGAATAAAAGGGGAGGGGAGTTATTTGGATGAAAAAAGATAATGGGCTTAATATAATGGTTTACACACTAAATAGTGGTGTTAAGGGTACGGTTGAGCTTTCAAAAGAGCAGTCTGAAGAGTGGATTAAATGTTATAACAACGAGACACGATTTATAACTTCCGTTGGAAAAGATATTTTCGGCTTAAATGCGTCTTTGGTAGCTGATTTTAAACTTGAACAAAACGAACAGCAAATTGAACTTTATACCCCTAATAGTTCTCAAACTGAAGAGAATTCTACAGAAACAGAATTAGATCATGAAACACGTAACATACTTGAAACGGACAATTCATTACCAATACCTAGGGTTACATTTAAAATCACTTGCAAATGTTCTGCTACATATCATGCACCTTATAGAAAAACTACTACATTCTCAAAATGTAAATATTGCGGTGAACGAGTCTTTGTTGATTACTCTGCAGGAATCATTGATACTCACTTTGGTAAAGGTTTATTCATGACAAACAAGAAGTTCGTTAATAGAGAATTCCCGCGTCCGGAGGGTTACGATGACTTAGTTGACACATATGTACCTAGAGACCAATTAAATAAGTTGAAATAATTCTGCATTATCATTAAAAGAAATAGGGGAGATAACGTATGACTTCAAATTCTTTTCCTCCTACTGTAAGCGTTGCTAGGTATCTTGAATATCTTAAAGAGCTTATCAAAAATGAACTTGGATTAGATGTAGAAATTAGTTTACGAATACACTCATGGCCTTCTACAAGCCGTCTAGCTCAACTGGTCATTTCAGATATGGTTGAAGGAACCAACAACTGGACCACAAAAAATGAAATTATTGACGACAAGGGTGCTTTTGGAAGTATGTCATTCACTAGCGCTAAAAAGGGTTCTAATAAATACCACTATTCAGAGATCATCATTTACAAATCAGAACGCCAAACTAAACATCGAATAGGAACTCTCCCACGATCAACAAAAAAATATAGCCCAATCGCAAATGCACTCTTAGAAATCCGGAAAATTGTCCGTTCCCTTTATGGTGTTGACCCACGAATTGAAGTGTATGCAAAAGTCCAGAAATCTCGATCTCTTTTTAGCACCGGTTTCAATGAAGGTATCACAAAAGAAACTGCTAAAGAGATACTATCCGCAATTTGTAAGGGTACCAATTGGAAATATGTCGAATCTACTTCAAACTTTACCGAAAGTTTTGAATTACATGGAACTAATATAGAAATTGGAATTTCTTTCGATTCCCAATAAACCATTTATCACATAAATCTATATATTATTAAGATATTTTAGAGTTTTTAAAATTAAGATGTAACAAAATTACATTCCATAGATTTCTTTAAATTCACACTCTTTTTTTGATATTATATTATTTAGTGACTGCTAGAGATTACTTTACTGGACAAATAAAAGGAATTAATCGTCACAGTGATAGAAGAATAAGAACTAATCAACAAAATGACGAAAAGAAAATATTAGGAGTGACAGCAATGAAACAATATAAAGGCAAAGGAAAACCCAACTACATCTTTTGTAACCATAATTATTCAAATGATATAGCAGAGAAAAGTTCATTTTTAGATGAGCTGATGAAGAGAACAACTGATTTGAAGAACCACCACGAGAAGCATTTAATGCTTCTTGGTTGGACAGGGAAAGGTGTAGGCATGAGACAACTAAAGTCATATGCAGAGCACTGGGAAAAGGAAATACCAGAGGAATATCAAGAGAGGAGTGGCGAATATTTTAGTGCCAGAGATGCTGGTAATATTCTAAAACATAGAAACTAGGACCAAAAAATATAAAGCAGGATTGGAATCACATGGAAGATACTAAACAAATGAATAAGATCCGTTTGACTGTAGCAGTAATTCTGTTTAATTGATGTAACTACACCTTAAGGAGAGAGCGCCATGGTGACAGTAGAAAATTTAGCATCATATTATCGCGAAGGAGTACCCTACAAAATATTGAGTAGAAAATTTGAGGCTGATCTACCCTTATTTAAATCACACGAAGAAGCGAGGACGTTCTTTAAGGGACTCTTCGGGGATCAATTTATGCTTCAGGGTTCGGAAGGAATTGGTGCGGATAAAATATACTTTTATACTATAATCCATAATAGATTGGCCTGGGAAAAAGGAATAACGGAATTGACTGAATCAGGATCTACAAGTGGTATAGAGTTCGCAATGTCGTCTCAAGATGTGCAATTGAACTCAGATGGAAGACTTCACATTGTCTACTAATTTCTTTCCTCCATAGCGCTGCAATGAAGAATGAGGGTACCGTTATTTCACGATTGATATAGTGGATTCTGGATTCTTCTGAACAATATACTTAACTTGAAACTGAACATACTGAATTCTCCTAAACGACCCGTGTACCTAATTTGACTGAACGTCAGGTACACGGGTCGTTTCACCTTCTGAAATGCTCTAGAATCAATTAAAATATTTTCACTTGAAACAGGATAGACGAGTCAATAAATCCCCCTCTAGAGCGTGGTAGGGCCGCTGCATCTGACCACGCCGCAATCTACGTAGATCTGGATATTTAAGCTTTCCTATGAGAAAAAGAAAAAACAGAAAAATAGTAAAGTTATGAGCGTTTCCCGTATTCAATACGGGAAACGCTCATTTAATCTTATCTGGAACTGTCTAGCTTATCAGGGGTATAATTCAAAGAGAGTAGATAGATATTGGAAAGAATAGGAGGCGAATCATGGGAAGAAATTTTCTGAAAATAAACAGTATAGAATATAGGATGGTAAGCGATCCAGATGAAACGGATCAAGAAATGATTGATAACGGCTATATAAAAGCTACAGATGCTCAGTTTGATAAAGCATTCAACTCATATCAAAATCTAATGAACAATGAGGTTACTTACAGCGATATTCTGAAAGAAATTGAGATACTAACATAAAGCACTTTCCCACGGCACGCTTTTGCTCATTTCGAACAGAACGATACCACGCAGCTCAATAGACTCACCGACGCAGTACACACTCACTACCCAGAACGGCGATGGCCGTTCTTTTTATTTATAGAAGGACATTTCCCTGTACTTAACTGAAACGCTCATGAGATGAAGCTCAGGCAACTGACATGCCGCTTCCCCCATTGAAGGGAGAGCAGCAAAGCTTCTCCTGCCTGGAGCGCCTTGAGCTAAAGGCACGATTTGACCAACACGCACTTGAAGTGACGGAGTTATTTATAACTTCATGACCTACTTGGTCCAAAACGAACATTAAATATGAGAAAGGCGCTCTTGGATTATTAGGAGCGCCTTTTTTCGATATCGTCATTAAACCAACAGGAATTTATTCTACCCAATGGAGGTTACAGGGGATTGATTGGTCAGCGTTATAATCCTTACAAAAAAACGTATGATGATAATGTCACACTTAAAAACCTCATTTTTGTTTCATTTTGTTTAGATGTAAAAACCTTGGAATCATCTTCTTCCTTCCTATACAAGATTGACCAGCCCGGATGAGAAAAGTAGAGACTTGAATACACCTGATTAATCCTTTATTAGTTCGACAGGGAATACGACAACAATCGTTATATATTTCAAGTTGAGTGCTTATCATATCTTATCTGAATCGTTAGACAACCTGTTTACGCTTTAAGATCTACTGAGTAATTCCAGGGCTGAGAATTACTACTGGCTGCTGAGCAGGAGAAAGGAGGGGTATATTGAAGAGATTCAAATCTATCGTCCACTATATGTGGACAGGCTTGGTGAGCGTGTGTCGTGAAATGCGAGAATTTTTAAGAACACGTGAGGGACGACAAGTGCTGATTCAAATCGTTATCGTTTGGGGCGCTGAAATTTATTAAGCACATCTTAACTTAAGTAATAAAAAAGCGTTCAGGTGGAGTTCTTCCTCTTGGGCGCTTATTGCTGTGACTGAAGTAAAGCTGATCTGGCACTTTAAAAGGGAGCTGATGCCCCAAATGCAATCGGGGTTATACTACCGGCTTTACAGCGGCAAGGAGGCCACTTAAGATCCGGTATGTTCCCGGCAGGACCTGGCCGTATCCACATAGAAAGATTTGCACCAAAAAAAATCTTAAAGCATATTTTTAAGATCCCGGATGAACTCCGGACTGAAGACTTCATTTTTTAGGGCAGATGCAAAAACAGATAAAAGATCAGACTCAGTGAGATCAAGAGGTCTTGCTTGAAAGTAATATTTTCCATTTTTATTCTTATACCATGCAAATCGAATCTCATGTCGAGCTTTACCCTTGACGAATATTTTTTGGATAGCAGCTCTGTCTATCTGATCCATAGTATTTTGTCCTTCGGTAATCAAATTGCAATATCGAGTGCTTTTAATCAACTGGAGTCACCTCATTATTGTAATATCATTTGGTTATTTTTCGAGGTGTGGTTCAAATAATCCTTCATTTCCTCTATTAAAGGACCGAATATGTCATAGTATAGGTTGCTTGAGTAGGAAATATTTTATTTTTTGCAGGCATCACCATGTAGAAATATGTGCGTTTATCCATGTAAGCTTATTTGTGATGAATATAGATGCAGGCGTTTAATCAGACATTAATAAATAGAAAATCATTTCCATTTTTACACTAAGAGGGGAAAAATTCGTTCTCCCAAGTTGAAAAGATTTATACACTTATTTCTATTCACTCACTAATAAAGTTGAAGAGTGGTATATTTAAGTAAAAGATAGAGACGGAGGAGAATATTGTGAAAGCAATGAATTCATTTATTAAGGAATATTGGGTATTATTAATTTTCGCCTCAGCATTCCCGATAATCATTAGTCAGATCATTCGAATCCCATTAGGTAATTGGACCATTGGTAAAGAGGATTCTTGGGTTAGTTTTTTTGGGAGCTATTTAGGTGGGATAATTGGTGGAATTATTACGCTATTTGTGTTTAAAAAGACAATCGAAAAACAGGCAGAAATGCAATCGACGTTGAGAACAGAGCAGGAAGAAATAAGAAATTTGTCTATGAAACCATACCTAGCTGCAAGGTTAGCTCGAAAAAGTGACATCAATGAATACTCTTATAAAATTGATTGTCTACAGATTGTTGAAGATAGTTCGTTATGTGATAGCTTGACTGCTGCGATTAGACTTGAAAATGTGGGTATGGGTAATGCTATAGGAATAGAGTTCTTTCCAGAAGATGACGGTTTTTATATCAATCTTGATCTTGATCCTTTGGCCTTAAAAGTCGGTACCGCAATGGTTATAGCTTTAACTATAAAGTCTTTACCTGACAAAGAAGAGTTCACATTAAGAGTGCGTCTTACAGATCTGTTGGAAAATGTTTATAATCAAAAAATCAAGCTTGCTAAGATACAAAATCAGATTTCGGTAATATCTATTAGTAAACCTGTTCCAAAAAAGAGTTTAGAATGAATTCAAACACATAGTCCCATTGAAGTCGCCTACTTAGCGGCTTTGTCCCAAGTCCAAATGGCTGCAATGATGCAATAAGAAAGAAACAGATAATGCGATTACATAAAATATCTGGAAATGTTTGTGCTACTAATGATTGAATTGCTGTAATGGGATATTTTAATGATGGTCTTGATAGAGATACATTATCATTAATTCTAGGGTAAGGTTCTAATCTAAAAATTCAACTGAAATAGAAGGTCTTGATTTTGCTGGCCGCCTGAAAATAAGGGTAATGGTACTTCCATGAGATTATATATGATCTCGCCAACACTATTTCAGATTACACGCAGCGAAGGCATTTACCTTGCCGATGTAAGGGGATCGAGTCAACCTTGAGATAACCAGGTCCGTACAAACTGCTTCGGATCATGCGGCTATATATGTTGATCTCGACCTTTAAGTACTAAAAGGAATTCATTAAAGCATGTAATAAAAGAAATACCGTTTCTCTTAGCACAGGGACGGTATTTCTTATTTTTCACAACAGAATTGCTATAGTAGTATATGAAGGATATAGTCGTATCAATAAGCTCTAATTAAGCTTAAATCAATACTGCTTAAAAAGACCGCTTTATCAACGCATTTAATTCAGGCGAAAACCTTATTAATCTTAGCAAGATTAAAATTCTATTGATGGAGTGACTTATGGGTAATAGCACAAATATCAATCAAATGGCCTTAAAAGAAGCACCACAGGTTAACAGAGAAAGCGTAACTTATAGACAAAGTGCAAATGTCCTCTTCAATTTCATGCCAAAACTCGATTATTTAATAGATAAACTAAGATACAAAGCAATGATACCAAGATATTACGAAGAAACTGTGGAATATTTAGATTTAGAGGTAATTAAAAAAATAGCATTTCCAATGGTTTGCTTCTGTGACATCCATCTAAATAAATTGACTTATCACATGGGTGACAGAAATAGCTATGATGGATACGGAAGATATGGAATTGGTATGAATAAAGATTGGGGGATAACCGGCGGAATACAGCCTATTAGCTATATGAATGATTCTTCTGCACTCTTATCCGATTACAAAAGAGCATTCACACAAGCTCTACAACAAAAAAATGAGGAGAAAGGGGATGAAATACTACATAATTTCATGTTAACACAGCTGCTATATATAAAACCCTTAAATGGATCAATGGCCAAGCAAAGAGAATCGAGATTTGAACACATAACAAAAAACTTTCACGATGAAAGAGAGTGGAGATACATTCCTAATTTCACTGGCCTGGACACTGACTTAGAATTAGTCATACCACCTGAACTGATGATTAACAACACAAATAACTCTGTTTGTAATGCTTATTCCGAGGGAATCAGAGAGAAACGCGAACTATGGTTAGAATTTGAATATGCAGACATTAAATACTTGATCGTAGACTCTGAAGACAATAGAAGAGAGTTAATTCGTTTTATTATTCAGGAACTTTTGATGGAAGATGAAGAAAAATATGTTCTTATATCGAAAATCATTGTGTTCACTCAAATAGAAAAGGATTGGTGAATCATGTTCTCAAACTTCAAAAAAACATTTAAGAAGGCAGAAGGGTACAGCATTCCCAGTGAAATAGTTGCAGCATTGAGTAAAAATCTACCTGAAGGACTTGAGTATAAACGATTACGGCATGATTTAGTTGTTGCCGTTCCAGAAAGCGAAAGAAAACTGAAATTAGAACTAAAATTAGCAATACCTGAAGCTATGCAGATTTATAACTTGGATCAAATCTACGATATGTTGTATCGTACGCAAACAGAAATTAAAATTGACAAGAACGTTCCAATTAAAATCAATGGTATATCAATTCCTATAACCGAAGTAGCTTTGGCCCCTCTATCGGCAAATAAAATGAATGAGTTTTACTTGACACCAAAACCTTTTCCGCCTCCACTCGAAACCGAATTAACAGGCGGCGATATTAACTTAGTATTAACTTTACAGAGACAACCACTAGCAGAATTCAACAAGACTTTAATTAAAAATATTGATGATACAGGGTTACAGATTTCTCTTTTAATCGACGAGCAAAAGGATACAATCGAGTTCACTATTAATTTTGATCTAACAAAATTACATTCTGTAAATGAAGTTTTAAAGGTGTTACAGTTGTATGATGCATTCATCAAAGGTAATGGAGTACTTTTCGCGACGTCCTTACCCGCTTTGCCACTAAAAGAAGTTGAACAAGAGTCTCTAAATGAATTACTATCGTACTGGAGAAACATAAGTCTTCTTGAGAATAAGTTAGGTATTACTTTCTATCTAGATCTCCCACTAAGTACGGAAGAGGTTAATATACTTCATGAAATGCATGCTTCCTTTATCAGAGAGCAAGCTTTTAGAGAGTACCTTAAAGATGCTAAATTTATGATAGAACCTGATGCAGTTTTTAAGATAGATGAACTTATAGAAAGACAAAATTCCATGGTCACCTTTATTCAAGAACAGAATTTAACATTACTAGGGGTGAAAATCGACCTTTTCGCAGTAATAGGACTTTGTGATATCAAAGTTATTGAAATAATACCGAATGTAAGTAATCCTAGTAAATATGAATGTATTTTGGATCACATGCCTGGGAAGAGAATGTTCCGAGCTATAAGGTATTTTAGAACATTAGCTGAGGCGGAAGATTTCGTTAAGAGCACTACGAATTTTACAGATTCGAAAGAACTACAAGACTTGGCGATATAAAACTTTGTAAAGCTGCAGTTTTAGGATTTAATGTGCTGGCTACATCCTTAATAAGCTTAATAAATTCGGGAATTTACTTTAAGTCAATATTAAGGACACACCACTTAAATACGAGGTAGAAGTGAGAATCTTAAGGAGGGAGGTAATGCTATGCTGTATGACATTAAATCGTTTTCAGAAGTTACTGGTAAACCACTAACATGTACTGTTAAAGCACTGCACAAGGGTAAACTAGTTCGAGAAGTTATACTGAAGTATGGAGGAATATACAAAGTAATCCCTGATAATCCAAAGAAACTTAAACACCGTGACAAAGTAGGCGAGTTAGTTGGATTTAAAGTAGACAAGTTAGATAATCCCCTAAGAGCAAGGATTAAATTTGACGAAACCGGCAGAATTGGTTATGTGGAACTTGAAGATCTTCATCTTTTGTAAATGAGTAAATCAACTATGAGGATTTAATTCCTCTATTAATGAAGAAGAATATGTTATATGGAGTATGTGTGTTCTACAGCGGGAAGCCTTTCGAATTGTCAAATAACAAGAACATGGTACCATTGAAGTCGCTATCATAGCGGCTTTTTTATTTTATTGGAAACAGTGAATAAGGAACCTTAGCGTGTTCTAAAAGAGGAGGAATGGAATTAGTGATGAGTCAAAAATATGATGCGGCGAAAGCAATGCGTGAATTGCGGAGGAGAAGAAAGGAGGAAGGTAAGTGTGTATACTCCTTTTGCGAAGAACCACTCGATACTAAAACGATGTGCGCAGCACACGCAGCTGTTCAAAGACAAAAAAAACAAATCCAATTAGAGAAGGGACTTTGCATATATTGCAATGAACCGCTAAACACAGGTACGAAATGCGAGAATCATTCGGAAAGGAGATACAAAGATTCTCCAATCCGCTCTTCCGGTCACAGGTATCCATTAGAGCGGCGCTCTAAGCTAGATCCGAATGTGATGGTTGGGGCAGATTGGAGGAATCAAAAAAGATAAGTAATTATTGAGGCTTTGGTGAAATTATAGGTGTGACAACTTATTTGGTCCGTAACGGATACGTGGCTGAACATTATGAGCCATGACGATATTGTGGTTGGTTAATGTCGAAGGAGAAGTGAAGACATAGTTTGCAGAAAAAGTCCTGTCTCCAGATCTTGTTTTTGAAAAAAAGAAAACATATCGCGGATTCCGGATGAAAGAAAACCCCGCAGGAAAATCGCCAAGAGATAGCTGATAATGCAGGGTTTGAGTTTGGTGATATGGTAGCAGAAGACACTATCGGTTAAGTGTTTTTAGAGAAGGGTTGATTAAAACTAATTTCTAAATGAATGTAAATCATCTTCAGCGAAGTAGCTTTTGCAACCATATTTTTCAATGAATTCATCTCTAGTCAAACCAAGAGATGGATACTGTGATAGGACTTCAAGCCAAGAGATGTATTCATCTTCCTCTGTAAGTCTCACTTGAACTATTTCGCATACTATTCTATGAATCGAGCCATAGGGAAAATCATATCTTTCACAATCACAGTCACTATTTTTTTGTCTTTCGTTACAGTTTATACCGACATTTACTATTCTCACGGCTCATCACCTCAATATCAAGTTTGTTGTTTTCGAAGGCCTTAGATTATAATTCTTTCAGTTTACCACTTCTCTGGAGAGGACTTCAAGCCAAGAGATGTATTCATCTTCCTCTGTAAGTCTCACTTGAACTATTTCGTAACTCTTGTTAGAAGTAATCTATACAAGGCGCATTAACTTCGCGTATAATACTAATTATACGAAATATTGCAAACTTAATTTTATATCAGGAAGGGAGCTAGTGTTTCTTGTAGTCACCATACTGGCAACAGTAGGTTTAATCTAAATTTTATTCTGTCACAATTTGTTCGGGTTCTGTTCTGTTACAATAATATTGAAAAAATGAGTCACAATATATTGAGATTCTGACAAATTTAATATTACAACACGAGATCATCACAATAATTAAAATTATGCACTGACCAGGTAGGTTACTCACCGTTAGATTGGGGTCTTTGCTTATTTGTTTGGGCTTCAATATCCAGGTTGCTAACACTTTAATTAACCTTGAATCAGTTTAAATCATCTGATTTGTTAAGCATAAGGTTATAGTAATATTTAATGTCATTAATTTCTCGCATTAATTGTCTAATACGCGAACTTACATAATTTTACTTTTATTTTGTAATACCGTGTTAACGAAACGATATTAAGAAAGGTATGATTAATATATGGCTGGAACTTCGAGACAACATCAAAGACATGAGAAAAAATGTTTGGAGTTACTCCTTATCCTTCCTCCCTTTGTTGAAGAGTACGTTGATGATAAGCTAGGGCCGCGCTCTCCTACTACCCTACTGAACTATGTGCTGGATTATAAGTCATTCTTTGAATGGCTTATATCCGAATGTTTGGTCGAAGCTAAGGATATTAAAGAAATTCAATTATCTGATTTAGATGTCCTTTCCTTAGAAAATGCTAAAAATTTCTTTAAGCATTTACGAAGAACGGATATCAAAGTTACTGATCAGGAAACGAAGAAGCCTGAGGAAAACTCTGTTAGCCGCAAGATATCCTCTCTTCGCTCACTTTTCAAATATTTGACGACCGAGACAGAGATCACAATGGAAAAAAAACTGAAATACCCATGTCTCAAAAACAAAGATATTGGTGAACCTTACTTTCACAGAAATGTTATGCAAAAAATCCCGGTTTACAAAGAGAAAAGTACTTTGAACTCTAGGGCCAAGAATATATCAACTAAAATCCTGCATAATGAAGAGGATATTCAGCTGCTAAACTTTGTTAGGGACGATTATGAAAATAGACTTCCGGAGAACTCGAGGAAACGGAGTTTCTTCTTGCGCGATAAGGAACGTGATTTCTCGATATTGTCCTTGTTTTTATCTTCAGGGATTCGACTAAATGAATTAGCAAACCTGAGATTAAGGGACATCTTCTTCTCAACGAATGAAATTAAAGTTATTCGTAAAGGTAATAAAGAGGATATTGTGGCTGTTTTCCCCGAAAGTATGCTTGATCTTAAATCCTATATAGAGATCCGTATTAGTCGTTATAATGGTTCAGATAATCCAGGAGACTACGTTTTTCTCTCAAAGTACAATGGTGCCGGCTCTCCACTATCAGAGAGAACAATTCAAAATATAGTCGAGAAATATACAAAGGAGTTCTTTGAAAATAAGAAATCGTTGTCACCTCATAAATTAAGACACACGTATGGTACAAAATACATTGAAGAAACTGGGGATTTGAGAGGATTAATGGATCAATTTGGTCACACATCTACTTCGACAACAGTTTTGTACGCAAACTCGCAATTAGAAAAAGCGCGAGAAACGGCCAAACATTTAGGAAAAAGAAGAAAAACTTAAACTCATTAATAAAATAGTCTTTCATTCTGATTTAAATACAACTATGATCTACACTTCATATTGGTCAGGAAGAGCGTCGCGTGCAACATCGGGTATCTGGTAATAATACTTTGGAAAATCTCAAATCCTATTTTACCTCAAATAAAAGAGCGATCGATATTGATCGCTCTTTTATTTGACATTAACCTTATCACACTTTATAGGAGCAGTTAAATCAGTTGTTTCCAACTTCTTTTCTTCTTCTCCAATGAATTTCTCCATAGAAGTTACATTTTCTATTACTTTATCTCCAAGAAGGTTGGATATTATTAAGTTCAAATCATTATTTGGTTTTTCTAATCTGTTTGTCATGCTTCGGGAAAGTTTTAATTGGTTGGAAAGTCACAGCAATTATCGCCGGTATTAGAGTGACTTGGGATATGCCAACAGAAATGATACCAGTTGCAATAAAAGATTATCTAGTAGCTGAAATGTATTGTAAAGAATTGGAGATCCTTTGAGAGTTAGTAAGGCAAACTCAATAAAATCCCCACACAATCAATAGAATCAAAAATGACTATGACATAGTTGTCATAGTCAGTAATCCTTGCTTTAATCTCCCCAATCTAGTCCTTCGCCCGCTAATAACATTCCATCTTGGTTATAAAAAGCAAGAAAGTTTTTGTTATAATACACTGTCTTGCCTTTTTCAACGTATCTAACCACGGTTTCAAAATGTTCCCTTGTTACACTTTTTCTTTTGTAGAAATCAAACAAATCTGCTCTTGTAGATGGACACTTTTCGAGTTCTCTAATGTCCATCTCTTTAGGGGTACCAATAATCATTAGATTCACATCCGTATCTAATTAGTTTGAAGTGACTACTTCCAGTCTACATTTAAATTTTCTACGATCATCAGACAATAGGAGCGCCCACAACCTGAAGCGCATGCGCATGCATGTGGCTGGTCCCTCCGAACCGTCAACTCCATAGCGCCACCATCGCATCACACACTAGTGGCGATTCCTTTTTCACCTTGAATAATCCGACGCGTTCATAGTACCTCTTTTGACCCCGATAGCATAGGTCGTTCCTTCCGTTCTTAGATACACATTCAGGAGCGCGTCGGTATACGTACCTGAGGACGAAATAGAGAATCGACCCGACGAATCGATCTGCACTGGAATTTTCGCCAGCATCTTCCCACTTTGCACCTTATCCTTGTATTGATCTATCTGAATCTCCAACTGCTTGTTCGCCTGATCAACGAATCGTCCTTCCACCGATAGCGTGCCGTCCTCGTGGAATTCAACTATCAACGTCTTGCTACCAAGCGCTGGTTTGATATACACTTCCGGAAACAGATGTTCAGGTAATTTCTTCTCGGACGTGACCGACTTCGGTGCGCCGACCAATTGCTTCATGCTGGACTGCAATTGCATTAATATCACTGTAGCCTGTGCCCGAGTAACGATATCGTTAGAACCGAACATCCAGCTCTGATTGCCTTCAGTCCCGCGCATGTAATTATGAGCCAGCACGTAGTTTACTGCATTCAAAAAATCAAAATTCACGCCGTCCGCCGACGCGATCAGGCCAGCCGCGCGATAACGGTTAATTGGCTTGTCCCGAAAATCGCTTTTGCCCGGGCTTGAACTGAACAGCAGCAGATTGCGGGCCGTCGCCACTTTATAGGCGCCTTCCGCCCAGTGCTTCTTCTTCTTGGAAGCATACGATTCGTCATCGACTTTGTAGGTGCGCAGCAGCATGATGAGGAACTGCGCTTCGCTCACGGAATCTTCCGGGCGGAATTTGCCGTTTGCGTCCGCTCCAGCAATGCCCGAACGAAGCGCCCACTCGATGGCAGCTTGATCGGATCGTCCTGCAATATCTTTGACCTTGGTCGGATTAGTTGCTGGATAGCTCTTGCTCTTGAGGCGCTCGAATACCCGCACTGGCACCGTCCCTCGCACCGCACCGGAGCTAAGGGTCACCTTGTAACTGCCGGGCTTAACCCCTTCAAGCGTGCCGTCCGCTGAGACTTTCAGACCGGCAGGCGAACTGCTAGAGTAGGCGACAGGAGTTTTTGGTGTCCCGAACGTGCCGTCGTCGTAAGATGCCACAATTTGAATCGGCAACTTGTTTCCCGGATTCAGCACCAGTTCGTCATATTGGGCGGATAAGCCTTGCATCGTACGCCCTTTTCCTGTCGTGAACGACCAAGTCTTATTGTGAAGCTGCGTCTCCTTATACAGCGTATAATTGAGCTTCACCGTATAGACGCTGTATCCGTCCAACACATCCTTCGGATACAAGAACACCGTATCACCTTGCAACTCGCTGTTGTACGGGACTTCTTGCCCCTTCGAGTCCATAATACTCGCTTCGAAGGAGTCGATGGCGAAGCCTGCTGCTGCCGAGATAATACCACCCGAATGTTCAACACCGAAGCGGACAAGCGGATTCGGCTTCTCGAATCCATAAAATCCAACGTCTGCTCCTTTCATGCCGTCATATGGATACACTTTGGCTTCCGGGCCCTTCTTCTCAAACTTCACGAAGGCCGGGTTCATAACCGCTGTACCACCTTGCAACCCGATACCTACCGATTTATATTGGTCGTCCAATATAATCCTGCGATGATAAGCGGTGCTTAGCCAGGAATCGATCGCTTCGCGTGTCGTTGCATTATTAAAAGACATGACTTCAGCTACCGAAGTGTTTGGCCACCCCGCTGCTTTGCCCCGTTCTCCGGCCGTCACTCCCGTAAATCCTGCCGTACCCGGCTCCTCCCGATGGGCCGTCAACCCTTCGAAGCGGGTGGTATTGTAATAAGCCGCGTGCGCCTGCGACGCCTGCGTCAATCTCGCATCCAGCTCCAATGGGCCTACGCCTACCTTCGCCCTAATCTCGTTCAGATAAGCCAATCCGTCGAGTTGATCCTGCGTGAATCCTCCCTGAGACGCCGTCGAGGCCGATGCCGCGGATGCGCGTTCTGCCGGATAAGCCGGTACGATAACAGTAAGGGCCAAGACCCCAGCGAGCAGACAGGTTGCCCACCTGCGCCCCGATCTCCGGCCGATCCCCCGATTCGGCCTGTTTTTGCTATGTTTACTTGCGTTCATGATGTTTCTCCCCTCGTCTTCCCATTTTTACTAAACTTGCATAACTCCCTCTACTTTTCATATGTACTTCTTCTTACTATTAATTCCCGGTATATTTTTTTACTAGGTCTAACCAATCCTAAATATCAAAAAACTTGGAATTACTAAGAATATTTTACCATGTACAATAGCTTATAAATAGGTATTTTATCCCATCCTTATATAAACCTAATTTTTTATATGAATTAATTAAATAAATATTTAGTAGAAAATCGGGCTACTATGTTCTTGTCCATGCAGGCTATCAGTACAAGTTCCTGTTTTTCGACGTATCTCCAACTGCTTATTCGCCTGATCCCCGAATTGTCCTTTCAGCAACAGTGTGCCGGCTGGGGAAAATACGGCTGTATCATACTACCAAAATCACATCGGGCTTCGAGTAACATATCGTTGAACCGAGCTTCTAATTCTGCTTGCATATACACTTAGATTCCAAATAAAAAAAGCCGCTATTATAAGTAGCGACCTCATTAAATCCATCTGTAGTTCTCCTTCAGAAATATACACTTAAGTTCACTTATAAATATCTCAGTGACTAATCTCAGTTCTGTCTTCATTCCCTTTACCAAAAAGAGTGTTTAAGCGATGTTTCATCAGTCTCTCTTCACCATTAACATGTAAAGAGTAAGCAAACAACTCAAACTTCTTATAATACCCTTTTATCTGCCATTGTGTCTCTATTCGTTGTATTATCCCCTTGATAAGATGACACCAATTCCAATGTTCTTCATTTAATATTCCAGCGGGTACTGGAAAGAAAAAGTTATTATTCTGAATTGTTTCTGCGACTTCCCTTTGTGTCGCTTCGTCACGGTTTGCCATCAGAGCATCTTGAAGTGCATTCAGTATTCCGTATTTTTCAAATCTTTTATTTTCAAAAACAAGTTTAACATCATGAACTTGTTTTTTTAGGTACTCATTGTTTGACACCTGTATAATTCTTGATATTATCTTTCTAACATTTTCACTATCAGCAGGTGGATACCATGAATTGAGGCCGTCCATCGTATTAACCTCATACAAAATATTAGAGTGAACCAATTCAATTATTTTTTCGATGTCGATTCCAAAATCTATTTGTAAGACCTCACACCACGAAAGTGCTGTGGTTAGATTGGCAATAATATCAACAATTTTCTCGTCTTCTTGAAGTTCAAGAATGTATGATCTTGTGTTGTTTATCATTGCTACGATCTGATCTTCAGATGAATAGAAGCTAGTGGGTTTTTCCTGGTAATTATTGATCGTGGTGATCAAAGTTGTGATTTCTTCTTCATTGTAAGATCCAGTCCTAAACCATTCATCTATAAGCGGAAAAATGAGACGGCACATTGTATTTGTAAGTGGCGAGTATTTTAAAATGTAATTTGAAAGATATGCTGTCTTACCGCTACTTTCTCCTTCATACATTGCCTTAGTAGTAGCGTCTTTTCGGTCATCAGATGTATTTATAAGTAGCATTTCACCTTTATGTTCAACATTAAAGATCACAGTAGCAAAACACATACGGTAAACATCATCTTTAGAAAATTTATCGCTAAAAACGTTATCCCCCAATGACTGAGTTACTTCATTAATAAAATGATGTAGTTTTTCGTACGTTCTCAAATTGTTAAAGGAGAAATTTGTAGCAATTTTCTCAACAATCATCCAAACATTAGTACCTAATATTGCTTTAGGAGCCTCATCGGCAAAATCAGTAATTGAATATATTCTATCAATGGCTTTTTCTCTAAAGTTCAAATAATTCTTATTATCTTCATTATTAATATTATCAGTTGCAGCAACTAATACAATTTTGATATTGTCCACCTTAGAGAGACTATCGATAAGTCCGAAGACTTCTTTGATATCAAGATCATCATGTTTTCTTTCTAAGTCATCGAAAACAATAACAAATGTATTTCTTTCCTTCAACTCTTTATTTATTGTTTTTAGTGTATTCTGTATGAGTGGTACAGACAGAGATAGCCCAGAAATCGATATATCTACAGAGTTTGTTTTCCCGCCCACCATGCTTACAAATTTTTTAAATTTCCCTCGAGGTGCATTCTCTAATATTCTAAAATAAATTTCCTGGTGAATAGCCTCCACGTCTTTTTTTCCAAATAGTGATACATAGCAACTATTTGTATGATTAGCTATGAAGTCATCTATATATTTCGTTTTTCCAATGCCCCAGGGGCCATCAATAAGAATCTTCTTATAGCTTGAGTTTCGGTATTGTTCCAGCACCCTCAAAATTTCATTTGCCTTCATATGTTTTACCTCCAGTAATAGACTCACAATATATTATCTACTAAATTTTTTTATGTATTCATCGCCAGTACCTTTTCAATTTCCCCAAAGAAATCGAATTTAAACATTCAATAATTTTGACCTATATTGGGCTGCCCCATTAAAAAAATCATAGTTGACTTGAGGCAAAAAATTCAATGTGAATTGATCTTTATCTTTCAATCCCATCCATGTAGTCTTTCTATCAAATGGGTCAACTCCCAACCTAATCGTTGTATACTTACTGATTGCCGGTTCAAGGAATTGTTTGAGATATTGGTCGTATGTCTCACAAAACGGTAATATTTCTGTATGTCGTTCATAGAGATCTTGATAATATTGAAAAAATCGCTTACCCTCATGCTCGAGAAAGAATGAAAACTCTAAAGAATCTTTCCCATCTGGTGGAAAATAGACAAGTAAATTATCTATTGAGAAATCCTCCTGGTCAGAATGAAATTCAGTGTCCCCGTTCCCATCACCCTGTTTGTCATGGAATAATATATCGTATTCCTTTTCTAGTTCTGCCAGTTCCTCTGAGATACGATTGTGCATTTCAAGGATATCGGATGCAACAACTCTCATTACTTCATGTGAGATCGTTTCGCCGTTACTATAGCGTGTGAGAGCTTCCAGCGTTGATTTCATTTGTCTTACATGCATACAGTAGTTCCTCCTCATGGGGATTCTTAATTGTGATTAAGTTTTTTATTTATTATCTACTAATGGTATGTCTTAAAACAAGAAAAGATTAGGACGGCTCGATGGATCGCATCGAAAACCGGCCTAATCTTTGTTGATTAATTATTTAATCAGATTAATCAAATTGTGAATCATCATTGCTGCTTCTTCTCGAGTTAAGGAGCGTTTTGGCATAAATTTGTTACCAGGGTACCCACTCATCACGGACTCTTGAGTCACAAGTTCTACACTCTCCTTGGCCCAAATTGCAATGTTTGCTTGATCTTTATATTGAGCAGCAGACGACAGGGATGATCCATTCTTCAACAACACGTTTGAAAGCATGCTTGCAGCTTGCTCTCTTGAAATGACCTCATTTGGACGATTGGTATTATCATCAAACCCTTTAGTAATCTTGTGTTCAATGGCCGAGTTAAGCTCTGACACTTACCAAGCTTCTGGATCAATATCTTTAAACGTTCCAGCATACGGTGATGAACTCAACAAGAGTCAATTATGAATTTACAGAGTACTAATAAAAAAAATTTAAATCTTTTGCTTTATTATAATCCACTTTACAATGCACCTTATTAGAAGAGTATCTAATTACTAAACGAACAGATTCTTGTCCACCCTATACAAACAGCATATGTATATTAAAAAGAATTTCCTTTGATTCGAAAGCGAACATACGAATATGAAAAGAGGAGTGGCTAAAAAGTAGATTTATAGAAGCTCGAAAAGCCCCGTTAGCCCTCCTATGCTCTCCTTCAGTATGCAAATTGCTAAACGTTATAAAAAGAATAGAAATGGCCAATACAAATGCGATTTAAAAATTCATTTTTTTATTATAATCTTTTGAGAGTGTGTGGTATTTCCTATCAAGTTCAAGCCAAAACTCGGCGGACGTGCTAAACACTTTAGCAAGCTGGTCGGCAAAATCCTGAGTCAGTTCCTCTTCCCCCATAAAAAAAGGCACTAAGCTTTCATTACTGACTCCTGTTTCGCGAGATAAATCATCCAAAACCATTCCGTTATCCACCAACATTTCAATTATCTTATCCCCAAGAGAGATCGCAACTGGAGCTAAACATTCATTTATCATCTGTACTCTTTCCCCCACCATGTCTACTAAAATTTATTTGACTCTATAGAATCGAAGAACGCTCATCTTGACCAACCCTGTTTTGATTCTTGTCTACATGGTATAGTTTCTGAGCAGTGTGAACGCCTGACCCTTTCAACTTCATTCTTAATATTCGTAAGAAGAATCAAAAGTTCTTACTACAGAAGAAACCTATTTCAAAGACAAGATCCCTACATAAATAATAGAAAAAGCAATTAACATTTGAAATATATCATTAAATATATGAAATGTAAAACATGAATTACAAAAAAAATCATTATGTTTTACTTATTTTTCTTGTGAAATACCCTATAGGATGAGCATAATTTATATGCTAATGCTTCCAATACGAATTCAATAATGTTGATTTCTTCAATGAACGAACTGATAGCTCCACGAAAAAATGAGCAGATAGTTACCCTATAAAAACAAAAAGTAGCCCATATAAGTAATTAGGCTACTTCCAAAAAATATGGGTTTCTTCTCAATTCTCGGTTTCTTTATTATATATATTTATAATCTCATCTAAAATTTGTGATTGTTTAACAACCACGGGATGAAGTAAACCATATGTATCCACTAATTGGTACAAATAATTCCTTTCCCGCTCTAAACATTCCCTAACATTACAACGAATATCCATAGAAGTCATCACCTCTATGTAATATCCTATCATTTTATGTAAAAATCTAGAATTAACCAGGTAATACAAAATATTCAGTAGACATCCCCCCACATGGACTAGAATAGGCTATAGCACCCTTCAGCAAGCAGGGGGTAGGGTTTTATTGCATTATTGTATTACCATCCACCTTCGCCATGTGAGCTGGTTCTATTTGCCTTCTGGATATCAGGAATTACCGGAGTCTCACTATCTGCAGACACATAATTAAATGGTGTACACGATAGAACAGTAATAAATAATATAGCTAGGATTGAGATTGCTTTTTTCTTCATAATTGTCTGTGGACCTCCTTCAGGATTTCCTTGTATCTTCTGAGATCAACCTCAGTAACAAGGTGCCGTAATGCATCGAACATACAGAAACACCTCAAAATACAAGCATTACTGTTAATTTTAGCCGAGATTGCCAAACTATTTAAAATAAATTGAATCCCAGTATCGACCCGATCTGAACTAACATAGTATTCACCAACGTCTGCTAAGAAATTTACAAAGCGATCGTTGATGATTTGATCAGTATAGGACCCTACATTTTCTTGGTTTTTAATTTGAGCATCAATGGTATCTTCAAATCGGGCCAATATATGGTCGACATTTATATGATATTTTTTCGCTGCCTTAATTACCTTGAATAATCCTTTTAATATTTCATGCTCCCTAGATGCCAGGTATTCAATATAATCGTCTAGTACTTCAACCTCCCCTGCCATTAGTCGGTAGAGATATTTGTTTCCTTCTGCCCAAATACGAAATTGCTTTTTGGTCTGCTCGTCTGCATACTCATTTTCAACAATCCAACTATGATCCTCATAATACGAAAGATAATGAAGGGCTTGCTGATATTCATTCTGCTCTTCAGAGATTGATCCTAGAATAAGGTTAGAATACAGAATATAACCAAACAGTGGTTTGGAGGGTTCAGTAAATCTTTTATTGTGTTTTATGCGCTCATGTTTAATTTCATATTGTATTGTAGCAAGTTCGCCCATATGCTTTGCTAGATGCTTTGCTTTATCCCAGCGTCTCAATGAGAGATATAGATTAGTTAAATCCTTTAGTGCATCAAGCTGATCCCACTCGTTTAACCGTGCAGCATATGGTTCGAATTGCACAGCACACTCTAGATTATTTTGTTGGTCATCATTTTGAGTGCTTTTAAAGATCCTGTACTGACAAATTGCCAAACGTTCTGCATGCTGGAATCTTTCTCCTTCAGAAACTTTACGATATAAAATCAAGGCAGCTTCCGTTTTACCTTCTGTATGTAACACATCCGCTAAGTCAAAAAGCAAGGCAATGTATGCAGTGTTTTCCATCATCATATCTACTATCCGTTCAATGCAATTGAGCTTACATAATTCTGCACTACGGATGATTAAGGGGCGTACCCTTCTCCAATCCAGATTGGTATGATTGCGTAATTCATCGATGTACTGTTCATAAAAGTGACCTTCTTTTAAACCCATGGTTGCGGTAATTTTATCAAGGATTTTCACTGATATGGGTTGAGATCCATTAATTATTCTGCTAAGTGTTCCCGAGTTGATTCCGGACAGTTCTGAAAAACGATATAAAATTATTTCATGTTGATCTATGTAGTTTAATAGCTCTGATCGGATCGTCTTGGTTAATTGCATCAAAAAGATACCACCTTCCAGATTTTAAACCCATTTTTTATGTGATTAACTCTATATAAGTAATTCTATGGTCGATTATACCAGCGGTCAATACTTTTGTTAAATCTCTAGTTTTATAATCACCAGTTGATATTGTGATTTGAAGTATTCTATTTTATCTTCGGCAAAAAAAAACGTTCCTGAATATATCTCAGGAACGTTTTAAAACACAACTCATGTTTTTAAACCAAAAGTGACCTATCCAAAGTTTTTGTTACTACTTTAGATATCCAGATATAAATGCCCACTTAATTGCTTTGTGTACTTCCTATTTTAAATTCACCGATTATTGTCTCACCGTCTAATTTATACAATGGAATAGATCTTAATGATCCTCTGATTTCGAGCGTTCTTATTTATTGACCTCTTTCAATAAACGTTTACGCAAAATCTCTTTAGTCCGTGAACTAAACGTTTTCTTGCAAGAATTACACTTGAAACGGGGTTTTTTTGAATCTGAGTTGACTCCGTACTTATATGTATTTCCCGACAAACAATGTGGGCACTCTGCAGCTAGAATAAAAGGTGACCATTTCTGCTCTTCTTCCAACATATCTCTTCCTCACTTCACTAGATTAAGCTTTATATCGGTATAATTTCCAATATAATTTAATCATATCCGGGGAACAGCATAGTTAAAGAAAAGAAGCAGCTTATGGCTGCTCCTTCAATTATCCAGTGATTTGTTCAGATTCTAAATTACCCGCAATCTTTAAGAAAACCTTCATGTCTACTGCATTAATTATTTCATTTTGAAGATTTGAATATTCACTTTGCAATTTTAAGTTTAATTCATTTGCCGTTTGAAGGCGCCCTGCCAAATCTAAAGTAATCTGTCTCAGTATCATAATATTATTACTGACCTGATCCATAGCATCGTTAAAAGCATGTACGAATTCTTGATCTAACTGGAAGGGTATGGTTGCCTCATTAGCTTGAGTACTTTTCTCAACCAAACTATCTTTAGCTCTCGTTTCTTGTGGAACCTCCGTTAGTTGAGTCTTTGAATCATTGATCGATACAATATTTCCGCTATTTTTATTTTTAATTCTAACCTTTTTAGCTTTTTCAATCGATTTTTCATATTGTTTTCGTAAGGCCCCATTCCATCGAAACCCACAGGCTGCACTTGTTCTCTTTAATTTTACACCAGCTTCTTCAAATGCTTTTAATTGTGTGCTACCAGCTTCAATATGTTTTAGAACTGTCTCTGCTAGATAAATATCAGCGTCAATATCCCAACCATCTTTGCGCGTTTCCATTGTTAACACTCCTTACGATTTTGATATATAGTTAATTTCATTTATATCCAATTACATAGGATAATATTCATAAATTCGTATAGAAGACTAGAATTAAACGCACCCCCTCTTTTCATCGATGTAATTACTCGTTAATACAATAAACCCTTTACATAAAGCATATTTCATATCCTAAAGCTTCCCCCAGTAATATATAAAACATAGCAATTGGATATTATAATCTAATTGGTATATGATAATAGTCTAATTAGAATAAAATATTAAGTTGAGGTGATTTGTTTTGTCGATTGTTGAGGATATGAGGAAAAAGATAACGGAGATGGAATCTACAATTGAAGAATATAAAGTTATCAGTAGCAAACTTCCTACAGAAATCAATTATGTTGTTCAGAGCTTGCTCAATCATGAACTAAATGACTTACGATTTCGACTAGAAAGATTTACGTTTCTCAAATCAGAAAAACAGTGTACTCAATGTAGCAACTGGATCAAAGAAAATGAAGATCCAACTGTATTGAATTTTCAGTACAAAACAACTAAACCTGTACATATGACACTATGTAACAACTGTATGTCCTCAATGGACAAAGTTATGGTTACAAATGAAGCTGAACCAAAATGGGGATTACGTGTTGGAACAATTAAGCAAGACAGGCAGCTTGGCAAATTGAAAGAGTTTGAGGATCTCGGGCTGGTTAAATT
The DNA here is from genome assembly GCF_900221055.1 of Paenibacillus sp. RU5M. Lineage (NCBI taxonomy): Bacteria > Bacillati > Bacillota > Bacilli > Caryophanales > Paenibacillaceae > Paenibacillus > Paenibacillus sp. RU5M. Next base: position 73,360 of record NZ_OBQM01000010.1, on the reverse strand, counting down.
ATCTGGTCGGTATATTAAAATACACGAAATTGTGATGAAGACATACTACGAACCCAAATTAAGAGAGAAAGAATTGAGGGAAATCCAACGAAAAAAATGAATCTAAGAACAAAAAATAAAGGGTACTATCCAACCGGTTTGGTTGAATAGTACCCTAGTGGTAAATCATCTATCTCGGATCATAATATTTACTACAGAGCGTAACATCACGGTTTCTCTTTTGCTTATCAATCACTGAGATACATACGTTATCCCTATATGACTTCAATCCAGCGTACCCCTTCAACGTAACAGCTACCCCATTCGTCCCTAGAAGTGTAATTGTTTTTCTTTTTAGTTCGAACCCCGTTAGTGTGAATGGTAAACTCACAATAGAACGAATCCAGTCATCTGGTATGGGTATATGAATCTTCATTGATGCACCTAATAGACGTGTTTTCACTTGTTCAAAAGGCATTTCTACTTCTACAGCTTCAATCTCTGGGAAAATACCTTCCTCATTTCCCATTATGGCTTCTAATGAGAACCTAGCTTTCCCCAAACAGACTTCTTCAGGAGCCTTTTTGAACCTGTAGAAGGTATTTCCACCAACATAATTGAAGGTGTAGCTATCGTTACACTCAATTAATTCATGAATAGACTTCCGGATGATAAGGTAAGAATCCTTTGAACCCAATTTAATAGGTTTAGGTACGTTAGAATCCATCAGGACAGTCGTATACCACATATGTAAAAGAGAGAATGGTATAGAAAGATCAACTAAGTCATCCTTGTAGCGAAGTATAGCAGTTTCTCCACTTAATTTATTTAGTTTATCCAGCATTAAATAGTCTTGATATACTGTTTGCGAACTATCCTGAAGTGTTTCAGTGGAAATTGCTTGATAATCTACTGACATGTCATTTTAGCCTCCAGTTAGCTTCTTTGAGTGGATACAGACATTTAGAAGTCCTACAATTATCAATCATCTGATGAAATCCTTCTGCTCTTACATCAAAACTTTTGCCAACATGGACAGCAAATTTATGTGCAGGTATGACAGTTATCCCCTTATCATTTGCTCGTATATACCCTACTAGAACATCATCGACGAGCAATTCGTGTAAGTGAAACATGTTCAAAACTTTCGTTCTAACACCTTCCAATTCATTAACTTTTCCAATTAGTAATTGATTCTCCACATATAACATCTCCCAATAAATTCGTTTGTTGTTACATTTATATCTGCTATGGTTTTCTTCATTTTTCTCCGTTCATAACGGTTATTTACTAGAACTCCATATCAAATGTTACTTGATCTATTTGATTATTCATTTCGTGATGATCGATCATTAACTGAAGCAGTTCATCACTGGTACATTGATCGGGTAATTTGAATTTCGTTAATCTTTCAAACATTATTTTCCAATATTGAAACTTGGCAGCGCACTTTAACCATTCAAAATCAGGTCTCTGTAGAATAATGTGAAACTTCTTGTTCAGGAAGAAATATAGAGGCTCGTAATGGAACGATCGGCCGTATGATAATATTTCATCTACACTCTCGGACCCAATGTATGGATACAAGTTTAGATACTTCTTAATACATTCATTAGGAATTTCTAATGGTTTAACTGAATCGTCTTCGTCTGATAAACTGAGTCTGCCCTTTTCAATGAATGAAGTATGGAGGTTGTCTTCCATGGTCACAAGGACATGATTATATCCGTTGCATCCTTTTGATATACCGTATCGTTTGTTCCCTTCAATAGTCGTATACACAACCCGACTACCAGGATAGCTAATTGAGTTTTCCGCCGGTCCCCAGTCACCTGTGACATTTAACTGCATTACTGGATCTATATTTTTGATAGCTATTACTCTGGACATTGGATTCCCTCGCTTTATTGAAAATAAAAAAAGTCCCTATATTTGGCATTGGACCAAAATAGAGACTTTACGTATTACATTCAGATATTGAATGTAGATTTGATTTTTTACCCGATTTACTTCTTTTCTCCCCACTTTAATAACTATAATTCTTCTATTAATTCGCGTCCTTTGTCCGTCAGCTTAATTACATTGCTTTCGAGCACCTCGACCAACCCATTATTTTTTAATACTTTTATTGCTTCCGTATCAAATTTATCAATTGTAGGTTTACACAAAGAGTTCCCTAAGTTAAGTAGGTTTTTTATTTGTATATTAGACAGATCCATTTTTCACATCTCCTTTTCTTAGAAATCGCAGTCTCAAAACCTTCAAAAAAAGCCCAATATCATCAAAATGATAATGAGCTTTTAAAAATAGTTCTATGACTGTTTAAATTAATGTTTGAAGGAAACTCTTTTTCTTTCCGGACCAATGTAATACTAATTACAAGTCGTTGGACTGGTAACAGTGCAGACATCTTACCCTACCTTCCTCATCAGTGAATAACTGAATGTTCAAGGTTTATTCCGTTCTCCTTGAGAGCAGACTGCATTTGCTCTGAAGTCCTACATTACTTGAAATAATCCATCTTCACTGGTTATGTGTACATGGGATTACAAATAAAACGGAATAGAAGAAAAAGATTATAGTGTAATTTTACTGGGGAATACAAGTAATTGCAAATAGATAATCACAGACTGAAATCTAACATCTGTTGATATAAAGAAACTCTGTGTGCATGACTTTCGGTAACCTTGATCTGTTTAATAACAGCTACCGGGAGTTCGACTTGCCGCTTGGCCACTTGAAGTTTTAGAACTTTAGGAATCCCCTTCTCTACTTGAACCTCAATAATTTCACCTCGTACTATTTGATTTTTCAAAACAATCTCAACACGATCATTTATATCTATAGCTTTAATTTGTTGACTTACAAATTTATAATTGGCAATCCAACTCAGGTCTTTTTGAGTTACTCGATCTATTCCTACTGAAGCCAGTTTTACTTTTTTATTAACTTCATTTCGTAAGTAGTTTGGCTCCCAGGTGGGATCATACATCGCCCTGTGGTTGATACCTGGATGGACCGGTAAGAAGCGATACATCGTATCCCAGAAACGATTTGAAACCGCTAATCCTTCTGGTCCCTCACGAGCTTTTACTTTTTTGATAATCTCAATCACTTCTATTTCCAGCAGCGGAATGTTTAATTCCCACCAGTAACGAAGTAAGGTGATCCGGACATCGATGGTCAAATCTCCATAGCCTGAACTAAAACCACCATGATTTCTGTAATACCCGGTACAGCCACCATACCGAATATCTTGAACAGCTTTAAGTAAACTTCGCATCTTATAATAAGAACCTAACTCTTCCGGATATGCCTCTACCAAATTTTTAAGGGAATGGTCTTCCTTCACGACTGTACATGCCCAACAACCAAAGCGAGCTGAAGAACCAGAACAGCTTTTGATTGCATCATTGTCATTTTGTATCATGGCTCCGATTGGACATTCCATTATTCCTGATGCCATACCGTAGATATTAATTAACCTATGATTCGAGTACTCATCATTCCACGGTGAAGGCATAGTTGCAAGGTAGGTGGCCACGTCCGCTCCAGACCAATGTCTGATTGGGGGAGCCGTCTTTAAACCACGTAAAACATGTATTCCATAAAAATCATCTCCAAAGTGTTCCTGAATTGACCTGGACCTGTTGGAGGACTCAAGCGTGCGGAGTCCTAACACTTGGCATACCAGCTCCTCATCAGAAAACCGTTCTAACAAGTCTTCCCTACCAGGGTTAACCTTCAATCTTTCTACACACCACTTGAATGTGGAGGATGGTGGAATAAATCCATCTCCAAACACACACGTTATATAGGTCTGATCCGATTTTGGTTCAACTATCACAAATCGGCTCTCATCGAAACCATTCTCGAATAACTCTTCAAGTTTAATCGTAACAACTTCTTGCATAGTCCGAATATGCTTCTCAATAAGTGGATTCTCTACACCGGTACTTGCTGAAACAATGTAGAGCTTTTGCTGGTACTCTGGATGTTCTATAACGAACTCTACACACAGTTGCAAGATAACGCTTGAATCCTTGCCTCCTGAATAAGCCACGATAACCTTAGTACATTCTTTAAAAATACGTTCAATGGCCATCTTCGATGTTTGAAGGATATCTGGATTGATACTTTCTTCTATGATCATCGCGTCAGGGGACGTATTCTCTGGTTGTACGATGTAATCCAATGCAGCGAATAGGGATTGCGTTTCATATTCTACTCTATGTGAAATATCTGGCCAGTTCATAGGGGCTTTAACGCCGTATGGGGGGAATTGTTGCGGGTTGAAGAATATTTCAACCAGTAGTGTAACGTCTTCTCCAGTAAACCAAAGCATTAGCTTATGTTTAGGAGAATTCATTAGAGGGTTGTAAGGGTCTTTTAAAGCATCAACAAAAGTTTGCTCAGGTATCATGCATTGCATATGGAGTTGTTCTTCCAGTGCGTGTGTGAATAGCATGATCTCGTTAAAATCAGATTCATTTAAGAACTCGGACCAATGGATTCCATAGGGTATGCCCATTAACTCCTGAAGCGGCTTGTCTTTTATAAAATGATGAATTGCGATAAATTGTCCGGAGTGTTCAAAAACCGATGTCCAGTTCCGTACAGTTCCAAAGTAGTTCCAATTTCTCTTCTTCAACATTCTCCAAATCTTCCGTGAGAATGAATTATGTTTTGCTAGGTTCTCAACCGGTGTTATTTTACTCGCCGTGTCTTTAAAAACGTATGTTTCATTATTATTCACTATATTCGCTCTAACAGCAGAAACACAAAACGAGGGAGCCCTCGCAATGTGTTATCTGCGTAGGAGCTCCCTCCCCTTTTATGTTGTTATTCTTTGCTCTTTAACTGAGATAACTTCTTCCGATATCCCCTGAACTTCATAAACCCTAATGCAATCAAAGTTCTTATACTTTGCAAGAGCCTCTACTTCAGTCTCAGCTTTGACTTCCATAACATGTTCGCTTTCTTTTTTATATAAAATTTTAAAAATGGCCATATATATACATCATTCGTTAATTAAAAGAGACACATTTTTATGAATGTGCCTCTACATTATTACACTATAGTCTTGTAGTTAATTATAACACATGGTCTGTTCTCCAAATCGATAACTAAATTTCGTTATTTCTTCAAGAGTGTACTTAAAAGTCGTATTAGCAAAATTAACTGTTACTTCATCTCCGACACATGGATTTTGAGTTTTAATCTGGTCCATAAATATAGGATTGATGATTTCACTAAGTTTCCCAGATAGATCTGTATAATGAAAACACTTCTCGTTATAAGGTACCTCATCAATTTCCTTATAATAATCAAGCGCTCGAACGGCACCAGATCCGTACCCAGCAGCAATACAAGCTTCCTGTATAGTTTCACCTTTAATGCGATTGATTTCGCCATTTAGCCAGTGAAGTTGAAATATTCTAAGCATTAAAAACCACCTATTCTGTACTGAGTACGAGGCATATCTATTATTTTGTTGAAGCAACTTGGCTCGAGGCCAAATGTTTCAGCTGATCCAGGTCACGATTGATTACTTCATCAGTAATGGATGGATTACCTGCTGACCAGTTTAATTTTTCTCTTCGACTTACAACCGATCGATATGCTTTAATTGTGTCATAGTCCGATGAGGAGGCAGGCCGACGAGCAGTGACTTGAAGTTGTTTATTCAACATCCGCTTCATAAGATCCACTCCTTCTTTTAATAATAAGGGCTTCTGAAAATCACCTGAGAAGCTATACTTATTGGGTAATATAAACTTACCACGCTCAGCATTAATATTCAATGATATGCGGTAGTCCTCCACAAGCGACTCCTTCAGAACATGAAGCTTGTCTAGAACATGTAATGATGCAAAGTCAGGAAACCTTTTATCTACGTTATGCAAGTACCCGGATTCCAGGAACCACTTGTATATATTCTGCTCATCCCCTGGAGAGATATTCAACGCTTCAAACGCTCTAACATTAAGAACATGTCCATATTCATGTTGCAAGGACTGCGCACAACGTTCGTGTAGATTCAGCAAGGTAAGGTTTTCAAGCAATTCACTTTGAATATCGGGGTCCATTAAGCCTTTAAAGACAAGATTACGGGCCTCTTCTTTATAAAGCATTCTCTCTTGTTCGATTCGAATTTCAGTTCTATCGGGAAGAAGGATAATGATTTCTTTATCAGTCCGAGGGGACTTGTACATAAGTGCAAGACCATCACCAGGAAGATGAGAGCGAAAGCGAAAATAAAGGTTGTATACTTCTACCTCCTGAAGTCGCGCACCTCTCCGGATGGCAATCTTAATTCCACCGTTCATTTCATATTTTGTACGTGGTGGTATCTGATCTCTAATTACTTGATCACTGTCTTGTATTAACTCCAATATTATGCCCAGTTTTTCACGAACATTACGATATCTTGGACGCTCCATCTCCATCCACGACCAATCACAATCTTCAAACTGCACTAACAATTCATCATACTCAGCGTCAGTAATACTTGATACATAGTCTGCTTTAAGGTTGTTATCCACTTTTCTATCTCCTCGGTACTTACTCTTATTCTTTTATTCTACACTTTAGATATTTTCGAAACAATTCCTTATGGGTAGGTTTCTGCAGAAATGATACAATCAACATGCTTTGCTAAATATATGAGATAGCCAGAAGCAGTAGTGTACTGATCATCCTGTTTTTCAAGATTTGAGTCGTTCAGAATGGGCAGGATTGTTTCCTTCATATCCTTCTGAAAATGATCACTGTACAACTCGTTTAGCATGAAGCCATACGCAATTGAATTGTTTTCTCCATCTAACACATATGGAATCCATTCATTTTCTGGCTCTTTATGTAGCAGCTCCGTTAACTTGGTCCAATGTTTAGGGGAAATACCTTCGTCTGTTTCAACAATACATAGAATTGCAGCTCTATTCATTGTCATTTTGAACCCTCCAATTTTTCTTTATTAGTGTAGTAAGTAAACAGTTGATCGTAGTAGCACATCAATTGTTCATATGCCACATTTTCGTTACTCAAATTGTCACCGTACTTTTCTTCAAGTTCCTCGATGTTCCCCGCTGCGTTGAACTCCGTAAAGAGAACTTGGATCTGTTCCAATTCAAGCTCTTCTACATCCAACTCAGCTCCTTCAACAACTAGCAGGCGATGCACCTCATCTTCAGTTAGATGTTCTTCATGAAGTAATCTGGTAAGGTGATGTTCGAACTCACTCCCTGCTGCTAGTAAAACTACCCAAGGTGGAACATTCTCCAATATAGCCACCTCCTCCACAAGATTTTTTAATATATATAAAGCCACTAATGGCTGAATACCGTTTTTAAGCATAAAAAAAGAGCTCACCAGTTAGAAAAGGGTGAACTCTTATAAATATGTTTATTATAGATTGAGTTTTGGATTATTAGGGTAGTGCGTGTAAGCTAAAATATCCGACTGATGGGTAGCTTAAGCCACTGCTCATCTAAAGATATCTTACGCCACCTGTATCTTCATTAGAGAGAAATTCTCAATGTGCATACATTAACTCATAGTTCATTCAATTCATCATTTTGTAAATAATAATGAAATGAAATCCTATCAAAATTCTCTTCAATTTCAATCAAATAATATGACTAGATGGAATTTTGTGCCTGAGTAGTTTAATTAAAAGTTATGATATTATCATACAATCAATCAGATGTATTCTCAAGTAAGATCTTGGGGCAGCTACTATAAGATTGCTGTTATACTTTGTTTATTTCTTTAAATTTGCTTTACAGTACTTATACTATCCTCTTCCCGTATTCAATTTCTATACTTTCAAGAACGGCACTATGCAATCTAATCTGTGTAACTGGTATGACCTCGCTTCCTCCCACACGATTACCATTATGATCTCGATACTCCAACTTTAAATAAGGAACATTTGATTCAGTGTATTCCTTTTCCCATACTTGAAGTCCGTTCTCAAGTTGTCCAGTATTTAACCAATCATTTTCTATACACATAGGTTTGTTATCTCCTTTATTTATTATATTCCCTGCTTGTCATTGATAAAGAAGCTTAAGTCTTCTAAAAACTCATTGATCAAACGAATTTCCGCTTCTAAGACTAACATTTCACTACTCTCGGAAATTGTTAAATCAATCAAACCTTTCTTTTTATCATGTAAAGGTTTTAGAATTTTTTGTTTACGTTCGCGCGAGCTTTTATACTGTTCAATAATATCATTTACACTCGCTTCTCCTTCAACAGTAGAGGCATCTTGAGACACAATTTCAAGAAAATCGATTTCAGAGTCTACATCTATGAAAAAGACCTCAAGTTTGTTTTTATTAATTTCACTCCATCTTAAAACTGAATTTCTTTTTTCATCATAGTAACTTGGTTGCTCATACACCTTGTTATTGTTTTCGAATTCTGATAAATCAAAAACAAGGCGGTAGCATCCATTCACGTGATCAGTCATATCAACTAATCTTGCTTTCATTTTCTCATGGAATCCCGTTTGATAGTCATCAATCTTTTGTGTAAAAACAACAATGGGTTTCTCTTTTTTTAACTTAAAAAGATCTGAACTCTTCATTAAAGATCACTCCATTCAGTAAGTCTTGAATAATATAATTATAGCATCGCTTATAATCAATAAACTGTCCTACTAGTAAAAAGCTCCTCATAGGACAGTCCAAAACATTACTCAACCAATTTTAAAGTTGAACACATTCACCAGATAAGTCATCCATGCAGCGTTTAATGTCTTCTTTATAGCACGTATCTCGCTTGCGTTGTACTTTCTGGCATTCTTCAGCATTTTCAGGGCACGTCTGCTTGCATCATGTTCAACCCATACACTCATAAGCTGGAGACACATAATGGCAAGTACTGCAGCTACAAGGAAGTAAATGATCCAACTTATGAAAAAGTACATGACCAGGAGAATAGGCACAGCTTTTGAAAGGATGATACCAAATGGGATTAAACAATAACGAGCATACATTATCATCCCATTATCACGGTCACATTCAGAATGCCCTACTTCGTGTGCTGCAATTGCTATAGCAGCTACAGTACGACCATCATAGATATCCTTAGATAACAAGATGGTTTTCCCATAACGGCTATACGCACCTGTTTTAACACCTTCGGTGATATGCACACGGGTAGCCTGTATATTATTACGCTGGATTAAACATTCAGCAATCTCTCCCCCTGTTGCTCCGGCTTGAGTGTTAATGTAGCTCCATCTATCCATCGTTTTTTCAAAATGCCAGGAGGCGACTTTTCGTAATATGAAAATAATGCATACTCCAAATAGTAAAGTCATTTTAAAACCCTCTTCCTTCTTTAAGTGCTAAGTGCGTCTCTTAATTGTTGATTTAGGGCCTCGGCAAGAGCTCTTGCTACCGGCATAGCTACTCCGTTACCAATAAGCTTGTACTGATTGGTGATTTTAACGGTATCCGGAATCACAAATGAATCATCTACGCCCATAAGCCTTAAAAATTCTCGGACTGTGATCTTTCGATCCTCTTCAGGATGCAGAAAAGCTCGTCCATCCTTACCTATGTTGAATCCGATCATTGGACTTACGTTATCCCACTGTAATCTTCTCGCTCCAATCCACTGATTTCGAGGATGCAGCATTAAATCGTGAATACGTTCAGGTGTTGGACTTGTCCAAGTAACTACATGGTTTGGAACAAGAATAGGTTGGTTTACTTCTGTGGGGGCGGGTAGATCACTTAGTGCATCTCTAACCGTTTTATGAACGTGTGGTGGTTGAGGAAATCGAAAAGTAAAACCCAAATCTTTACGAATGCCAACAATAAATAATCGATCACGGCTCTGGGCAACACCAAATGGTTCTGCATTTAAGCTTCCAACGGATATTTGATAGCCTATAGCGCGGAAAGAGTTAATTAGCTCATCAAGAGTAGATCTATGCTTCTTGTATAATCCTATAACGTTCTCAAAGATGATCGCTTTGGGCTTAACTAATTTAATGCCATTAAAATACGCCCAAATGAGCTTTCCGTGTTCTCCCTGCTGCCCTTTGCCGGCAGTGTTGTTGGATGTGAAATCAAAGCATGGTGGTCCACCTACGGCTACATCCACTTCTGGGAGAGCTGAAGGCGTATGATTGATGATATTCTCTAAGTCTCCAACAACAATATGGTTCCCCACGTTATGTTTGTAACATAGTGCCGGTTGTGGGTTAAGTTCGTTTGCCCAGATGAAATCAAAATATTCTTTCATCCCATAATCCAACAATCCTCCTCCGGAAAAGAAAGAAAGTGCTTTGAACTTTTTTTCGGTTTGTAAATGCATTTATTAGCCCTCATTATTTAGAAACTCACAGTTTCTAAATAGGGCAACCAATAAAGACGAACTTTAGGGTAGATCGTCTACACTTGCTAGAAGGCATTCTATGCCCTTACCTTCTGCTGTAATGATTTTATGGACTACTAAAGAACCAATCCTACATCAATCCTTTATGGATACTGTGGCATTGATGTAGGTTGTTCATCCAACCTGTTAACAGGAAATGCTTTACCCCGCTTTAGTTCCTTTTTGTGAAATTTGATATGTTCAAACCATGACGAATCCTTATAACGAGCTCGATCTTCATCCCCGCAATCATAGTTTTTAAAACAAGCGTGAGAACCATAGAATTCACATGAACCACATTCTACTTCAAAGAAGGTAGTTGCTTCTTGATTATCAATAACGAATAACTTATCAAGAGAAAGAACCCCTATGAATGAAGTTCCACTGATTACGCCATCTTTAAGATCATCCTTAGGTAAAATCAATATAGATTTAGCCTCAACATACAAAGGGAATTCATCCTCTAGCTGAATACTATGTTTTCTGCCATCTAAAAAACCGCGGTTATAAATCGCGGTTTTTAGAAGGCCGTTCATGGAAAGAAAGAAACAATCCATTGAACCTGATATGATTTTCTGAAACATTAGATGCTTTTTACGGCCTTTACTATTCACATGTAGAACTATGGGTTTAGGCTTTGGCATAGACATCTCCTCTGTCCTTTAAGTTTAAATTGAGAATCATCTATGCAACTCTGCTAGGTCTATCACCAATAAACTGTCCATATTACGTGCTTTGTACAAAGCATGTTGTACGATGCATTCAACATCCTTATTGCTCATTCTGTAAAGCATCTTCGGATTTTCTATTAAGAAAGTAATTGCAGGAAGACCACAGCTTTCGGCTTGTTTCACTAATGTTGGATCGTTTTTGACAAGAGCTAGATCCATAAGCCACTGCCCTATTTGGTTTAGCATAAAATTCATTTCTTTCATCTTGTTAAGTCGAGCCTGTTTTTCGCTTCTAGTCCTAATCATTGAATAAACCTCCCATTAATAGTGGTGCCATTAGACTCTCCATAAATTCACTTTCATCTAACTCCCCAAATTCAAAAGCTGAGCTATTCTGATTCAGTTTATTCAGTCGTTTATAGTTCTCTACTGCAGCTGGTACAGATTGACCCGTCCCATAAAATTGTGATTGGGTTGCACCATATGCTCTAAAGCCCCTCTCTACCTTAGTTATATAAATGTCGTTTAGAAGTAACTGCTTCCGGTAAATGAGGTCCCTAATATGGAATAGGGGGTTCAACGATTGATTCAGGTTCCGTTCATGGTGCCTTTTTACATATTTCAGATCCAAATAGTTCTGAAACAATCGTTTCTTTTTGAGATAAGAACCTTTTGTGGGTTTCCCCTTATGTTGATCGATACTATCTAAGATTTGATCGATTTTAACATCTTCTTTTATGTCTTGATGATTACAGATTTCAATATCTAAGATTATGAAGTCTAGGACAACATTCAACATGTTCAGGAGTTCAGGATTGGATTCATCAGCTGCAAACGATCGCTCGTGTATTGGCGTGGTAATCCTAACGGAAGCGATGGTATGCCTGGATTTAAAGTGCAATTCGATTTGAATTGGTTTGAGAGTGATTGTGTACGTGTTTATGCCATCAACTACGGTTGCACCTAATTGAGGCAACGCCATGATTAACTTCTGTAATATGTTCAACATTTTTGATTTCTCCTTTAGTCGAAATTTAGAAACAAAAAAGTGGCTGCATCTTGTGCACCCACCTAATTGTTGACTCTTATTGAACTCCATAAGTTGGAGTAATCATAATGAATTCTAAAGTCATGCACTACTTGTTCCAGAGCTTCTTCCTCAAGTAGATGCTCCTTCGTATAATGAGTCTTCATAATTGAATTCTCATCCCACGTCTCCAATGGACGCATAAAATAAACGCATTGGTACCGAGAGTACTTTTTTGGTGTTCCGCAAATGGTTACCGGCCCGCCACCTAATGTTAAAACAACATCTGTAACTGAACTTCGACACAGAACAAATTGATTGATATTGGGGTATACATCCAAAAACCTTATCTGATATTGACTTCGATCATTTATCTCACTTAGTTGAGTAAATAAATGATCTCTACAGATAACGTCTTCATGAGATTTAACGGTGCCGTACATAACGATATGGAACAATTCACACATCATCTTAAAGAAATCTTCTTTTTGATAAATATCGATCTGATTGACTATTTGGTAGATGTCACCAGCAATATTTAACTCTTCAATTAGTAGGTTGTCTTCATTCATTGATACCTCGTAAGAGTCCAAAATACAATGTTTATAAAAAAGGTCTCCTAAGTTTCTGAGCTTCATTAATGTTTTATTCAGTACCCGATTTTTGAGCTTTAACTTATAAACGGGGCTCGTAGACACTGAACAATTAAACCTATGATTCAAGAAATATCTAAAATCCATAGGACAGGGTGAAGAGAAATTATAGCTTTGTAATTGATGATCAATAGTCATGAGATTAGGCCCCTTTTTTATTTGTTACATACGCTGGAGCCTGAGAAAACACTCTCATAGCTTCAGGATTTCCTGGTGTTAAAAAACTAAGCCAGTTATCACCAGTATTTTTAAGAATAATTCGGTGAGAACTGCTGTCACATTGTTTTTCATACACCCAACCGTAATAAAACAGCTCGTTTTCGTTATACTCTGGATAGACTTCCCATACATGTCCTACGTTCTCGTACCCTTCTATGAGGGAGTGATAAGAAAATGAACCTAATTGATGTAGCTGCTGAAAAAAATCATTCATAGAAAATATCTCCTTTTTAATTTCTATATTGTATTGATGGTAAATTCCTTGTACGTAGTTGAAGTGTTTTACTAAGATTTTCTTTATCAATTCGTTGTTGTCGAGTCTGTTCCTCAACCGACTTTCTACGTTGAATATTTAATTCTTCTCTTTTTTTCGTACCTCTTCTCAGCATTTCAAGGATGTAAAACCTGTTAATCCCTGAAATCTTATCCCGATCACGCTTGTATTGATCTATAGGATGTAACAGTATCTGATCCAGGTCCGCTGATACGGCAACCCAAGGGATCTGAATATCACAGAGTTCAGGATGATAACTGCTATACCAGGTGGTATTATCTGATTCTTTTTTTATTGCAAACATATTCGTTTTGCATCCAAGGTCTCTTAGTCCATGCAACAGAATGACTGAAGCATCACAAAGAAATAGTTGGAAGTCCAAAGGGTTGTTCATCGTTTTTTCCTACTTTCTAAATTTTTTTTATGTATATAAAAAAAGACGCATCAGCTACTTTTCAGTAGCCTAGCGTCTTTTGAGTCCAAATATGGATTGACTTTAATTTGTAAGGAATCTAAAAATCGTGTTAATAGCGAAGTTGAAAGTCGGCAATAACAGTCATATGTCATACTGTTTAATACCACAATCTGACTCACAATCGTGCCTTCTCACACCATAGATGTAAGTACACACGTAATTCTTCCAATCCTTTTGAATGGTCCGCTGCAGGTACATATAAATCTGTCATCATGATCAATTCATGTATACAGCCTGAATGCCTGCTTAAGGAAGAATATTGATAAAGTAATTAATACTACTATTGTAAACGATCAATTTGTAATACTCAACTTTTACTTTCATTCCATAGGATCTAGACAAGTTGAAGATCTATTGCGGGCTCCTGAAGAGCAAGATCATATAGCTTCTCTACCAACGGCCACTCTTCTTCAGTTAAAATAATCAGCTCATGTTGACTCTCTTCAAAACCGTAAAAATATAAATTGTGCTCAGTTTCATTCTCCTCGCTAACCTTCACCAGGACTAAATATTTTCTGAAATTCTCTTCAAGAATTTTGACAATTCGATACTCTTCAATATCCAAGGTAATATCGTCCTTTAAAGATAAAAGGTCATGTTCTTTAAGAACACTGATATCAACCGGTCTCACTGGTACAGTTATTTCATCCATGACTAAGAAGCTGTTCACCGTCATAATAGCAGCATCTGGATCTAAGTGTGTAACATCCAATCCCATCAAAGCAGCTTTGTTCATTGCTTCTTCGTAGTTTTCAACAATTTCAATTGTTCTCATTAGTTATTTCTCCTTTAGTTAAATGCTCTATGTTTTTTAACTTTATTTATCATTTAGTTTGAGATTTTAGCTTTTCTTTAGAACTTATCTGAGTCAAGCAATAACATAATTCAGCACGGTCCTCCGACTCCACTACGAAATGCACCCGCGGGGTACTTCCATTCTTCTACATGATCCAACAATATATCTTCAGGACCTATTTCTCCTGTGAGTAGCTGATGGATTGCTCTTTGTTCACTGTGGTCCACACAGCTTTTCGCATTTCCTACAAACTCATCGATAGACTTTTTGTTATCAAAAGTAAAGTTTAGTTCAATTTCTGCTGATCTTATGTTCTCATAATAATTTGGCAGGATTTCTTTTATGCCTGCAAAGTGGGATGGAGAACTAAAGATGCAACACGCACAGGAAGCCCGCCCCCATCCGACAACATAGCATGGATGCGGAACTACTCTATTTCGCTTTAGAACCTCCCAGATATCCTTCTCCGAGAAATCAATTACATTTCTATAATGATGAACGATGCGTTTTCGTCGTTTAGGAGCATGTGTTCTATGAATTTCCATCATGTTGTATTTAGAGCGGTTAGTACTTTCTCCTCTACGCTCACCACTGACCACCATGATCTTGCAGTTCTCTTTCGTATCCAATTGATGGGCAATCGCCACAGAGCCTACTTCGATCTTGAGAACTCCACTACAGTAGCGGGTCTGTAAATTAGCCCCCTTTGCTGGGAACTGGAATCGATAGCCGTAACTTCGCAGCTCCTCATCGTACTGTTTGAATAGTTCCAGATTATCTTCTCTCTCAGCCGAATCCATTAACATTTTGAGCTCTTGGCTTCTTTGCCAGGCAACCGGTTCTATTCGTCTCATTGATCCATCAGCATCCTGGAACTGGACCGGTTTTTTGGACCCGTAACGATACACCTCACCCCAAAATCCGCCTTCTCTAAATGAAAATCTAATCTCGAGACCGAACGCATCTGCGAAGGCTATACAATACGCTTTGGTAGCCGGCCAATCCATTTTTCTTTCAGACCCACCATCAATGTCATGATGGATGAGAACAATTTTAGATCGAGGGACTCCCAACTCTAGAAGATTCAATACCGATGCTACAGAATCCTTACCTCCAGAAAATAATACAAAGAATGTAGTATATGATTCTAACGGATCAAGATGACCCAGATAGTGTTTCCTCATATGAGGAGTATCTTCTCTTCCTGGTACACTAGGTTGAATGCAAATATTCTGGCCATATATTAGTTCCGGTTTATTACCATGAACTATAGGGCTATTCATAGTACAGTCACGATCTCTCAATACAATAAGCTCAGCTTCGACCTTGTATTCAGTTTCATTACAATCATTAATCGTAAACGATAATTGTCCATCTACATTCCTCATAGTAAACACCCCTTTAAATAAGTAATAGAAAAAGCCTGGCAATTGAATGCCAAGCCTTCTTAATTGTTGTAGTAGTTTAAACATCGATTATTTTAAAAGATGTAACCCAACTGTCCTTCACTGTTCTCTGTTACTGCGTTATAACGCACACCAGGTAACGAAGAAGCTTTAATAGCTCTCAGTCCTTTAAAGAACATTGCAGCAATATTGTTGGCTATAGATTTAATTACTCTACAGTCTACACTCTGTCCAATCATTTCGTATTTACGAGTTTCACTGATGTAATCGGGATACTCAAACCAATCTGGAACAGAGAGTATTTTTCGGATTTCTGCAATCGTCAAAAACCTAAATGACTGCTTATCCTCGGATACCAAATAAGTACTTGATGCCGACTGTGCACGATATCTTTTAGGTATACATTGGATCTCAGTCACTTGAGGATCGACAAAGGTTTTGCTTAGGCTACGATCCTTCCAACTATTGTTTTTATCCGCTTTTGCTCTAAAGCTATCCATAAATTTCTCTAGAGGTTTCCAGTGCTGTGCCACGTGCTTTCCATCCAGATACTCCTTTAACTTTTTCCTCCGGATGCGTTCTGGCGGTTTAGGGAATGAGAAATTAGTAAAGTCTTCCTCAGTTCTAACGGCTACTACATAGGTTCTGCTTCTCCTTGCAATTGAACCAAAGTCTATCGCTTCAATATGTGACTCTTTCCAAAAAGGAAATTCGTCTGAGAGTAGTTCCTTTAACGTTTGGTATGCTGAAGTCTTATAAAAATCATTCACATTCTCAAAGAAGATCGCTCGGCATTTTGTAGCCCGGATCAATTCAGAGGCAGCTAATGAAAGATTGTTGAAGGTGCCCTCTTCGTGGTTGCCTAACGGGGACGCTTCATTACACGGTAATGTCACTACAGTCACATCAGCTTCAGTAACAGTATTACAATCCAGTAAATCCCCAGAGAATAGAAAGGTTGAGGGAAAGTTATGTCTGTATACCGCTCCACTATCTTCATCAAGTTCGATAGCTCCAACGGAAGAGAAATAACCAGAATCTTGAAAGGCTGAAGTTACAAACCCCGCGCCACTACAGATAGTAAAGGTACTGATTCGCTCATCACGCGTTTTAATCAGCGATTCTTTCTTGAATAAGGAAAATTCGAGTGGTTTAATAATCACTCTACTTAAGTCATTATCTTTATAAACACACATTTCCACTTTTTGATCTACATCAATAATGGATCTATAGCTTTCCTTAGCTGTATCTACAATAGGTCTTTGCGCCCCTTTTGAAGTTCTCTTCGAAGATACGTGGACCACATGATCATCCTCTGTAACTGGTTGATTCTGTACTATAATCTCATCTTGATTAGTAGAGATGTACAACTTCTGACCAGGCAAGAACCCGGCAGACTCGCACACAAGGGAGTAAATCCAAACTCTTGGTTTGAGTGCTTTCTCTGTTACTTTATAGACCTTTTTCATCACTAAATTCATGTTTTAATCCTCCGCTTTTTTATATGGAATAATATCGATGAATCGTTTCGGTTTCTGGAATATAGTAGAGATCCCGTATTAGAGGATCATTATCATAAGTGACAATAATATCAGCTCCAGGCATACCACTATGTAGCGATTCTAGTAGGACACATAGGTCAATATGATCTTGTTTCTTATAGTAGCAACGATATAAATCTTCACCTTTTTGGACGAATGGCGGATCGACAAATATTGTGGTCTCGGGGTGCCAATAATACTCTTCTATGACGTTACAGGCATCCTCATTCAAAACGGTTATCCGGTCACTTAGTGCATGAATTTCGTTTATCCGCTTAATTAGAGCCTTGGGATTCCACCTAGATAGTAAATCAGATGTTTTCCCATTCTTCCCACCTAGTGGATTTGCTTTATAGATGCCTGAGTATGCAAGTCGGTTCACTATAAGCGTATACCAGGCAGCATCTAAGATATTGCAATTAGGATAATCCTGTTTAATAATCTTTTGCGCATGAAAATAGTCTTTCACTGTTGGACTTGAGCTAGATTGAAGTCGATAAATCAAATCAAATGGAGCATGCTTTATTGTCCAATACAACGCATAGATTCCAAAATCGTAATCATTTAATACCAACTTTTCAAAGACACCCGCTGCTAGCAAAGCAAATTCAGCACTAGCTCCACCTGCATATGCTCCAACAAGTTGCTTACGTTGTTCCTTTCTTATCTTGGAGTATATTATTGGTATCATTTTGGATTTACCGCCTGGAAACCGAAAGCATGACAATTGCTTCTTGAACTTGATGTCACTACTTACCACAGGTGCTTTATTAGAGAGTTTCGACTTCATCTCAAGTAATAACGTAAACTTATGCGCCTTGGCTGGGTCAAAATACGTATATGAATCGCAATCCCCACACCAAAACCCTTGGTTATAGTCGTCTAACTCGAATTCTTCTTCAGACAGACCAGTTAAATCGCAATAACTGCATTTTAGTATCACCCTTATCTGCCCCCCTAGTAAAATAATAGAGCTGAACAAATTAGTTCAGCTCTTTTTTTAAAAATGTATTAGGTTCAATTGCAATAACCATATCACCGCGCCTCCTACATGGTAAACTGCGGCAGGGGGTACTATTCCAGAGATATTAGCGTTACATCAAAATTGAAATATTATAGATGGTTTTTTGACCGTTTAGCAAATATTCAACATTCTTCTCCGCGAGATAAAAGCTGAGTAATGCTTTTTTTGCAGTTAACATTACCGATAGGTTTGGCGTATCGAGCATAGACATTCCGCTTCTGTAGAACGTAAATTTCACAAGAATATCCTGGAATAGTCTGGTCTCGTCAATAAGATTTATTTCATTCTTTGTTATATCTGTACCATTTAAAAGATTCTCGATATAAATATTATCTAGCTCATACATACTTTCTAAGTTGAACTCTTCTTCTAAAATTACAGCAAAACTGTCTATATCAATTTCACTCAAATACAACTCATTTTCCTGTATAACGAAATCAGCATGAGTTAAATCTGAAAATAAGCTAAGCATTTCTTCAAAGTCAAAGTTTGCTAACTTTTTGTATAAAAATCGATTCACCGATAGTTTAGAAACAAACGATCTAGCAGCTTTAATTAATCTTCTTTGCTCTTCGATTGTTTTTACTATTTCATCTTCTTTGATAACTTCTCTTGGAATTAATGAAAAAAGCATTTCTTTATCCATTTATATCTCTCCTGACACCTATTCAATTTAATAGCATTTCTTTAAATAGAATTTTTGAAAATTATCAAATATTCTTACCGCCATTTTTTATATGATGTTGAATTTGTCGATGCTCATAAGCTAATTTTTTTAAGATCGTCAGCGATGCTCTTACAATTCTTTTATCCGATAATTTACTTATGCTTTGATACAAACGAAGCCGCTGCAATTTGTCTTGTTCGACTGCAAGTTTCTCGGCTATATAAATGTGAGAAATCTCATTAATTACACCTAGAATATAACCTACAATAAACGAAACAGATTCTGCTTCAATCTCTTTAGTTATATGGTCTTTTAAAATGGCATTGGAGCGCAAATGAAGTATCTGATGAGCCCATTCATGCATTATAGTTTCAAATTTCATTAATTGCGGGAGATCCTCGGACACTTCAATTCGCTTACCTAATTTTGCTACCCCGGCTTGAGTCTCCTTTTCAAAATTGACATAAGTAACTCTGTAAGGGCAAGCTCTTTCAAACAAGAAAAGCCGCTTTGTAATGAACCTTTGAGCAATATCACAGTGCTTTCCTTTCAGAAAGGCGCTCAATGGAGAATTGTACTCCAAGAATACTTGAACCTCGATTTGCAACAAGGAGAGTGCTTCTTTAACTTCTTTCTCGAAATGAATTGATATCTGCTCCTTTCTAAGGAACTATAATCATCATGATCTATTCCCTAGTAAAATAATTGAGCTGAACAAATTTGTTCAGCTCTTTTTAAAAATATATTAGGTTGATTCAAAATTCCTATGTCTCAATTTATATCTGACGATAAACTTAGTTAATCTACTAACTACTCAGCCTCAATATATCTAATTCCCAGGCCAGTAATAATATAAATTACATTGCTTTCATAACCATAAAACAAATGGCTGTCGTTTTCTAATAAGTTGTAAGGTATAACTTGCTCCAAAGAATA
Source organism: Paenibacillus sp. RU5M (assembly GCF_900221055.1). NCBI lineage: Bacteria > Bacillati > Bacillota > Bacilli > Caryophanales > Paenibacillaceae > Paenibacillus > Paenibacillus sp. RU5M. The sequence continues at coordinate 53,297 of NZ_OBQM01000010.1, read as the reverse complement.
GCTATGCAATTGAAATTGTTTCTCATACATATATTTATTCTCTACTCTCATGACTTGTTGAATGTAACACATGTCTTTATTTGAGATACGACTTACGACAAACGGGATAATTGAAGAACTGTACCGGTACTCTTGAGTTTCATAATCGATCTGAAGACGTATCTCTTCTTTGTCGTAGAAACATTCATTAACCATAGAGTCTATGTCGAAATTATCCTCATACCGCGTTCCTTTCATTAATGACTGAATAACTATGTCATCAATCATCTTTTCTTTGCTAATGTAATTATTATTGTATAAATAAACAGCTAACAGTAGATTGCTATTACATAGATTTAAGAAGTCTCTTTTTGCTTCGACACCATAGCAAACCGTAATATGATATTCAATATATTCTTCAAAATCACTGAGATTTACATTTAATGTTTCTAAAATTTCTCTGGTATTTACATTCATCACAGATATCACTCCAGCGCTTATTTAGTATTTGTAAAGATCAAAGCCGAACACAGTAGTGTTCGGCTTTATTTTCTCAATATACATAATATGAATGTGTCACTACACCATATTTTTCTTGATCCTCGATATAAAATACATAGGATGTATATGCTCTAGCATTCATTGCCGTGCCCCAAGTATCACAATCAGAGGATAGTTGGTTACCGTTTATACGATCCTTTGATGATATGAACTCCCCTGCATAACATATTGGAAGAATAATGTCTTTGTGATTATCATAAATCTCGATATCAATCTTACTTCCATCATCATCCCATACGGTTGCCTGAGCCATTTTTGACCTGGAGAATATGAACCATTCAATTGCAGATACATGATCAGCCTCTATTTCCACTTGATAATCATATACATCTGTTCGAACTTCAATACTAGTTCTTTTTTCTGCTTCCATATCTGAGCCATATTTTAAAAGACGCAGATAGTCTACATATTTATTTTCAGATGTCGTTTTGATATCCCATGGACACTCGATTTCAATCTCTGAGACAATGTACAGCGTGTTATCCTCATAACCGTAGAATAGAGTACTCTTTGGCTTTAACAGACCGTAGGGTAAGACCTCATCAAGTGAAACTCGGTGCAAATGATATTGTTTATTGTTCATATATTTGTTTTCTACTTCCATAGCACTTCTGATATAAAAAATATCTTGATTGGAAATGCACCGCAGTGAAACCGGTGGAATAAATCCAGATTCAGTTATTTCCAACTCTGGCGCATCGATTAGAATCTGAATCGATACTTCCTTCCGATCATAATTATTCATTTCCAACAAAGCTTCAAAGTTACTACAGTTCTCAAATCGTGTTCCTTTAAAAAGTGCTTGTATGACAATGTCATCAATCATTTTACGTTTACTTATGAAATTGTTATTGTACAGATACATCCCTAACTCGAAGTTTCTATTTAAATCACTTTCAAATTCATCTGATGCCTCAATTCCATAGTTATATCCGATATGAAACTGATTATAATCATTTAATTGAACATCCAGCTCTTTATCTTGTACATTGATCATTGAAATCACTCCGATTCATTATTTTAGAATACTAACTCAAAGTCCGTCTCAAATAGATTGGAAGAACTTATTTCTTTCTTAATGGCTGCAATCAATTCAATGATTTGGTACTCGTTGTTCGGATTCATGTGTCGGGTTTTCCCGGCAGCTAGATTCTCCTCACTGATGACTTGCAAAGCAATAGTTAGATCTACTTCTGCTTTCCGATTAATCTGTTTATTTGTCTTCTCATGGACACTTACATTCTCAAGCAGATAAGCTCGAAAATATCCATTAGTTTTCAGGAAGCAAAAACCGGCAATGCTCGGTAATTTAAATTGCTCTTCCCACCTTTTTGCATTTACCTTGAGAACAACATAACTTTCTGCAATTGGTTTCTTCATTAGCTTCTCCTTCATGCTCAGCACGCAAAAAAAGCGAAATCCTCTGGAGAGAATTTCGCTTTTCGATATTTATGCGCTAGGCAAGTTTTTAATTTTTGGATAAGAATGTTTAGTACACTTCATACAAAAGGATGGTTAATTGTGAATACAAATAATATATCACCTTTTGTTATAAAAAACGCCATCATATAATCCTATGTACGCGTAACTCATCATTGCTCCATGATTATATTTCTTTTAATCATGTCCTTTATTCAACCTTCAGACAACATCGTAATAACGTGCATGTCATAAGTGTGAACCAATGAGGAGAGTAATTTAATAACTAGCTTTATTCTATCGTATTCACTGTTTTTATTCAATAAAAAAAGCCGCCTCCTATTGGAGACGGTTTAGCCTAACTATGTGGACGGTTTGTTATATCTATTCAGAAGTCTATCGAGTTCAACCGACTTCTGAATCACAAATTCGTTTTGGAAGTTAAAATTATGTTCTTCAGCTAGCGTTTCTAACTCTTTTCTTACTATTTCAATCTGGTACATATCAACTACATCATTCTGATAAAGATTACTGTTCATATAAATACCGCCTCTCCTGGTATAAGAAAAACGTAGACATAAGTCGTCTACGTTTTTTGGTGATCTTTATTATTCGGTCCCTAAAAGTCTAGAAAACGCCACTGGATAGACTTTTACTTTACATTTATGTTTTAGAGTCAGATAAGATTTGTGATTTGGTAGGGATAACTCATTGAAAAGTGAGCTGAAATAAGATACCACTTCTAGTGCGGCATATTTATTTGTGAGGAGTTTTTGAGGTTCTTTACTGATCAGTTGAGAACAAGCCATTTCCGAAGGTCCTATAGGATCTTCATCTTCTAACATGTCCGGAAATTCGGTACAAACTGGATCAAGGATAGTCTCTCCTTTCCAACGCAGCCCGCACACGACCTGCCCGGTCCAACCAGTAGCCATAAAATCCGTCTTCTCTTCCGTTGTCCATTGAGACATTGTTCTTTCATCCTGTGGTACGCGAGAACCCTCTACACCTACATCGATATAGATCAGATCTTCTTGAGATAGAAAATATCTATGCATGAGCTGCCGGCTGAAGTTATTATCGACACATCCGATTAAGATAGGGATTTTCAGTTGGCAAAAACCAAAATCAATATACTCATCATTAAATAGATTAGTAAGTATTTGTTCTGAATCGACATAGCTCTGTGTGTAAGAAAACACAGGTACATTGTAATGATTTCCATAACGTCGAGCTAAGATCGTTGCTTTCTTTTGATCAATATCCTTAGGTAGGAACAATTGATTTTTGAGATTGTGTTCTTCAACCGTATCTGGATCTGCAATCATGTAAGATCCTTTAATCCCAAAGATGTTCATCAGCTGTGTAATTTGTTGTATTACCGCTGATCCGTTTGCTCCACATCCTAATTGGACAATCTGAAAATAGGGTTTGAAATCAGAGGAGAATGTAATCATATTTGAGAATCCTCATGTATTACGTCAGATTTAATCACTCTAACTTGAGGGTATGATGAAGCGTTTTGAGGGAAAGGAGAAGAAAATAGTTTAGAAGGATTAACAGATATGAATCTACCATTAACATGTACTCTGCATTGTATCTCTGGGAAGAACTCATCCAATTTTCCGATGATTGTATATAAGCATGTACCAATCTCGCTTTCATCGTCCTGTGGAGATGGTTTGGCCGGGAAATTGTGATGTGAGTGTATTTCCATGACTTTTATACTACCATCAGCTATACCACTGTTTTTAATTGGTTGAACGTTCATTTTCGAGGCGTCTTGTGGAGGTATACTTAAAGTATAGTTTCCATCCAACAAAAGAATCTCACCATACACTTCGACTTCCTGTTTAGTAAACTCCTTTGATATGCTTATGAACGCGCTAAGTACCTGGAAAGGTATCAACGGTTTATTAAAGTTAATCCCCTCATAGAGCTGTTTAGCAATAGGTATACGACCTGCCTTTGAACAAGATGTATACACATCTCCATTTCTAATGTGATAAACGTATCCATCCGCTGAAGGGACATACATATTATATTTCGGTTCTAGGTTTGCTTGCTCCAGAGAAGCGTAGATTCCATGTCGATCCTCTAAGCTCAAGCCTCTCTTGCGCCCGTGAATTTGGGGGACAATGATGTTTGATGTCGGTGGCATAGTAAGAGTGACATAATCACTATCACACATTTCTCCGTATTCCTCAGCCAATTTGAGTCTAAGGTCTTCCGTATTTATTGGCCTACGTTCATCCGTATCACTTACGCGAATCCCGGTCTGGATTTCCTCAGTCTCGAAGTACTCTGTGATGGGTGTTAGTACCCCATCATACTTAATACAGGTACTCAAGTTGACTTGGAGATCTTCGTATTTCACCGTCACCTTTTTGACTGGTGCGCTGCTTTGAGCAAGTTTATTTTTGCGATTTTTAATGTCATGTTGTTGCTGTACCGCGGGTTTCAATATTTCCTGATCATCAGGAGATAAGAAAGCAAAGATATCCGTTTGTACATTATCGTGTGATTTATGAGTCATTTGTCGACAGCTCCTAGTTGATTTTTAGAATTTAGTTAAAAAAGAATCTAATGTAATGTTCTCACTGACAAGCCATTCATCAGGGAATTCAGAAGATTCCATCTTACTGTATAGTTCTCTCAATTCAGTGATACCTGATAGATTTCTGGATTCATTATAATAACAATTCGTACTTTGTGATCCAAAAAAAAGGTTATGCATAGTAACGCATTGACCCAGCTTTGTTAATTGCGGCAACTGATTAGAACCCATACAGACTTTGCCGAAGCTAACATTGGCATAAGGGTATTTAAAGAGTTCTGTTTCGCCGGTTATGTTTTTATCTTGTACGCCAAAGCAGTACATTCCTTGAATCCTTCCACTAACTTCAACTTGATAGATAAATAAAAGCCTAGGATGGCCCACTTTTTGTAGTTTATCTTTGTAATAATACATATCCCAAAGTTGTTTTTGGACTTCGCACACCACAATATGTCTATTTGTCTTATCGTTTCTTATATATTTAATCCAGCCTTTATTCATGATAGGCGTCTCAATCCGCTCTTTTATAAGCGTGGAGCGCTTTACACCATGAATACTCAATTTTTTAGTGCTGGTTCGATGTCCCACAATAGTTTTTGCATTCAACTCTCGAAGTTCTGCATCTATAATTGATTCAGCAAAATCGTTGAAGGTCATCTCATAGTCCCCTAAAACTGCTCCAAGATCATTTGAGACTTCGACACGACAGATTGGAATTGAAAAATCTCTTTGTTGAGACCAGGACACGTTAAATTTTCGCACGAATGACGGTTTTCCTTTCCATTAGGGATTTCATTTTAACTACTATTTTAATGATGTGCTCAAGATAAAAACTGAAGTATCCAGCATAGTCTTCAATAGTTAAAATGATCATATTAAATTCTTGGTTTAGTTTAATTTCCATGTGAGAGGAACTATAGTCACAATGTACAATGGTTAAAAAAGAACCCATATTGGACCCAAAATCGTCTTCCCTCATCAATTCTCGCAATACTGTTCCACTGAATTGGTATACGATTTCATCTTTATTTTCCTCACTAGTATCGTCCACATTAATACCAATTTCCGAATTAATAAGTCTAATCAATGTGAAAAGAAGACAAGATCCTCCCACACCATACTGGTATGAGTTATCTATTATCCATTGGTCTTCTCCTGTTTTAAGTTGACTAAGATCTACACCGTAATCGTAAGCGATCTTAAGCATTCTCAAGTTGTCCATTGAGCCTCTTATGTTATCAATGTCGTCTTCATAAAATAAAAGCATGATACACTTCCTTTAGATAAAATCATCCTCGTGACTCAACACTTTGTCTCTATGGTTAGCAAATGAATAGCAATTTTGCATTAATATAGAATATTCATAAAAGGGGTTATACCAATTGTTTTTGGCATGTTCTCGATAGCCCCAGGATTCAGCAGTTTCATGCGAATCCAAGTAAAAAGCCCTGTCAAAAGCTTGGTTAATGTCGCTCATGTTAAATGAGGAGAAATCAACATGCTTCACATTTCCAGCTCCAGAGAAGTAATAGTCAATGATCCTGTAGACATTCTCTGTTCTAACCACCTTGTCATCCAAACTTTTTTCTGCGAGTCTTTTCTCAAAACGTTCCAAATCGAATGATATATTTGGTCTATCCACTTAAATCATGCCCTCTCATTAGAAAAGTAAAAAGGTGTCTGCGTTAGTCAGCAGAGACACCTTTTTTTGTTCTTATTTCGTTTGCTTACTGCTTCTATACGGCAAAATGAGCTGTACATCACCATTTAAGTCTTCCGGTTTAATTAATATAGGGCCTAAATCTCCAGTTAGCACAACCCTAACCATTCTACTTTGATAAGCTTTGAGAGCTTCTATAAAATACTTCGTATTAATAGATACGGATATCTCATCACCAATAAATTCGTTGATAAAAATTTCTCCTCGACCTGCAGCTAAAGAGGTATCGTCAGATGTTAATTCGATACTCCCTTCAGGATTGGTTTTCATAATTGTTATTCCACCTTTACTACTATCCCCTTTTAGAATAAATTGCATCTCCAGGGAAGCGAGTAGCTCCGTACGGTGAATTAAGAAGCTTGCTTTGTAATCCTCTGTGACGGGTATAATCCTGTCGATGTTTGGATAGGTCCCCTCCAGTAGTGTCGTTGTATATGTCGTATCACCTGATTGTATAATCAGACGATTATCCACATTATATAGGTCCACTTTGTTGCTATTAATAAGCTTAGAAATCTTGCTTAAAGGTTCAGCGGATACGACCATGCCATTGCCAAACTCAACTAGTGAATCGGTCTTATAGCTGGCTCTTGCTAAACGATGTCGGTTTGTTGTGGAGAATATGAGTTCACCATCATTTTGCTTGATATGCACTCCTGTAAAGATTGGAGTCGATTCATCAGTACTGGCTGCAAATACGGTTTTATTTAGTATTGCAATAAAATGTGATGATTCAAGCGTCAGTAGTGGTTTCCCTTTTTTTGATATGAATTTTGGGAATTCAACAGCGCTTATACCCTGCATATTGATCTCCGTTTTTATCTTTGTATCAACGGATTGCAAGTTGATAAGCCTCTGATCTGTGCTTTCTTCGTTCGGATGATCAGAGACAGTAATACAGACACCTGATCCCATTTTTTTGATAATATCAATAATTAATGGAGGGATCATGACTGATCCAATGTCAAAAACCTCTAACTCCTGGTCTTTAGTTTTGATAATATGCTCCGTTGAGTTAACCGTATTATCCGTGGTTAATATAAGACCTTTTTTTGTGACATGAAACTTGATCATAGTGCAAATCGGGAATTTTGTGGACTTATCTAATGTTTCTTTTACCTTGACCAACCCATCTAACAACAATTTAGTTTTTATTTGAATTTTCATTTATGAACATCCTTTCGAATTATGGCTAACAAAAAAGGCACAAGTTACTGAAAAAAGTAACCGTGCCTTTTTTATTTTGGAATCTCAACTTTAACTTTAAGCAAACGCTGTATGCTCTCAGTTAAGCCGATATGTTTAATAATTTCGTGAATAGTAACACAATACAAATTACTTTGAATGACCAAACCATACTGGGTTGATTGTTTAAATACTAACTTGCCGTATTTATCTGAGATCAAACCTGAAGTGTCTACACTCATAGGGTAGCCATACTTTTTCATACAGACCTGGAACATCAGTTTCATGTCGAATGAATCAAGTTCAAGGTTACGAATGACTGAAGCTTTCCAAAGATTGCTACGTTTTTTTAAACCTTGAAGTACATGTTGCATTAGGATCTTCAATTTGTGACCTTTGCTTGGTTGATGAATGGCCAAGCATAAACGGGCCCATGAAGCATCGCTCATATCCAATCCTACCCTTTTCCAAATGATTACCTCAGTGCTTTGATCGGCTGCAGAACATGCTTTCCTAATCTCATGTTTCACACTGTTCTCAGAAGATACATAGATACATTCCTGTTGCTTATCCTTATTAAATGTGATCTTAAGAGATGGCATTCCAGGTACTACATTAGTCACCGATGTCCAATCAAATTTCTTTCTTTTAAAAAGTATCAACATTACACGCCTCCTTGGATTTTTATGCAATAAAAAAACGCACGACTTCGCGAAAGCGATGTCATGCGTTTTGGATGCAAAAAGTTTAAATTCGTTGTTAGTTTAAGACTGTAACCAGTTGATTGAACAATGGCTTTAAAAAGGAACAATACCTCTGTGTTTCGCCAAGTTCTTATTGTCTTCACTTATTAAAAGTGTTCACAATGTTCTTCTTCATCCTGATAAATGACTTAACTCTTACCAGTCCAATCATGTCGCTGTAATTTTATCATCTCATTTGTTGAGTACATAAACACAGATACATTGAAGAGTGTAGATTTCATAAATTAGGTTCATTTTACCTTAAAATCTACAAAAAATAAAGCTTTATGATGTTTTAGGTGCTTTTATGATGTAATTTTCGTATAGAATACCAAAAACCAAAAGCGGTAATAGAGCTGATACTCCCAAAATCACATTTGTCTGAAAGAACGACTGATGGATGAAATAAAATACAACACTGAATACAATAGCAACCAACAAATACATAAGATTTAAGCCAATGGGATTTATTTTCCCCTTAAACAATCTATCTCTCATCCACACGATAAGCGATGTACTGACTATGGAAAGCAGAAAAACCGGAATGCTGATTAAGAATATATAGAAAATACCTGTTGTGAATGCATTATCTATCCCACCATCACTTTGTGGTGCTGCAAAAATCAGAATGGTGTACAAGACAGCAGCTATTAAAGCAGTAATTACATTTGAGAGGATAAAACGTCCTAGATGTTGCAATCTTGGGCTAGTACTGTTCAAAATGAAGCACCTACCTTATATTTTTTCAATTCACCTCATTATATATGATTATTTGGAATCAGTCATACTTTTACTGGAAAAAACCTCTACATTTTGTAGAGGTTTTCTTGCACAAAATATTTTTTAAGTAGCATTGATCAAACGAATCATATTATAAATATATCGATCTCCACCAATAAAGCTGTTGCTCCATGAACCGTTAACTTGTACACGAATTGCGGATGACCCGGAGCCATCTAGGACAACACAATTAACAGGATCTAAGCCGATGTGTTCAATGGACGCTTTCAAGTCATTGATCGTAATAGCATCTGGTGTTGCAATCAGATATACATCATCGCCTTTCCATGCGATCGCTGTTCTTGGCAATGGTACATTGAATTGAGCAACATTCCAGTCCGAAGATGTAAAACTGTTACCCCCAATGATTGTTTTAACATTGCTATACTTGGCCAATACCTCTGCAGTGTTTGTTGCATACATATATGCTGCTTTTGTGGTACCCCCACTTGTATAGATGACCAATGTCTTACGTGCAAAGAGTTCAACGGACGATCCGTTTTGCAAATAGTTTTTAGGCAGTGTCCGAGTTTTGACTGGAGAGCCATATGTGACAGAGACGTTACCGGAATCAGTAGATGAGTACGCAATAGATCTACCCTGCAGGGGAGGGATATTGTAGTTATCATTCTCTGGATGGAAGAAACCACCGTTGATACCCATAAAAGAAGTCTGTGACATCGGTTTTAAGATTGTTTCACTTTTGATGTTGGAAAGTTTCGTTTTGATATATTTCATACGTGGACCGTATGGAGAAAAAATCGACAGTGGTGCTCCTTCAACTTGTTTGTATTCATAGTTAGTAGCCATATAATAATTCCCCTATTCAGATTAGATTAGAGAAACGTAATTAAAGAATGGGACTTGTTCTATAGCGTCATTCCTCCGCCTAGATAAGTCTTAATTACCTTCTCATATATATAGGCAATTTAAAATGTAATTTAACAACCTTTTAGTTAAAATAAAGTTGTCATTTGTATTATGGATGTTAATCTTTCTGTAGATTAAATTTAGTTATTTCTGGGGGATTTATGAGACATCCATACATGGAAAGTTCATTCTACAATAAAGCCAAAAAAATTGAGCGATCATTTAAAAAATCTATTCGTACTGGTCAGCATTCGTTTAAAACGGGATTAGGCCGGACTATCACTATACTTGGGATAACTTCATCAGATATCATATTTCGAGTAGATTCTACTGAATCTATTCATAAACTAAACCGTTTGAAATTTAAACAGGCTCTCGCGTTTGTTCTATTCCATCGCAATGTATCGAGAAAGGATTTAGAGCAGTTTCACAGCTTCAATTCTCATCTAATGGCCGTGTTGAATGCAGCACTGAGTAAAAATATGTCCAGAATACTCAAGCTTGCAAATCGAACATTGCGGTTAGTTATTAAAGGTGTTAGATATTACTTTTCTGGAATGGAATTTTCAGCGAAAGATCGCTTGCTCGTCCAAAGTCAGGGCGGTAAGTTTATTTTAATGAGTAATTATTATCTTCGGGGTCTATCGCGTGATAAGCTCTTAGCAACACTTAGACACTGCAGAGACATTGGATTGCATGTGATTATTGATTCTGGAAGCTTCAGCGTAATGCGGCAAGCAAACAAATCAAACAAATCCGGACAAAAAGATAAATGATATATGTCTCAAGCAATACTGTGAGCTGCTGATCAGCATTAAAGAGTATATAATGGGGTACTTCAATTTAGACGAAGATAGTAATATCGAAAAATCAAAACGTAACCTGAAATACTTAAGTGCGAATGTTGGATTCCCGCCCTATCCTGTATGGCATCAAGGTTTTGGATGGGACGAGCTAGATAAGTTAGTAAACTCTTGTGAGCATCAGTTAATCGGAATAGGAGGAACGGTGTTTATGCATTCAACACCAGCCAAGAGAAAGCTGTTTCAAGAGATATTTTCGAAATATGGGGACCAACAAGGATTCCATTGGCTTGGAGGCTCAAGTGTATTGCTAAATGAATTTCCTTTTATTTCTACCGATTCTACTGGATTTAATATAGGCAGGAGATTCCGCCGCCTAGTACCACTCAATTCTCCTCAGATAGCCGCTCCTTCTGAGATGGACTCCATTGATTGCATAAAGTACAATATTCGTCAACTCGTAAAACTTGAGAACAATCATCACGATCATCAATATGAATTGCCCTTATAATTTGTAGGACAAAAAAACTACCGGCACAAACGTAAAATGTACCCAATAAGATAGATATGTTGTTAAGGTCTATTTTATTGGGTATTTGTTTATCATAAAATTAGATGTTGCAGCGGTTATGTTTATTAGAAGAACAAGGAAAATATGAGATTTATGAAAAGTAGGACTAATTATGGAGTTCAATTAATTTGAAAAAGCTACCGCCTGTAAATACAGACAGCAGCTTCCTATTTTATTTCCCTTCGATCGTCACTTTATCATTTTTTGTGTCTGGATCATCCAATTTAAAGCCAACAAACGAGTCATCTACACGAGTAAATAAACTAAAATCCTTGTTATATGCTAAACCTGAATAGGTTGTATTGAAGATTTTTTGACTATTCGACCCTTGTTCAAAGTTCACTAAGTAATCAGTCACTTCAGTGCTTGTCTTTTCTTCTGTTAGTATCTCACCATCTAAATTATATCCCTTCGGATAATAATATTCCATTATACCATTCTCCAGAACAACCTCTATCTCTTGAGTAGATTGTCCTAATTCATCTAAGGTTATATCTAGTATGTATTTACCTGTAGCTTTCGCAGTTGAATTTTCTTTTACATACTTAATTATTTCATCATCAGATAGGTCATCATATTCATCAATTGGAAGACTTTTAAGATTCCAGTAATGGGTTGCATATCCGTTTTCAAAAACATACACGTCCTTAACAGTAGTCTTTCTAGTTGGATATACTTTAGCTTTAAACCAAACAGGATACTTTTCTAAAGCTTCACTTAATGGCATAAAATCTTCGGCTGTATGACTTCGTGGATTATCATATATTGAATCCTCAACCGTTTGCCCAGAATCTTTGTTAGTACCACAAGCCCCTAGAATTAGTACAGTAGTAAGTACCGTCAGCATTGTCAACCATTTCTTCCTTAACACCATTTCTTAGCCCCCATATTAATTTAGGAAATTTTAACCAACTAGTAGTATAGCTGTTTTTACTGAATTCTACAAACAAATTAATAGGGAATAGAGATGATCAGTGCCTTGCTAAATAACGCATAGCCAATCATTACTCGTTTGTACAAGCAAAAGTAGCTAACATTAATGATACCAATTATGAGTAAATATACATTCAAGTGAGATAAGTTATAATCAACCATTTAGGAAAATATTAAGTTGTATAAACGTAAATTAAAAAGGCACCTCAAAGTAAAAATGAGATGCCTTTTTGATTTTGTGTAACAGTACTATAGTTTAGAAAGCAAATGACAAGAATACTACATACTAATAATATCTTACTTGGTTCACATAGCCGATTTAATATTATTACAACTCATTATCACTTAAAAGTCGAAAGTCAATTGGTCTTTAATTACATCCCCCATGGACTTAGACTTAATTCGGATCGGTGTTGTGGAGAGCTTGTAGTTTAGTAAATCGATCTTGGTTATTTTGTCTTCAGGTGCAGGGGTGTAAATCTCACTCTTCTTCTGTATAACACGCGTAATATCAATTGCTTCAGTGATTACATCTGTTGCATCCAATGGATTAACTATGTCATGTACGCCACATAAACGTTTTGTTTCCTCAGTAAGCACTTTAAACGCCTGTGCTATAGCCTTAGGATACTCCTCTTCAGAAACCAGCTGCAGATTTTCATTCATATCTTTTTCAGCAGCGCTTTTCCATGTTTCAGTGAGCTCCGCTGCTGATAAACTGCTAGCCAAATCTCGAGTCAGTGCTGACTCGTTATCTTTACCAAATTCTGCTATTTTATCTGATCTCTCAATCCTGCCCTCGACTAAAAGTGCAGAAATTCTCTTTTTCATCAAATGGGCAAACTGCTTCATTTGATGCGTATCTTTGTTGACAAAATAACGCACAGTACATTCTTTTGTCTGCCCTATACGCCACGCTCTTCTACCCGCCTGTCTTACAGCATTGATATCATCATTCAATTGCCAAAAATTCAAATTAGGCCATTCTAGAAGGTCTAACCCGACCTGTACAAGCGAAGCATTCATAATGAGTACTTTAGTTCTCAACCTCTTCTGTTCTTCCAGCCACTCGAACCTCCCCATACTGCTTGTCGTGTTCTTATCTAGGATCACACTCTCAATCCCGGCTTCGGATAGTATTTTCTGAATACGTTCGTTTGTTTTGAATTTATTAGTGAAGTGAGTGTATATGATAGACCCTCGTCCTAATGCTGCTTCCCTACGAACAGTTTCAATCAATTCGCGTTCGGCAGAAGTACGATATTCATCGGGGAAGGTTGGTGGTGATAAATACGCAAGTCGGCCTCCATTGTCATCTAAAAACTCGATACACATTTCTTTTGTTGGCTGAGCGGCATAATTCAACAAGGATGATGCATAGACAGACCATGCTTTACTGCCAAGATCTGATTGTAATTTGGTACAGGTATCAAAGAGTTCCCTTTCAAATGTTCTATAGGCTTGAGCGTGTTCTTCATCCATATCAACAATTACCGGCTCTTCTCGTAAATTTACAAGAGGAAGACCTAAATCAGAAAGTTCGACAAAGACTGCTTTATGCAACAAATGTTTGGCAACTAGCTGTGGAGCAATCCCTGGTTTCTCTTTGATTTGGATATTTTCTGCTCTCCGGTTCGTTGTACGACCGGCATTACCCTCAACATTATTATCTAGATAAGTTACTCTTTCCAGGACTCCATATTTTTGAGCCCAGAGTTCTTTTGTTGTGGTGTGCTCAAAACCCTCATCTATTAAAGGACCGGGCTCTGATCGCCAAAGTGTTGCTTGAATTGATGATGAAACGCCACTTGTTAATGTTCCAGTAAGGAAAATTGCTTTATTACAGCTGCGAAGAAGTTTATGAAAAGATAATCCTCGACCGCTATTAGATGCTTTCATTTGCTGAATTTCATCAAAGATACCTAATGAAAAGTGTGACCGAAGGTGTTTTTGAAGAATTTCAGCTATCATCCAACGAGATTTATAACGATCTTCTCCTCTCGATTTAAGAGCTGGTCGTGCTAATGAACAATGTTTCTTCTGTTTCTTCTTTTTGTCCACAGAATCTTTAATTTGGGAGTATTTAAGCTGACATGTGCAGGAGATTTGTCTAATTAGTGGAGTATAACGTTGAACAAATGCTTTTGGTAACCCGTTTGGTCCGAGGATTCTAAGTTCTCGAGCTTGATCAATGTCATTTAAATCAGGGGGATGTTTTGGAGATTCAACAAGGTCTTTCCATGTAGCCAAGATTCCAGCTTCACCGTCTTTTCCTTTAGGAGACTTTATCGGTTGATAACAATCCGGACAGCACCAATATTTTCTCCGATTATTCCAGATAGCCCCGCTAATAAATTTGCTTGCTGTTAATTTCATTCTGTCTGTGGACACCAAAACAAACTCAATCATTCCTTTAGGTACCTTATTTCCATTTTTTATATCTCTCACGTAGTTAAGAGCATCCTCTGTAGAATTCAATACTTTAACAATCGTATGTTGAGATCCAAGTACCGTTGGAATTTCTTCACCTGCCCACTTTGGAATAGTGATTGCCGGAGCAGTAATGAGAACGGAAATACCCTTAGGGCTTCCATTATCTTTTTTCTCTTGGTTTATTGAATATGCGAGCGATAGAGCCATTTGTGTTTTACCACAACCCATGTCAGCGGTAAGGAATGCAGAATATCCATGCTTTAGAATATACAACATTGCCATTACTGCTCTAGCCTGTGCTGGTAAGCAAATTCGGTTTGTCATACCCAAGTACTTTTTATAGGTTTTATTGTCGTATAAAGGCTTGAGATATTGATCTATTTTAGAAGATAAAAACTCAGCATTTTCTCTAAGATAATCCTCTGTTGTCATTCCTTCTGTGAATATGGCTGATTGATCAAACTTGGTTCTGTCAGATGAAAATACATTTAACGTACCATTAATTATGGCTTGATCTATAATATTAAGCACTTCTTCTTCCTTTAGTGAGGAAAGGTGCATGGCCGATATGTTATCTGCATTGGCCATATCCGTTTTTATAACGTCAATATTGTACCATTTATCTTTTGGTAGTAATGATAGATACAAATTAGCCCAATCTTTTGTTTTTGGTAGATTGTATTTTTGGGCAATAAATTGTCCAGCAAGTTCTTCAATATTATCCGATCTTGAGATAATAATTTTATCTGGATGAGAACGTTTATTTGCATCAGCTTCCATACATGCTTCGTTGTAATCTTGTACAAGAGATAAACGAGGCAATAAAAATGTATGACAGACTTTGTTATGGATTTCTTCAACTCTTCTGTAGGCGCGGTTAGTTTTATATGTTTTGGACTCCCCAGTAAAGTAATTTGTAATAGTGAATTCACTTTTCGAATACATTAGAGCATGGATAGATCTGCATGCGCTTAGAGTACCGGCTATAGATAGCCCAAGAACAGTGACCTGATCATTTGAAAGCATCAGCATTTTTACGTAAGCTTCAAGCGTTTTACCTTCCTCTTCAAATCTGATTATACGAATATCGGTCGTAGCATATTGTAAAATAGCTATGAACTCTTCAACATTCGGGTAACCTAATGAACCTGTTTTCAGTTCACATAAATCTGAGAGAGAATGAATACCGATGAGATAATCTTGGATGATTTCCCAAACTTCATTACTGGCCATATCCATGTACTTCTCAATGTTACGGAGCATTGCTGAAATGTTGTGTCTGTACGTATTCTGTGGATTCGTTCTGATAAGTTTCTCAATTTGATTAAGTAAAGTTGTCATATTTACATCTCACTTTCTGCTAAGTTCATAGTTGCTATTTTAGATCAATGTGACCGTCCGATTTAAATACACGGATGATAGATTTTCGCGTGAAGTTTTCAATTAACCTACTTTTCCTAGTCTCTGGATCATATTCGACCCTTTTACTTTGATGTGATTCGTCTTTAGCAACTAAAAGATGATCACCCATATATTCGGGTAAAGCTCCAGATTGTATTGCTTGAACTTGATGCGTAATTTTAAGGGGCATAGCTGGATTTCTGATGTGGTCATTTTGAAACCGAACATCTTCAACCATCGAATATACTTTGTCCATAAAGTGAATTTCACTTTCAGATTGTAGAATGTCTTCTATGGAGACTATAGTACTAGTAAATAGAAGCATAGGTTTGTTTTGGGGGATTACTTTATAACAGACGTTGCTCCAATCTGGAGTGTCTAGTGAAGGTATTGATGCTGGGCCACTAAAGGAAAGATTAATTAAATAGTCCTCTAATTGTTCGTTAGTGGTTTTCGTTTTTTTTCGATAACCATAGATAATCACTTGTTTATACGTATCATAATTTTCATCCGTAAAACGATACACTCTAACCTCTTCAAGACGACTAGAGATCAATTTAGCAAGATCTTTTAATGTGTATTGTGGAACGTTAAGTATTACTAATGCTGAATCAGATAAGTAACTATTGGGTTGAGTAAGGTTTCTAAAAAACTGGACCTCTGCTCTTTCCGATTTGATCTGCATAAAGGGTGGGTTTAAATATAGTAGACTAAAAGAATCATGACTCATTCGAGTGTCTTCGTACCCACATGCAAGAACATGATCCACATGATTTTTTGCTTCAGCAGCTCTAGACTTTTCTAACTCAATTCCATAAGTGGAAACTTTGTCTGAATCATCAAAATGATTTTTCATTTGATTGATTGCGGTGCCTGTACCTGCACATGGGTCAAGAATGGAGATATTTCCATGAGTTTGAGTCGTTATCCTTTTCAGGATAAGTTCCATTTCGGATACGGGGGTAGGATAGAATCCTCCCTTAGCTTCACTTTCTAATCGAGCCATAATCGCATGTTCCTCCTAAAATAAAAAGAGTCCACTTGAAGTGAACTCTCTTAAGTATTTATTATATTTGTGAGTCTCATTTCTTTTTATTTATCAACGTGAATCTAATTTCACCTCCGCTATAGAGTAAACGATATTTTACTTTTTAATTGGAACCAACAGAATCTGTCCTGGTTGAATATTGGACTGGATATTGTTGGTTGATTGGATCAGATCTACTGCTTTTCGTGGGTCTCCATTGTAGTATTTTTTACTGATGTTGAATAAAGTGTCTCCACTTTCAACAATGTAAGTTATGTACTCATCTGTTGAATGAGTATCCATAGTTTGATTAAAGAGTGCAGCACTTCCGAAGATGGTAATACAGACAAAAGTGATTGATGTAATTAAACGGCTAGATCTTCGTGCTTTACGACTAAAGATTTTGACTAGTAGTTCAACTGTTTCAATCAATTTAATCATTGTAATTGCAACGTATTTTAGTGCTTTCTTTTTCATCGGTAATCCTCCTTAAAATAGAAAAAAGCAGGGCCCGGGGGACTCTGCTTTTTTTGTGGATATATAAAAAAAGAGAAGTATCTCCATTTTTAGGATTGATACATCTCTTGGATATTCAAATATGAATTTTTAAATTTTGAGTGAAAAGGTTTTAATACTTTAAGAGATAGGCCTAAGAAAATCAAAAAGTTAACATACTCTTTCTGAAGTGTCTTGTGTCATTAATCCCTAATCAGCGTTTGCTCTTAAATTTTTAGTAGAGTACGCTCTCTCAATATAGATTTATACCCGTTATGAATGAATAAGGTATATCCATGTTATTACGGTAGTTAGTTATCATCATATTAAAATGTACATAACATATTGCGTAAGAAGGTATATTGAGAAATAAAAGTAAATCTATGCGACTATTCTATCATCAAATATATATACTTCTCAAGTTATAAGTTAAAAATTAGAGATTATTATGCTCGTAGTATGTTTTCACCTTAATTATATATATTTCTTATTATTTAGTTTTCTCTTGTGTTAGCTTGTTTTAGAGGGAAAATTTCTCTTTTATAATCTAGCTTTCTAGGGTACTAAGGCCACACGCAACGGAGTGAACTGCCACACGTAACTATGTAATCGGCCACAACTTACTTACTGTGAATAGACACACTAACAAGAGTCAAAAGCCACATGATGCAGAATAAGCAGCCACACGAAACGGAGTCAGACAGTGATCATTTCTTTAATTCCTGTGGATATCTTCAAAAATACTCTGGTTCATGTGGCTTTTAATGTCCTACTCCCTTCATTTACTCTGTTTGGTGTGGCCTTTCTTGTAATAGTGAATATGTATGAGATAATTTACTCTGCTATGTGTGGCCTTTCTGACGTGCTATACGGAGAAGGCCACACATAGCAGAGTCTTTGGTGGGGTTTATACACAATTACAAAGCCATTTTGTCTGTTTCGTGTGGCCTTACGTTGTAAAGTCTGGTCTATGTGGCCGAATATTCAAGTTTAATACTCAATTTTAACTAATAACCGTATCTAGCTCTGCTTTGTGTGGCCTTCTCTATATCATAGCCTTAATAAAAATGAAGTTTACTCTGCTATGTGTGGCCGATCTAGATTGTGTATGGTACATCCACATTATGTAGTCTGGTTCATGTGGCCGAAGCCTTATCTCAGCAAAATGGAGTTGATTTACATTAATTATACAAAATTGAACATATAAATTGGTTGAACTACCAATTTTAATGATCCTGTGGTTGTTCAAAACCAGGCAATAAATGAGTTTTTCCCTGTCTAAGCTGGTTTTAATCGGCCACACAAAACGGAGTAGATAGATTATGGTTAATCCGATATAGTAAATGGACAAGGGTTACAGGAGGGGTTCGTGTGTTACCAGCTGACAATCATGAACAGATTGAGTTTTCATTTGAGCCTGATCCGATCTCGGATCATTTTATTGTTACAGAAAGTAACGTATTGATAGAGGCCAAAACTAACCTAACACTACATGAGGAACGTCTAATATATATCCTAGCTTCCCGTATACATCCGGAAGATACTCAATTTAAAACACATTTCTTTAAGGTCAGCGATATTGCAGAGCGTTTAGATATCAAAGACAAAAATTTCTATAAAAGAGTAAGAGATCTTATACGACAATTACAAGATAAGAAAGTGGTTATCGAAGAGAAAGCAACTCGATCAGTCCTTGAGGCACATTGGCTTGCATCGGCTCGGTACTTTCAAGGCAAAGGTTTAATTGAGTTAGAATTTGCTGAACAGTTGAAACCATATTTGCTACAATTAAAGGCTAACTTTACTCATTTCAAACTATGGAATATCCTTTACCTGAGAAGCAGCCACTCCCTCAAGCTATACAAATTGCTCAAACAATACTTACCACTTGGAAAAAGAAAGTTTAATAGTATCCAGGAGTTCAAGGACTTCATGGAAGTTGAGGAAGGTCAATATGACCGCTATAGTCATCTTAAGAACAGAGTCATCCTCACTGCTCAAAAAGAATTGGCTAATAAGACAGACATCCGTTTTGAACTTGAGGAGAAGAAGGTTGGGACTCGGGTTGTAAGTATTACCTTTCATATCTTCAAAAATCATAAAATGACGGAACGTGAAGTATTAAACGATGGTGATTCTGTTATTCTTACTGAGCCAATCATGGACCTCTTAGCTCGCTTTGAAGTGAAGAAGAAAACTGCTCTTGAACTAGTCAGTCAATATGGTGAAGAGCACGTGCGGGAAAACATAAAGTATGTATACGAGAAGAAACAAAATCAAGAAGTAAGCAGTATTGCTGGTTATATCGTTAAAGCGATTGAAGGTAACTATGCAGATTCCAAACAACAATATAGTAATGAAGAAGAAGAAAATCCTAAAGTATCTACAACTCACTTAAATACTAGAATTTCACAGCTGGTCTTCTATGCGGAGCAAATCATTAAAGAGAAAGTTCAAAGTGAGAAAGTTGCTTTGGATGAACTTTATCGAGATATTTGGAACGCGATCGATCAGAATATGTCAAACCGTGAAGAAATGAGATGCAGACCTCTTGTGCTAGAAGATCTGTACCATCATCATGGAAAAACGGTATTCCTTCAGATTGAAAACCAACAATTAAAACGTCTTGCTCAACAGTCTCAGTAAAATAAAAAAAGCCATCCAAGCTAGCATAAACTACTTGGATGGCTTTTCTATATCAATTTATAACAAATGCAATCTGGCCATCCGCGTTAACTTCGTAAACCGATGTTTCTTTAACTTTGAAACTTGACTTCGATTGATGTCGAATGTCGATTTCCATTAATGCGGTAACTACTCGCGAAGCAATGGCTTCAATGGGTCTAACATTCACTGAGTTGCCAAGTAATTCGTATTGCCGTGTGTTAGAGCAACCATCAACAAATTTAAACCAACCAGGGTACCCTAATATGTTCAAGATTTCTTGTGGTGTGAACTTTGAAAATCTCTTTTGGTCCTTGTCTAATAAATAGGATTGATTACTCTGTATCTTTCCATACCCTTTCGTGATGCACGCGATGTCAACTGCATTCTCGGTTACAAGCAGCTTTTTATTTTTAGCTGCAGTAAAACCAGTTTCGCTGTACTGCTGATGATGTTGATTGTAGAAGTATCCCATTGTGGAACCCTCAATGTCAATCCACGTACGATCTTTCGTGCTACTTAGGTAATCTTTCAAACGTTTCCTTCTAGATGTTGGTGTCTTAATCGGCTCCGGAAACGAGAACTCACTTTTGTCTGATAATAAGACAGAATATCCTCTTATTCGATGATCTATACTTCCATAATCATAAGAATCGATCTTCTGATGATACACGTATGGAAAGTCCGTCTGTAGCAAAGAGACAAAGCTATGATACGTGTCAGAATTAAAATATTTTGGTACATTCTCAATGAAAATAGCTCTAACCTCAGCTTGACGAAGTACCCTTACCATGTGGGGAACAAAATGCTCTAAGAGGCCCTCCATACGCCCGCCTAACAGGCTATATTCAACACAAGGGGCCGATATCAGGGCAATGTCACATTTTGGCACGTAGAGGTTATTTATAGATTTTAAATCCCCCCAGTAGACTAAGCTATCCGGATAGTTCAATTGAAAAGTTTCTATTGAGTATGCTCGATATGATGGATCTTTACCTTTCCCTTCCCAATCGAAAGGATTATTGGCTACTTCATCGATATCCAAGCCGAGAGCAGATTCACAGGCGCCGGTATTGACGAAGGCCGTCGTTAATCCGCCAATACCACAGAAAAGCGAAAGCAACCTATATTTTTTTAATGAGTGACTACAGAATTCCGGTCTCTGCCCCGTAAAATTCATTTCGAACGTCATCTCACGATATACGTAGAGTTCGCCTGGTTTGACAACGATATCAATCTTAACACCAATACCTAATACTTTATCTATGTCCGTATTTGCTAAGTCTAAAATAGGCTCACCTTTTTTATGATGCACAATGTGACTCGCTACTTCAATTTTCATGGCAGCTCTTATATGCACATGGTCAGCAAATGTTTGAACAATAATTCCTTCTCCAGCAACGAACCTACCCGCACGTAATACGGGTTTTTCTAACCATAGTCGTGTAATCGCACCATGCTTTCTTGGTTTTGAGCTTGTACGATAATTGCGTATCATAGTTGCTCCATCTAATATATGTGATAAATTCATTGTATCGTTCCTCCGGAAATTTAAATTAGTAAATAAAAAAAGGTAGAAATCAGTTGATTTCTACCTTTTGTTGTTATTTAGATATGTGTACTGAAAGCTTTTAGTAAATTCTCATCTGGGAAGCCGGTAATCTGTGTTTCACCCTCTACAGAAATAAATATCTCAACATCTCTGCTTTGGAAGTCAGTAAGATTATACCGATCACTAAGGAAATGAATCGTTTGATTATCACTGCCATGCAGACCCATGAGGGATGAGGCTTGTTCGTCGTAACGTCCATCGATTAACACATCAATGAGTGCTAAAATTTGAGGCCCGTAATTCAGTTTCTCGATCTCCTCAAGATAAAAACCAGTAAATACAACGATTGAATATCCGAAGTGTTTTAAAGCATGTGCAAGCGTTACTAATGCTAATGGTTGTAAAAATGGTTCCCCACCACTTATGGTAATGTCTTTAATCGTTGGTGGAATAGAAGAAATAATCTCATTGATTGAAATATCTCTTCCTCCTGCTAATGAATGAGTGCTCGGATTAAAACAGCCAGGACATTGAAATTTACAGCCTTGAAAATGTATGACTGATCTCTCCCCTGGTCCATTTACTGTGGAATGATGAGTGATTTCATGTATTCTAATATCCATTGGTCCACTTCCTTATTTGTTTTTGATCATTGCTTGATTTCTAGTGTTTTTCCCTAGATATTCTTTTTTATAGGTTCGTTCCTTAACATGACCGAGACCTTTTTCATAGGGTTCTGTAGCAGCTTCACAACCATCCCCGTTATAGCCTACGGCTTCTACTATAACTGTACCGTCAGCTTTAAATAACATTATGACCTCTTTCAAATTGCTCAACTCCTAATCTATTTCGATAATTTTCGAGTGAATTTATTTTTGGGATATTCTTAATTTAATTGTTCCATCTGGTAACGTTTGTCTGATAATGTTATCTCCTTTTGACTGAGCAACCATGACCGTTACTGCAATTTGATATTCCTGCAGAAGACGACCACCCTTCTCACCAATTTCTTTTTCAACGTGACCACCCCACCAATCTGTGTGGAGCTCATAAACCTTATCGACCTTAACAAGACCTACATCATAAGGGCCTTTACATTGAATGACGTAATCGGCTTTAAAGTGCTGAGACTCACTATAGGCACGCACCATCCCATTTCTAATGAGATGCAATTTTAATGCCTTCACTGCACGTTCGAGTGCTTTAATATTTGTAATTTGAGTTTGAATACGAGATGTATGAGACATAGAAGTCCCTCCTAAGTGATTTATGATAATCTTCTGGTGCTTGTAGTAGTTGATTTAGTGATTCTTTTTACAGTCTTTTTAATGGGGTTTGAGGCACTGCGAGCGTTAGTATTGGCCCAGGCTCTCATAGTATCAATTTCTTCTTTGCGCTGACTCGACAACGGTATCGTCTGGTCAGCTGCTGTGATCAAGTGAGTTGTACTCAATTCTTTACGGTCAGCAAAAGCCAGACTAATACCATCAATAATGACCTGTTCTAATTCAGCACCTACAAATCCTTCCGTTGCTTCAGACACTTGTGTAAGGTCAAAATCTTCGGGGTCTCGGCCACGTTTGGTAATATGAATAGATAGAATCTCTATTCGTTCTGAATTATCAGGAAGGTCGAACCAGAATATCTCATCGAATCTACCCTTCCTCATTAATTCCGGAGGCAGAGCATTGATATTATTGCCAGTGGCTAGCACGAAGACATCCTTTTCTTTTTCTTGCATCCAAGTTAACAACTCCCCGAATACGCGAGATGTTACCCCACTACCAGAGGAATCACTTCCTAAACCTGCAAGTGCTTTCTCGATCTCATCAATCCAGAGGATACATGGGCTCATTGATTCTGAGGTGCGTAAGGCTGTTTGCATGTTAGCTTCAGACTCGCCTACAAATGAACCAAACACCTTACCAATGTTGAATCTCAGAATGGGAAGTTGCCAAAGATTACCTAGCGCTCGAGCTGAAGCGGATTTACCTCCACCAGAGACACCACACAGCAACACTCCTTTTGGAGATTGGACACCAAAGGCCTTTGCCTCCTCAGAAAATGATTCCTTCCGGATCTTTGCCCATGTCTTGAATTCATTAGCTCCTCCAATGTCTGAAATATTGTTACTTGGAGGGATGAATTCTAAAATACCTGTTTTTTTTATGATGTTTGCTTTCTCTTCCTGGATGGTTTTTACTGCATCTGCTCCATATTCGCGATGGATTGTATAAGCGAGTGAATAGACATTTTCGGCTTCTTGTTCTGTTAAACCAAGGGAGTTTTTTAAAATGAGGGTTCGATACTCAGGATCAATAACGATATCCTTCGGTTTCGTAAGACGATCCAACACCTCGCCCATCTTTTCAATATCAAGTGGAGTAAATGTGGTTACAGCAATATCTTTCTCTACCTCAATTGGTATTACTGTTTTCGGGGATACGAAGATGATGTAGTTTGTGGGGTTAATGCAACTGAGAATTGCATCCTTGATTTTCTGTAGAATATAAGGGTTATCCATGTAATGGTGGAAGTTTTTGAGTACAAAGATTGTATTACTTTGATTTTGATTTTCACCTGTGATATGTTCCAATGCTTCCTGGGCTGTAGTCATTCCTGAATCGGAATCATCCATAGAATTTGTATAATCAAGATAACCTTCGGTGCAAGACCATACTTTCATTTCTAGCTCGCTTTCGCGTGCAATATGATGTAAAGCATTAATACATCGATTTTCCTCGAACGTATTAATCCAGATCGCTGGATAACATGCATTGATGTAATTTCCGATTGTTTGAGTAGTCATATTTATAATTTCTCCTTAAATTATAGAATAAAAAAAGGAACCTTATCCTTGGATAAGTCCCGGATTTACATACTTTTAAATTTTAATTGAATAATGATAGCTGACGAACATTCTCATTCTTAGATCTTCTATCTTTCTTTAATGCAGCTACAGCCTTTAGCATTCTTTGCATATCTCGTAGCGATGAAGTGATATCCTTCAGATCTGAATTTAAAAGATCTTGATAATCATCAATAATGCCAAAAGACAGTTGAGTTTCGTTAACGACTGATGTTACATCAGCGGCGGTAAGATTATCACGATTATCATAGGCTTTTTTTAAATTTTCCATTGCAGTGTTTAACTGACTAACCGTAGCTTTACGAACGAGATCCATCGTATCGCCGGTTTTGATTAATGGAATCATGTAGGCAGAGCTAAGTTCTAATAGATTTACAAATGTTGTGAATGAACGCAGCTGTTCTTCAAACTTCACGGGAATAAAATAGACACCACCAGAAGTCTTCACCATGACAGGCGACATCCTTTTAATTGTTTCAATGCACATATGACGGACTGCTTTGTCATCATGAGTTGTTTGAAATGTAACGAAGAGCTCCTTGATCCTCTCAACTAGAGGTTCAACATCTGGATTAATAATCTGTGTATCCAGGAAGTAAAAGTCTTCTCGTTCAAGCGTGACAATTGCTTCTTGAGTTTTGTAAAGAAGCTTTTCTTCTTCTTTAGGGTCAATTACTTCTCGTACAATGTTACGTACTACTCGTTCAGCAGTCGTTA
Organism: Paenibacillus sp. RU5M; assembly: GCF_900221055.1. NCBI lineage: Bacteria > Bacillati > Bacillota > Bacilli > Caryophanales > Paenibacillaceae > Paenibacillus > Paenibacillus sp. RU5M. The sequence goes on along the minus strand of NZ_OBQM01000010.1, from coordinate 28,018 downwards.
CAGTTTCTCGCACGAGAATCCTTTCTGATCCCTTTCCGTCGATGGGTGGTTGTTTACATTCAATTGCTTTGGTAGACCGGCGAAACGCATCAATTACGCGTATCTCATTTGGCATAAGTGACTTGTCTACTTCAGATGCAGCAACATGTTCTGCCAAAAGCTTTCGTTCAATTTGTTTCATGCCGATAGAGTACCAAACCAAATAACCAATCACCTCAACGGATTGTTTGTCTTCCATGCCGACCGCTGTGATATCTTGAGCCATTTCACGTGTAAGTTTTCTCATTTTTAATTATCCTCTCACCTAAGTATTCGGGTTTATAATAGATCCAAATTTAATTGTTCATATTCTATAGCACGCTCGAGGGCGTTCTTATTTATGGGTTTCATTAATTGTGTTAAGTTCAGAAAGTCCGTTTTGTTGTTCTTAAATTCTTGGGATTGTCGGTATTCATTGAAAAATATTAGTGGAATAGACTTAATAAGCTCCGTTGATCCCTCAATATCTATTTGAAGATAACGAACGGTACCGGTCCGCAGACTCGCTATCCACTCTATCCCGCACATTGGACAGTACCAGGTACGTCCACCCATTAGAAAACAATTTCCCCGAACAATGTGCTGCTCATCATTAGGACAACACCGGACAGATACTACTCTTGGTTGATGTAATGCTAAGTCTAATGTCATACTGCCTTGGTAGTTGCCTTTGACTTCAGAAGATATTTTCATCTTTTTCGGCATATAGGCATCTCCTTTAATAAAAAAAAGGAAAATCCCAGTGTTGAGATTTTCCTTTTTGTAGTATTTGTATGTTCTCCTTTTCCTAGATAACGGCCTCTCTATCTCTATCTAACTAGAATGGCAGATCATCATCAGATATATCAATTGGTTTACCGTTATCTGAGAAAGGATCTTGATTATTTGAGTTGCGATTAGAATTTGAGTTAGATCTATTATTATCTTTGTTTTGAGACTCAAGGAAGCGAACGTTATCTGCGATGATCTCTGTAACATAGACTCGTTTACCTTCGTTATTTTCGTAATTTCTCACTTGTATGCGTCCTTCAACAGCGACGAGCCTACCTTTACGACAGTAATTAGCTACCGTCTCAGCGAGTTGTCTCCAGGTCACGACTGGTATGAAATCTGCTTCCTTTTCTCCCCCTTGGCTTGTAAACGGTCTGTCCACTGCCAAAGTAAATTGCGTAACGGCTACTCCCGCCGGCGTATATCTCAGCTCCGGATCTCTTGTAAGTCTGCCTATAAGTATGACACGGTTCAGCATAAAAAAACCTCCATATTTTTAATAGTTTTTAATTGTTTTAAGATAAGATTCTTGTAGAGAATCAGCCCATTTATGGACTCCAATTGCCCATGTTCGAGGTTGATTACCGCACCCATAAGCTTCAAACACTTCAGGGAGTAAATCATAGTCTATATCTTTGGACATTTGGTCTATATCATCCAAAGCTTGCTGGTATTGATTAATCTGAATACTGTAGATTAGATGAACAAGAGCCTCACGCTTTTTGCAATCAATAAATCGTGTCCATTCAGCCCAGATCCACTCATTAAGACTCTTACGATAGGTATAATCTCCATATCTCAGCCTTGGGGTTCTAGAATCGCGAAAACCGATAAGACCAAGCTGTGAAGTATTTAATCTCTCCGCTGGATGTTTCTTCGCTTGTTTCTTTTGGTGCAACATTTCATCGAGCCCAGATTTTTCTCGTAAGTTTTTTAAAACTTCCTCACGACTTTTTTGCTCAACGTGTTGGATGAAGTCAATGACACCTCCATTAATTCCACATGTAAAGCATCTAAAAACCCCTCTGGATCGATTTAAAGTAAGCTTGTAATTCCCTTTAGATAAGGTGCACCAAGGACAAACAAATTCTGTTTGCTCTTTTCTCAATGTGTTTGATCTTACAGTGATTCCCGCTGAAACTGCATAATCTACAATATCAGGCAAGTAACTGGATATTGTGCTCATTATTATCAACTCCATAGGTTTTAGGCATAGGGATCTGAATCCATTCCTTTTTCATTACTACTTTCTTGTTTAGGTACACGACCCTAGCGTCTTGTAATTCTGAGTGTTGTTTAAAAACAGTTCTGTAAATATCCAAAACAACATCGGAATGCCAGCATGTTCTTTTAAGTTGGATTGCAGGACATTCGTGTGCAATTACAATTTGACCTTTAATATAAGTAGCTGCTACGAGGTAGATACCTTCCCCATTTGAAGCAGAAAGTGAGACAAAAATCGTCCGTTGTTCTCCTTCCTGAGTGAAGACTGCTTTAACATGCTTGTGATTTATCATGATTGCTAACCTCCTCAAATTATTTTTTATATAATAAAAAAAAGCTCACGATCCCAATGATAGGATGTAAGCTTTTAAGAGATATTCATTCAAGAATAGTATATGTAATTGTTAACGTTCAAAATCTAAGTGGAATTTTAAGCAGTAGGTTAAATGTAGATAATGTACACGGCAAAAAAACGTCTTCATTACCTAAGAATCCCTAAACACCTTAATTGCCCTTCCATGTCGATGACTGAATTCGCAATTATACCAATATTTCCTGATATACAAGTATATCCATCCATCTTTTCATTCATCTGTTATCATCGTTGAACGTTCATAACATAAATGAAAAAAATACTGATATCTAACGGTTTAACTATGACACTATTATACGTTTTATGGTCAAGGATATCAAGTAATAGTGGTATTTTTGGCTTACTCCAACCTCTAGTTAAGTTCATAATTTTAGCGGGAGTACATGTTGTTTGACTAGGGGAATAAAGGTAAGTAAGAAGTCCGTCCGGACCTCTTACTTATCTCTACTGATGTTATGACGAAGGTTGAAGAATACCAAGTAACCTGTTTATGTTCTCATCTACCGGAGGTTGGACAGGCTCTTGTACAATTTTAGGTGGCTTTCTAAAAGGTGGAATGAACTCTGGTATGAATTCGTCATTTTCAACATAAGAGAAGCTTTCAGATAGGTCTTCCTTAAGCAGGTTATGATCGGTAGTAATCCTAAAGAGATGTGTTTGATCTTTAATATCCAAAAACTTCTTCGCATCATCCCAATCACTGACTACAATCAGTGTTTTCATTTCATCTTCCATAAAACGAATGTGGTTATAGACTTTGTCACGCTGCACTTTCTCTCTTAAAGTTGCTACTTGAAATTGCATTCCCTTTACTGTGAACCTAGCATCAAAGGGGGATTTGGTCTCTTCAACTTTCGTTTCAGGATCGATCTCATGAAACCGGGAGTAAAATTGAGATATAAGCAATTTTTGAAGTAACTCGATCGTTAATGCTTTTTGGAATTTATCCAATCCATAGATTTTCCTCGCTGGATTCGATAAGCTGTAGACAGGCATAAACTTGTTGTTTTCCCTACCTGTCAGTGTGTGCTCAACCAGATAACCTTTATCTAACAAGAAGGAAACATTTTTTTTACCTCTACGAATGTTCCCAGGGTTAAGAATTTTGGCCAGTTGTACTTTTGATGCAAAATATAGAAACCCCAGATTTTCTAAGACTTTACGTTGGGCGGTATTCAAAGTTGATATTTTCAGTTTGATCGTATCAGATGGCTGGCGTCCCCACTTAATGATATATTTATTTTCCATGTGAAAAGGGGATAAATCAAAGACCATGAGCATAAACCTCCTATTTATTATTATAAGTATGGCAAAACAAAAGCCTCTTAATTAGAGGCTTTTGCAAGTATCAAGTGAAGTGTTAGTATTAAACTTTGCTTTTGATTATTCCCGACATTTCATTTTTTTCTACATCGATTTTTGCAACTCTCACACGGACATTATCCCCTTTTTTCACTTTGCCAATACCTGGTTTAGGTTGGCGACACAAGATATCTACCCCCTCAGCAAGATTTACGAACACACCATATTCAACAACCCCAGAGACTTTACCTTTATAAGTGTTTCCGGTTTGAAATCTCGTCGTACATTCAGGCCAAGGGTTCTTGAAGAGTTGTTTACCGCTGACCTTTAAAAGTTTTTCTTCTTTGTTGAAATCAATCACCTTAACTCGGATGGTATCACCAGGTTTATATCGATCATGCATATCGTCGATCCACTCGTAGGAGACCTCATCTGCTCTGAGATCTACATTAATTGCTCCAATATCAAGACGCAGTGATCGATTGTTCACTCGTACGATCTTTGCATCCACGATTAGGTTTGTCCGCAACCGATCCCATGTTAAACCTTGAAGATGTTCGATAGCTTGCTTGCTTGACGCTACAAAAATTTCAGAATCACGATCCAAACCAGTTACTTTATAGTAGATGTTATTACCAATTGCATCAGTCAATTGTGTACGTTGATCGAAATCAGTCTCCTCAATCGGGATGATCCCTTTGATATGACCCACGAACACAATCACGCAGACTTTACCGCCATGTGTCTCAATAGTACTAATTTCGGACTGCATGATGGAACGGTTTTGTCGCGCTTGATACACCTTTTCCCAAGCTTCCTGTTCAACTTGGTCATGTATCTGCTGCTCACTCTCAGGGACAATTTTCAACAATACATCATTTTCAAGAATATTACTCATTATAGTTCCTCCTCGTATTTGGTATTACTCCTGAAACTTCCAAAAGCTACTCGTTTCAGCATTACTGTTTTCTTTAACTGTATCTTCAACAGAAGTAGTTACATTGCTATCTGGAGTCGCTATAGGACTCTTAGAATGCTCAGCTGTTTGCGGACCTTTTCTGTTTTCCTCCAACTTCACCGGTGCTGCCCCATTTTTACTAGATCGTACCGGAGGTGGTTCAGGCAGGGGAGCATTGTAAGCAGGTAGTTCACTTTCCAAAAAGGGAATTCTCTCTTTTTTCGTTGGTTCTGATTTCGGAGTCTCTACTGTTTGTTGGGTATTTTCAGCATTCTCCTTCTCAAAATCAATGATAGTAAACATGGGTTGTTCCACTTCTGCCCACTCATTATCGTCTTCTTCTTTCACATCAAAGGGGCTAATCTCTTCGGCTTCCTCAATGGATACAGGAACGGATTGCGTAGGGAGCGATTGGGTAACTCCTCTACTCACAAGGTTTTTCAAATCCACCTTTTTAGTTAGAAATTTGGTCTTCAGTTCAGATAGCTTTTCCTTTATATCGTTCCAACGTATCTCGGCCTTTTCTAATTTCACATTCAAATCAAAATTGAAATCTTCCCAAGAGTACGTTCGATTTATAGGCGGCTTCAAACTCTTGACTGCTTTCACATAGATATATGAAAGAAAGAACATGCCAACTAAGCAAATTAAGCTAAATATGGATGGCAAAATGGATGTAGAACCCGGTGAAATCCTGTCAATTAAACGAGTAACTATACTGCCGAGCATCCAATCAAAAGCAAAGATACACCCGTATAAAGATAGATAGCTTATTTTGTTCGTGTTACGAAAGAAAATGATATGCCCAGTTAGTCCTAATAACCAAAACAATAAAGGCATACCGAATCCTAAGCGGTACAAACTCATAAACAATGCTATCAGTCCTATGAGGGAGATGAAAAAAATTGTAGGTATGTACAGCTTAATTACAATAGGAAGATATTTCGCGATGGCTTTCACGACATTACCCTCCTTGTACTTGGTCAGGCAAGAAATTGACGATCAATTCTTTGCCTTCAGCTTCTGCAAGGTGAATGAGTGGAATAAAGTAATTTGATGCATTCAGAATTTCTTGAATTAGCAGTCTGCTTAACATATCTTGTCCATTCGTCGAAAGATTGTTAATTTGCTTAGCGAGTTCTTCACTATCAACAAATGAGACCACTTTCTGCAGAGAAACATTTGGATCTAAGCCCGTCTGACTCAAGTCTGTTCCTCCTTTCTAAAAGAAAATAAAAAATAGCGTGCATGAAGACAAATGGATAGTTGTCTTCAGCACGCCGTTTCTACGGTAGTGTAAGTGTTGTTCGAATGTATTCATTTTAACTAAAATAAGTATATCATGATTTACATCAATACCGCAATAATAGATTTTGTAGAGTGTAGTAGTAGTATATAGTAGTAAAATAACCTTTTCATCGTGTAAGGTTAAGGTTCCTTGCACTCTTTAACCAAATCTCTATCGATTTCCAATCGCTTTGATTCCAATGATCTAAACGTCGAATTCACAACCCTCAAAATGTCTCGCGGCAGCTTCCTGTGCTGATTCGATGCAATAAAGCGTTCTTTGAGTTCATCTGTGTATATAAATTCTTTTGTCGATACGGAAGTTGCTCTACTTCGCGGGTTATAAATGTTTTTTTACTCATTAATCATTCTCCGTCCTCGTCTTAGTTATAGCCATACAACAAAAAATACCCCACAGAGAGACCTTTTATAAGTGTCTACTCTATAGGGTAGGGTACAGTTTATAAGTAGGGCAGGCCTTCGTCCATTCAATTAAGAATGGAGGTTCTCTTCATCATAAGCAGCCGATTTTAATAGAGATTCGGCTGTTTATGATGGCTCTATTCACGGGTTAGTGGATGTTCTAATTCCGCATGGCCCATTAAACTTTCAGTTGCATTTCCGTCAACAAGCAGATCAATACTGGATACTTCATCAAACTGAAAAAATGTTTCTCTCAGAGCATCGATGGCTAGAACTTCTCCCCCAGATCCTAATCTTGCTTCATCCGGAATATGCACATCTAATGTCAACTTTCCTTGATCAAAAGTAGCCGAAAGCAAATCAATATTTTTCCACAAAGGTATCAGTTCAGTTTGATCGCTACTTTGAAGGGCTTCGTACGTCTTACTATATCTTTCGGAGTCATCTTCGAATGTAATCTCCTTCTTACGTTGTTCGAGATCTAATAGTTGATCGTCGGCGTAAAAAACACCAATTTCTTGAGATTCCTTTTCCACCTCGCCCTGATTAACTATTGGTGCTGGTGTAGTATTTGCAGGATCAGAACCCTGTACTGGACCAGAAGAAGTAGGTTTGCTACCACAACCCACGGCTAGTATGCTTATGGCACAAATTGCGATAGCCAGATAGATCCCTTTTTTCATAGAAGCACATCCTCTTAAATTATTTGCTGCCCTATAGATTCAGATATTCTTTTATTCCATCTACAATAGCTTGTGCCGCTTTATTTTGATTGTTTTCTGACATCATGGCCTCCTCCTCAGCCTTGTTACTTAAGAACCCGACTTCTAAAAGAACCGCAGGCATTGTGGTTTCTCGGATGACCTGGTAGTTTCCGTTCTTCACGCCACGATCTTTAAATCCCAAGGCCTTGATCAACTTTTCATGAATGATGTTTGCTAGTTCTTTACTACTTTCGCGTTTGTAGTAATACGTTTCAGTTCCCGATACTTGGGGAGCAGCGGTTACGCTGTTACCGTGTATAGATACAAACACATCTGCCTTAAGATCGTTTGCAAGCTTGACGCGTTCTGGTCGTGTAGGGTAGATATCCGTTTCACGAGTCATGATTAATTCTATGTCAGGTTCCTTTTCTAAAAGAGCCTGCACTTTAAGGCCTAAAGCAAGGGCAAAATGCTTCTCTGGATTTTTGGTGAAACTTATTGTACCTGGATCACTGCCTCCGTGGCCCGGATCAATAACGACTACTTTTTTTCCGCTGTTGATAGGGGTTGCAGGTGCGGAATCGTTTACCATACTCAGATCAAGGATGAATTTTCCAGCGATGTTTTGTTGAGTATAATTAACCGAATTTACATTGTTTAATTCAATCACGATTCGAACTTGAGCAGGATCATTTTTGAAAAGAGAATAGCGTACCTCAGTAACACTTGGAAAGTCGCTAGTATCTAACCTTCCCATGGATCCTCCAGAGGGTACTTGTCCCATATTACCGAAGTTGGTAGATGGGAAATCCAAGATAATTCGTTCAGGATTTTTTAGTGTTGTTATGACTGGAGAAACTTCACGGTCTAATGAAACGACAAGTTGATCATTGGCATAGTTTATATCATGAATCAGGTTAGTGGCTGCTTCATTCCCTTTCTCATTAGAGGGTGGGGATGGGAGCGTTATATTACTAGTTAATGTAACAATCTTGTCTTTGTTATTCCAGCCAACTCCCAACCCCATCTCTTCACTAACAAAGCGTATGGGAACGACAACCGTATTCTTGATCATCTGGGGAGCAATGTTAAGCGTCACAGTGTTATTTTGGACTATAGCCTGATCTTTTCCAACGGTCAATGAAATTGCATTAGAACCTTCTTGAATATCCACATTTTGTGTTTTTTGGTCCCAATTCACCTTGAATTTTAAATTCTCAGCGACTACTCGAATTGGAATCATAATATTGTTCCGAACATTAACGATTTCAACATCGTTAGGTAAAACTAGATCCTGGCCATCTAAAATAATTTTAGTTTGATTTGTAGCCGCATGAGTGTGCATGGGTATTAGAAAGAGTAGCAGTGCACTAAATAACAACATCATTATAGTTTTTTTCATTTTACACCTCGGTTTTAATTTACGTATTACTAATCTTTCAACTGCATGACAAGGTTACAATATGATTTTCATTTATGAAAAGGATTCACAGGAAAACAACCTGTTGCGTAAACAAATTAATTCAAAAGACAATTGAACTGATGCTATGAAATTCAAAGATATCAAGTTTATTGGGGAAAACCAATCACCTCCTGTGACCCTCAAGTTAGTTCTATAAGCAGGATGTACTACCTACTCAATTGTGACAACATTCTATTGATATACATTTTTATCCTGTGAATCCGTTTAAATTGAAGTATATGTAATTATCCCGATATATAAGGGTCTTTTTGTTGAAAAGTGAATATTCTTGGAGGAACAAAATTACCTATAATATCCTTTTCATAAATATAACGCTATAACTCCCTTAAAAGTTGCGAAATAATTGGTTTTCATACAAATATATTCTAATTATGGTTCATTAGTTGTAGAAAATAAGAGGGAAATCTATGTGCGGATTTATAGGAGGGTGAACTTTTTTAAGATGCTTGTTTTGTATATTGCAAATTAGGAAGTTAGATCATCGGATCAATCAACCGTATTCCACCACCGGAGGAGATTCTATTATAACGACAAGAAGGATGGTGAGGTCAAAGATCGGAGTTACGACGGCTCAAGAGAGATCAATTTTATTTTGGATACAATCTATTCCAACACCAAGAATAAGTTAAGCACGGACACATTTTAGTTAAAAAAGATCCGATCGTCAATTACATCGCGAAAGGATCTTTTTTAGTGATGTATGTAATTCTTGTTGAGCAAATATGATATACAATTAGAAATTCATATTACCAATGATCATTAACCAGTCTCTTCGAGAGCTGAGAGCAAGATCCATCCCGCTACGTTTGCACTGTTCCAAACATAGACCCATTTTTCTCCATTTACAACTTTAACTTCACCACCATGTTGACCAAATAATTGAGTGCCCGCATATACAGTGAGCACATGTGCTCCCGTTGGCGATGCGGTTGCTCTAATATTTGCTGTTGTTTTGACTGTCCATGTATAAGCCAAAATGCTGACTTCGTCTTTTCCTGGTGCAACTGTTATATTTGAATCAAGCGTATTTTGGATGTTAGGTGTAACTCTATCCGTTGGGTTATCCGATGCAAAAGCTCCAGTTACCGGAAGTGCCATTGCAGCGACTAAAGAAACAGCAATAAATTTTTTTAACATTTTAAAGTCTCCTTTTTAGTTGGATTTAGATATGCAAAATATTAGATAACTCCTTTCTATTTACTATTCATCTTAAATATGTAAATAAGAGAACATACATAATATAACATTATTTTACACGAAATGTAAATGTCATTTTTGTGAACATTTTCTATTATTGGGCGGATTGAAATATAACAGTGCGACACCTTTGGAGATTGCGTTCGGTGTATCTAACTCAGAGTATCCCACTGGGGCCATCCTCACAGTTACGCCTGACTGAGGCAAGGTAGCATTAAAACTAAATAATAGTACATTAAAGGAAAGACAGCCGACTAATTAGGCGGCTGTCTACTGGCTTCTTTTTGCGTTCGATTGGGGAATCACGACAGACAATCTTATGCGTCCAATTTCTGCCCTAAAGTGGGGAGAAGCTTTGCTTAGGGAACTGAATGAATCCTTTATCAGTTAATTCACCACAGACTCAAGTGAGCAGCTGTTGATCAATGCTTTAGGACGATATTTTTCATCGTTAATTGATCTCTTTCTGAATTTTCGATAGATCCTGATAAATTTTATCACGCACATATTGATTTGATAACATGCTACGGTATAGTTCCCCATTAAATCTATCAATGACTTTAGTTGCAATTCTTTCTCCAAAAATACTGTTAAGTACATCGGATGCCTGCCCTTTTGTCCATGTGTCATCATATGCAATAGCATTTTTATCGAGCTGCGAACGCTGAGCTGGACTCATTGGATGATGTCTCCACCGAGCTTCCTTATAAATAATCTTGGTACTGATTGTCTGCAAAAAGCTTTCAGCAATACCTTGTGCGTATTCTAGAGATAAAGCTTCATCATGTAATGGATACAGCCGCTTATTTGTGTGTTCAAATAAAATCCACCAGTGAGTATCGTCTTTAATTAAGTAACAATATTGCTTTTTGCCAATGCTAATGTAGTAAGCACTACCGGAGATAGAGTTCCATAAGTAGATTGTCTTTGTGGAGAAAAGATTAATCTCATGCATTTTCTTGCCATGTTCAAAGGCAATTTGATGCAGGCGCTCCTGAAATTCAAGTACGGATTCCCCATCCTCTAACATTTCGTCTTTTAGGATATCTTCATCGATTTCCTCATCATCCTCTATTCGCCCAGGAGGAAAAAGATCACTAAGTGTCATTAAAGAGTGTTTCTCTGAAACGCCAACAATGTCAAGAACAAGGCAATCGACTTTATCCGGATATAATCGGGTCCCCCGTCCAATGCACTGGGTATATAAGCTCTCACTTTTAGTGGGTCTCGCCATCATAATACAACTTACACTCGGTTCGTCAAAGCCTTCCGTTAGGATCATACAATTCACCATGACTTGTAGAATGCCTTGAGAAAAATCCGCAAGCAATTGATCGCGAGTCTCTTCAGGCAATGAACCATCGATGCCGGCAGCCTTCACACCATAAGAAGATAAGCGATCGGAAATTTCGTAGGTTTGTTTTACATTTACAGCAAAGATAATCGTTTTCCTCTCTTCGCCATGTTCTAAATACGCCTGGACTATTGTATCGATAACACTTTCCTGGCCCATTTGCTCACCCAGTTGTTTTTCGTTAAAATCACCAGCAAGTGTTTGTACTGAATCCAGATTGAGTTCATCTGCAACAATCTTTTTTCCTCTGATGTCACAGAGATACTTGGATAGTATGAGATCCAAGATCGTTTTTTCATATACAATCTCCTCATACACTTGGCCTAATGCTTGCCGGTCAAGTCTGTTTGGGGTCGCGGTTATTCCGAGTAATGGCGGACCATCTTCTTCAAAGCAGCCTAAGGTCTCTAACACCTTGTATGAACCCTTAGAGACGCTATGATGTGCCTCATCATAAATAACAAGCGAAGGTCTAACCATCTGCCTGCCGCGGACCAAAGTTTGAGTAGATGCGACAATGACATCGACTTCTTGCTCGTTGTCGGCGCCTTTAACCCTGCCAACACGTACATCCTTCCAAACTAGGCTCATTTTACTCGCTGTTTGCTTTAGTAGTTCGTCTCGATGAGCAATGAAAATAATAGGTCGGTTTATATCAAATGTTTCTTTGAATAGTTTTGAGACGGCCGCAGCAACGATTGTCTTACCCGCTCCAGTTGGGAGAACAATAAGTTGTCTCTTTACGCCTGCAGCAAGTTTCTCGAAAACGATAGAGGATGCTTCATTCTGGTAGTCTCTTAAGGATATTGCCAATGGCTGTACCTCCCTTCACTAGTATTTATGAGTTTAATTGAATGGATCAGCATCAAATTTTTCATCTTCGGAGATTCCATAATGAACTCTAAGATCCTCAAACTCAGTAGAAAAATCGGGGTCTCCATCACGTACTCTTTTGGTATATTTGTCTTCTTCATAATAGAAGATTTTATCTACGGTTGCTGCATTCAGATAGTCTGAAATAACGAGTGCCTTTCTAGGGTCAAGACGTCTCACTTCATCTGATGTGACTGCATCTCGCTCAGCTGATGTAATCGTTTTTTTGTCTGGTATCATAGCAAGGAAAGCGGTAGAAATGGTTTCTATTTTTATTGTTGAGGTTCCACAGAACCATGAGGCGTACTCACAAGAAACTTGGGATAGGCCCGAAAGGAATATCTTAGTCTTCAGGTTATTTAAGAGATTGGCTGCCTTATCTTCTCCATATTTTTGACTTAATTGTTCAATACCTTGGATGCCTAAAGCTAACCCCATGCGTCTGGAACGTGCTGTTGCTGCAACCGTATCAATAATCGGAATGATACCTAAGTTGGCAAACTCATCTAAAAAGAATAGTACGGGGAACCCATCTGTAATATCTTGAAGACGCTGGAGTAGTTGCTGGTAAAGTACGGCCATGAGCGGAGCAGCGTAAAGGGATTTCGTTTCAGGTACTGAAACAAACAGGACAACTGGTTTTTTGTTGTCATTGTTTAATCCATATCGTAAATGTTTCGGCTGAATATCATTTCGTTGCGCAAAGTGGACTACCCGGTCATCCATGAACAATTGCATGTTTGTAGCAATCGTTACCTTAATACTAGCTAAGATCTTATCTGAGCCGGCTGCTTGTTTGAACAGCGCATATTCTCGTCTTGCTAATTTGTAATCATTGAATAGTGTCTCCATCTCTTCCATATCCATAAAGAGAATGATATCCATGGCATCACCAATTCGAGGACACTCTGGATTTCTATATTTCACATAGAGGAATGCCGCGACTAATAGAGGTAGGGACATGTTAAGCCAAGTAGAATCCCCGCCGCTTTTTCCTTGGATCTCAAATGCAAGTCCGCCGTTCATTAGGATGAGTTGCGCAATTTCTTTGATTTCTGCGTAATCCTTGGCCACAGATAACGGGTTGTACCCTGGGAAGTGATTTTCAAAAGGAGATAACCGGATGGTATCGAATCCACGTCGCCTTAGTTCGGGACCTGTTTTCCAATACAATTCTCCTTTGGGATCTGTAACGACCGCTGAAACTCCCAAATCTAAATCTAGAAGGTTAGGTATAAAGAATGTACTTGATTTACCAGATCCGGTCGGACCGATTAATGCCAGATGTTCATATGAGAGTTTTTTAGACATGATTACATTCTTTCCAAGGATAAACCCTCCTTTTCCCATCACCGGTCTTAATGCTCTATGATCCATTAAACTGGCGGTACCTCGATTGTTAACTGTAGCTGCAGCTGAAGACATGTTTTTTCCTCCTAATTTCAATAGAAAAGGCGTTCGAAGAAACTCCAGGTCATATCCTGAGAGTCTCTCCAAACGCCTTATTGGGGTAGTTTGGTGTAATTTATGATTTACACTTAATTTAATTGTATATTACATTGATTTGAAATGGTAGTCTGCACAGCAGTAGTAAGCAAAAAAAAAAGACTCCCACTGAATCATAGAGAGTCTTCTTTGTGTGGCCGTTCTTTTATTCTTTTTAGTTTGATCCTCTTAACCAGTTGGTGCAACTCGATACACACTATAAACACGATCCCAAGTAGAATCATGGAAACCCATGGAATCTGAAGGCCAAACAATGTGCAGCATAAGATTACTGTTATGAAATACGCCGAGACGTTCTTAAGATATAAGAACATCCTTTCTAGATTTCCTTTTCTGTTCCGCATCTAGAGAACCTCCCCGCCAGATTGATTTGAAATCTGAGGTAGAAGGTATGTGCCGGTCTCTCTAGAGGCCTGAAAAGAATTTGTTTTAAAGGATAAACGGATTTCGTATTTTTGTAGATCTAGCATTGTCGTAAAATGATCGATTAGATCAGCGTTTACTTCCGCGATAGGGATGTATGTAATCTCTGGATTCAAATAAACCATATATTGTTCAAACATATATCCGTCGCTGATTATACTGTAAAGTACAACATCGGCATGTTGAGTCTGATGAACATCATGAGAATGAAAGCTGCAAAGGATAACATTTTTGTTGTCAAACTCGGAACCCAGGTATGTGCGTTTTGATATCTGAACGCGCTCAATGAAGTGCTCTTTCTCAAAGAATAAAGGTTGACCATTTTTCCGTACAAAGGTCGGACTAACCTTATGTGCAATCGCTACTTGAGAAATCGTACGTAATCTTCTATAAAACTGCGCATAGTGTGTACCGTTATCTGTTTCATTAGTTAATTCATTGTAGCTAATAAACTCATTAAATGTATAAAACTCAATTTGAGCTACGTTGGTCGGATCATTCTTGAAGAGAAATGACATGTCTCCATAGATCGCGAGATCAGGCTTCAATGGTACATTCTGAATTTCTTCAGTCATATTTCTTATCTGAGTACGGGCGCTGGATAAGTCGCCGTATGGAAAACAACAGAGAAGAGTCCATTCGCCTTCAATGAAATACTGCAGCACTGGTTTAACCAATCGATCTTGCAATCCTGTATAATGCTCAACGATCCATTCTTGCAAGCCGATCTCTTGAACATCGTCCTTCGATAAGTTTTTCGGAGCAACAATATATAGTACTTTTTTTAGACCACGATTGATCGTAACTTTTAAAGTCGTAAAACGGCCATTAATCAACTTAAACGTAACTTGTACGCTTTTTAGATTTCCAATTAAGACACTTTCATGGGAAAAAACAATTTTATAATGATTCAGATTATCTAAGATTTCCATAACCAGTCTCCTTCTGATGATATGATAACATCAGAAGTGCTGATCTCCGTATTATATTTGATGAGAACTTAATCTCATCTCCAACTTAGATAGTTGGCAGTGAGCCCAAGATACTTAAAACATTCGCTGGTCGGTACTCATTAACCAGCTATACATTAATTAGTGAATGCGGATGCTTTGTCTAAAGCATCTTTGCTTATACTAAATGCACGGCTGATTTCAACCTCCGATAATCCACTTAATGTCTCCAAGGGATCTGAAGAAGAAAAATCCAATAAGTTATGGAGCATTCTTAAGGCATGGTAAAGCTCAGGCGCTGCTGCCATTACAACAGCAATTTTTTCAGCCTCTTCTTTCGATTGATGCTGATCCATATGGACCGTAGCCACCAACGATTCAGGAACAGATTGGTACTCGTTACGCGTCGTTTGGAAAACTTCGGGGGTTGTTAGTACCATCCGTTGGATCTCAGTTGGTTTATTGTTATTTACGCATAAAGTAATATTCAATGTTATCACCAGTCCTTCAGTATTTTAAAATTCAGTATTATAAAATTGTTAGCGATTGTTGTTCCTGTGTTACTGATAAAGTAAATTATTTGCAGCCTTTTGGATCACTTCGATTTTTTCCCTGTCTGAAAGCGTGGCAAAGGCTTCTGCCACATCTTCCGGAACACCATCAAAAGCGCCCTCCAGTTCAACAATGTCTGATAAAAAATTTTGTCCAGTAGTGGACAGCCATTTAATTACAACTAATTGATTTTTGCTCATTTGAAAATACACTTCTTTCTTTTAATTGATATATCATGCCATGTACTAAATTTTATTTATAGCGTCTTACTTCTCTCCTTCAAAAGGTTTGTCTAAAACAAAGTTCATAGATGTAGCATATATGAGAATTAAATAATGACAAATTCAGTTGGTGGCTAGTGAAAGAATTTGACCAAATCATTCCACGTTGCAAGGATTGTCAGGCCGATCATGAAAGTAAACCCAACCAAATGAATCAAACCCTCTTTTTCTGGAGCTATTTGCTTTCTTCGGATTACTCCGATAATGATTACGAGTAATCTCCCGCCATCCAGTGCCGGTATCGGCAGCAAGTTAAAGATGGCAACATTTAAATTCATGATAGACGCCCAGATGATGAGATTGTGAAAAGTTGAAGTATTAGCAATATCATAGGTTTGCTTCATGACACCGGCGGGTCCGGAAAGATTCTTCAAAGACTCTTCCCCAGTAAGGATATCTCTTAATCCTTTAATCAGAATAGTAGAGTAATGTAATGTATCTTGGTACGTGGCGGTAAGAACACTGCCGATGTTTCTGCTTATCATTGGAGACAACATGATCGAATCTTCTACTTGAACATTGAGGTATTCCTCACCTCTACGGATTGCGATTTCTTGATTTTTTTCTGATCTAAAATTTAGAATCAATCTTAGCTCATTCCAGTTCTCTATCCTGTTATCATTAACAGAGATAATCTGATCACCTGGCTTGAGAACACTTGTATCTGAATTAACTGTACCAATGACTGCGTCTGAACTAGGTACCCCATGAATAAGATTGACACTAAGAAGTATGATGAGAGCCATGGCAATATTGGCAAAAGGCCCAGCTAAGAGAATAGCTGATTTTTGCAATGGTTTCTTACTAGCTAGCATTGAATTATAGGGAGAAATGTAGATTTTTTTCTTAGATTTTAACATTACAAATGCATCCTCATGAAGCAGCAGACTACATATCTTATCATTTATGCTATACGTGATTTTTCTATGGATATAATCGATTGATTTTATGGTGACATAGGAGCTATTAAGGACCTCATTTTCCTCAATGGATAATATCTTCTCATCTTTTACGACGATATACATATCCCTCTCCACTAAGTAGTAGGTTTCATCATCCCCTGCCATCCGGACATACCCACCAATAGGAAACAGTCTAAAATTATAAGCCGTTTTATTTACTTTGATCGAGAACAGTTTTGGTCCCATCCCAACAGAAAATTCAGGACAATTCACATTGTTAAACTTAGCAGCGAATAAATGGCCGAACTCATGTGTAAACACTAGAATCATGAAAATAATGATGACTGAACAAACTGCAAAAAGCATTCGTGTTCCTCCCAATAGTTGACTGAAACGATTCTTTGAATTTTGAAAGAGAATTTATAAAGTTAATATTATTTTTGTGGAGGAGGGTATTTGGAGATGATATCTCAATTAATTAACGAATACCATAATTAACTCCATAACTTAATATAATAGATTAATACAATAGATCAATACCATTAGGCGTAAAATAGAATGCGTTCAAGTCCTTGATACACATGGTTTTAAGGCGGACACCGCATTTTAATTCACAAAGTAAACTATCCTTTACTACGTCAAAATACTGCATATCCAAAAAGAGCTTATCAGAATAAATAGGCTCTAACTCAGCATCTGGATGGCTAGAATATCACTCAAGAAGGAATTCTTCTTTATAAAGATAACTAAAATTATTTTGCACATCATATTTCTCGTTATCCACAACCTCTATAGGCATAAAAAGAGATTCACCAGGTACACATTTTGAAATTTGGGAAAACTAAGAGTTATTTTTAAATTAAATGATGGCGTTAATCGATTGTATTTAATTGACACGTAATCATTTGGATACTACCCAATATTCATACAACAGACTTTGTAAATCCTTCATATAACGAAGGGCTACCTGGTTATCTTTTTGATGATCGAACAGATAGTGATTCCCCTTTTGGTGATTGTTGATCCAAAGTGTTTCAAATGCAGAGATTTTTAATTTTAGAGAGTCTTTCAATATCTTGGCTTGCTGTAATTCTTGTATAGTAGAAGGTTCACTGCCCTCATCAACTGCAATACGAGTAACATCGTCAATGATATTGTTTAGTTTTTCATAATCTAAAGCAAGACCTAGAGCGACAAAACGCTCGGATGCTTCCGCTACATGGCGGAAGTAAGCTGAAATCTCATTAAGTTGTTTATCGTTCTCTATATTTGCGTATACCATGGAGTGGAAAGCAGAGGAATACAATAGATCATCAAGCGCACCCACAAATACTTTATAAGCCAATTCATATCCGAGTTGAGAATAATAGTATTCCATTACTTTAGCCAACTGGTTCTTAACGCTTTTTTCGATTACTTCAACCACAAACCCGGCAGCGTACAACTTTTGTGAAACCCAAAGCATAGCTCCTTCACTATCATACGAGCCTAATATTTCATACTCCGGCTTTAAACCATGAACAATAACTAACCAGTCTTTCGTATTCCGACACTCGAGCTGCAGATCCAGGTACTTCCCTGCTTTTTCAATAATTTGTTTCATCTCACCTACAGTCCGGATATTAAATGTTCCAAACTCACGCGATCCGGAAGTGATTAGGTTTTTAAGGTACGTTACATATTTTCTATCTTTTAGATATACATGTTGGCATAGCATGTCTAAAACGAATCGTTGAACGCGACGATCTTCTTCTTTAAATTCTGTTGTAGACAGAAATTTAAAGTGTTTAACATAAGAGTTGGATGTTTCAGCGTTGAAATCAATCACAGTTGTAGGATTAACAAATAACCTACCGTCTTTCTCGTAGATTTCACCGGTATATTTTGACTCGGCCAGGATACGCTTCAGGGCAGAAATAGATATGGAAAGTCGATCTTTAATCTCATTACGAGTGAGGGGAATTTCTCCATTGTATGCAGCAACAGAGCCTAACAACAATTTAAACTGTATCTTATTTGGGGTGTCGTACGTGGTATTTGCAGCTTTAAATAGTTCTATAGAATGTTTCAAATTTGTCGGGCTCCTTTTGTACCCCGAACCTTTTATTTGGCGTAATAAAATAAAGCTTTTGCTTGGATAATTGAAAAAAATATGATATAATAATCACAATTAAATTCGTTTCCTTACAAAAACCTGCCAGTGGAATTCTAAATGAGGTGGTCGCTCAAAACTCATCCTCTTTAGAATTAGGTCGGGTTTTTTTTATGTATTTTTTTATTTAATATAAAAAGCCGCACGCGCTAAATAGCATGTGCAGCGGTCGTCATTATCCAAAGAAAAGGACTGATTGTCGCTAGATCCACATCTGACAAGTCCTATCCACAGAAAGGATTAGTTCTAAGAAGTAGAGTATGCATGCTAAGCAAAGTATTATTTAACGCAGCTAATATAGCCTCTGGAATGCTATACATGAAGTTGAAATAAGTCTATTGTAATTGTATAATTAAGACATAACTTCATACTATGTATGCATGCAGAATCCTCTTTGTTACAGCAAAGGGGATTTTTGCTATACAAATGCATATTAGTGAAATAAGTGAAACATTGAAAATGTACTCATTTCTCTTGAAATCAATTATAACAGTCTAGCATTTGTACTTCAAGATATACATGAATATATTTTCCTGTTTACATTCTTCTTTGAGACTTAACCCATAAGTTTGCCATTTGACAAGCTTATGCTTCCAATTCAAGCATCTAGAAACACACATTCCTATTCCACTTTGAAAATGTGTACAAAGTACCCGTTTTAGGACCTTTATGAATGAAAAAACACTAAAATATCGGTTGCGGGAAGTAACACCTCTACAATGTACAATTTGAATCAAAAGGAAGTTTAAATTATAGTTTAAATGAAAAATTTAAAGTCAAAGAAGCCAACCACTATTACGATTGACTTCATTTGAATTTATTGAGCTTATCGTTTCTCGTTAGTTCAATTAAAAGTCAATAAGGAATATTAGAACATACATACTTATACAGGATGGCTCATATTAAAGATAAAGGCAGCCACGATATCATCATTTTTTGTTATGTTAGGTATACTCTTGGCCTCTAAATAGCCAACTTGTAGTTCCTTGAGAGAGAATTGTTTATTTACTAAGGCTTCAAGTTCATCACCTATACCTTGTAAAAAAGGCGTACCTACAAGAGTTTTTAAACGTACCATGTTCCATTGTTGTTTTAGATGTTGATCCAAATAGTCGTGAATAGACATTGTAGTTATCATCCTCCAATAGAAAATATATCTAACAATAAGATAATACTGGAGATATTCGTTTTTTTCAAAAGGAAGTTATTCAGATTACTGCCCGTTAGTTTAATGATAAGTCGTCCTAATGGTGACTCTCGGCAACTTTATGCTTCCAAGTTCGACTTATGGCAAACTTATGCTTCAAAATACATTTAAGATATAACTAAAGCACCAAAATTCTAAGCATTTTCTGACATACTTATGGGTAAACGTCTGATCCGGTTATGGGTTAAGTCTCATTCTTCTTCCTCCTCGCCTGGCGGTCATTGGGTTGCGACTTAACCCACAGTTTTCCATTTGCTTAAACTATGCTTCCAATTTAGATATAAGATCTTATCTCGGTTCGATAGTATTGCTACCTGATCCACTAAGGGGAGTCTCAGAAATCTGTCAAAAGTTCGTAAACACAATATCAGATACTACCCATTGTTCTGTACTTTCTCTAAAAAAACTTACTGAAATTTGAAGACCACGTTTAAAATCTTTCCCTAGTTCTGTTCCCTTTTCAGATCCACGAATTCGAATTGAAGCTGTAGTATCTTCTATGTTGACAGATGATTTAATAACCTTTAGGTTTTGCACTTCAATTTTTCTCTTTTTCAAGGTGGCAATCTGGATCTGATGATTCTTATCTTTATCTAACTGAGCAAGCATTCCCGGTGAAAGGTACTTCAGTTTAGGAGTAGAAAATGGCTTTTCTTTCGTGTAATCGACATTTCTGAGAAAAGTGGCCACTTCAATGCCGATCTCATCTAAAGTTTTGAGGGTTACCTGTGGAGCATGTATTTCTTCTTGGATCTCTTCATCCTTTGAGGTGGTTACCTGTTCTTTTACAATTGGTTCCTGTTCAGATGGTGTCTGAGTGCTCTGCCCTTCTGCAAACTTAGATAACGGTCCCTTTACAGTACATCCACTCAGTAGAATTATCACAAGTAGTAGACTAGTTGTCGTATATATATTCATTGGGTAACCTCACTTCAGTATTCTATATTGATCTAAATTTGGGATTGATATTAGGGTACAGGAGGTGTATGATATCCCTTTTTCTGCTTGTTTGAATCATAATAAACCTACGCGGTATTTATATACTGCGTAGGTTTATGGCTTGTAATGGTCTTCTCACATACAGTTCATCCCCCCTTCTCGCAAATAACCAGCAAAAAGTTACACGAAAAAGGGAGAAATTCCTGCTGATTCTACCCAGATATCTTCTGATAAGAGAACTGGTTTATAATTAAGACCCCATCAAATGATACTTTACCCTTATATATTACTTGACCTGATGCGTTATAAATCATCCCAACTGCAGATTTTTGATCTTTAGTGAAACGGCCCTTGAACACTAATTTATCAGGTAGTTTCAGTTTTCCCTCATTCAGTCTCTGGTGCCCAAAATCACCTTCATAAAAAGTAGAATCGGACTGAGTTAGTGCGCCTTTAATTAATACTCCGGATTCGAAACTCCCTTTCAGTACGACTCTGTCTGCTTCAGAGATACTAATCATACCTTCACCATCCGGAAGGCCATTTTTCCATTGGCCACTATAGAGCAGATTTAATTTAGAAGAATACAAAGTGCCTTGGCCATGGGGTAAGTCATTCGTCAAATTCACTTCTCCAATGTACTTCGTTCCCCAGGATAATTTAATGCCACTATTACCGGGGATCTTCCAACCATCATTTAAAAAAATCCGCGTATAAATGTTTGTGTTGAAGTTGACGTTCTGTGGAAGACTCATATTGACGGTTTGTCCCATTGAAACCCACTCTACTGCCCCACCGATCGTCTCAACGAAGGAAACAGGTACAAAGGTCTCCTTATTGATTAGAAGAGCTGGCGCCCCCATATCCTTCCGTTCTCCGTCAACGAGCACATAATTGGAGCCATCGTTCTTTTCAATACCTGAACCGGTATGAATTATAATTTGTTTTCCTTCTACCTTAATTAGTGCATCCATTGTCAAGTCATTGTACTCTAGTGATGCCCCAAGAGGCTCTAATATTTTTCTCACTGGCACCATGGTGGTTTCTCCTACTTTAAATGGTTTTGAATCTTTAAAATCATACGTTTTACCACCAATCAACACCTTTATAGGTGGATCATTCTTAATTAATTGCTCCTTTATATCTTGAGCGGAACATGCAGTGGTCGCTATTAGAGCAGATACCAAGGTAATCATTAATCCTATTTTTCTCATATTCATTATTATCCTCCTGATGATTGATTCTCCTAAACAATCGCTACTCTCATTTTACTTGATCCCCCTTATAGTGTAAATCATGAATTACAAATTTGATTTCGTTCGTTTACAAAAAAAGAAAGAAGTACTCTTATAATTAGAGTACTTCTCTCAATAGAAAATTATTGAACTTGCAATTCAAACGTTGAAGGCGTACCGAAAGTAGAACCTCTCTTACCTTTAATGATTAAACTATAAGTTCCAGGACCGGCAGTACTAACATTTCGTTTAAATGTATATACAATTCGATCCTCAACCAGCTTACCTGTTCCATAATTTATACGCTTATCATCTGGATCTCGAATTTCGAATGTGAATTTTTGTGCTGCCCCGTCCACATTGTTCGCTACAGATGCATTAAATACAATATATTCGCCTTCTGTTTTCACAGAATAAATAGCATCTTCGGCAGTTGGTGGCTCAACCATAGAAGCAGTTACAGTTACACTTTTCGTCTCAGAATAAGAAGAAACTTTGCTGGATGTGTTGTAGGCTTCAATTTTCACTGTGTAGACACCGGCAGTGTTAAAGATATAAGCTTTTTCTTCACCATCAATAATTCCAGCTCTTGTTTGTTGAATTCCCTTTTCATTTTGAACTACAAAGTATAGTGGATTAGTTCCCTGTCCTGTACCTGTTACATGTAAGATTCCATCTTCATCAACAAATGCCTCTACCAAACTAGGTGCTGCTGGTAATTCTACAGTAAATTTAGGTGCAATAATTTGTTTAGCCTCCCCTAAAATTGAACCGGCCTTAGGGGTGAGTCTGTAAGTGTACTCAGTGTTCAGTTCCAATCCTACGTCTTTATAAGATTTCTGAGTGGTCAATGTAAACGTCTTGATTACAACCCCATTGAGCATACGTTCAAGTTTGTATCCAGTTGCTCCATCTACTTTAGTCCATGTTAGGGTGTTCGTATTCTTAGTCTGTGCGGTCACTTCAAATTTGGTTAATACCAGGTTTTCTTTGATCAAACCATTTTTTAACACGGTAATTCTTTTATTCAGTTTTGTTTTACTTGAACTTGTTTTCAGTTGACTAACTGCTAAAGCTGCTTGTTCATAGTCGTTTTCAAGCAGACTACTTTCAGCAAATTCGACTAGTGTTTCGGCATTAAGAACCTCTGTTTCTTCTGATCGAGCACTATCAATTTTTAACTTGAGTGTTTCAAGTTTAGTAACTAAATCAGATTTCGATGATTCTGGAAGTGGATTTACTAATGCAATTGCAGCGTTATAAGATTCCAACGTTTTTGCGCTTGTAGCTCGTGTAACAGCCAAGCTCGCATTTTGCACAGCCTTCGTCAAATTCACTTCTGCTTGCACCTTAGTAAACCGCTCTGTAAGTTCATTTTTCAGATTACTTGCCGGCAAAGCGTCAATTGCTGATTTCGCTTTGGTCAGATCTGCTTGTTTCTTACTTAATTCTGCATCAGACAATTTTGTCTTAGCTGCATCAAACTGACTTACACTCTTACCAACATCAGTAATTGTTGATTGGAGCTCATTCAAAATATCAAGCAGGTAAGCTTTCCAAGCACCTTCTCTAAGCTTTTCTACCAATTCTTTCGCTTTATCTACATCCACTTGCGTTTGAGTTGTCTCTGCATGGAAGACTGCTTCCTTTGCTGGCTGCAGATTACGATTGAGGTCAATAATGGATTGAACACTGTCCAATCGCAAGTTCAATTTTTGCTGATCTTCATTTTTCAACTGAGCCACCTGAGTTCGAGCAGCATCTACATCCGCCTGATCTCTGGAAAGTTCTGCGATTCTAACAGAGTTCGATGCTTCAGCAAGTAAATTCAGGTATGCATCTCGCTCATCAATTTTAACTTGCAGTGCATCTAACCGGAGATGTAGATCAGTTTGGTCATCCGGATTCAGTATATTAACAAGTTCACGCGCATCGTCCAAATCATCCTGATTCACAGACGTTTCCGCTTTCTTCACTGCCAGTATAGCTGCATCTAGTCTATCTTGATAGTTTTGATTTGAATCAATTAGATCCTGGACAACATCCAGACGTGATCCAAGCAAAGCCTTATCATAAGTGTTGAGATCTTTAATTAAAGCTCTTGCTACAGTCACATCCGATTGAGATAACGATTTTTCGGCTTTTTCAACAGCGGCCGTAGCATCCTTTAACTTTTGATCGTATGCATCGTTCAAAATATCTTGCAGTGCATCAAGACGATCGTTGAGAATTTCTTGATCTTTATCTTTGAGTTTGCTAACCAAGTCTCTCGCTGTATCAAGGTCGGTTTGGGATTTGGTTGACTCTGCTTTAACTACAGCAGTGGTCGCTGCTTCAACTTGTTTTGTATAATTTGAATCTGAGTCAATTAATACTTGCACCAGGTCTAGACGTCCGTTAAGCAATAATTTATCACTTTCACGAAGAGCTTTAACCAAATTTCTTGCATCGTTAACATCTGTTTGTGTCTTGGATGTTTCTGCTTTAACTACAGCTTCTGTCGCTTTATTCAATTGTTCGATATACAATGCCTCAGAATCAATCCAATTTTGCACTGCATTCAAACGATTCATTAGAGCTGTTTGATCCGAAGCACGTAGTGCTTGTACCAGAGTTTTAGCACTGTCTACGTATTGCTGTGTCTTGGATGTCTCTGCTTTGACAACAGCTGCGATAGCTTCTTCCACTTGTTTGGTGTAACCGCCCTCGGATGCATCAATATCAGATTGGACAATATCTAGACGGGCAGTAAGTGCAGTTTGATCAGTATCACGCAAACCTGCTACTAGCGATCTTGCTGCATTCACATCGATTTGTAATCTAGACCCTTCTGCTTTCTCAACAGCAATAACCGCTTGATTCAATTGTCTAATATAACTTGTTTCTTCATCAATATAGTTTTGTATAATGTCCAATCGGACAGAAAGTGAAGATTTATCTACAATACGCAAGGATTGTACTAAGGTTCTTGCTGCATTCACATCAACTTGCAATTTAGATCCTTCTGCTTTAACAACTGCATCAGTAGCCTCTTTTAATTGTTTTACATAAACTACTTCTGCATCAATCAATATTTGGACAGCATCCAAACGTGTAGTCAGATTGATTTTATCATTTCCTTTTAGAGCATTAACCAACAATCGAGCTGCATCCAAATCAGCCTGAACCAGAGATTTCTCAGCTTTAATGACAGCCTCTGTCGCCAGTTGTACTTTTTGTTGGTAAGCAGGATCTTTTTGATTAATAAGGTCTTGAAGAGCGTCTAATCGTCTCTCGAAGTCGATGCGATAGTGCTCATCAAGGGGGATAAGCCCCTTAACTACTGCTCTTGCTTCATCTAAATTTGCTTGATCTTTCATGACTTCGGCAACATACACTTTGTTATAACCAATCGAATTGTTTTTTTCTTTTTGTAGATAATCGATAGCATATGTTGATACTGCTGATGTGACACCAAATTTATTCTTTGCACGTGCCTCGATAATTCGATCACTCGTGTAATATAGACCGCCCGTTGTCGTGTATGTGGTCCACGTTGAATCTGTACTATTTTTGTATTCTTTGATCGTTGCATCACTAGGATAATTAATTATGATAACGACACTTCCATCACGATCACTATCATTATTCACTGTAAATGTTGGGCTGCCTGGAATCGATGTATCAATAGAGTTGATGGCCAGTTCGGCTACATCAGAAGAGAGATTTGACTCATTTGTTACTCTTGCTTCGATTAATCCATTATCCTTAAAAGTAATCGTCGATCCCGATGTTACAGTATTCCATGCTCCGCTTTTAAAACGGTATTCAAGTTTTAGCGTATCAGCGGATTTTGGACTGCTAAATTTCACATTCATTTCGTTGTTCGTAAATTGTGATTCAAGTAAAGGTTTAGAAGGCTTTACGTTAAGTCCTTTTACTTGATAAGTACTTGTTTTACTTTGACCTAAAGTATCCGTAACTTTTGCTTCAAGTAGGCCATTCTCTTTGATATTGATGCTGGAACCTGAATTAATAATGATCCATTCCCCATCATTTAAGCGATATTCAAGAATGAGTGGAAGGACATAGGCTGGATTATTTATCGTAATTTTCATTTCATTCTGTTGAATCCCTGAAGATATAATTTCCGGGCCCATAAGAGGTGCGTTTGTGATATTCAATAGTGCTGCTTGTTGGTTAATTCCTGTCTTTGAAAAACCAAGCTGGCCTTTAGAACTATCTCCCCATCCCCAAGTATCTCCATTAGTGTCAATGGCAAGAGCATGAAACGCACCCATAAAGATGTTTGAAACATTTGTTAAATTGTTAACTTTAACTGGTCTAGGATTTGTAGACGTAACGCTAGGCAATCCAAGTTCTCCCGATGAGTTCGTTCCAGCTCCCCATACAGTTCCATCTGCCCGAACAATAAGTGATGCTCGAAAACCCAAAGCGATATCAACAATGTCGTTTATCTGAGCATCATAACCATCATCCAAAGTACCATATTTATGAGCCGAGTATGTATTCTCAATTACGGTACCACCTATTTTTGCATTTCCATAACCTGTAGAACCATTAGAAGTTCTCCCCCAACCCCAAGCTGTTCCATCGTTTTTAAGTGCAAGGGTAGTAAACTCTGTACTAACTACTTTTTTTACATTAGACAACACTTTAACTGGTGTTTTACGTGTAATGGTTGTATCGCCATCCCCGATCTGACCAAAACTGTTGTTTCCCCAAGCCCATAGACTACCATCGCTTGTTATCGCATATGCAGTCTTATATCCGGCTTCAATATGAGTGACATTAGTCAAACCTTCTACTTTTCGGGGAACATACGAATCCGTGTCTGTACCAATTGTTCCCCAAATCCAAACCGTCCCATCATTCTTCAGGGCGAGTGAATATTGTGCTCCCGCAGCTACCTTCTTTACATCCGAGATTCCTTCGACGACTGTAGGTACCTTTACATCTTCTGTTCGAGATGGAATTCCTAAACGATAACTTCCTAATGCCTGCCCCCAAGCCAAAACGTGACCGTCACTTCTAGCTACTAATGTAACGTTCTGACCAGTTGAGATATCAATCGCGTCATCTAAACCAGACTTAACAAAGTGCTTCACATCTGTTCGCTCATCTGCAGCCAACTGATAGAACGAGTTATCCCCGGTCCCATACCAATTAGCATCATTAGCTTTTACAAATGTAGTGTAATATCCGGTAACTACGTCAACTGTTTTTGCTGAATCTGCACTTGTCTTTTCCGGATACAAGAAAGGACTGATCAGCATTGATACACCTAATACTGATGCCATAACACTTTTAAAGGTTCTTACTTTCCTCATGCTTTTTCACTCCCATAATTAATATAATCATCGCTATTAATGATACTCCTTTGTAAATCTTTTGTAGGTACCCTTTCGGGTACATTTTCTTACCCAAAGAGGTACAATATTGCTTGCTATGGAATGTGGACTTAAATAAAACTACTTATTTTGGTAGATGACTTAGTTATAACCTTATAATAAGGGACTTTAAGAGATTGGCATGTGGTTCGCTAAAGTTTGGACAGCCTAAAGACCATGTCTTGCCCTAAGTTGATTCATCTCCAGCAGCCTTATTGAGTTGATAGAAAGTACTATAAAGAATCATTAACACTACAGTCAGGATTGAGGTGATTTAAAAACTTCTCATGAAATTACTTTGTCGACAGTTTCATTCATTTATCAAAAAAAGCACCCTCTCAATGTACAAGAAGGTGCTCATTTCATGTTACTGACGAACCCATCCGTCTGGTGTGCCCGATGGATTGGAATCTGGATCAATACCACCGGAAGCTACGGAGTCCATATTTGTCAGTACTGTGTTACCCGAATCACGCATGTACTGAGAAACCAA
>NZ_OBQM01000020.1:0-68931 GCF_900221055.1 Paenibacillus sp. RU5M | reverse complement strand
CCACACGTACCCATCCCGAACACGACCGTTAAGCCCTCTAGCGCCGATGGTACTTGGACCGCAGGGTCCTGGGAGAGTAGGACGCCGCCAAGCAAAGAACCACTGCCGATGTTATTCGGTGGTGGTTTTTATTTGTGTTTATAAGCAAAAATGAGGGAATAGCTAGTTGAAGATGGATTTAATTCTGGCTTTGGAAGCTGATATAAATAGAGGGTGGATTGACTTTCAAAAGAGGGTAAATGAATGACTTAAAAAAGTCTTGAAATGAAGGTAACATTTTTGTTACGGAAAACGCATTCGAAACCAGTATAATAGGACTATGTTAAATATGCTAAAAGTACCTGACCACAGAGCTGGAATGTGCAGCTGTGAAAAGGAGGGTGTGTGTGATAAGTTGGCGAAGACTAGTTCTTCATTCGTTTCTCTTGCTTGGCCTGATAGGCGTGCTTGTAGGATGCGGTGAAGCAGGATCTGCATGGACTTCTTATGAAGGAGCGGTAAACGAGAAGGGTTTCCCGGTTCCTAAAGTGGCGAATAAATCTGACCAATCTGAAAACAATTCGGATATGGATTATGTTCGATATACGCTATCTGGTATTAGTGAGAGCACTAGTATTCCTGAGGTGTATCTAGACGAGATTAAGAGCTGGGGATGGACAGAAAAGCAAGCCAAGAGTACTTCCAATGACTCAAGTTCCCTACGTGTATTTGCTAAAGAAGGGCATACTGTACATCTAGCTGTACATGATGGTTTCTTCACGGTGATGGTTCCGAAAAGTGAAGCTGCCCAGACGACAGTAAAATCACTTGATGATGATGACTGAATGAGTTGTGTTTTGATGTAATGGTTCGACAATTAACGGTGTAATGGTCCGTATGATAGTAAAGCTCCCGATCTCTGATCGGGAGCTTTTTGTATTTATTTTTTGTCTGTCATGAATCATATTAGATGAGCAATGAATCGTTCGGAGGTTTTCTTTTGGAGGTAACTTAACCAGGAGCTGTAGAGAGGCAGGCTTCAGCACTCACACAGGAGACATGAGCATAGATAGCAAAGATAGTAGGTACCTGTAGAGGCTGGTATCAGTCGTCTATAGAGCAAGTAAACATAGAAGAGGGGGGAAGATACCGAAAGGAGGTCGATTATGAGCCTACTACGTACTCAATATCAGAAAAGGTATTCAACAAGCTAGGACGTGGCAGAACCGGAAATGGATGTACTGCGTTGGGGATAACCGTTTTAACTATACCCATGCTGTGGATAAGGGAAAAAGAGAGGTGAAATAAATAAAGGTTATCCACTGTGGATAACCTTTAAGGTTTGGAAGCATGACGCAGTAATCAAGGAAGAGTGTCATAGGAGTGGTTGCGTCAGTTTGAATAGAAGGTATGGATGAGCTTTAGCGTTTTATGTATTACTGGTTTCAACTATACATTGCGTTAGGCAAGGTTATAGGTAAAGGATAGAAGAACAATTATTGCAGGTAGTAGGAGACATCTTGTTCATTTAATTTGATAAGCCCGTCCTTACGTTCGCGTGAAAGAACAAGTACAACATATAGACGTGGTACAAGCAGCCACAGATGCCAGAAAATCAACGATAGGGTGAAGGACAAGGGTGACCATATTAAACAGACGGTAATGATACATAGCCCAATCCAGCTCATATTGAGGTGGACCCGGACGAACATGCGGTAGCTGAAATGTTGGTCTGGAATATAGCCGAACCAAGGCATTTTGAGGTTCCAGCGCCAACGACGTGCATAGGAGGTACGGACCAGCAGTAATATGGTTCTGGCAATGACATAATGAATCCATAGTGTGATCGGTCCTGCCAGGATAAAGTAGAAGAGGCCGGTCCAGGAGAATGCTAACAGATTAAACAAAAGCATAATGACAGGCAAAGACAGATAGCTAAAGATTACGCTGCGGGCAATGGCCTTTTTTTTCAGAAGCCGGTATTGATAAAAGGTTGCTTTATTCTCCGGTTCGGCGATCATACGATTACAAATCCTCCTTCTGGGATCACGTTCATTTGTAATAGGTATTCGTTTTCATAAATAAGGAAATGGATGACGCAGAGTTACATATATGAACCTTGTATGGACTCCAGATTGATGTACAAGATATGGAAGTAGATTAATCATATACAAGTATACCTTTGAACGACCTGGCTGTCAGGTTCGGAATGGTGATGTATTATATATCGGCTGAAAATCCAAGTTTTTTTAAGATTATAGAATATAAGTTTTTTATAGCTGTAGGGGGAGGAGGTAATCACATTAGAAATATAATGAAGTGCGGGGATGTTTCTTGTAATGACTGTCCATTCATGCTTTTCATATAATAGAAGAAATTGCAGGTCTGCGAGGTTTTAGCTACGTTATAAGTAAGGAGAATGGCTAACAAATGCAGGCTGTCTGGCTGAAGTATAGAACGAATGGCATTTTTCTTTTGTTTGTTTTCGGTACAGACACCCATAGAGGGGTAGGCGAATATATATATTTTATAGAAAGAAAGCACTATGAAAAGGTTTAAAATAATAGAAACTGTGCAATACTGATAGTAATACGTTAAACAAGGTGGGATGGTTGATGGAAGGACACGCCGAACACACATGCATTATCTGCGAACAGACCAAAAGAGAAGGCATTTTTATTGTATCTGAATTTATATGTGACGCTTGCGAAGCAGAAATGGTTCATACGGATGCACAGGATGCCAAGTACAATTATTTTATCCATCAGATGAAGCAGATTTGGGTGCAAAAGAACGCATAAAGAGCGTTAAATCATATTAGTGAAACATCACATTGATTTGTATCAATGTGCATAGAGGCCCTAGGGGCCTTTTTCTGTTTCTATCAGGTAAATAGGAAGGGGAAAATGGACATGATAAGCACCCATGGGGTGACAGAATATGTTGCTACTGCATCGTTGGAAACGGCGGTTTGCACGGGGACTGGACAATTGCTGATATAATAAAAGGAGGAGTGATTTACCCACACGTTTTGATACAGCAGATCTTAGAAGAGAAACAAGTGTGGAGAGGTCTCGGTAGTTAGAGAGAGTATTGGTACGACCGTATCAAAATTTATGAATGTACAGGATGATTATTCAATGGAACATAAATCAAATACCGCACCTTTATATGAGGCGTTGCTTGCTTATCGTGATTCAGGGCAGCGTTCTTTTCATGTACCTGGGCACAAGAATGGACAAGTCTATCGAGGGTTACTGGAGCAAACGGACCAGCAGCAGTTAGAGGGGGCAGCGGGTGAAATTCACCGTAATGAGGGTGAGGCGAAGGGAAAACAAAGTTGGGGACGGTCAGTAACTGATGGGGAAGAGCGCTTCAGGCAAGCTGAGGAAAAAAGGCATGGCAATGAAACTGACGCATCTGCAGCAGATGTTGTACCGGTGAGTGCGTTTCTGGAGATGATGCGGCTGGATGTAACGGAAATCTCGGGGACGGACGATTTGCATCATCCAGAAGGGGTTATATTGGAGGCACAGCAGCTGGCAGCAGATTGTTTTGGAGCAGAGGAGAGCTTTTTCCTTGTCGGAGGCAGTACGTCTGGTAATTTGTCTTTGCTGCTGACCGTATGTAATGAACCTAATAGTCTTGTACTGGTACAGCGTAATGTGCACAAGTCCGTCATTCACGGGTTGATGCTGGCAGGCGCAAGGGCTGTATTCCTGGAGCCATGGGTTGATCCTGCGAGTGGACTTGCGGTGATGCCGTCGCTTGAGACGGTACAGGCCGCTGTCCAGGCATATCCTGAGGCAAAGGGAGTACTTGTAACTTTGCCCAATTATTACGGCATGGGCGCTGATCTGAAGCCCATTGCTGAGGTGTGCCATGAGGCAGGCATGCCGCTGCTCGTGGATGAAGCGCATGGCGCGCATTATGGGCAGCATCCGGAGCTGCCAGCTTCTGCGCTGTCCTGCGGAGCGGACGGTGTGGTGCAGTCGACCCACAAGATGCTGTCTGCTTTCACCATGGGAGCCATGCTACACGTTCAGGGACCACGGTTAAACCGGTCCCTGCTGCGTCAGCGTCTGGCTATGGTGCAAAGCTCAAGCCCATCGTACCCGGTGATGGCTTCGCTTGATCTGGCGCGCCGCCTGCTGCATACGCAGGGCGCGAATGCCTTCACGGCGGGGCTTGCCGCCGTGGACGCCTTTAAGCGCGGCCTTGCGGAGCTGCCGCGCTTTCAGTTGCTGCAGCCGGGCCAACTGCTGCAGCAAGAGCCGCCAGCCGGGGCGAAGCCGGCAACTGGCGGTAAGTCGGAGGCCGCCAGTGCACCGGGGCGGCCTGAAGCTCTGCCCGCGGCGGCGTTGCCTTCAGCCGCGGGATACACCGCTCAGGACCCGTTCAAGGCCGTCATTTATGACGGCACAGGGGTGCTGAGCGGTTATGGGCTGCAGCAGCAGCTGGAAGCATGCGGCTGCGTGCCCGAAATGAGCGACGAAAGATACGTCGTCTTGCTCTTTAGCCTGGGCTCGACGCTGCGCGATGCCGAGCACCTGTTGCAGGCTTTACGCCAAATCAGCCTTGAACAGGAGCAGAGCCAATCTCTTGGTGAGCAATCACAGCGTTTTACAAAAGATTCTGCAAATTATATTTCCACGTGGAACAATTTTCAAGAAGGAACTCCTTTTTCGGAGCCTATCCCGTTTACGTTGCAGCCGATTATGGAAGAGGATACAACAGAGGTATCCATTGATAAATGTGTAGGTCTTCGCTCTGCGGAGATGGTCATTCCATATCCGCCCGGCATACCTCTTGTGTACGCTGGTGAGCAAATAAGTGCGGCCATGATATCACGTATTAAGCTACTGAGAGATGAAGGAGCCAGGTTCCACGGCGTATCGGATACTTCGCTGCAATCATTGAAAATCATCAGGGAATAATTGAGTTTAGAAGACACGCTTTGGATTTTATGCAAAATGCTCAAACAAGTTAAGACATCATTGTTGTCTGGACATAAGAAAGAAGGGAACAAACTTTGGATATTCCGCTAAAAAAATATACGGGAATAGTCCTGCAAGTCATACTGATGTACGGGTTTTATTGGATAGGAAACCTGATTCAGGCTGTATTGCATCTGCCGTTAACAGGAAGTATTGTCGGGATGCTGCTTCTATTCATCGTCATTCAACTGGGATGGATCAGAATAAGTTGGGGCGAAGAAGGATCATCCTGGCTTCAATCGAATTTGCAATTATTGTTTATCCCTCCCACGGTGGGCATTATCAATCATTTTGATTTTTTTAGAGCCAATACGCTGCTGCTTGTTCTGGGGTTAATCATTAGTACATTAATTACTTGTCTGTTGTCTGCGAAAATCAGTGAATGGCTCATGGCGTGGAGATCGACGCATCAAGGTAAGAAGGAGGCGATCTCATGCTCGCATTCATCCTCGGAATCGGAATGATTGCCTTGACCGTGGCTATATATATTCCGGCGACTCATTTATATAGAAGGTTGAAGTGGCCGATCCTTATGCCCGTCTTGACGGCAACGACTGTAATTGTACTGATTCTGATCATTTACGGTATTAAGCTCGATACGTACATGCTTGGTGGCAAATGGATACAGGAGTTATTGGGGCCGGCTGTAGTTTCCCTGGCATTCCCTTTGGCGAAACACCTTGATGTACTGAAACGGAATATTATCCCGATATTAGGGGGGACCTTGGGTGGAAGCATCGTTGGTATGTCCACAGGGGCCGCCATATCGCTGCTGCTCGGTTATCCGCAAGATATCGTTATCGCATTATTGCCCAAATCCATTACGACACCCGTTGCCATTCAACTGGCTGATCAGGTGGGAGGAAATTCATCCTTCACTTCGTTATTTGTGATGATAGCCGGATTTTCGGGGATATTATTGGGACCTATGATATTGAAATGGGCCAGAGTAAACAGCAAAAATGCGTATGGGATCGGACTCGGCTCGGCTTCCCACGCATTGGGTATGGCAAGATCCTTTGAGTATGGAGAAAATGCGGTAGCACTGAGTTCCGTATCCATGATTGTCAGTGCTATTGCTGGCTCTGTCATGCTCCCTCTATGGGTATGGCTGATTTACGGGTGATCAGGCTATGTGACTTAATGGAAATATTGGAGAATAGCTGACCGTTAACGTGGGATCATGTATAGTATTATAGTAAGAAGCTTGTACCAAACTCGAATCATTCTCGAACTATCTATTGGATAGTCATGAACATACACCTCTGGGCGGGTTCATTCATAGTCTGGAGTATGAGAGGATCTAGATTGTAGTCATCGCAGCACAATTAGGAGCAATTATCGATATAGAAAGCAGGGAAGCATATGCAGGGCAGAGGTAAATTCATTACGTTGGAAGGGGGAGAAGGGTCCGGTAAAACAACGATGATCAGTAAGCTAGGTTCTTACTTTGAAGAACAGGGTATACCATATGTAGTTACTCGGGAACCTGGCGGGATTGAAATTGCGGAGAAAATACGTGCCATCATTCTCAATCCTCTTCATACGGCAATGGATGCAAGAACCGAAGCGCTGCTCTATGCAGCTGCACGCAGCCAGCATCTGGCAGAAAAAGTGGAGCCAGCATTGAAGGCAGGGAAGACCGTTATCTGTGACCGGTTTGTCGACAGTAGTCTGGCCTATCAAGGATATGCTCGTGGTCTTGGTGTGGAGAATGTATGGGCCATCAATCGGTTTGCAATAGGTGAACTGATGCCGGATGTCACACTCTATCTGGATATTGAGCCGGAAGCAGGTCTCGCCCGCATTGATGCCCACGATGGACGTGAAGTTAACCGCCTGGATCTCGAAAGTCTGGAGTTCCACCGCAAAGTGCGTGAAGGCTATTTTCTACTGAAGGAACAGTTTCCTGACAGGATCAAAGTCATCGATGCTTCTCAAAAGCAAGATGAGGTCTTAGCAGCAATGATTTTGTCGCTTGAGACAGGGATTTTGAAGGATTTTGACGAGTAATTGTCTAATATATAGACAGGGCATTTCACAAGGTGCTTATTATCTGAAGGAGGTTATGCAGGATGAAACTGATTGTTGCGATTATACAGGATAAAGACAGCAACCGATTATCCGGCGCATTGGTCAAAGCAAATTTTCGGGCTACGAAATTGGCCAGTACCGGTGGATTTTTGAAGGCAGGCAACACGACGTTTATGATCGGTGTCGATGATGGTCAGGTCGAATCCGTAATGAACGTCATTCGCAGCAGCTGTAAGGTTCGTGAACAGCTCGTGACTCCAGTCACTCCGATGAGCGGAACAACCGACTCTTACCTGCCGCTACCTGTCGAAGTTCAAGTAGGTGGAGCTACCGTGTTTGTTCTTCCGGTAGATCGATTCGAACACTTTTAATGATGCAATTCCCATAAATCCTATTGAGGGTCCTTCTTGTAATCAAGAATCGCGTTCTCTGTCCGGATAAACTTTTCGATCAGGGAAGATCTTATTTCGGACAGAGGTTGACTAACAACGAATAGATCCATGTGGTGATATTTAACTACTATTATATATAGAGTATGATCTAGCACATATATAAGGTCTCCTCCACGCACAGGCGCCGCGCGCACTGTGCTGATGGGCGATTGGCCTACTTAAGGTAGAAAGCAGGCGTTTCCATGAAAATCAATCCTGGATTCCGACCGATGCAGAGTGGACTCAGTTCTTCCGATTCCGGCTCCAAACCGGTTCAATCCAAAAATTTCTCTGATATGATGAATCACCAGGGTGAACGGGCATCACAGGCTGAACTTACCCGCCGATTAAGTGAGATCCAGATGCAGGGTGACCGTTTGTCTCGTTCCATGACCATTCGTGAATTGAAAGCATACAAGCAGCTTGTAAAAAGATTTCTGGAGGAAACGGTCCGTCGTGGTGTGTCTATGAAAGAGACGCGAGGATGGGATCGTCGGGGAAGAGGGAAACGTTACAAGTTAATTGATGAGATTGACTCTGCCTTATTATCTATGGCTGATGAGCTTTTGGAAACAGAGGAAGGCAAGATTACGTTATTACAGCAAGTAGGAGAAATTCGGGGAATGCTTATTAATTTAAGCTTCTGAGGAGGAAGTATGTCCTTTCAACAAATTATGGGTCAGCAGGCAGCCAAGCAGATGTTACAGAGCAGTTTGAGACGTCATGCCATAAGTCATGCCTATTTGTTTAGCGGACCATCCGGCAGTGGACAATTGCAGACGGCGATCACATTTGCTAAAGCAATATTCTGTACAGAGCTTGAAGATGATGCCTGCGGACAGTGTCTTGAATGTCGTAAGGTGGAACATGGAAATCATCCGGATCTAACCATGCTTGCACCGGATGGGAATAACATTAAAATTGATCAAATTCGGGATCTGCAGCGTATCTTTTCGTACCGATCAGAGGCGGGGCATCCCAAAGTATATATTATTGAACAGGCCGAGAAAATGACTGTTCAAGCGGCCAACAGTTTGCTGAAGTTTCTGGAAGAACCTCAGGTGCCCGCGGTAGGCATTTTGATTACGGATAATGGACAGGCGATGCTGCCCACCATTCGTTCACGCTCTCAATTGGTTCCTTTCAGTGCTCTGAATCCGGAAGAGATGCTGCAATCGCTGATTGCGGAAGGGCACCCTGCCAATCTGGCTCGCTCTGCCGTCCATTTAGCGTCAGGACTGGAAGCATGTAGAGAAATTCTCCAGCAGAATTGGTTTGCAGAAATTAGAAACGTAATGTTACAATTAGGGAAGGAGTCCCTGGGTAGAGGAAGTACATCATTGATCTCTGCACAGCAGAAGCTTTTTAAAACCGGACTCTCAGAACACCTGGATACGATGCTTAGCCTGTTCCATTTATGGTTCAGGGATATGCTGTATGTCCAGTATGGTAGGCATGAACATATCGTTTTTATAGATCAGTTGGACATGCTGTCTCAGTTGGCCCATACCCGCAGCACCGAGCAGTGGGTTTCCTACATGGATATGGCCGCAGCATGCAGAAAAAAATTGCGTTTCAATGTCAATGGCCAGCTTTGTCTGGAGCAATTTTTGATCGGTTTGGCATAAGACTGGGAGAGGACAGATTTTGTTCCAATCATATGCAAACGGTTATAACTTCGGCGGGTTCCCTAAGAAGACAGGGCTTCAGACGAAGTGGGATTGGCTTACGAGGGGGTTAATTTTTTGTACAGTGTAGTGGGTGTCCGTTTCAAAAAAGCGGGCAAAATTTATTACTTCGATCCCCTGGACCTTCCCATTGAAAAAGAAAACTGCGTTATCGTGGAGACAGCGCGGGGGGTAGAGTACGGTAAGGTTGTCGTCGGCAAGAAAGAAGTAGGCGAGTCTGATGTGGTGTTGCCGCTCAAAAAGGTCATCCGGGTGGCGGGCGAGACAGATGCCCGTGTCGTAGATGAGAACAAGCGTGCAGCAAAAGAAGCATTCGGTACTTGTTTAAATAAAATCAAAGACCACGGCCTCAAAATGAAGCTGGTCGATGTGGAATTTACGTTTGATCGCAATAAAATTATTTTTTATTTTACAGCTGAAGGAAGAGTGGATTTCCGGGAGCTGGTCAAGGATCTGGCAAGCATTTTCCGGACACGGATCGAACTGAGACAGATCGGTGTACGTGATGAAGCAAAGATGCTTGGAGGGATCGGACCTTGCGGCCGAGTATTATGTTGTTCTTCCTGGCTGGGAGACTTTGAGCCGGTATCAATCAAGATGGCTAAAGATCAGAGCCTGTCACTGAATCCGACGAAAATTTCCGGGTTGTGCGGAAGACTCATGTGTTGTCTGAAATTTGAGCATGATAACTATGAAAGTGTGAGAGAAGAATTGCCGGCTGTAGGCAAGTTGGTCGTCACCTCTTTGGGTGAAGGAAAAGTTGTCGGCATCAATGCCGGTAATCGCACAGTCCATGTTCAACTGTTCGACATCAGTAAAGTCAAAGAACTTCCGCTGGATGACGTCGTTATCAAGTAAACCATAAAGGTTGCTTCGGGGTGGAAACTTGGAAAAGAAAAATCTGTTTACGCACATTCATGAAATGGAAACCCAATTGGGTCAGTTGCACAGTGATTTAGGAGAGTTAAAAATGATTGTTAAAGAGCTGCTTGAAGATAATCAGCGGCTTACCATCGAGAATGAGCAGTTACGCAAACTGCTGAAGCGTGAGGCCCCGGCAGATTTGCCCATCGCATCGGCGCTCGCTCCGGTAGCAAGGCCTGCGGGTCCAGCTACTGGTGAAGATGTTGTAGGTGAAGGATATGATAATCTGGCTCGGTTGTATCACGAAGGATTCCATATTTGCAATGTCTATTATGGACATTTGCGGACGGAAGGCGATTGTCTGTTCTGCCTGTCTTTTTTGAATAAATGAAGTGGCCGTAGGGATCCCCTACGGTTTTTTTTCAAGGTTAAGAACCTTGTCTGAGATATAGAGTACCGGAGGATGAGTGTATCATATGACAGAAATATCAGTAAAATTGCAAGATTCGGAGCGAATCGACGATTTGCTCTCTCATGATTTGAAGATTATTCAAAGTGATGAAGTGTTTAGTTTTTCGATGGATGCCGTATTGTTGGCCCGATTTGCTTCAGTACCGAAACGGGGTCGTGTGCTTGATTTGTGTACAGGCAATGGGGTTGTTCCCATTCTGTTGACCACACGAACGCAGGCGAGTCTGGAAGGCATTGAAATTCAGCCACGATTGGCAGATATGGCACGTCGCAGCGTTCAACTGAATGCATTGGAAGAATCCATTACGATCCATGAAGGTGATTTGCGTGAACTCGTGAAAGAAACGGGCCATGCTGTATACGATGCTATAACGGTTAACCCTCCGTATATGCCCTTGAATGGAAGTGACCTCAAGATGAACACTCATCAGGCAATGGCACGCCATGAAATCGGGTGTACGCTGGAGGAAGTCATTCAGGCCTGCAATCGACTGTTGCGCAATGGTGGTAAAGTATCCATGGTTCATCGTCCGCAGCGTTTAGGAGAGATCATCACTCTGATGCGTGAGTACAAACTTGAACCAAAGCGGATTCGGATGGTACATCCCCGTGCTCATTTGGAAGCCAATATGGTGTTGATTGAAGCGCTCAAGGATGGGAAACCGGAGGTACGCATGCTTCCACCACTGATTGTCTACAATGAAGAAGGGAGATACTGCGAAGAAATCATGGACATATATTACGGTGCGCAGCATGCACAACGAACAACGGAAGGAGGGTTATAGATGACATTGCATATTCAGAAGAGCTACGCGGAGCAGTCGGGTGGTGCCGGTAAACTATACTTGGTAGGAACACCAATCGGTAATCTGGACGATATGACATTTCGAGCAATTAAAACATTGCAGAGCTGTGACATCATTGCAGCGGAGGACACACGTCAGACCCGAAAGCTGCTTACCCATTTTGAAATTACACCATCGATGTTGTTCAGTTACCATGAGCATAATAAGGGAGCTAGTGGGCCTGAACTCATACGCTATATAATAGAAGGAAAAAATTTGGCACTCGTCAGTGATGCCGGTCTGCCGGCCATTTCGGACCCTGGTTCCGATCTTGTAAAACTTGCGCTTGAAGCTGGAATTACGGTCATTCCCATCCCTGGAGCCAATGCCGCGTTATCAGCTCTGATCGTATCTGGTTTACCGACGGAGCGTTTCACATTCGGCGGCTTTTTGCCGCGGGAGAAAAAAGACATGCGAAAAGTGATGGAAGCTTTTAATGAGTCCAACGGTACGTTGCTATTTTATGAGTCCCCTCACCGTATTCGTAAAACTTTGGCCTATCTCGAAGAGATTCTGGGTGATCGGTCGATCGTACTAGCACGTGAACTGACGAAACGTCATGAGGAGTTCGCAAGAGGCAGTATCCAAGAGTGCATAGAATGGCTTGAGGAACATCCGCCACTTGGGGAATATTGTTTGCTTGTAGAAGGTATCAGGGAAGAAGAGCGTAAGGCGGAGCGGGAAGCCTGGTGGCAACTGCTGTCCTTGGAGGATCATGTGAGCCATTATGAGAATGAAGGACTTAGTCGTAAAGATGCGATGAAGAAAACGGCAACGGATCGAGGTTTGACGAAACGAGATGTATATAACGCTTTAATTTAATAACGAATCAACAAAAATATGCTCGAATAGGGAACATAAACTTAAAGGCACCTTAGATCTAACCTTAATGGAATATGAAAACGAGCAGAGCGGAGAAAAAAATATATTACGAACGTCACCGCTCTTCTTTTTGGAGTTGAACAGACTCGTAGCCCAATTTTTTGGGTAATGAAAACCAATAATAAAGCAAAAAAATACCTTCCAGCGGTGGGGTTCACACCGGGAAGGCGATCAAGGAATATAAAAAGGTTAGAAATAACAATTTAATAAGACCATTATACCTGATATTTCTTATTTTGTCACAGGTGCAGGGATTTCGGAAATACATTCGTTACAAACAATTTTACCTTTGAAATAAGTAACGTTCTCTGCATTGCCACAGAAGATACAAGCTGGTTCGTATTTTTTCAACATGATGCGCTCGCCGTCAACATAGATCTCAAGAGCATCCTTTTCACCAATACCGAGCGTACGGCGCAATTCGATTGGAATAACTACCCGTCCCAGTTCATCCACTTTTCTTACAATACCTGTTGATTTCATCATTATAATCAGTGCTCCTCTCAGCTAACGATCATTGTCATTATTCGACATTATTTTATGTTTTATGATACTCATCATACCAACGATTCCCAAAACAGTCAACCTTAAAATTAGCTTAAAATAAAGGCTGTTTTTGATAAGATTACGAGTGGTAAGGGATTGGAAGCCATTTTTCGTATTTAAACATCAATGTCATCTTTGTCGATTTGGAAAACGACAAAACTACCTTATTCGACAAGATTCGTCAAAGTGTGTCGAATCCTTGGTGCTATTATACTGAAAAGCGACAAATACAAACGATATTTAAAGGAGTGAATAGACATGGAACAGCGTTTAACGGAAGAAAAGGTGTTTAAAGATCCGGTACATAATTATATCCATGTGCAAGATCCGATTATATGGCAGTTGATCAACACGCCTGAGTTTCAACGTTTACGCCGAATCCGTCAATTGGGAACATCATTTCTTACTTTCCATGGTGCAGAGCACAGCCGCTTCTCACATTCCTTGGGCGTATACGAAATTACGCGTAAGATTATTTCCCAATTCGAAAGAAGTCACTATTCAGATTGGCCAAAGGAGGAAAAAACGGTAGCCCTTTGTGCAGCATTGCTCCATGATCTTGGACATGGGCCATTCTCTCACTCTATAGAAGAAGCTTTCGATATGAATCATGAGGATTGGACTTGTCGGATCATTACAGGTGATACCGAAGTAGGGGCGATCTTAAGACGGTATGCTCCTGATTTTCCCGAGAAAGTGGCTTCTGTTATTCAAAAAACGTATGAGCAACCTATTGTCGTTAATTTGGTTACCAGTCCGCTCGATGCGGACCGCATGGATTACTTGCTTCGGGATGCCTACTTTACAGGTGTAAACTATGGGACGATTGACCTTGACCGTATCTTGCGTATGCTGCGTCCATATCACGGACGAATTGTGGTCAAGGAGTCGGGCATGCACGCCGTGGAGGATTACTTGATGTCCAGGTACCAGATGTACTGGCAAATTTACTTTCATCCGGTTACCCGAAGTTCGGAAATTATATTGCGGCAAATTTTTAAGCGGGCAAAAAGTCTCATACAGCAAGGTTTTCAATTCCGCTTCATGATTGATCCACTACCCCAGTTATTCGCTGGAGATCTATCGGTGGATGAATATTTACAACTGGACGAAGCTTTGATTCAGACGGCATTTATGCAGTGGCGCAAAGAGGACGATGCTGTTCTGAGTGAGTTATGCGAACGATTTATAGATCGCAAATTATATAAGTATGTAGAGATTGAACAGATCGACGTAAACATGATTGAAGAGATTCGGGAAGCCTTCACTGTAGCCGGTCTCAATCCCGAGTATGATCTTGAAATTGATTTTCCAACGGATAATCCGTATGATGTGTTTCGTCCGGATGAATCCACGGACAAGCAGATTCTGCTGCTTGATCGGCAAGACAAGTTACATGAGTTGTCAGAGGTGTCCGACATTGTCCGTTCAATCAGTGGTCTTCATCGTGGAAAGCATCATTTGTATTATCCGCAAAATAAGGTGGATGCGATTGTTCATGAATTACCGTCCCATATACGCCCCTATTTCTCCCAATAAATGATGCGCAATGCTGTTCAAGAATCATGATGCAAAAAAGCTTTCGAAAAGAGCTATTTTTCATGATACAGTAATCTGCTTTAATGGAGAGTACATGTAGATCGACATAATTTTGTAATCAAAGTAATTAGAATACAACCCGATTGCCTAAAAATGAGCACATATAGATATGAAGGAACTTGTTCGTTCTACATGTTGTGCTCAACAAACAATGAAAGAAATATAAAAAAACATGATCCAATTTAGCAATAGTTATGTTCTGGTTAAGACTGCAGGATGGATTAAAAAGAGATAGTCGTTTATTCGACATGAAGGGAGAAATACAGCATGATGTTGTTCGACACACATACACACCTGGATGCACCACAATTCGACGAGGACCGCGAGGAAATGATTCAGCGTGCTGTGGATGCAGGCGTTGGTCGCATGATTAATGTGGGCTTTAACCGGGAGACCATTCCAACCACGATGAAGCTGGCTGAAACCTATGATTTTATATATGCTGCCGTAGGCTGGCACCCAGTGGATGCAATCACAATGCAAGAGGGTGATCTGGAATGGATTGCATCTTTATGCAAGCATGAAAAAGTGGTAGCCATCGGTGAAATTGGTCTAGACTATTACTGGGACACTTCCCCGAAAGAGGTTCAACATCGCGTATTACGACAACAGATTGGTCTTGCCCGTGAGTTGAATATTCCGATTGTCATTCACAACCGGGATGCGCATGAGGATATTGTAAAGATTCTGCGTGAAGAGAAAGCTGGAGAAGTAGGCGGTGTCATGCATTCCTTCTCTGGCAGCTGGGAAACTGCGAAAATGTGTCTGGATTTAGGCTTTCATCTTTCCTTCG
Organism: Paenibacillus sp. RU5M; assembly: GCF_900221055.1. NCBI lineage: Bacteria > Bacillati > Bacillota > Bacilli > Caryophanales > Paenibacillaceae > Paenibacillus > Paenibacillus sp. RU5M. Next base: position 53,802 of record NZ_OBQM01000020.1, on the reverse strand, counting down.
GAGGGCCAATCACGTTCAAAAATGCAAAGCAACCCAAAGAGGTACTTGAGAAGGTTCCTATGGACCGATTTTTCATCGAAACGGACGCTCCTTATTTGACACCGCACCCTTATCGTGGAAAACGAAATGAGACAGCGCATGTACGTCTGGTTGCAGAAGCAGCTGCGGAAATTAAAGGCATTTCGGTAGAGGAAATTGCAGCAATAACGACCAAAAATGCCATGGAACGATTTGGGATTCGTTAAAAGATCGAGCAAAACGGGTGAAAAAGTGAGTTAGGCGGAGTTAATTTGCTTTTTGATCCAAATAAATCAAGAATATTACAATATTTTAACCAAATATTTAGAAAAACGTACTTGAACAACGCTTTACAACATGCATAGAAACAGGATATCATCTTTTCAGTGAATTGTTGTGCGGAAAATTGGACAGATGTTCGGGGGATGAACAAAGGGACACTTTCCGATGAAACAACATTACTTTCATGAATCAGTCTCGCTGAGTCTCCGTTAACGGAGAGCGGGGGAACCAATAGGGCTTAAACATCGGTGATTGCAGCCGATGCGCAACATGCGCTGACCCAAAAGCAGCGTATGAATCTGCGAAGCCGTATTTGATTTCTTCTTTGGGTCTCGGGGTGAATTCAAGGGCGTCCGCCATGAGCGGATGACCGGAGATAGGGCGGCTCTCTTTCGCCCGAACCCGACAGCTAACCTCGCAAGCGGAAAAAGAGAGGCAACCTCGTGCATGAATTTCCGATATTCAGAATCATTCGGAAGCCACGAAAGAGTTCCTCTTAAACTCTTTCTTTGGCTTTTTTGTTTTTGAATAAAAGAAATACTGTCATCATACGGTAAGTATTCAGGAGGATGACATCATGTTGCGAAGATTGATTCATGGTGCAGAACCGGATTATGTTGGTCCGATCTGTGTTCTGTAGAAAATTTGGTATAGTCGCGTCAAAGACATCATGCATTACTTTAGACGGCGAGGCTATGAAGGAGGACGGAGAAGTGGGCACATTCCAACCAGAAGAGACCCATGAGTCACGATCATCCAGTAAGTCTTTCGCGTTGCGGTGGAAGCATGAGAACTTGCGTCAAATGGCATTGATCGCGATTTTCTCAATTGCGCTTACAATCATGATCTTGTTAGTCGTTTACGGTCAGGCCGGGAAACAAATTTCACTGGTTATTGATGGCAAAGCTCAAGCGGTAGAGACTCGTACAGGAATGCTTCAGGAAATGCTGGAGGAGCAGTCAATCACAGTCAGCCCTCACGATCAGGTATCCATGCCCTTGAATGGGGCTATCACAGATGGAGACCGCATCGTTATTGAGCGGGCCGTTCCAGTTAATATTACGGCAGACGGGGACACCAAGACTCTGTATACAACCGATTCATCGGTAAAAGATGCGATTAAAAAATCAGGTATTCAGATTGCAAGTGAAGACAAAGTATATCCGGCGCTTGGAACCACTATTGAAGCGGATATGAAAATCCGTGTAGTGCGGGTAACAAAGCGTACGGTGGAAGTGGAACATCCGATTGCTTATAAAGTGATCAAAACGGCTGACCCTAGCTTGTACAAAGGCGACAATCGTGTCGTTGTGAGCGGTAAAGAAGGCACACTTGTACAGCATATTGAAAAAGTGTTTCAGGATGGAGAATTGGTCTCCAAAAAAATGGTGGGTAAATCGGTCGCAACGAATCGCGTCGATAAAGTGATTGCCATTGGTACCAAAGCCAAACCTGTTGTGAAAGAGCCAGTGATTCAGACGGTATCGGCGCAGACTTCCACGACAAAAACAGCAACAACCACGAACTCGAAGAAAACCGCTGCCTCGGGCAGCAAAGTAATTACCGTCTCAGGCAGTTCTTTTAAATATTCAAAAGTGTTGAAAAATGTATCCATGACGGCATACTCTTCTGAAGAGCCCGGTATCGGCACAAAAACAGCATCAGGTACTCGGGTAACTGAGGGACGTACCATTGCGGTTGATCCCAAAATCATTCCGATTGGCTGGTGGGTGTATATCGAGGGCCTTGGCTTCCGTCGTGCGGAAGACACAGGTGGTGCCATTAAAGGCAACAAAATTGATGTGTATTATGATAGTGTGAAGCATGCCCTGAACTTCGGACGGAAGAAAGGCAAGACGGTATATGTGATTGGTCCGGTGAAGCCGGAAGCGAACTAAAATCGTTTTACTTTGAAATGGGAATGCTATAAAATATAAGCATGAATGATTCATGCGGAATATGCGGCGGAGGGGTCTGAATTCAGTCTCCCCCGCCGTTTGGCAGAGAAGAGGGATATTCCTCTTCTTTTTGCGTTAGAAAGGAAGAAATGGAACATGATAAAAGAAGTGATCGTGGTAGAAGGCCGTGACGACACCGTAGCCATTCGACGTGCGGTTCAGGCAGATACGATCGAGACCGGTGGGTCGGCCATCAACCAACGCATTCTAAAGCGGATTGCACTTGCTCAAGAGAGACGTGGTGTCATCGTACTGACAGACCCGGATCATGCTGGTGAACGTATTCGTAAAATCATCGCCAATAAAGTACCTGGTTGCAAGCATGCTTTCATTCCGGAGGCAGATGCTACGCGCAAAGGCGACATCGGAGTGGAGAACGCTTCACCGGAGGCGATTCGTCATGCATTAGAACGTGTACACACGTCATATGAAGGCGCACCAAGTTTGATCGATTGGGAGGATCTGATTGCGGCGGGTCTGATTGTGCACCCACAGGCTGCTGCACGTCGTATGGAAATGGGCAATCTACTGGGCATAGGTTATTGCAATGGAAAACAGTTCCACAAGCGGTTGAGTGTATTCCAGATTACCCGGGAAGAGTTCTCCGAAGCATTATCGCAAATTGAACGTGAAGGATTGTGAGCGTATGAAAGGCATGGAAGAAACCGTAGAAATTGCAACACCCAAACGAACCAAAGAAATTATTCAAAGACACGGATTTTCATTCAAGAAGAGCTTAGGTCAGAACTTTCTGATCGATCAAAATATATTGAACAAAATTGTAAATGCAGCTGATCTGGACGAGTCCAAGGGCGCACTTGAGATCGGGCCAGGGATCGGCGCACTCACAGAACGTCTGGCTCGGGTAGCCGGTCCTGTAACGGCTGTAGAGATTGATCAGCGATTGATCCCGATTCTGGGTGAAGTGATGCAGCCTTATCCAAACGTTCGTGTGCATCACGGGGATGTGCTGAAGCTGGATCTAGCTGAGTTGTTCCGCACCGATTTTGGAACGGTAGATAAAGTGAGTGTTGTAGCCAATCTGCCTTATTATGTAACGACACCAATCATGATGAAGCTGCTCGAAGAGAAGCTGCCTGTAGACAGCATCGTGGTCATGATCCAGAAGGAAGTGGCTGAACGCATGGCTGCTGCACCAGGATCAAAGGACTATGGCAGTTTGAGCATTGCGGTTCAGTACTACAGTATGCCGGAATTGGTCTGTATTGTTCCGCCCACGGTCTTTATTCCGCAGCCTAACGTGGAATCGGCTGTAATTAAGTTAAAGGTGCGTGAACAACCACCGGTTGAAGTTCCCGACGAGGCACATTACTTCGAAGTGGTACAGGCTTCCTTTGCGCAGCGTAGAAAAACCATCTCCAATAATCTGAAAGCCCGTTTCTTCACGAAGGAGAACAGAGAACAGGCTGATCAGTTGTTGGAGCAGGCCGGTATTCAGCCTTCAAGACGGGGAGAAACATTGAGCCTGCAGGAGTATGCGACACTCAGTACCGTAATGTGGGAAGCTGGGGTACGATCAGCTCTGTAAAATTCGGATGAACCAATCCGGGTTTCTGCCCATACGATGGGGTAGAGGTGATTATGTTGATGAATATCGGAGACTTGGTCGTTCGAAAGTCATACGGTGGAGATGTGACTTTCCGGTTGGAAGGCCTCCAGTCGGACGGTGCCATCATTAAAGGGACCGAGTTCCGGCTGTTAGCCGATTCCCCTGTGGACGATTTGATACAGGTTCCTTATGAACCGCAGAGTGCTAAGACGAGGCAGGCCCACGTGAAGGCACATCAGACGCTCTCACGCCTGCAGCAGAATCGAATGGAACAGGCTGAGCGCAATCGTGAAGGTTTGGTTCAGGAATGGTCTGTTCAACAAGAACCCGCTTATTTCGAGATGCCTGGCAAAGTGCTGCACTTGGATGGCGATCCTAATTATCTAAAAAAAAGCATGAACCTTTATGAGCAGCTTCGTGTTCCCGCAGAGGGTCAATATGTACACGAGTCTGCCATGGCGGACACTTTATATCGTCTGCTGCCCAAAGTGCGTCCGGATATCGTTGTCATTACTGGCCATGATGGGGTACTCAAGACCCGACAGCCCTATGACTTATATAGTCTGGGAAGCTACAAGAATTCGCAGAACTTTGTATCCGCTATTCAGGTGGCTAGGCAATATGAACGTCATCTCGATGCACTCACGATTGTAGCTGGAGCGTGTCAGTCCCACTTTGAGGCCTTGCTGCGGGCTGGAGCGAACTTTGCCAGTTCACCAGGAAGAATTCTCATTCATGCCCTGGACCCGGTCTATGTGGCAGCTAAGGCAGCCTTCACGTCGGTGCGGGAAACGGTGAACATGAATGACATTTTGCATAACACGATTAGTGGTAGCCAGGGTGTGGGCGGCGTAGAGACACGGGGAAGTTATCGGGTAGGTCTGCCCGGATTGAACGATTTATCCACGTTAAAAGTGAATCCATCAGCCGTCTAATGATGGCAGAAGAAAGTCCCATTTAGGGGCTTTTTTTGTTTGCAAAAAAATTCATTGACAACAACTTTTTGATACTGATATAATAATTAGTTTTGATTTGACAATGACTGTAAAATCCGGTATAATGGACAAGAAAAGAGGTGGTCGTCGACAATGGCTAAAAATACGCTATTGGATATCAAACGCAATCTCGATGCACATATCGGTCAGAAAATTATGCTGCGGGCTAATGGTGGCCGCCGTAAGACCATTGAGCGTACGGGTGTATTGGAAGAAACGTACCCTTCTGTTTTTATTGTTAAGCTTGATGAGGAGCAAGAAACTTTCAAGCGAGTATCCTACAGTTATGCTGATATACTTACGGAATCGGTGGAAGTCATGGTATTTGATCCAGGCAGCCAGACGCATAGCTCCTACATGGAGACGTAAGTATCGATTTACGGCGATTCTGCCCCCTTGGGCAGGTCGCTTTTTTTATTTTTGCAATAATCCCGCTCGATTCATCGGAGAGGCATATATGATTCGGGAATGAGTCTGGGGAAGAAGCGGCATACTATTTGGACAGGTTCAAGGCATTTTTCTTGGCCTGGGGGCAAATAGTCCCGGATACAAATGGACTTATCATGAATGAACTATTTCGAGGAGGATGACCCATGAGCCGGAGAAGAAGAAGTGTAATGTCGGATGAACTCAAGAATGAACTGGCAAAAGACCTAGGATTCTATGATACCGTCCAGAAGGAAGGTTGGGGCGGGATCAAAGCGAAGGATGCGGGCAATATGGTGAAACGGGCCATTCAACTTGCGGAAGAAGCGGCACGCAAATCGTAATCCGGTTCAATCGGTTTGGAGAGCGGGGCAATCCGGCAGGAATGACCTCGCTTTTTCCCCATGGATGCGGAATAGAAATGACTTGACAGCCCCATTTTGATATAATATGTTAAGTTGTCTTAGGGAAAAGGTGAGGACGGGTGAACGCCTTGAAAATTTACGAAAAAGCGCCTGCTAAAATCAATTTGATGCTAGACGTTTTACATAAAAGAAGAGATGGATTTCACGAAGTTGAGATGATCATGACGATGGTCGATCTTGCCGATCGACTGGAAATGTCTGAGCTGCCTCGTGACACGATCTTTATCTCCAGTCAGGCGGGATATATCCCCCTGGATGAGAAGAACTTGGCTTTTCAGGCAGCCAGGCTTATCAAAGAGCGTTACGACGTGAAAACCGGAGTTCATATTCATCTGGACAAAAAAATACCGGTGGCCGCCGGACTTGCTGGTGGCAGCAGTGATGCAGCAGCAACGCTGCGTGGATTGAATCGCCTCTGGCGTCTCAACATTCCGGATCAAGAGCTGCAGGAACTTGGAGCAGAACTGGGCTCGGATGTGCCTTTCTGCATTACAGGCGGAACAGCACTCGCCACAGGCCGTGGGGAGAAGCTGACACCGATGCCGAATCCCCCGCAATGTTGGGTGATCTTGGCCAAGCCGCCGATTAATGTGTCTACAGCCGATGTCTATGGGCGTTTCCGTAGCGACAAGATTGTTCGTCATCCGAGTGCTGCCAAAATGGAGCAGGCCATTCGCAACCAATCCTTTGCCGAAGTGTGCGGGCAGATGGGGAATGTGCTTGAGGACGTAACGTTGAAGCTGTATCCGGAAGTTCAGCATCTGAAGGATGCCATGATTCGGCTTGGAGCAGACGGAGTATTAATGTCAGGCAGCGGTCCAACTGTGTTTGGACTGGTCTCTAAGGAGTCCAAGGTTGCTCGGATATACAATGGACTACGAGGCTTCTGTAAAGAAGTATATGCCGTACGTATGCTAACTTAAAATTCGCTTTTATAATGTACAAACACGTATAAAGGTGGTATATTTTTAAATAATTATTCGGATTTGGATGTTTTCCGTGATCGTGAGGATGGATCTCTGTGAAGAAATTAAAACGAAGCGCAAGGCTGGTTGAAATGACGCAGTACTTATTGTCTAGACCGCATACGGTTATTCCGTTGACTACATTTGCCGAACGCTATGGAGCTGCGAAGTCGTCGATCAGTGAAGATTTGGCGATTATCAAGGAAGTGTTCGAAGAAGGTGGTTCGGGAGAACTGCATACACTGGCTGGAGCAGCCGGGGGAGTAAAGTGGATTCCAAAGGTGTCCAGAGAACTGGCACTGGCTTTTGCAGAACGACTTTCTACCCAGCTCGCGCAGCCGGATCGGATACTCCCTGGTGAATATCTGTACATGTCCGACCTGCTTGGACAGCCCGCATTGATGAATGAAGCCGGCAAGATTTTTGCAACGGCCTTTGGCAATATGAATATTGATGTGGTGATGACGGTCGAAACCAAAGGGATTCCACTTGCTTATGCGACCGGAGCCCAGCTCAACCTGCCTGTAGTGCTCGTGCGCAGGGACCATCAGGCTACGGAAGGATCGGCCGTAAGTATCAATTATGTATCCGGGTCCCATAAAAGCCTACATACCATGTCCCTATCTCGCAGGGCAATGCGTGAGCACTCCAGAGTGCTCATTGTAGATGATTTTATGAAAGCTGGGGGAACCGTCCAAGGGATGATCGACCTATTGGCCGAGTTTAATGCCACGGTAGCTGGGGTAGGCGTATTAGTAGAATCTGGATCGGTTGATTCGGAAGAACGACTGCTGACGGATTACATATCTCTGGCGAAGCTGACGGCGGTTGATGCGAAGAGCAGACACATTTCCGTCAAGCCTGGTAACTATTTTGACCTGTAGAATCATGACGAATTACATGTCGGGAAAGGTTCTTTTCCATCGACCTGGCACTAACATTGTCGAATTGTGTATTAAATAAAAAAATTCCTGAAATTAGGACATTTTTGTGGTTATAAAAAGAAGGAGTTCGTATGTGCTGTGTGGAATTATACACCAAGTTCTGATGGAAAAAGGTGGTGAACACACACATGCAAATTACGGATGTCAGACTCCGCCGTGTTAACTCTGAGGGGAGAATGAAGGCTATCGCATCCATTACCATCGATAACGAATTCGTCGTTCATGACATTCGCGTCATCGATGGCAATAACGGAATGTTTGTTGCTATGCCGAGCAAGCGGACTCCTGACGGAGAATTCCGTGATATCGCCCACCCGATCTCTTCCGGTACTCGCGAGAAGATTCAAGCAGCTGTTTTGACTGAGTATGATCGCGCAGCAACTGAGGAAGAAGTCATTGAAGAAGGTGCCTGAGAACATTATTGGGGTTCGAAGGAAAAGAGAGCCATGTCTTATGGCTCTCTTTTCTTTTTGACCGGAATAAGATATATTCAGTATTGAGTTTATTCACAGAAGAGCATTTTCGCAGCTTAAATGTTGCAAAATGTTGAAAGAACAAAAAGCGCAGCGTGCGCTTGGTAACAGGGCGGCATCTAGGAATCATGGGAATCGGTTAAGCTCGCAAGTACACGGCGTATACATATAGGTCACGATTTGTTGGTGTCCGCGTTGTTACGCGTGATTACAGAGACAGCAGGCGATGAACAAGACCGGCGCAGGGCCGGCTGAACGTTACTCATCGGATATATACAGGTAAGGTCAGACGATGGGTTTTTCAGAACAGGAGGTCGTAAATTTTGAAAAGAATGGCAATCGTTCTTGCGGCAGGGCAAGGCAAACGAATGAAATCGAAATTGTACAAGGTACTGCATCCCGTATGCGGTAAACCGATGGTGGGTCACGTGCTGGATGCAGCTCTTCGCGCAGGCGTTGAACGCAGTGTCGTTGTGGTCGGTCACGGTGCCGAAGCGGTGCAGTCATTTTTGGGTTCCAGAGCAGAGTACGTGCTTCAGGCTGAACAATTGGGAACAGGACATGCGGTGAAGCAGGTTAAATCTCTGCTCGGCAGTGAAGCAGGGTCAACCATCGTTGTCTGTGGAGATACACCACTTGTGACCAGCGAAACGCTGGAAGGACTGATGAAACTCCATGAGAGCCGCGGAGCAGCAGCAACGGTACTCACAGCTGAACTGGACAATCCCAAAGGGTACGGCCGCGTTATTCGCGGAGAAGATGGTTCTGTACAGCGCATTGTGGAACAGAAGGATTGCACGGAGCAGGAAGATGCTGTGAACGAGATCAACACAGGTACGTACTGCTTCGATAATGCTAAGTTGTTCGCTGCGCTGGAGAAAGTGACGAACCAGAATGCTCAGGGAGAGTACTATCTCACTGACGTGGTTGGCATTTTCCGTAATGATGGAGAAGTGGTGGAAGCCTACATGTCAGATGACATCGCGGAATCCATCGGAGTTAATGATCGACTTGCTCTTTCACAAGCAGAAGCGTTCATGCGTGAACGTTTGGCGGTAAAACATATGTTGAACGGTGTTACAATCATCGATCCGGCATCGACATATATCGGGGCGGATGTTACCATTGGATCAGATACAGTATTGTATCCGGGTACCATACTCAAAGGTACAACTACCATTGGTGAAGCATGCCATATTGGTCCTCAGGCAGATGTGGAAGACAGTATCATTCAGGATGGGGTTACAATTAAGCATTCTGTACTGTCACAAGCCGAGGTTGGATCAGAAGCAACTGTAGGTCCATTTGCTTATTTGCGTCCAGGTACCAAACTGGGCCGTAAAGTAAAAATTGGTGACTTTGTTGAAGTGAAAAATGCTACAATTGATGAAGGCTCCAAAGTATCTCATCTCAGTTATATTGGGGATGCTAAAGTAGGGAAAAACGTAAATGTTGGATGCGGGGCAATAACGGTGAATTATGATGGATATAATAAAGCTGTAACGACGATTGAAGACGATGCGTTCGTAGGCAGCAATGTCAATCTGATTGCACCTGTCACGGTAGGAAAAGGCGCATATGTTGTTGCGGGCTCTACCGTTACCCATTCAGTTCCCGACAATGATCTCGCGATTGCCCGCCCACGCCAGGAGAACAAACCTGGATATGCGGAGAAAATCCGTGGTCGTGCCAAAGCCAAGAAACAAAATGCCAAACCCGAATAAGGGGTATTGATATTAAGAATTGCCTCCCGAACATCGGGGGGTGCCGACATGTCGCAGACGCTTATAGATTCCAATGAACCAGCACGGAGGGTTTTTATTTTATGACTTATTTTGATTCGAAATTAAAAATATTTACTTGCAATTCTAACCCCAAGCTTGCCCATCAAATTGCTGATTATATCGGAATTCCTATGGGTGAATCTCACACAACTAGCTTTAGTGATGGTGAGATCCAAGTGAAACTCTCTGAGAGTGTTCGGGGCTGTCACGTTTATATCGTGCAGTCTACTTGCTTGCCGGTTAATGACAACCTGATGGAAATGCTCGTTATGATTGATGCACTTAAACGGGCATCTGCCAAGACGATTAACGTCGTTATTCCGTACTATGGCTATGCTAGACAGGACCGTAAGGCCCGTTCGCGTGACCCGATTACAGCCAAACTGGTTGCCAATCTGATCGAAAAAGCGGGTGCAACCCGTGTAATCGCGATGGACTTGCATGCAATGCAGATTCAAGGATTCTTCGATATTCCGGTTGATCATCTGCTCGGCGTGCCGATTTTGGCTCAATATTTCCGCTCGAAACAGATCGAAAATCCGGTTGTTGTATCGCCTGACCACGGCGGCGTAGTACGCGCTCGGAAACTGGCGGACTTCCTGAATGCACCTCTCGCAATTATCGACAAACGTCGTCCAGAGCCGAACGTCAGCGAAGTGATGAACATTATCGGTAACATCGAAGGTAAAACAGCAATTCTGATCGATGACATCATTGATACGGCGGGAACGATTGTATTGGGAGCGAATGCTCTGATGGAAGGCGGCGTGAAGGAAGTATACGCTTGCTGTACTCACCCAGTATTGTCCGGACCTGCGATGGAACGCTTGGAGAATGCACCACTGAAGGAAGTTATCGTAACGGATACCATTCCGATTACGCATGCTAACCCGACAAGCAAACTTAAAGTGTTGTCTGTAGCACCTTTGCTCGGAGAAGCCATTATCCGGGTTCATGAGGAATTGTCAATCAGCAAGCTGTTTGAAATTGAATAAGGATGTCTGCATAAAGTAGTAGAGGGGTTACGTTTTCCGGATCAATGGAAAATGTAACCCCTGTCGGCGTTCCGTTATATTGGAAGTGAAGCAGTTGCCTGCCGGATTTCTAGTATCCGGGGCGGGAGATAAAACGGAACCGGCGCCGATGAAAAAGAGTGTCGGCAATTTCGACAAATTGATTATCGAAACGTGTGATTAGTCCGATCTCAATATGGGTGTCGCGGTCATATACCTGTACAGGTATATGATATTCCAGATGATAGATAAAATCGCTATGTTGAGTCAGTTGTCCGTTGTCTTCGCGCAAAACCCGCTCACCTTCCTGGGTTGATGAAATAATAAATGTAAACACTATATAAGATCAACTAAACATTTACACGATAACGGAGAGGACAGAAATAACTTGAAGAAGCGAAGCGTGCGCCTTTATCCCCAGATTTTCACCTTTTCATAAAGAAATCAAAAAAATCCGGGGATAACAGCGATCGGAAAGTTGTTCTGTCATCGGAGTGCCAGTGTAAATACTCTTTAGTTCAAATTATATAACCAATTCGAATCTCACTTTGTTGATATTATATGAAATATAACATTCGAAGTCTATGCTTCACCTTAGGCTGATCCGAAGGAGGGAACAAGATGAAGTGGATTGTCGGCCTCGGAAATCCAGGCCCGAACTACGCTAAAACCCGTCATAATATTGGCTTTATGGCACTTGATCGACTTGCAGAGCGCCATAATATCTCTATAACGCAGAGCAAATGCAAGGCGCTCATTGGAGAAGGTGTAATTGATGGCGTCAAAACGGTGCTGATTAAACCAATGACGTTTATGAACCTGTCCGGTGAGTCGGTAAGGGCTTATATGGACTTTTATAAAGTTAGTCTGGAAGACCTGATTGTCGTCTACGACGACATGGACACGGAAACAGGCAAAGTCAGATTGCGTTACCAGGGCAGTGCAGGTGGTCACAATGGAATCAAATCCATTATCCAGCATACCGGTACACAGCAGTTTAACCGGGTACGGATGGGAATATCCCGACCAGAACCGGGACATGCCATTGTAGACTACGTACTGTCGAAGTTTATGAAAAACGAAAAGGAAGCGCTCGATCAAACGATCGAACAGACCTGTGATGCATTGGAATATAGTCTGGATCATACGTTTGAGCAGACGATGGCAAAGTTCAACGGATGAACCGCTGCAAGTGACACTGGAAAAATGATCAAGATTCGGGTTCGATTCGGTCTTAATGGGCATACTGGACGTATAAACCATGTTCAGGAGGCATAAACATGTCAGTGAATTATGTGTGTAGGCATTGCCGTACTTTTATTGGACGAATCGATTCTGCCCGGATAACGGAAGCGCAATTGGGCTTTCATTTCTTGACCCCCGACGAGCGGAGGGATATAATAGCGTATAATTCCGGTGGCGATATAACCGTTCGGATTACATGTGATTATTGCAAAGAAGCTCTGGAGTTCAATCCTGAGCTGAGCCTGCTTGCGAGTCCGCTTCAATAATTAACTCGCCCGCAGCAAGAACTTATGACAGATGATGGCGGCTGCGGAATACCGCTCCACCTTTATAGCCTTGGCAGCCTGCTGAGGCTTCTTTTCAGTTGGGATGAAACCAGACTATATCCAAATTAGCCCCCAGCCACATCAAACGGATGTGGCAAAGTAGCGATTAATCCTTTATGATGAAACAGGACAAAAAGGAATTTGTATCCAATTTTTAATGTGGTGAACCTGCGCGCATGCGTGAGATACTCAAGTAAGTTATAAGAGAGGTGCCCCTTTTGTTACAAGCACTTATACAGGCTTTTTCCAAAGATCCGGACTTCGGGTCCATTACGGCCGGGATTACATCCGGCATGAAAGAGCAATTGGTTTCGGGCTTATCCGGTTCGGCGCGTCAGATTATGCTGGCTGCTCTACATCAGGAAATGAACAGACCCCTGCTCGTTGTGACACACAATATGTTTTCCGCTCAAAAAATCGCAGAAGATTTACAGGAAGCGCTTTCACCTGATCAGGTGTTGCTCTATCCTGCCAACGAACTTGTTGCCGCTGAAGCTGCTGTTTCCAGTCCGGAAACATTGGGTCAGCGTATTGACGTGTTGGTCCGTTGCGCCCAGGGATTTAGGGGCGTTGTTGTTATCCCGTTTTCCGGGGTACGGCGCTATGTTCCACTTCCAGAAGTGATGGCTAATGCTCAGATTACAATTAAACAAGGCAATACGCTCGAGTTGGATTCATTCCTGCTGGAGATGGTGAAGCTCGGATATGAACGTGTAGAGCGTGTAGAATCACGCGGTGAGATGAGCGTGCGTGGAGGAATTATTGATTTCTATCCAGTCACATCGTCCATTGCGTATCGTGTGGAATTATTCGACGATGAGATCGATTCCATTCGTACATTTGATCCTGCAGATCAGCGTTCCATTGAACGAATTGACGAAGTAACGGTTCTGCCGTGCAAAGAGTTAATTGCAGATCGTGAACGTATGGAGAAGGCTGCGGATGCGGCCGTTATTTTGCTTGACCAACAGTTGGAGAAAATGACGGACCGGCAGGCAAAGCTGCGTCTGCGAGAAGAAATTCATCGCGAGATCGAACTTCTGCGGGAGCATGTGTATTTCTCCGAAATGTATAAATATATTTCACCGCTCTATCCGGAGAACAAGACGATCTACGACTACATGCCAGAAGATACGTTGCTTGTACTCGACGAGCCAGCAAGGCTCGCAGAGACGTCGAAACAGCTTGACCGAGATGAGTCGGAGTGGAATCTGCATTTGATGCAAAACGGGAAGACCCTTCCAGACCTGCATCTGTCGGCCGATGGGGATGATCTGATATATGAACGTCCATTCCAGACGCTGTTTATGTCCATCTTTTTGCGTCAGGTTCCTCATACCCAGCCGCAGAATATCCTCAACTTTATCAGCCGTGGAATGCAGGACTTCCATGGTCAGATGAACGTGCTCAAAGCAGAGATGGAGCGCTGGCAGAAAGCCGGAGTTCAGGTGCTCATGCTGGCTAACGGTGAGGAAAGACTTGATCGGATGCGCCGGGTACTCATGGACTATGATATCCCTGAGCCGGAGATGCTTATTGGCAACTTGCAAACGGGTTTTGAAATGCCTTCTATTCATCTGGCTGTCGTCACCGAAGGCGAGATGTTCTCACAGAAGCAGCGCAAAGTACGCAAACCGATTCGCAATGTGGACAATGCTGAACGAATTAAATCCTATAGTGAGCTGAAAGTGGGCGATTATGTCGTTCACCAGAATCACGGGATTGGTAAGTATCTCGGGATCGGCACACTTGAGGTTGGCGGTATTCACAAGGACTACATGCATATTCTCTATGCAGGTGGAGACAAACTGTCTGTACCGATTGAGCAGATTGATCTAATTCAGAAATATGTCGGTTCGGAAGAGAAAGAGCCGAAAATATATAAGCTGGGCGGCAATGAGTGGACACGGGTTAAAAATAAAGTCCGCACATCTGTACAGGATATTGCTGATGATCTAATCAAGCTTTATGCGGAACGTCAGACGTCAAAAGGTTTTGGCTTCGACAAAGACTCTGCGGAACAGCAGGAGTTCGAGGATATGTTCCCTTATGATGAGACACGTGATCAGGTGCGTGCCATCGAAGAAATCAAGAAGGATATGGAACAAAATCGTCCGATGGACCGTTTATTGTGTGGGGATGTCGGTTACGGCAAAACCGAGGTTGCAATCCGTGCTGCATTTAAAGCTGCCATTGAGGGGAAACAGGTTGCTGTATTAGTCCCTACAACCATTTTGGCGCAGCAGCATTATGAAACGTTCCGTGAGCGTTTCTCGGGTTATCCATTCAACATTCATGTACTTAGCCGATTTCGTTCACGTAAAGAACAGAACGAGACGGCCAAAGGTATTAAGGCAGGCACCGTCGATATCGTCATCGGTACCCATCGGTTGTTGTCACAGGATCTAGTCTTCAAGGATCTTGGGCTGTTAATTGTAGATGAAGAGCAGCGCTTTGGTGTAACGCACAAGGAAAAGCTGAAAAAGCTGAAGACAAACGTGGACGTGCTGACACTGACAGCAACGCCGATTCCGCGTACCCTTCACATGTCCATGCTGGGCGTTCGGGATCTGTCGGTTATTGAGACTCCGCCAGAAAACCGTTTTCCGGTACAGACGTATGTCGTTGAACACAGTCAGGCACTTGTTCGTGAAGCGATTGAACGTGAATTGGCTCGTGGCGGTCAGGTCTACTACTTGTATAACCGTGTTCAGGGAATTCAGGAGATGGCTGCGGAAATTTCCGAATTGGTGCCTGAGGCCAAGGTTGGTGTGGGACATGGCCAGATGTCGGAAACGGAGCTGGAGAAGACCATTCTGGACTTCTTGGATGGTGAGTACGACGTACTCGTCAGCACTAGCATCATCGAGACCGGGGTGGATATTCCTAACGTAAATACTCTGATCGTGCATGACGCGGACAAAATGGGGCTCTCCCAGCTGTACCAGCTGCGTGGACGGGTGGGACGTTCCAACCGGATCGCGTATGCCTATTTCACGTACCAACGGGACAAAGTGCTGACCGAAGTTGCTGAGAAACGTCTGCAATCGATTAAGGAATTCACCGAACTGGGTTCGGGATTCAAGATCGCGATGCGTGATTTGTCGATCCGCGGCGCGGGTAATCTGCTCGGAGCTGAACAGCACGGCTTTATTGCGTCTGTCGGATTCGATCTATATTCTCAGATGCTGGCAGAGGAAATTAACAAACGCAAAGTTACGATGCTCGGCGAAGAGCCGGTGCCATCCGATCAGTGGAACACAACACTGGATCTCAGTATCGATGCGTACTTGCCGTCTGATTATATTTATGACAGTATTCAGAAGATTGAAATTTATAAAAAAGTGGCGGTTATTGCCTCCTTCGACGATGCAATGGAACTGGAAGACGAATTGGTTGACCGATTCGGAGATCTGCCGGAAGCCGTGATCAATCTGCTGGCGGTGGCCAGAATGAAAGTCTATGGCAAGATCTACGGTATTGAATCAATCTCCCAACGCGGAGATGATCTTACAGTGAAGTTCTACGAAGGCCGAGAACATGCATTTGAGCTCTCAAAAATCGCACACATTGGAAATCAGTTCGAAAGACGTGTACAATTTGAACAAGGACCCCATATGCTTATTCATGTCAAGGGCAAAGGGCTTGGGGACAAGCAACTGATGGAGCTGGTAGAGAAATTTCTGGAGTCCATGAAAAGTGCTTTTAAATCAAAGGGGGAACTAAAGGATGTTAGCAAAGTATAAAAAAGTAGGGAAAGTACTGTCTGTGAGTATGGTAGCAGTACTGTCCTTATCACTGCTTGCTGCTTGTGGCAAGAAGGAAGAAGCGAAAACAGAACCGAAGGATACAAGTGCTGTAGTCGCTACGTATGATGGCGGTACAATTACAGCCAATGAATTCGACATGGAGCAACGGGTCATGAAATTCCTCTATCCGGAATATGCACAAATGATGGATATGGATGATTTCAAGGAGTACCTGGTAAAACAGGAAGTTGCTTATGAATATTTGAGTGGAAAAGCAAGTGATGCAGCCAAAACCGAGGGTGCCAAAACAGCGACAGAGCAATTCGACAAAATGAAAGCTTCTGTTCAAGCTGACCAATGGACTGAGATGCTGAAAGCTCAGAATCTGACAGACCAGAACATTAAGGATTACATGACTCGCATCATGACGGTAATTAAGGATAAAGAAACTGGCGTTACTGAAGATGCGATTAAAGCTGAATTTGAGAAAAATAAAGATCAGTTCACAACGGCGTCTGTTCGTCATGTACTGATCAATTTCACTGATCCAAAAACGCAAAAAGAGCGTAAAAAGGAAGATGCTCTGAAACTTGCGAAAGAAGTGAAAGCGAAATTGGACGGCGGAGCAGACTTTGCTGAAATCGCGAAGAAATACTCCGAAGACACAGGTTCTGCAGAAAAAGGCGGCTTGTATGAAGATACACCTGTAGCCAGCTGGGTAGATGCGTTCAAAGAAGCTGCTAAAACACTGCCATTGAACAAAATCAGTGATCCTGTAGAGACTGAATATGGTTATCACATCATGAAAGTAGAAAAACGTACAGAAGCGGACTACACGAAATTGACTGCTGAACAAAAAGAAACACTGAAAAGTCAATTGGCCGCTGCTGAGATCGACACATTCATGACCAGTGAACTGGACAAAATCGTAAAAGAAGTAAAACTGCCGAAAACAGACAAAGCTGAAGAAGGCACAACTGAAGGCACAACCGGTACAGGAACGGAAAAAGGTACTGAGGGTGAAAAAACCGATGCGGGTACGGATACCAAAACGGATCAAGGAACAACTGGAACCGACAAAGATACAACAACAGGTGAAGGTACAGATACAAGCGGTAAGTAAGATAGCGAGTGCATACATTCAGCAAATACGTTTGTCTGGGTGATACACTGAACGCTTCTAATATGGACAACCATACAGAAAAGCAAGGGGGGGACTTAAGGCCTCCCTCTTGCTTTTCCTTGTATCTATGGAGCAAAGTGGGTACATGGTCGCCTTCTGTGGAAGTTTCACAACTATATTCTCCAAAGTATGTATAAGGAAATGGGAACAGATGAATACTATGGTCAAGATATCACACTAAACGTTCTGGGACTTTCCTCTACCCATTAAGGAACAGTAGTTGAAAAATCTTCTCGAGAAAGTGGGGCAACATGTGAAATGAAAGCTACTGGTATTGTCCGCCGTATAGATGACCTCGGTCGAGTGGTCATTCCGAAAGAAATCCGCCGTACGTTACGTATCCGTGAAGGCGATCCACTTGAGATTTTTGTGGACCGCGATGGAGAGGTTATTCTTAAAAAATACTCGCCGATTGGCGAACTTGGTGATTTTGCCAAAGAATATGCAGAATCGCTGTATGAAAGTACAGGCCATGTAACGATGATCTCTGATCGTGATACGATTATTACCGTGGCAGGTGGCTCCAAGAAAGAGTATCTGGACAAGCAGGTAGGTCCTTTGCTGGAGAGTTGTATGGAAAACCGGAAGACGATTTTGGAGACCAACAATGGTTCTTATGAGCTTAGCAAAGATCATGACGAGACGTTATCGTCTTTTGTTATTGCCCCGATCATTTCAGGTGGTGACCCCATCGGAACGGTTATCCTTTTCAACAAGGATGAATCGGTGAAGATGTCTCAGATGGAAATTAAAATGTCCGAGACAGCTGCCGGGTTCCTTGGCAAACAGATGGAGCAATAAATAGCAGATCAACTCCTGGTGCCCAGAGGGCAACCAGGAGTTTTTGCATTTTAGGGAAGCTGTAGATAGTGTGGATGATGTCCTGAAGTGCATGGTGTCTTGAGGGGTTAGTCTGTGCGCCTTGGGACAGGTATAATAGCTAGGTATACTTTGAAGGAATGAATGCACGGACATACGCAGGAGGGACATATGAAACAGTTGTCTACAGGCTCAAGATTGCTTCAGGGCGCATTTGTGCTTGGGCTTGCCGCCATTATATCCAAAATCATTGGTGCTTTTCAGAAGATTCCGCTACAGAATCTGGGGGGAGACGGTGTTTTTGGCATCTACAATACGGTGTACCCGTTCTATATGCTCATCATTACCCTTGCTGCTGCAGGGCTGCCTGTGGCTGTATCCAAATTCGTAGCCGAGCAGAATGCTCTTGGTCGACCGGAGGAGGGCAGACGGGTTATACGCTTGTCCTCGATGCTGCTCGGTGGAATTGGACTAGCGCTGGCCTTATTGATGTATATAGGTGCACCGCTTATTGGAGATCTGATTGGAAATGGAAGTGTCGTACCGTCCATTCGCACAGCTTCAATGGCATTGTTGTTTGTACCGGTGATGACAGGCTTGCGCGGATATTTCCAGGGGTTGCAGCAAATGGTGCCTACGGCGGTATCCCAGGTGGTAGAGCAAACTGTTCGGGTCACGGTGATGATTGTTCTGTTGTTGTGGCTCATGGGACGGGACGCTTCATTGGAGACCATTGCAGCTGGAGCCATGATTGGTTCAGTGGCAGGAGGGTTTGCCGGGTTAGTTACGATGCTTGGATATGTGTACCATCATCGACGGAAAAATGGGGAAAGGCTCGCTGTTATGAAAAGTACTGAGACAGCTGGGCAAATGGAGAAAACCAAAGAACACCGAAGCGGGGAGAGCAGCCTTCTGTCTGAGGAGCGGCGATCCAACGGTGAGTGGATGCGGACGCTACTGATCTATGCCATTCCGGTTTGTCTCGGATCACTGGCTGTGCCATTGATGAATTTGGTGGATACCTTTACGGTACCCCGACTGCTAAGACGAGAAGGGTTGGATGAGCTCGAATCCATGGTGTCCTTCGGGATTTACAACCGGGGCTTGCCGCTGGTTCAGTTGGTGACGATGCTTGCCACGTCGCTGTCTGTGCTCTTTATTCCGGCGATGGCCGAAGCCCGGCTGAAAGGCGGGCCAGAAGCCGTGAGGCAGCAAGCAGGCCTTGCGCTGCGCTGGTTCTGGTTGATCGGCCTGGCGGCATCCGCAGGTTTAGCGGTGCTGGCAGAGCCGATTAACCGCATGCTGTACGGCGATGCCGCAGGCACCGAAGCTCTGCGGTACATGGCGCTGACGGCTGCGGGCAGCACCGTCAGCATTATTGCGGCGGCGCTGCTGCAAGGCCTCGGCGCCGTGCGCGCACCCGCGTTCAGCATGCTGGCCGCCGCAGGCGTCAAGGCGCTGCTGAACGTCTTGCTTGTGCCGGCGCTGGGCATCAGCGGCGCGGCCTTGGCAGGCGCAGTCGCCTACATGCTGGCGGCTGGCCTGAATGTGGCGCTGCTGGCGCGACTTGTCGCCATGCGCCCGGCCCCGGGCGCCGTTCTGGCGAAGCCGGCGCTGGTGATCGCAGCCATGAGCCTGGCGGCGGCAGGCACGGCCTGGGCCGCCGAAGCAGTGCTCGGCGGCATCGGTATCGCGGCCGATCGTAGGCTGGCCGCGATGGGCGTGAGCCTGCTAGGCATAGCCGCAGGCTCGGCCGTGTTCTTGCTGGCCGCGGCACGGACGGGACTGCTGACCGCCGCAGAGCTGGCGGCCGTGCCTAAGCTGGGGCCGCTGCTGGCGAAGCTGCTGCGCAGACTGCGTATGCTGCGCTAACCCTCGCGTTGCGCTGCTACAGTTAGCGCTACGTCAGCCATTCAACCCGGCTCCCACATTAAAGCGGAGCAAAAGTGATTGAATGAGTCACACCGTGTCATATGCAAATGCAATTATAGGATAACGTCTAATTCTGGTATAATACGTTTAATTATAGAGCCCTGTTCTGTACTATGTATGACCCATCCAAGATTGGTTGACCAAGGATGGGGAGTCGGAACGGGATAGTTCGGATGGAGGCTTATAAAGATGAGTGCAGCTTTGACAGTAGTCGGTCTTGGATCTGGAGATGCAGATCAGCTAACGGTAGGAATCATCAAAAAAATGAAACATGCAGCGACGCTGTATGTACGCACACTGGATCATCCCGTATTGAATGATCTCAAGCAGGAAGGGTTGGAGATGACATCCTTCGATGCCATCTATGAGACGAAGGATTCTTTTCCGGAAGTGTACGACGAAATTGCAGATCGACTGATTGAGGCCGCACGTAAGGGCGAGCCGGGTACCGAGATCGTTTATGCCGTGCCAGGGCATCCCATGGTCGCTGAAGCGAGCGTACGCCTGTTGAAGGAGCGCTGCCCAGAAATGGGCATTTCGCTGCGCGTTATGGGTGGGGAAAGCTTTCTGGATGAAGCGTTTATTCGTCTTGGATTCGATCCGATTGAAGGTTTTCAGCTTCTCGATGCCAGCAGTCTGAATACGGAACTGGTGCAGCCACAGCTTCATACCTTGATTGGACAAGTATATGATGTGTTTACCGCTTCCGACGTAAAACTGTGCCTGATGGACGTTTACCCTGACGATTATCCGGTATTTGTCGGACATGCCTTGGGTGTACAGGGACAGGAGATCATACACAAGGTGCCGCTGCATGATCTGGATCGGATTGAAGGGTACGGTAATCTCTCATTGATATATGTGCCCAAGAATACGGATGACGCGCTTCGTCGGCGCTCCTTCGCACGACTGCATGAAATCGTGAATATCCTTCGCAGTCCAGGTGGCTGTCCATGGGATCAGGAGCAGACCCACCAGTCGATTCGTAAAAACCTGATTGAGGAAACCTATGAAGTTATTGAAACGATTGATGAAGATGACCCTGATCACATGAAGGAAGAGCTGGGCGACCTCCTGTTGCAGATTTTGCTGCACTCCCAGATGGAAGAAGAGGTTGGCACATTTAACGTGTACGACGTTATCGAAGGGTTGAACGACAAGCTAATTTTCCGTCATCCGCACGTATTCGGTGAACAACAGGCAGAGAATGCGAATGAAGCGTTGCAAAACTGGGAACAGATGAAGGCAGAGGAGAAAAAGCGCAAGGGACAGGATCTACAGCAGACTTCTGTGCTAGACGGTATTCCCCGCGACTTGCCTGCCTTGATGAAAGGGTACAAATTACAGAAAAAAGCGGCTAAAGTTGGCTTCGATTGGGATGACGTGGAAGGTGTCTTTGCCAAGATTGAGGAAGAGCTGGCAGAGCTAAAAGAAGCAGTGCAGCATAACCAGTCTGCGGAAGAACGGAAGCTGGAACTGGGCGATTTACTGTTTGCAGCTGCCAATGTAGCGAGATTTATTGATACCGATCCAGAGGAGGCGCTTGCCGCCACCAATAGGAAATTCATTCAGCGTTTCCAGTATATTGAGGAGCGTCTGCGTGAACAGGGAAGAACTCCATCAGACAGCAATGTCGATGAAATGGAGCAATACTGGCAGGCAGCGAAGAAGGCTGGATTGTAAAGGGTTCTGGCATTTTGGGCGCTGATCCGATATCATTAGTTGCATCATGCGTATCGTGTCGTCGAAGCATCTCGGGTGCGGTTGCACGAGAAACCGTGTGATTAATGCAGAGGCGTTTCGGGTACTGGACTTAGACTGTTCTTGGGCAGGACCGACAAAAAGTGAAAAAAGTCGAAGACCGAGGCAGGATTTCAGATGCCAAGCCAGAATACATGTGTAGTAACCTTGCGCGGAGCCAGCAGCAGCAGATCTGTTGTCACGGATTCGCAGATACTTTTTTTTCAATTTGGGAGGCTTTTAAAAATGAACAAAACAGATCTGATTAACAACATTTCCACCAAAAGCGGTTTGACTAAAAAAGACGTTGAGTCCGTATTGAACGGCTTTTTGGGAGAAATTACAGATGCACTTGCCAGCGGAGACAAAGTACAACTGATCGGCTTTGGCACTTTTGAGACCCGCAAACGTTCCGGTCGTACCGGACGTAACCCGCAAACAGGGAATGAAATCGTGATTCCTGAGTCCACCGTTCCTGCGTTTAAAGCAGGCAACAAACTTAAAGAAGCCGTAAAATAATGCGTCTTGATAAATTCCTGAAGGTCTCCCGGCTGATCAAACGCCGCACCGTAGCCAAGGACGTTTCCGAACAGGGACGTGTGCTGGTGAACGGACGTGAAGCGAAGCCAAGCGCCGCTGTCAAAGTGGGCGATGAGCTTACGGTTCAGTTCGGTCAAAAGCTGGTCACCGTGAAGGTGGAACGTCTTGCCGAGAGTACCAAGAAGGATGAGGCGAGCAGCCTCTACACCTTGGTTAAGGAAGAGCCGATCGCCAAGGATAACGGTCTGAACTGGTAACAGGGATGCCTGATATACTTTTATACACATTCATTGCAAAATGAAAAGAAACGCCTTTCCCGTATAGGGAAGGGCGTTTTTGTGCTCAACCGTTATCCGGACATTTGCTTTCATACAACCTTGGTTCTATTCTGCACTTCTGGTCCATAAGCTAGGGTTAAGAAGGAGGGGTACATGCCATGGTTGAGCAAAGTAAGACGAAACAGCATCATCTGAGCATGCAGAATCGGAAACTGCTGGATCTGACGGGTGTCTCCAATGTGGAGAGCTTCGACAGTGAGGAATTTTTGCTGCAAACTGAACTTGGGCATCTGACCATCCGGGGGCACAATTTACATATCAAAAACCTGAGCCTGGAGGACGGTTTGTTATCCATCGAGGGCACTGTCAGTTCTCTTCAATATCTGGACCCCGGTTCTCAGTCCAAAAACGGTAAAGGCCTGTTCGGCAAGATGTTCCGATGAGTCCGGATACTCAATGGATCACATTGATGTGGATGCTGATGTCGGGAGCCGTGATGGGGATGGCCTACGACAGTTACCGGGTACTGTCCGGTCAGCTACGGTTCCCGAGATGGAGCGTCCACACGCTAGATCTGTTGTATTGGGTCGCTTCCGCGCTGTTCGTCTTCCGGATGCTGTACGCCGGAAACCACGGACAGCTGCGGTTTTATGTCTTTTTGGGGCTGATTATAGGGGTTTGCTTCTATTTTTGGCTTTTAAGTGTTACAACCCAGCGTTTTGTGGTAATGTTAATTAAACTCGCAAGAACGCTGATTCATTGGTGTGGACATATCCTTAACATCCTGATCGTTATGCCCGCTAAAGGACTTTACAAGCTAGTGCGTGTATTATTTGGTTTCGTACTCGCCATACTGTTATTCCTGGGTAAGCTGGTGCTGCAATGTTTGGTACCTTTCGGCAAGTTGTTCCGCTGGATGTTTAGGCCAATCCTGAAACATTGGGTTACGCCACACTTCCTGATCCGTGCGGGTTCAAGTATCGCAGCGATGTGGAAACGCTGGTTTTAAGGAGGTCCGATAATGGGTAAAACACCTATGAACAAATCAAAAGCTCCAGCAGGCCAAGGAAAATCTGCAGGTGCCAAAAGGCGTCTCATGCTATGGATGACCTTTATGGTTGTGTTTATCATTTGGGCAGGATATACGTTCCTTGTGCAGACTGCGCAAATTTCGGACAAGAGTTCTCATCTGGCTGCCCAGCAATCTTCAAAGGAAGAGACGTTGAAGAAGCTGGATCAATTGAAGTACGAAGTCAGTCGGTTGAAGGATCCCGAATACATAGGACAGCTGGCTCGGAAAAAAGGATACTATCTGCCTGAGGAAACACCAATTCAGGTTGAAGAGTCAGGGAACTGATGTAATTTGGCTCATTATCGAGCAAGGATTGTTATCTATATGTCTGAAGCCGTTATACCGGAAAAAATAGGCTACCTTAAGGGGTAGTGCTCAGTTGACCTTGGTTTGCGGCATAAGGTATAATTAAATTAGCACAGCATTGATTTTGGCATTCAAAAAAATCGGGTTGTATATTTTTAAGGGAGGATCATTTTATTCTATGGCAATTGAAGTGGGCACCAAGTTAGAGGGCAAGGTGACAGGCATCACGCATTTTGGAGCATTTGTGGATCTGTCAGGAGGTGTCACGGGTCTCGTTCACATCTCGGAAATCGCCGACAATTATGTCAAAGATGTCAACGACCACCTGAAGCTTAATGACCTCGTTACCGTTAAGGTCATCAACGTTGACAAGGATGGCAAGATTGGGCTTTCCATTAAGCAAGCTGTTGACAAACCGGTTGAGCAACAAACACAGTCCAGACCCCCAAGAGCTCCTAGACCGGAACGCAGTGGAGGAGATCGCGAACGATTCAGCGGTGGAGGCCCAAGTGGTGGCCAAGGCCGTGGAGGCGGTGGCGGTGGTGGTGGTTTTAACCGTGACCGCGGAGGCCGTTCTTTCAAGCCCGCAGCAGGCAAACCTTCATTTGAGGATAAAATGTCACGCTTCCTGAAAGATAGCGAAGAACGAATCTCTTCGCTGAAGAAGAACACAGAAGGCAAACGTGGTGGCCGTGGAGCCAAACGCGTGTAATCTGGTTCAACCTGATTTAAAATATAAGAAAAACCGTTAGCCTTGGGGCTGACGGTTTTTTTGCGTTTGTTTTTAATTTTGGAGTTTAACCGTTCAGATATAGACAATTAACTGGATTCATAGCCGTTTTTGTAAAGTGAAGCTCCATATCCCCAGTTTTTCTGCACAAGAAAAAAAGTACATAAGAACATTTGTCGTCTACCATTTTTTACCGACAGGTTTCCGTGGCATTCCACAGGTATCCTGCTCAAATCGTGGCGAGGACGAAGCGCGTCCGGTTCAAAATCAGACAAGTGCCTTGTCGGCAAGGGTTGTGGCAAATGTATGAAACCACAATAAGGCCGGGGGTTTCGCACCACCGCGCCGCGTCTGTTTCTTTTGTCGTAAAGTTTTTGGACCCTACCCACCAATTGTGACAAACTACGTCTTCTATTCTATCTATAATCAGAACCATCGAGAACGAAACACGAAAATTAAATTAATCGAATGGGGTGCCTTGAGGATGATGGAAAAGTGGAATGTCATTCAATTTCCGGGAATGAAAGCTGGTAAAGGAGGTACAGAAGCTCGGGAGGAGCTGTCGGTACGTCTCAAACAGTGGATTAGCTCCCGCAAGGCCGTCCAGATCGTTGCTGCACGTAAATGGGTGCTGCTTCTTACCTTTATGGGATTTTTGCTAGGTAAGGCCATGATTCTGAATGAATTATCACCCTTTGCGATTGCTTACTTTGCGGTTATCGCCTTCATGCGCAGGGATTATATTATTCCGGTAGGAGCTGCGTTGCTGGCAGGAAGTCTCTTCGCCCCGTTTCCGGTACCTCTGATTGTTGCTTCGGAGCTCGCTATCTTCTATCTGTTGTTCAGAGGACTGGAGTCTTATGACCGCGCTGAATTATCTTATGCGCCAACGATGGTGTTTACGACTACTTTTATGGTCAAGTTATTCGCCGTTGTTATTGGGCCGTCTTTCAGCTGGTACGCCATGCTAATGCTCACGATGGATTCCGTACTCAGCTTTGTGCTTACCTTAGTTTTCATACAGGCCATACCGATCTTCACGTATCGCAAAAAAAAATTCAACCTAAAGAACGAGGAGATCCTCTGTCTGATCATCTTGCTGGCTTCCGTAATGACGGGGGCGGTGGGCTGGACGATCCAGTCCCTGTCTGTAGAGCATATGCTCTCTCGTTATCTCATTCTAATCTTCGCGCTGGTGGGCGGAGCCCCCCTCGGAGCATCGGTTGGGGTCATTACTGGTCTCATTCTGAGTTTGGCCGATATGTCGGCGGTATATCAGATGAGTCTGCTTGCTTTTGCTGGTATGCTGGCGGGTATGCTCCGGGAAGGAAAACGTGCGGCGGTTGCTCTGGGCATGCTGCTCGGTTCCTCTATTCTATCCATATACCTGGGTGGACCGGGAGATGTCATGAACTCCTTATGGGAGACATGCGCAGCCATTGTTCTGTTTATGTTAACGCCAAAAAGTATGCTGACGGCCATCTCCAAATATGTTCCTGGTACGCAGGATCACACGAAATCGCAACATGAATATGCGAAGAGAATTCGGGATGTCACCGCAGAACGGGTTACCCGCTTCTCTCAGGTATTCCGTCAGTTGTCACGCAGCTTCGATCAGATGTCCGGCGCGGGGGAGCCGGTACAGAACGAAGGCGGGATGGAACACTTCATGAATGCCGTAGCCGAAGGCACATGTTCGGGTTGCTTTAAGAAGGATCAATGTTGGGATGTGAAGTTTATTCAAACCTATAAATACATGACGGACGTGATGAGTTCCATTGAAGCCAACCCGGAGATGTCAGGCAAGCAGATTCCGGTGGAATGGAACAGGGTATGTGCGAAACCGGAGGAGGTACTTGAAGTGATGCGTGCCCAGTATGGTCTGCATCAACATAACATGCAATGGAAACGTCAGATTATAGATAGTCGACAGCTGGTTGCAGAACAATTATCAGGGGTATCCCAGGTGATGGAGGACCTGGCGAAAGAAATTCAACGGGAAAGTGAGGAGATGGTACAACAGGAGGAGCAGATTCGGGATGCGCTTGAGTCGTTAGGTCTGTCCATACATTCTATTGAGATCATTAATCTGGAAGCGGGGAATGTGGAAATTGAGATTGTTCATGCCTATACACGCGGATTTGACGAGTGCCGGAAAATAATTGCTCCGCTGATCTCGGATGTACTGGACGAGCATATTGCCGTCTTGAATGAGACCATGCTCGATCCTCGCCAAGGGCTGGCGACAGTCACCTTTGGTTCTGCCAAAACGTTCGAGATAACAACCGGTGTTGCTGCTGCCGCCAAAGGGGGAGATGTGATGTCCGGGGACAGTTTCAGCACGGTTGAACTGGGTAACGGGACCTTTGCAGTTGCGCTTAGCGATGGCATGGGCAATGGCGAACGGGCACGCATGGAGAGCAGTGCTGCGCTAAATATACTGGAGCAGTTGTTACAGTCGGGCATGGATGAGAAGCTGGCGATCAAATCGGTGAATTCCGTTCTGATGCTGCGTTCTCCTGAAGAAATGTATGCAACAGTGGATATGGCTCTGATCGATGAATATACGGCAGAGACCACGTTTATGAAAATCGGATCGACTCCAAGTTTTATTAAACGAGGGCAGGAGGTTATTCAGGTTTCGGCAAGCAATCTGCCGATTGGTATTATCAAAGATATTGAGGTGGATCTGGTAACCGTACAGCTTCAGCCAGGGGATGTTTTAATTATGATGACAGATGGTATCTATGATGCACCGGGGTATGCCGTCAATAAAGAACTATGGATGAAGCGGCTCATTCAGGAAATTGATAGTGATGATCCTCAGGAGGTAGCAGACTGTCTGCTTGAAAGTGTTATACGTTATCAGCAACATGAGATCTATGATGATATGACTGTAATTGTAGGCAAAATAGAACATTATCGCCCGGAGTGGGCCACATTGAGAGTACCCGGAATAAGCCGGATGGAGCGTCCGCGCACTGTCAGTTAATTGCATATTCCTCTGTTTGAAGTCTCTTCATTCTGGCAATGCTAGTCATAGAGTTGGAGAGTAACCCAAAACGGAGGGATATCGGATGAAACAAATCTTGTTGATCACCGACGGTTGTTCCAATGTAGGCCCAAGTCCAGTGCTGGCTGCGGCGGAAGCGCGAGAAGAAGGAATTACGGTCAACGTGGTCGGCGTTATTGATTATGGAACCATTGGTGAGTTGGGTAGTCGGGAGATCGAGGATATTGCCAAAGCCGGAGGTGGAATCAGTCAGATCGTAGGCACAAGACAGCTTGCCCATACGATGCAGATGATGACAAGAAAAACGGTGGTTCAGACCATTCAACAGGCGGTTAATAGAGAGTTAACACAAATTCTGGGAGAGCACGAGCCGAAAACGGTAACAGACCTTGAACCGGCAAAACGTGCGCAGGTCGTTGAAGTGATGGATGATATGGCCGAGACAACACCACTTCAGGTCGTGCTTCTCATTGACGTAAGTGCCAGTATGAAGCCGAAGCTTGCTGCGGTGGAGGAAGGGATTCGCGATTTAATGCTTAGCTTGCAGGCACGTATGGGTCAGAGCCATCTTTCCGTCTTTCATTTTCCTGGGCGCCATAGCGGAGAAGAAGCTGTCATGGATATCGACTGGACAGTTGACCCGAGCCGTGTTCGTTCACTATTTGGACGTTTGCAAATGAAGGGAGCGACGCCGACAGGTCCTGCGATTCAAAGGGTGATTGATTTTTACCGTTATGGTACACTGGAGGGACAGCAGGAAATAGAAGGGAACTATCGCATTGAAAGAGAAGGGATGCTCGGTGACAACGTTGTCTGACGCCTCTTTCCCGCCAGGAACAGTCATCACAGGGAAATGGAATCGCAGCCGTTATACGATTCGGAAGCTGCTGGGCAAAGGAGCCAACGGCATCGTTTTTCTTGTCCAGCGGGGTGAGAATGGCAAACATTATGCGCTTAAAATGGGATTTGACCCAGTAGATCTGCAATCGGAAATTAATGTGCTCAAATCTTTTCAATTACAGCGTAATCATGAGGCCCTTCGGCAGAGTGGCATTCCTTCTTATCTGAAAGATGTGGATGACTACGCTATTCGTGGTCGTGATATTCCCTTTTATGTGATGCGTTACGTTCGGGGGGAGTCTTTGCACCACTTCATTCGGCGTCAGGGAACGGACTGGACACTTCTGGTTGGACTCAGACTATTGCAAAAGCTGGCTCAATTGCATCAGGCTGGATGGGTGTTTGGCGATCTCAAACCTCAAAATGTACTGGTATCGGATTATGGGCAGGTAGAACTTATCGACTATGGCGGAGTGACTTCTATCGGCCGGAGCGTCAAGCAGTTCACTGAATGGTATGATCGCGGATTCTGGAATGCAGGCAGTCGAACAGCAGACGGTACCTATGATGTGTTTGCTTTTGCGCTATTATTGATTCATGTACTTGAAGCTGATGCACTCAAAGCGCTAGCTGCAGAGGGATTACCTCAACTGCGAAGTGTAAATCAGCTCACAGCTCTCGTGGAGCGCAGCGAACGTCTCCGCCCTTTTCGAAACTGGACTATTCAGGCATTACGAGGTCAATTTCAGGATGCCGGACACGCGGCTAAGGTCTGGAAAGAGATGATGGCACGCCCTTCTCCTCTTCGTCGCCGTTCCAAGAGTACAACTCCGCGTTGGCTCAAAAATGCATTTGCCGTCTCCGTTATATTACTTATTGGGGTACTCATCTATGCACTGCGATTCTGACCTGTGAGAGTGCATATACATAACGTAAGGAATGAGGAACAGGTATGGAAGCTTTACGCTGGAACAAGCTGGTGAATAACGTGCTGGATGCAGCGGAAGAGCATCAGTTATGGGTTCCCGGGGATCGGATTGTCGTCGCAGTATCGGGCGGACCGGACTCGGTAGCTTTTTTGCATATCATGCATGAGATCAGTACCAGGCATGTCCCGCTGGAATTGATCTGCGCCCATGTACACCATGGTTTTCGGATTGAATCCGATCATGAAGCCGAGATGATGAAGGAACTTGCGCACCGACTTGGCATTGCATTTGAATGGGTTAAGGCCGACGTACCTTCTTATATGAAGCTTACCGGTCAAGGCTCTCAGGAAGCTGCGCGCAACAAAAGATATGAGTTTTTGCATGAAGTGGCTGTCAAATACGATGCGGCGAGCATTGCACTGGCCCATCATGCCGACGATCAGGCAGAGACGGTTATGCTCCATTTGCTGCGAGGAAGTGGTCTTTCCGGACTCGCTGGAATGAAGTTTAAACGGCGAGAAAAAAATGTGGAACTTATTCGTCCATGCCTTCGTATAAACAAGACAGACCTTGTAGAAGCTTGTAATACCCAGGGTTTTCTGTATTTTAATGATGAAAGCAATTCCCTGCGTAAATATCGGCGTAATGCCATTCGCTTGGATGTGCTTCCTTTTTTGGGGCAATATAATGGACAGTTGACGCCGTCTTTGAATCGACTTGCCGAAATTGTAGGCGATGAAGACGATTTCATGGAACAAGGTGCATATGACGCATACAGGTGTCTAGTGCAGGCGAACGGCGGAAGGCAAACCTTTGAGGTGCCTTCCTTTTTGAAGTTACATGTCGCTTTACAACGAAGGTTGATTAAACTAATATTGAATTATCTGCCTTTGGACAGTGATTTTGTCGACTTTACCCGTATTGAGACCATTCGCCGCAAGGTAATTCAGCCTGACGCGACGACCTGGAGCCTGGATATAGGACAGACACTCGCCTGCACCCGGGAGTATGATCTGATCTCTTTCGGCATACGGACTGACGTACAGGATCAATCTTACGAATATCGTCTTGCTCAATGGAGCGGAACTTATGAGCTTTCTCTCGCGGAAATCGACCGGCATGTTCGGATCGTTCCGATGAGTCCCGAGGACTATCATGTACCGGAATCGGCGGATCATGCCGCATTTGATGCGGATCAACTGCTTATGCCGCTGGTTGTGCGTTCAAGGTTACCTGGAGATACCATGAAAGTGATGGGATTAAACGGAAGCAAAAAGGTGAAAAATATTTTCATCGATGAGAAAATTCCCCCATCTGTCCGTTCACGGGTTCCCGTGGTATGTGATGGAGCAGGCAATGTCATTTGGTTACCGGGTGTTCGCCGGTCTAGTGTAGCTCCTGTCAGGGAGGATACTTCCGCAATCCTGTACATGACTGTAGGCGATTCAGCGATTCAGGGGTAGTGGTTATGGTTCAGGTAAGGCTTTCATATGTATAACTTAGGAGGTTCGCACAGTTGCAGAACGACATTCAGGAAGTATTGATCAGTGAAGAAGAAATTCAGAGTAAAATCAAGGAATTAGGCGCAACAATAAGTGCCGAATATGCAAATCGCAATCCTTTGGTCATTTGTGTGCTCAAGGGTGCGTTTATATTTATGGCTGATTTGGTTAAGAACATAACGGTACCTGTTGAGATGGACTTCATGGCAGTATCGAGTTATGGTGCTTCCACCAAATCATCAGGCGTTGTTAAAATCATTAAGGATCTGGATGAATCCGTCGAGGGACGCGAGGTTCTGATTGTAGAGGACATTATTGATAGTGGACTCACGCTCAGTTATCTCATCGAACTCTTGCAGAACCGCGGTGCTGAATCCGTCCGTGTGGTTACGCTATTTGACAAGCCTTCAGGTCGCAAAGTCGAACTTGAAGCTCATTACACCGGCTTTGACATTCCGGACGCATTCATCGTTGGCTATGGTTTGGATTATGCCGAGAAGTACCGGAACCTCCCTTACATCGGGATTCTGAAACCGGAAGTTTACAGCAACTAATGCTTAAGCTAGTTCCAAGCCCATATCTGTTGGTGGCTTCTGTTGAGAAGCCATGTCGGGCTATGTTAAAATAATTAAAGTGTCTCGAGAGGAGGTAGGGGATGAATCGGTTCATCCGGAATTCTGGTTTTTATTTGATTCTTTTTTTAGTTGTGGTGGGGATAGTCCAGTTCGTCAGCAATGGCGGCGAAGCCACCGATAATCCTAGATATGATCAGTTGCGCACGGCAATCAAGGCCAACAACGTCTCTGAATTGACGGTTCAATTCAACGGTCAGACGTACCTCGTGACCGGTCAATACAGAAAGATACCTGACGGGGCCAAATCAGAAAATTTCTCAACGTATATTCCTCCTACGGATGAGGCGATTAGTGAGCTTGTAGCTGCAAGCGAAGCGAACAAATTCCAATATCATCAGGAACCTATGAAAGGTGACAGCATCTGGTTGACGTTGCTGACTTCCTTTATTCCTTTGATCATTATGTTCCTGCTGTTCTTCTTCCTGTTTAATCAGGCTCAAGGCGGCGGCGGTAAAGTAATGAACTTTGGTAAAAGCCGTGCTCGTCTCTATAACGAAGAGAAAAAACGGGTTACGTTTGAAGATGTTGCGGGTGCTGACGAAGAGAAACAGGAACTGGTTGAAGTCGTGGACTTCCTCAAGGACCCTCGTAAATTCGCAGCAGTAGGTGCGCGGATTCCTAAAGGCGTATTGCTTGTAGGTCCTCCGGGTACAGGTAAAACCTTGCTCGCTCGTGCTGTTGCCGGTGAAGCGGGTGTACCATTCTTCAGTATTTCCGGTTCTGACTTCGTTGAAATGTTTGTCGGTGTCGGTGCATCTCGTGTACGTGACTTGTTTGAAAATGCGAAGAAAAACGCCCCATGTATCATCTTTATCGATGAGATCGATGCTGTAGGACGTCAGCGTGGTGCTGGCCTTGGTGGTGGTCACGACGAACGTGAACAAACACTCAACCAGTTGCTCGTTGAAATGGACGGATTCGGAGCCAATGAAGGTATTATCATCGTTGCTGCAACGAACCGTGCTGATATTCTGGACCCTGCCTTGCTGCGTCCAGGACGTTTTGACCGTCAAATCACGGTTGATCGCCCTGACGTGAGAGGTCGTGAAGCGGTTCTGAAAGTACACTCACGCAACAAACCACTCACCAAAGATGTGAAGCTGGACATTATTGCGAAGCGTACTACCGGATTCTCCGGTGCAGATTTGGAAAATCTCTTGAATGAAGCGGCATTGCTTGCGGCACGTCGTAATCGCAGAGATATTTCCATGCGTGAGGTAGACGAGGCGATTGACCGTGTTATCGTAGGTACGGAGAAGAAAAGCCGTGTCATCAGTGATCGTGAGAAACGTATCATTGCTTACCACGAAGCAGGTCACACCATTGTAGGTTACTTCCTGGAACATGCCGATATGGTACATAAAGTTACCATTATTCCGCGTGGACGCGCGGGTGGATATGTAATCATGTTGCCAAAAGAAGATCGTATGCTTGTAACCAAGCAGGAGCTGTTGGACAAAATAACGGGACTCCTTGGGGGCCGTGTTGCAGAAGAATTGTTCATTGGTGAAATTGGTACTGGCGCATACAGTGACTTCCAGCAAGCGACAGGTATTGTTCGAAGTATGGTTATGGAGTACGGTATGAGTGAGAAATTGGGTCCTATGCAATTCGGAAGTTCACAGGGACAGGTATTCCTGGGCCGTGATATTGGTCATGAACAGAATTACTCGGATTCCATCGCATATGAGATTGATCAGGAAATGCAACGCTTCATTAACGATTGTTACGAGAAATGTAAGGACTTGCTCGTAAAACATTCGAAAGAGATGCATCTGATCGCACAAACATTGCTCGAAGTGGAGACATTGGAAATGGATCAGATCAAGGAATTGATCGAGACAGGTTCCCTGACTCCAAAAAGTGAGAACAGCAATGATGGAGAAGGCACGCCTAGCGAAAGCGGAGAGGCGATCATCGACAACATCGGTGATGTACGCGTCCGTATCCAAGGCAAAGATGAAACGCCTGAGCCACCAGCCGGAGATATTCCTAACGAAGCTCCGAATCTGGACAAAGGAAACAGCAATGACCCGGATGATGGTGGAACGAAGCCAACGTCTTAATTTATAACAACCATCTGTTTATAGTGGCAGATGAACAAAGAGAGCCTTCGGGCTCTCTTTTTTTATATATTCCTTTAAATTGTATAGATAATGATAACGGGGAGCTATAGGGCGAACCACGTAGGAAATGGGCGGTTATGCCCTTGTTCTGGGGCGTTTTCATTTATTGACAGAGTCGTGAACGTTGTGTACATTAGGTGTTAAACCGCTTGTGATTCGTTTCTCAAGCGAAAATAACGACTTGGATTTGCCATATGAAACAGCGTATAAGGCTGTCCCGATAAGGAGAGGATCACAGGTGGAAGCTCTGGCTTTAGAGCGCAAGGCTGAGATGAACCGGGAGCTGCGCGAGCGGCTGATGGAGTTGAAGAAGGAACGTAATGCCATTATTCTTGCCCATTATTATCAACGTGACGAGGTACAGGAGGTCGCTGATTTCCGGGGAGATTCGTTTTTGCTGGCCCAGAAGGCGGCACAAACCGATGCGGATGTTATCGTTTTCTGCGGGGTTCATTTTATGGGTGAAAGCGCTAAAATTCTTGCCCCTAACAAAACGGTTATCATCCCCGACGAGCGTGCAGGCTGCCCAATGGCAGACATGGTGAACGTTGAAGGCTTACGTAAATTGAAAGCACAGCACCCGAATGCCAAAGTTGTAACGTACATCAATTCTTCAGCTGAGATCAAGGCAGAGACCGACATCTGTTGTACATCGGCCAATGCTGTCAGAGTCATTCAATCTGTTGATTCCGATGAAATCATCTGGGTACCGGATAAAAATCTGGGACATTATGTGCAACAACATACAGACAAGAAAATGATTATCTGGGAAGGTTACTGCAATACCCATGATATGCTGACGGTCAAAGACGTGGTTGAGATGAGAGCGAAGCATCCAAATGCCGAGTTCGTTGTTCACCCGGAATGTCGTCCTGAGGTTGTAGAGATGGGTGACTTCGTAGGTAGCACAACCGCCATTCTGGAATATTGTAAGAATTCGTCCGCTAAAGAATTTATCGTAGGTACCGAGGATGGTACAGGATACCAACTGCGTCTCGATAGCCCAGATAAACAATTCCACTTTGCTACCAAGTTCCTCGTATGCCCGAACATGAAGGTCAACAACTTGAAAAAGCTGGTTAAATGTCTGGAAACGATGAAGCCGCAAATTTACGTACCGCCAGCGGTTGCCGACAAAGCCAGAGAATCACTAGAGCGCATGTTACTGGTGAAGTAGCATG
Organism: Paenibacillus sp. RU5M; assembly: GCF_900221055.1. NCBI lineage: Bacteria > Bacillati > Bacillota > Bacilli > Caryophanales > Paenibacillaceae > Paenibacillus > Paenibacillus sp. RU5M. The sequence continues at coordinate 18,803 of NZ_OBQM01000020.1, read as the reverse complement.
CGCTACTCTTGCTCCAAGACAGGTGAAATAACATGATACCGCAATATTTAGTGGATTTTGATCTGTCCGCGCTGCCGATGGTGGAGACGGATGTGCTGGTTATTGGTTCGGGCATTGCTGGTTTGTTTACTGCGATCAAGGCGAGTGAACAACGCAGTGTGTTGATGATCACGAAGAAGTCGTTACTGGAAAGTAACACCCGGTATGCGCAGGGAGGAATCGCTGCGGTTATTGCTGAGGATGATTCACCTGCCTACCATTTGCAGGATACACTTGTTGCAGGAGCGGGATTATGCCGCTCCGAAGCAGTCGAAGCATTGGTGAACGAGGGCCCGGACGGAGTGAAAGAACTGATTCGACTGGGTACTTTGTTTGATCTGGAGAACGGCGAGTTGGCGTTGACGCAGGAAGGTGCGCACAGCCACCGCCGTATTTTGCATGCCAATGGGGATGCAACGGGATATGAGATTGTGCGTGCACTGGCTGCACAGGCGAATGAACATCCGGGGATTGAAGTGTGGGATGAGCATTTTGTCATTGACCTGATTACAGAGCAGGGAGAATGTGTAGGTGCGCTGGTTCAGAAGGCTGACGGTTCGCAAGTATTTGTGAAGGCAGAGGCAACCGTACTATGCTCTGGCGGAGCTGGACAATTGTATCGATATACGACTAATCCGGAAGTGGCTACAGCAGATGGTGTGGCGATGGCCTATCGTGCCGGGGCAGTTGTCCGGGACATGGAGTTTATCCAATTTCACCCGACCTCCCTTTGTTATCCGGGAGCACCACGTTTCCTGGTGTCCGAGGCTGTACGTGGCGAAGGAGCTTATTTGCGCAATGTGAAAGGCGAACGCTTCATGGAACGGTATCATACACAGCTTGAACTGGCACCACGTGATATCGTCGCGCGGGCAATTGTCAGTGAGATGGAATCGACAAAGAGTACGTTTGTATATTTGGATATCACTCATGAACCGGCGGAGATGATTAAGCATCGGTTTCCTACTATTTATGAGACCTGTATGCGATACGGACTGGATATGACCACAGACTGGATTCCGGTTGCTCCTGCTGCACATTACATGATGGGCGGAGTGAAGACGGATCTCAGTGGGGAGAGCAGCATTGGCCGGTTATTTGCCTGCGGTGAGGTATCTTCTACTGGAGTACATGGAGCCAATCGCCTGGCGAGCAACTCTCTGTCTGAAGCAATCGTATTTGGCCGGAGAATCGTGGATCGTATTCAATCCCTTCCTCCGCTTGCTTCACTCCAGACAAATATTCCCACATTAACAACTATTCGCAGGATCATAAAGGAAGAGCAGAAGCCGGTGTCCGAAAGACGCTTGCGTCTGCAAAAAATGATGGTGCGTCAAGTGGGGCTGCGCCGGAATGGCGCTAACCTGCAAGCAGCAATAGAGAAACTGCAACAAGAACTGCAATTTTTTGATCAGAAGTTTACTCACAAAGAAGAGATGGAATATGCCAACCTTTTGACCTGTGCCTGGTTGGTTACCACTGGAGCATTACACCGCGAGGAAAGTCGGGGAGCCCACTACCGTGAGGATTTCCCGCAGCGTGACGATGCCGTATGGCAGAAGCATAGTCTGCAGCAGCGAGAACAAGCGATTGTGGAGGAATTGATGTCATGATACTGAACGGATATAATGAAGGACTCATCGAATCAATCAAAAACTGGCTTCGTGAGGATGTTGGTGCAGGGGATGTCACAACAAATGTGACGATTCCCGCTGGCAGTCAGTCCAAGGCCGTTATACATGCCAAAGACAATGGAATCATTGCAGGAATTACGGTAGCAGAACTCGTGTTTCAGGTAGTGGATCCTGGTCTTGCGTTCACACCAATGGTAAAAGACGGTGATGCAGTTACACATGGTACGATTCTGGCTGAGGTAGAAGGAAGCACACATAGCTTGCTGACAGGAGAGCGTCTGGCTCTTAACCTGCTTCAGCGCATGTCTGGTATCGCTACCCGTACACGTACTTATGTTGACGCGCTGGAAGGCCTTTCTACACGACTGGTCGATACTCGTAAAACAACACCGGGACACCGCTTGCTTGAAAAATATGCAGTGCGGGTTGGTGGCGGAGCAAATCATCGGTTCGGTCTCTATGATGCCGTCATGATTAAGGATAACCACATCAAGGGCGCAGGCGGGATCACTGAAGCGGTACAGCGTGCGCGAGCCGTCATTCCGCATACAATGACCATTGAAGTAGAGACCGAAAACATGGAACAGGTCAGAGAAGCCTTGCAGGCTGGGTCAGATATCATTATGCTGGATAACATGCACCCAGATCGGATGCGTGAGGCCGTCGCTCTTATTCGTGAGCAGGCTCCGCATGTGAAAGTTGAGGCATCGGGCAACGTCTCGCTAAATACCATTCGTGGTATTGCAGAGAGCGGAGTGGATGTAATTTCAGTTGGCAGGTTAACCTACTCTTTTGAGAGCCTGGATATCAGCCTGGATTTAAACGAAAAGAAAGAGGGGTGAACCTCTTTGATTCTTGTGGTAGACGTGGGCAACAGCAATATCGTACTCGGCGTGTATCAAGGCCGGGAGTTGCTCCACCATTTTCGCCTGAGTACATCCCGTCAGTCGACAGTGGATGAATACGGCGTATTGATTTATAATTTATTTCATATGTCGGGGATTTCAACACGCGACATTGAAGGTGTGATCATCTCATCCGTGGTTCCACCACTGGTGAATGTGATTGAAGCCATGTGTGAGAAATACGTAGGCAAAAAACCGCTACTCGTTGGGCCTGGTATTCGAACCGGCCTGAACCTGCGGTATGAGAATCCTCGTGAAGTTGGCGCGGATCGCATTGTTAATGCAGTAGCAGCCGTTGAGAAGTATGGCGGCCCTCTCGTTGTGGTCGATTTTGGTACAGCGACTACATTTGACTGTATTGACGAGAAAGGAAATTATCTGGGCGGGGCTATCGTACCCGGCATCCATATTGCAACCGAAGCACTCTATGAACGAGCGTCCAAGCTACCTCGTATTGAATTGGAGAAGCCCAAGAAAGTCATTGGTCGCAACACCATTCATGCGATGCAGGCCGGCATTATATTTGGTTATGCAGGACAGGTGGACGGCATTGTGGAGCGTATTCGCGAGGAAATGGGAGCCAAGCCTAGAGTCATTGCAACCGGAGGCCTTGCCAAGCTGATTGCAGAAGAAACACGCAGCATCGATGAAGTGGATCCGCTGCTTACGCTTGAAGGGCTGCGTATCGTTTATGAGCGGAACCGGGAAAGGTAAGAACAGAGACGGCAAACAGCGGGCTGAGGTTACAGTCTTATATGTTATGCCGTTTTTTCTATAACTGGCGATTACGCCAAAGGAGGCTGAATGACTTGGAAAACAACAACAAACAAGACCGGTTAATTCGCGGTACAGCAATGAACGGACGGGTTAGGGCCTTTGCTGTTCAAACGACGGAACTGGTTGAGGAATTGCGCAGAAGACATGATACGTTTCCCACGGCTACAGCAGCTATGGGGCGTACGGTTACAGCAGCATCCATTATGGGGGCTATGCTTAAGGGAGAAGAGAAGCTGACAATTCAAGTCAAAGGCGACGGCCCCATTGGACAGATTGTTGCCGATGCTAATGCGAAGGGTGAAGTTCGTGGCTATGTAAGCAATCCGCATGTACATCTGCCGAGCAACAGTATGGGCAAACTGGACGTTGCTGGCGCAGTCGGAACAGAGGGATTCGTGAACGTAACGAAGGATTTGGGGCTGAAAGAGCCTTATCGCGGCAGTGTGCCGATTATTTCGGGGGAACTTGGCGAAGACTTTACGTACTATTTTGCCAAATCGGAGCAGACGCCTTCTGCTGTAGGCGTTGGTGTACTAGTGGATACCGATAATTCGGTTATTGTAGCCGGTGGATTCATTGTACAGTTGCTTCCAGGTTTGATGGATGATGAGATTACGGTGATTGAAAATGCCATTGGTACAATGCCGCCAGTGACGTCTCTGTTGGCTGAGGGGCTTGAACTGGAAGCACTGCTTCGTCGCGTACTGCCTGATGTACAGGTCATGGACGAAATGGATATTCATTTCCACTGTGAGTGTTCACGTGAGCGGGTAGAGAAAACGTTGATCAGTCTGGGTCAATCCGAAATGGAACAATTGATTGAGGAAGAAGGCCAGGCTGAAGTGGTCTGCCAATTCTGCAATGAGGCTTACGATTTCAACAAGGAACAACTTGAAACCATCCTAGAGCAAGCCAAGAACTGATTTTATGCGGGGACGGGACGCGGAATGACAAGACAGGAAAAAGGGTTATGGACGGCTGTAATTGTCTTGACGCTTGGAATGCTGGTGATGGGTTCGGTTATGGTTGTGCAAGGCTTACGAATTGGACGTGAAGGAGCAGATTCGCCTCAGGATACCAATCAAGAAGAGGGAAATGCGGTAGCAACGATCAATGGGGAGGTCATCACCGACAAGGAATGGACCGAGGCATTGAAACGGCGCTATGGCAGTGAATTGCTGCTTCAGATGCTCAATCGTAAAGCTGTATATGCAGAAGCGCTCGATCGTAATCTGATGGTGACTCCCAAAGAAATTGCGAAGGAACTTGCCGCGGCCATGGATGGATATGATTCGGAGAAGGCATATTTTGACGAGATGCAGTCCCAACTGGGTTTATCCAGGCAAGATCTTGAGTTGGAGGCAGGATACCGACTTCTGCTTGAGAAAATCGCGACGAGCGGTATACAGATCAAGGATGCAGATATTGAGCATTACTGGAACGAACACCATGAAGACTATGTTTCCCCAGAAAAATATGATCTGTCTATCATTGTATTGAAGGAAGAGGAACAGGCTGAATCAGTCCTGGATGCGCTCGACAAGGGAGCAGACTTTGAAGAAACCGCGCGTAATGAATCGACGGACACTTACTCCCGTGATGCGGGTGGTCGTCTGGGATGGGTTGAGCAGAACGATCCGTTTCAGTCCGAAGCGATCCTCAAACTTGCAGCTCAACTGGACGTTGGCGATATTGCAGGGCCGGTGAAGGTGGAAGAAGGATACGCCATCATTAAAATGAATGACAAACAAGAGCGTCAGGTGCAACCTGCAGAAGAGGTTCGCGAAGAAATTCGGATGCAGCTTGCTCTCAGCCAGGCTGATCCCCTGCCCCAGGTGGAGGAAAGGCTGCGGAGCAAGTATGAAGCTGTCATCATCGCTGAAATTCCGGCATCCTGATTATCCTGCAAACGAATGTCCTACTGCATCTTGATAAAAATACTCTGTCTACGGCCTTAGGGCCCAGGGCGGAGTATTTTTTTGAGTACTCATATTGACAATAGGGTGTAACGTTGATAAGATAAAAATAATCAAAAACCTACTCATTTACTCGGAATAAAACCATTTATATGAACAAAGAAATCTTCGAAAACCCAGGTTCTGTCCGATTTATTGCAGACGGAATGAACTCAGGCGGATTTCCGAAGTTCTTCTATAACATCTAGAGGCTGCTCGGCCACACATGTATATGGCAACAGGACTTAAGTAGTATTCATCCCACTAAGGAGGGCATTCATATGGCTAAAGTAGTTAATAACGTAACAGAACTTATCGGAGGTACTCCGCTTGTTCGTCTGAACCGTATCGTACCTGAAGGCAGTGCTGAAGTATTCGTGAAACTGGAATACCAGAATCCAGGTTCAAGCGTCAAAGACCGTATCGCGATTAGCATCGTAGAAGAAGCGGAAAAAGAAGGCAAGCTGAAACCGGGTGATACCATTATCGAAGCAACAAGTGGTAACACAGGAATTGGACTGGCTATGGTGGCTGCAGCCAAAGGCTATAAGTCTGTTATTGTTATGCCGGAAACGATGAGCATGGAGCGTCGTAACCTGCTTCGCGCCTATGGAGCTGAGCTTGTGCTCACACCGGGAGCCGAAGGTATGAATGGTGCAGTTAAAAAAGCTGAGGAATTGCTTAAGGAAAATCCATCTTATTTCATGGCTGAGCAATTTAAAAATAAAGCTAACGTGAAGATCCACCGTGAAACGACTGGCCCTGAGATTGTTGAAGCTATTCAATCTGTAGGCGGTACGTTGGATGCTTTCGTTGCAGGAATCGGTACAGGCGGAACGATTACAGGTACAGGTGAAGTATTGAAGGAATCATACCCTGGGATTAAAATCGTTGCCGTTGAACCAGCAGCTTCGCCAATCTTGGCAGGTGGCAAACCGGGTCCTCACAAAATTCAAGGGATCGGTGCTAACTTTATTCCTGAGATTCTTGATCAGGAAATCTATGACGAGATCATTCACATCGAGAATGATGATGCGTTCGAGACGGCTCGTCAGGTAGCGAAGGAAGAAGGTATTCTATCCGGTATTTCTTCCGGTGCAGCCATCCGCGCAGGTCTGCAAGTGGCTAAACAGTTGGGTGCAGGCAAACGCGTTGTCGTGATCGTGCCAAGTAACGGCGAACGTTACCTCAGTACGCCACTTTACAACTTCGAAGCTTAAGCCTAACAAGTGATGAAACAAATCCTCCTTGCCCGCATGCCGGGTGTGGAGGATTTTTTGCTGAATGCTTTTAAAAGCAGCGGCGCTTTAGTATACTATCAGACAATAGAACTAGTGACAGATGGAGGGCGGCAAACCGCAATGACACACCTGATGACAACATACGCCGACTGGACAGAGTGGGCCGGAAAAGGTTGGACCATGATGCCGTATATGATTAAGTCGGATAAGGGACCGTATCATGGCGGTTTACCGTTAACGTGGGAAGCAGCCTGGCAGCAGGCGTCACCCTATGCAATGGTGTTGGAGAATGGTAAAGGCGGAAGGTATACCTTTCTGGGATTAAACCCGGTATCCGTTATCTCCGGCAAGGGCAACGAAGCTGTTATTCATGATCTTATTCAAGGCGGTACCCGAACGGACGGTGGTAAACCACTTGAAGTATTAAAAAGGTGGGCTGCGCCATACAGGGCACCAAAGGTGAGCGGGGCTCCAGACTTTGGTGGTGGATGTGCAGGCTATCTAAGCTATGACGTAGCCAGATCCCTGGAAAAGCTGCCAACCTTGGCAGAAGACAACCCGGCTCTTCCGGATTATTGGTGGATGCGATTTGAAGAAATATGGGCGTATGATCATGAACAGCAGGCGCTGTTCTGCATGGTTCATCTGGCTGTACAGCCGGATCAGGATGAAGCTCAGCTTCGCAAGCTGTACGCAGAAGCAGAAGAGCGAGCAGCAGCCATGCAGCAGCGATGGCTGCATATTCTGGGCTTTGCCCAGGCGGAAGAGCAGCAGCAGGCATTGGAGCATCGCCATAGCCACATTCATCTCACTGCGCAATCAGCGGATTCGGAGCGGGAAACGGAAGGATGGCACACCTCCTTTCCTCAAGAGGACTTTGAGCAGGCGGTACGTACAGTGCAGGAATATATCCGGCAGGGGGATGTGTTTCAAGTGAATCTGTCCTTGCGGCAGGAAAAACGTCTCAAGTCCAGTGCAGAGCACATCTATGAATGGCTTCGTCTAGTAAATCCCTCTCCCTACATGGGATTGCTGCGTAGTCCGGATTTCCAACTGGTGAGCGGTTCGCCTGAATTGCTAGTCAAAGTGGATCATGGCAAGGTGAGTGCTCGTCCGATCGCAGGAACAAGGAGAAGAGGCCGGGATGAAGCTGAGGATGAGTTGATGGCCGCTGAGCTGCTGAACAGTGAGAAGGAACGGGCAGAGCATATTATGCTGGTCGATCTGGAGCGGAATGATATCGGACGAATTGCAGCTTATGGATCAGTGCATGTGCCTGAACTGATGACGATCGAGAAGTATTCGCATGTTATGCATCTGGTGTCTCAAGTTGAGGGAACGCTGGCCGAGGGACTATCCGTATTTGATGTAATCGCAGCGACGTTCCCAGGTGGAACGATTACGGGTGCACCCAAAGTTCGCACCATGGAAATCATTGAAGAACTGGAGCCTGTGCGTCGTGGACCGTATACAGGTTCGATTGGGTGGCTGGACTACAGTGGCAATATGGAATTGAACATCATCATTCGTACACTTTCCATTAAAGATGGAGTGGGATATGTACAGGCAGGAGCAGGCATCGTTATTGACTCCGATCCATATCGGGAATATAAGGAGTGCCGGAACAAAGCAAGAGCCATGATGAGGGCTGTGAATTACAGCGAGGAAGCTGAAGCCGTTAAATTAAAATAATCAAGCAGCCGTCCCCTGTGTGGACGGAAGAACAGGAGGAACAACGATATGATACTGGTTATCGACAATTATGATTCCTTCACGTACAACCTGGTTCAATATCTGGGTGAACTGGGGGAGACGGTGGAAGTTCGCCGTAACGATGAAATTGATCTGGCAGGCATCGAGGCATTGGCACCTGATCATATTTTGATCTCACCCGGTCCTTGTACTCCGAATGAGGCCGGCATTAGTCTGGCGGTCATTGATCAATTCAAGGGTAGTATTCCGATCTTTGGCGTATGTCTGGGACATCAGGCGATTGGACAGGCTTTCGGAGGCAATGTTATTCGTGCGGACCGCATGATGCATGGCAAAACATCGGAGATGCACCATAACGGAACATCCGTATTTACCGGATTACCATCTCCCTTTACGGCAACGCGGTATCACTCTCTGATCGTGGAGCGCAGCAGTCTGCCAGATTGTCTGGAGATTACGGCCGAGACGGCGGAAGGTGAGATTATGGGCTTGCGTCACAAGGAATATGCGATTGAAGGTGTTCAGTTCCATCCCGAATCCATCATTACGGATCACGGTCATCAAATGCTGCGTAACTTCCTGTCTCAGCAGGTAAAGGTATAGAGATGAAATATGCCGCGATAAACGGAGAATTGGTCAATATGGCGGCAGCCGTGGTTCCGGTGACGGATCACGGCTTTTTGTACGGACTCGGATTGTTCGAGACGTTTCGAACGTATCAGGGAGTTCCTTTTCTGCTGGAACGTCATTTGGAGCGGATGGCTGCAGGGTGTCGTGAACTGGGCATTCCTTTCACAGCAACAGCAGCGGAGGTAACGGAATGGATCAAAAGTGTGCTGCTTGCTAACGAACTCCAGGATGCCTATGTGCGATATACGGTATCTGCGGGCGAAGCCCCGCTGGGGCTACCTTCGGGGGATTATGTGAAACCTAATCATATCGTATTGGCAAAAGCACTACCTGTACCCTCTCCATCTCTATATGAAAATGGTAAAATGCTTCAACGTCTGTCGACGCCCCGTAACACGCCTGAAGGAGAAGTGCGGTTCAAATCGCTACATTACATGAACAGCATCTTGGCGAAACGGGAACTAAACGGATACGGGCAGCATGTACAAAGTGCGGAAGGTCTGCAATTAACTCGAGATGGCTACATAGCTGAGGGGATTGTCAGCAATGTGTTCTGGGTGAGACAGGGCGTACTCTACACGCCTTCACTTGCGACTGGCATTTTGCCGGGAATCACCAGAGCCGTTGTACTGGAGCTTGCAGTTCACCAAGGATTACCTTGCCAGGAAGGATTGTTCCCTTGGGAGGAGCTGTTACAGGCAGATGAGATCTTTTTGACAGGCTCTGTTGCTGAACTCGTTCCAGTTACTACATTGCGGGATGAGGATGGAACGGAAACGGTAATCAGCAGCGGACATATAGGCCCGGTTACAGAAGTACTTCTGGGTATGTACCGGCAGAAAGCGGGGTATACTTCATGACACTTACACCAGTCATCTATGAACGGAATTATGCGTGGGGTCCAGCAGAGCTAAAACTTGGCACACGTACACTTATTATGGGCATTCTGAATGTCACACCGGACTCCTTCTCGGATGGGGGACATTATACCAATGTGGAGCGTGCGGTGGCTCACGCCATTCAGATGATGGAAGATGGCGCGGATCTCATTGATATTGGCGGGGAATCTACACGTCCAGGTTCAGATATCGTTGGCGCTGATGAAGAGCTCAGCCGGATCATTCCGGTCATTGAGGCACTGCGGCAGCAGGCTCCACATATTCCGATATCGGTAGACACCTATAAAGCGGATGTCGCTCGCCAGGCCATTCAAGCTGGAGCGCACATCATCAATGATGTGTGGGGTGCTAAGGCTGACCCGGAGATGGCACGCACTGCGGCAGAACTGGGATGTCCTCTGATCCTAATGCACAACCGGCAAGAACGAGACTATACCAACTATTTGGTTGATGTAGTCCGTAATCTTGAGGAGAGTATACAGATAGCGCTAGAGGCCGGAGTACATCCCGATCAGATTATTCTGGACCCGGGCATTGGCTTCGTGAAAGATCTGAACGAAAACCTAGTGCTCATGTCATCGCTCGGGTTGCTCAATGAGATGGGCTATCCCGTTCTGCTTGCCACCTCGCGTAAAAGGTTCATCCAGAACACCTTACAGGTACAGGCGGATGATGCGCTGGAGGGTACAGCCGCTACGGTTGCTTTTGGCATAGCCCAAGGATGCCAGATGGTCCGGGTCCATGATGTGAAGCCGATTCGGCGCACAGTGGACATGTGTGATGCCATGTTGTATGCATCTCCAGGCTTGCGGAGGAAATGATGCTGGCGGGTCAAGTGACCCGTGCAGTGGAAGCGCAGCGTTTTGCAATAAGAACAAACATCGAACCATGAATTCATTATATATAGAGGGCAGGCGGAACTTATGGATAGAATGGTAATGCATCGAATGGAGTATTACGGATATCACGGCGTATTTGCCGAGGAACGGAAGCTGGGGGCGCGTTATTATATTGATTTGGAGATCGATATGGATCTGGGTGAGGCTGGGCGTAACGATGATTTAACCAAAACCATCAATTATGCGGAGATCCATGAGCTGGTCAAACAGATCGTTGAAAATAAATCATTCCAGTTAATTGAAGCTTTGGGCGAACATATTGCATCTTCTTTACTAGACACTTATACTATTATCAATGCACTGACAGTCAAGGTGACGAAGCCGCATCCGCCTTTCGATATTCATTTTGGGGGCGTAACTGTAGAGCTTCGCCGCACAAGAAAGTGAGAACCGATCATGATTGCACATTCGACCTCTGAATCTTCAGAGGCTTATATTGCTTTAGGGGCTAATTTGGGTGACCGGGAACAGACGCTGCTTGAGGCGTTAACGTTGCTGGATGCACATCCTCATATATCTGTCCTGCGCTGTTCTGCGCTATATGAAACGGAGCCGGTAGGTTATGTGGACCAGCCAGCGTTTCTGAATATGGCAACTGCGGTACAGACTACACTTTTGCCGGAGCAGCTGCTCACGGAACTGCTGGATATTGAAACACGGCTTGGGCGGGTTCGTGATATCCGTTGGGGCCCTCGTACAGTCGATTTGGATCTGCTTTGGATGGATGGAGAGACGAGTGATACCGAACGGCTGCAATTACCACATCCACGGATGGGTGAACGGGCGTTTGTATTGGTGCCACTGGCTGATATCGTAACCGAAGATGAGCATTCAGGTTTGTATACCTTTGTACAATCATCGTTGTCTGTACTGGATGGAAAGGATGGAATACAGCTTTGGAAAACGTGCAATTGGCCAATCGAATCCGGGCTTTCCGGAAGCTGAAAGGTTTAACACAACAGGAACTCGCTGCTGAGACGGGCATATCGCTGGCCATTCTGGGTATGATTGAACGAGGCAACCGCAAAGTAGTTGAACGGGAGCTGAATCTAATTGCCGGGGTGCTGTCGATCAGCATTGAGGAGTTACAGGGGAACTAAGGTCGCTTTTTACTAACAAGAAAATATCGTCATTATTCGTTTATTTTATACAAACTAAAACACAACCAGGATTCATGCAAGAGTCGGATTTAAAAAGGAGTGGAACGACTACCATGCTTAAAATTGGTGACATTGAAATGAAAAACCAGGTTGTACTTGCGCCGATGGCTGGCGTGTGTAATCCGGCTTTTCGTCTGATCGCAAAAGAATTCGGAACAGGCCTCGTATGTGCGGAGATGGTTAGTGGAAAAGCCATCGTGCATGGTAACAAGCGTACACGTGAGATGTTATTTGTAGATGAGCGTGAGAAGCCGCTGAGCCTGCAAATTTGGGGGGGAGATCGTCAAGCCCTCGTAGAAGCAGCCAAAATTGTGGACAAAGAAACCAATGCTGACATCATCGACATCAACATGGGATGCCCTGTGCCAAAAGTGACGAGCTGTGATGCAGGTGCACGCTGGTTGCTTGATCCGAACAAAATTTATGAAATGGTATCCGCTGTTGTGGACGCGGTAGATAAGCCCGTAACAGTCAAGATGCGGATCGGCTGGGATAACGAGCATATCTACGTAGTTGAGAATGCACTTGCGGTTGAACGTGCTGGCGGACAAGCGGTAAGTGTTCACGGCCGTACACGTGAGCAGCTCTACACAGGCACAGCGGACTGGTCACACATCAAAAATGTCAAAGAGGCTGTCTCCATCCCGGTTATCGGGAACGGAGATGTATCTTCACCGGAAGATGCCCGTCGTATGTTGGATGAAACGGGTTGTGACGGAGTTATGATCGGTCGTGCCGCCCTGGGTAACCCATGGATGTTGTATCGCACCATTCAATACTTGAGTTCCGGCGAACTGCTTCCTGACCCGAATGGGGAAGAGAAGATTCGGGTTGCCATTTTGCATATGGACCGTCTGATAGCACTGAAGGGTGAGGCTGTTGCTGTTCGCGAGATGCGTAAACACCTGGCTTGGTATCTGAAAGGTCTGAAAGGATCTGCCCGTATCAAAGACGTTATTATGGAAGAAACCAAACGTGATGAGATGGTGCACATACTGGAGAACTTTGTAGGCCAGCTGCATATGGAAGGCAATCTGGAGTCAGAACCAGCAGTAGCCGAAAATGCTTCCTGATCTGCTGCTGTAAAACGTTTACAGCTATAGGGGGCGTAACATTGACTTTTCGAGACCGTTACCCTATAATTTCACAGTATAAATTCGCCATGTGCGTCATAAGGCTAGTGCATCAGGAGGAACGTTCTGTTTCTCCGGAGAACTTCATATAGTTTTGAAGATGTATGCGGGCGGAGCTCTGTAAACAGCACTGGTTCCGTTGCCGTGCAATCAAATTATTCCCATGACAGGAGAATCGGTTGAGATGAGCGATAAGGAAGTTATCCTTACACCAGAGGGTCTTAAGAAGCTTGAAGAAGAACTGGAAATGCTGAAATCGGTGAAGCGCCGCGAAGTGGCTGAACGGATTAAGGTAGCCATCGGGTATGGAGATATTAGTGAAAATTCCGAATACGAAGACGCGAAGAACGAACAGGCTTTCATTGAAGGCCGCGTTATTACGTTGGAGAAATTGCTTCGGAATGCACGGATTATCAACAGCGACGAGATCGATACCGAAGCTGTAAGCGTGGGTGCAACAGTTACTGTAGAAGATCTGGAATTCGGTGATATCACGGAATATACGATTGTAGGTTCTGCGGAGTCCAATCCGCTGCAAAACAAAATATCGAACGAAAGCCCTGTTGGCAAAGCCATTCTGGGCAAGAAAAAAGGTACGGTTGTTGATGTAAGTGTGCCTGCTGGCGTAATTCAATATAAAATTGTAGACATCAAAAAGTAATATAAGCAATGAAGCAGTCGGGTACGGAGACAAAAGCTTCCTTAGGGAAGCTTTTTTCAACATTTGAGGCAGAATACCTCTGAAGATGCCTGCAATGTAAATAAGGAGATGAATATAGATCATGACGGATGAAGTCTTGAATCAGGAAACCGAAACCGAACTAAGTGAGCTTTTACAAATTCGCCGCGACAAATTGGACGAGCTCCGCAAATTGGGGATCGACCCTTTTGGCCAAAAATACGTACGTACGGAAGAAGCCGGCTCCATTCTGAAGAAGTATGAAGAACTGACCAAGGAAGAGCTGGAAGAGAAGCACATCGAAGTCAGTATTGCCGGACGGATTATGGCGAAGCGGGGAATGGGTAAAGCGAGCTTTGCACATATTCAGGACCTGAGCGGCAGAATCCAGATCTATGTTCGTCAGGATACTGTACCGGAAGACAAATACGCCGCGTTCAGCCTGCTCGATTTAGGGGATATTGTAGGTGTCTCTGGGGTAATCTTCAAAACCAAGACAGGTGAAACTTCGGTTAAAGTTCAAAATCTCGAAGTATTGTCCAAGTCACTTTACCCACTTCCGGATAAATATCATGGACTCGCGGATGTAGAGCTGCGTTACCGCCAGCGCTATGTTGACCTGATTATGAATCGTGAAGTGCAGCAGACCTTCATTACTCGTTCCAAAATCATTCAGTCGATGCGCCGTTACCTAGATTCTCTGGGCTATCTGGAAGTCGAAACTCCGACGCTGCACACCATCGCTGGTGGTGCCGCTGCGCGTCCATTCATCACGCATCATAATGCGCTTGATATGGAATTGTACATGCGGATTGCGATTGAGCTTCACCTGAAACGTCTGATTGTAGGCGGTCTGGAGAAAGTATATGAGATCGGCCGTGTATACCGTAATGAAGGGATGTCGACACGTCATAACCCTGAGTTCACAATGATTGAACTTTATGAGGCATATGCCGATTATCAGGATATTATGCGTTTGACTGAGAATCTTGTTGCTCACATCGCACAGGAAGTGCTTGGTACGCAAGTTATCCAATATGCAGACTATCAAGTGGATCTTACACCACAATGGCGCCGTGTAACGATGGTAGACGCGGTTAAGGAAGTTGTAGGCGTGGACTTCTCCGTGCACATGACGAACGAGGAAGCTCATCGTTTGGCGAAAGAACATAAAGTTCCGGTTGAAAAGCATATGACATTTGGTCATATTCTGAATGCATTCTTCGAACATTTTGTAGAAGAGACGTTGATTCAACCAACCTTTATTATGGGGCACCCGGTTGAGATTTCTCCGCTGGCGAAGAAGAGCGATGCAGATCCACGTTTCACGGACCGCTTCGAGCTGTTTATCGTTGGACGTGAGCATGCAAATGCATTTACAGAGCTGAATGATCCAATCGATCAACGTCAGCGCTTTGAGGCACAATTGCTGGAGAAAGAACACGGGAACGACGAAGCGCACGAAATGGATGATGATTTCATCCGTGCGCTCGAATATGGTATGCCACCAACAGGTGGACTGGGAATCGGTATCGACCGTCTGATCATGTTGTTGACCAATTCGCCGTCCATTCGTGACGTACTGCTCTTCCCGCACATGCGTCCTCGTACACAGGATTAAATAAGGAACGTTTAACTCGTTCATAATAGAAGAGGAACCTGCCGTTCAGTATGATGCTGGTGGCAAGTTCCTCTTTAGGTTTACATAGGCATTGAAAGTGACAGATTCGTCGAAACAACATGTGTGACTAAAGTGTGGTGACAGAATTTTGTTCGCCTACCTGCTTGTATTATGTTAAAAGAGGTGCCCTCCATGAAGTTTAGGCTTCACATTGCTAAATTCCTATCACCCCCATTGATTCTGGTTGGTGGTTTTATGCTTATTATCATGATCGGTACGATTCTGCTCATGTTACCTATCTCCAATCAAAGCGGCGAGCATTTGGCGTTTATTGATGCGCTTTTTACTTCTACCTCTGCCGCATGTGTAACCGGGCTGGTCGTTGTGGATGTAGGGACGACTTTCAACCTGTTTGGTCAAATCGTGATTATGGTGCTTATGCAGCTAGGTGGACTTGGCTTCATGACCATCGCAACGTTGTTTGCATTAGTATTGGGTAAGCGTATCTCGCTAAAGGACAGGCTTCTGCTGAAAGAGGCTATCAACGCTGACAGTATGGAAGGCATTGTACGTATTATCCGCAAAGTGCTCATTTTTTCGTTTACCATTGAAGGGGTGGCTGCTGTTATATTGGCACTACGCTGGGCAACGGAGATGCCCTTTTGGCAGGCGGTATACTATGGGGCGTTTCACTCGGTTTCATTATTTAATAATGGTGGTTTCGATCTGTTTGGCAACAGTTTTCAGTATTATACAGGGGACTGGTTGTTTAACCTGACAGCTTCCGTGCTGGTTGTATCGGGTGGACTCGGCTTTGTGGTGCTGAATGATTTGTTTGAGTTCCGCAAGCGCCGTCGCTTATCGTTGCAGTCCAAACTGGTATTGTCCGTATCAGGTGCACTGATTGGTATTGGAGCAATTGTACTGTTTGTATTTGAGTTCACCAATGGACACACACTGGCGTCTCTAAGTTGGAGTGAAAAGATATACGCCTCGTTCTTCCAATCGGTCTCTACACGTTCGTCGGGTACGAGCACCATTGATATTACCGAGATGAGGCAGGCCACCCAGTTCTTCTTCATTCTGTTGATGTTCATTGGGGCATCTCCGGGATCAACCGGGGGTGGGATCAAGACGACAACGTTCCTGATCATGATTGGAGCGGTGTATGCCATGATTCGTGGCAATAAAGATATTGTATTTTTCCGTCAGCGTGTTCCGAAAGATTTGCTGATGAGAGCATTGACGATTATTATGGTTTCCTTGATCATATTCATGGTTGTAGTAATGCTACTACTTACCACAGAGGATGCACCGTTCCTTTCACTTATGTTTGAAGCGGCCTCGGCGATTGGGACAGTAGGTCTGTCGGTGGGAGTAACGCATGAATTAACGGTATGGGGAAAAGTGATCATCGCCTTCACGATGTTTATCGGACGTATTGGACCACTAACCATCGCATACGCGCTTCGTCCGCGCAAAGAGAAAAAGCTGTATCGCCATCCGGAGGGCCGAATTATTATTGGATAAAAAGAAAAACCGTCACGCATCTAGGACTAACCCTATCATGGAATAGGTTAGTTACAACTAATGCCTGACGGTTTTTTTGTTTCATAGAAGCAATTACTTGTTTCTTGCTGGTACGAAGGATTGAGCTGTATTTAATTATGTGATCGAATGTTATTCTGCATCCCGGCATAACGTTGCAAGATGTGTGGTAAGGATGTTCTCCATAATCTTGGTGTTCATCTGGTCAGGACGAAGAATCGCATGAATACCCAAACCGTCGACCAGTGCGTACAGCCTTTCAATTTCCAGTTCCTTGTCGATGTCTGTTCGGCAGAGATTGAGTTCCATGAGGTAGGTGATAACTTTAGCCATCGCGTGTCTGAGTTCATCATATACTTTGTCGGCATGCTCTTTGAGAACAGGGTCAGTCTTGGACTTGGCTGTAAAAGCGTACCACACCTCCATTTCGGCCATTTTTTCATCCGTACTTGGCAAGAGTTCTAACAACAGAAGCTTCATATTCTCCAAAGGAGATGCATCAAAGGAAATCTGTGTGATTCGATTCGATACACGTTCGGATACCAGATTCATTGCGTATAGGAGTAGTTCTGATTGGGTTGAAAAGTAGTGGCGCATAGACCCGGCCGATATTCCAGCTTCTACCGCAATATTTCGAACGGAGGCCTGTTCCATGCCATCTCTTCGGATGACACGCCAAGCCGCTTCGGCTACGAGCAGACGTTGTTTATCGTGATCAACTATTTTTGGCATAAAAAGATTATATCATTGTTGATTATTATAATACAAACGTGTTAAATTATATTTAATACATTCGTATTATAAAAGGAGTGAATCATTTGATTGCCTATTTTATTATTGGATGTGAGATTGCCTTCTGGGTATTTGTCGCTTCAGGTCTGAGTGTGCGTTATCTGTTTGGGATGAAACGGACAGGGGTCGCGCTGTTAATGGCAACGCCCATTGTGGATGTTCTTCTTATGGTAGCGACGGTGATGGATCTTCAACGGGGTGCTACGGCAAGTATGGTTCACGGCATTGCAGCTATATATATAGGTGTGAGTATTGCTTATGGTCATCAGATGATCGCTTGGGCTGATCGTTATTTCCTTTACTGGTTTAAGGGAGGGGATAATCCTCGGAGCAGCAAGGTGTATGGCAGCGAGCATGCTAGTCGTGAAAGAGTGGGATGGCTTAGACATCTATTGGCTTGGGGTATAGGTAGCTTGTTCTTGCTCGCGATGATCTGGTGGATTGGGGATACGGAGCGTACTGCGGCATTTTCTAATCTCATAAGAGTATGGGGGATTATACTGGGGATCGATTTTATAATCAGCTTCAGTTATAGCTTATGGCCGCGAAAGATGCCTGTGGAGAAATTGAAGTAACATATAATCGGATAGGGCGGGAGGAACATGCGGATTATCCATGGAGGAAAGGTGAATCACATGTTCTGGGAAGAGAGTGTTTAATAAGGATTGAAGGGATCTTAAATAACTCCGGCATTAAGTGAATAGCTATACGAGAGACTAAATATAATTTATTGAAAATAAAGCTTGCGTTCCGAATCTGTACATGGTATATTCTAATTCCGGCCAAGAAAACACGAGAAACACGGTGCCGCAAGCGAATGAAATAAGCTTCGAAAGAAACTTAAAAAAAGAGCTTGCAAAGTTGGTTCGGATGTGATAAGATATAAAAGTTGCTGAGGTGAACAACACACGGCAATGAAACAAGTTTGATCTTTGAAAACTGAACAACGAGTGAGTAACGATCTTGCTTGCAAGATCGACGCTGAGAAATCGGTACACGTCTTCGGACTGTATGATTTCAAAGCAAAATAAATGAGATTTTTAATCTCGTCAGTTTCAAAATGAGCTTATCGCTCTTTTCAATACTTTATTGGAGAGTTTGATCCTGGCTCAGGACGAACGCTGGCGGCATGCCTAATACATGCAAGTCGAGCGGACTTGAAGAGAAGCTTGCTTCTC
>NZ_OBQM01000025.1:0-50068 GCF_900221055.1 Paenibacillus sp. RU5M | reverse complement strand
AGAGAAGCAAGCTTCTCTTCAAGTCCGCTCGACTTGCATGTATTAGGCATGCCGCCAGCGTTCGTCCTGAGCCAGGATCAAACTCTCCAATAAAGTATTGAAAAGAGCGATAAGCTCATTTTGAAACTGACGAGATTAAAAATCTCATTTATGCTCCAGTCGATTCAAGCCAAGGCTTGTCTCGAACTTTCGCGTTCATTCTGCAAGCAGAATGTTTACTCACTCGTTGTTCAGTTTTCAAAGATCAAACTTGATAATTTTCTTGCTTTTTCGTCACCATTTTCTCTCAGCGGCGACTTTTATAATATATCACACTTCGTTTGTTTCAGTCAAGCTTTTTTTGAAATTCTTTTTTCGAGTTCTTATTGAACTCAGTCATTTCGTCAAAAGCATTTAACCAAGCAAGCAAAGCAACGAGATATAATGTACCATATAAATATCGAAGGAGTCAACTACCCAAACAAAGAAATTTTCAAACCCAATAATAAACCAACACCCGGCAACCCTAAAATGCTCACAGTACCTATTGTAGCAGGGTTCAGTGGAATGTAAGTTCCGGTGATCCACCCTGAATAGTTAACTACATATATCCCTACCGCAGCCAGCACCAGATGAATACCGAATGATGTAAAAAATGATAACCCAATCCGTTTTCTAAACAAGATGATTATCAACCCTAGTAACGACACAACAAGCACACTGCCTAATATAAGACTCTTCATACTCTCAACACCTCCATAATTGAATGTCACACCTCCGCCTACATGCTCACTCCTCGATCACCTATAACTGCCTTATTAATCCCTACACGTTTAGCGCGCTTCAAATGAATCTGATATTTACGCTCCGCGGCCTCCAGCACATAGATCGCATAATCGATCTCATCCTGCCCCTGTGCCTCTTCAAACTGTCTAACAGCCCGTTCCCACTCTGCCTTAGCTTTCTGTATATCTGAATAAATCTGGTCCTCTTCCATCTCCTTTAGCATTCTTTCGCGCTTCTCCACCGATCTCCCTACATTTCGCCATGTAAACATAAGCCATCCCCTTCCTGATCAGCACAGCATATTCTCATACATATCAGGGAAAGGACAAACTTAGAACTGAGCTAAATAAATTAATGAATCGTTATTTTAATCTCAACGACATTCTATGGATTAATAACCATACATCAGTAGAAATGAGAGACTTCACATTTAGGCAACGTTAAAAAGAGTATTAAAACAAAAAAAGAGAGCCTAAAGGGCTCTCTAAGTAATCCAAACTTATCTATTCTTTTCTTTTAGGAAATCAATCATTACAGGCGCATGCTCTCATTAAGAAACACGCACTGCTATTTCATCTCCCTGCGCCCTTCCAGCGCCTTGGAAAGAGTCACTTCATCCGCATACTCCAGGTCGCCCCCAACAGGCAATCCATGGGCAATCCGAGTCACCGAGATCTCAAACGGACGGACCAGACGGGAAATATACATCGCCGTGGCCTCACCTTCGATATTCGGATTTGTAGCCAGAATCAGTTCTTTAACTCGCTCATCGCTTAAACGGGTCAAAAGTTCCTTCAGACGGATATCATCCGGACCTATTCCCTCCATAGGAGAGATTGCGCCTTGCAGCACATGATAGTATCCGTCAAATTCCTTGGTACGCTCCATAGCCACCAAATCCTTGGAATCCTGAACTACACAGATTACCGAGACATCCCTGGATTTGTCCTGACAGATCCGACACGGGTCAGTATCCGTAATATTACAGCACACCGAACAGTAATGAAGATTCCGCTTCACACTGACGAGTGCTTTGGCAAAGTCAATAACGTCATCTTCCTTCATTTTAAGCACATGAAAAGCTAGTCGCGCCGCAGTCTTGGGGCCAACACCCGGCAAACGGGTGAAGGCGTCAATCAGCTTCGCTATCGGTTCGGGATAATACAATCGATTGCGTCTCCTTTGATAGGATCAATTTAAATTAAAATAATCCCGGAATTTTCATACCGCCTGTGAATTTACCCATATCCTGGTTCGCAATTTCATCAGCTTTAGTCATTGCGTCATTGACTGCTGTCATAACCAGATCCTGCAGCATTTCTACATCCTCTGGATCAACCGCTTCTGGCTTGATAGTGATAGCCAGCAATTTCTTATGTCCGTTAACTTCAGCAGTTACAACACCGCCACCAGAAGTACCTTGGACTGTTTTGTCCGCCAGTTCCTCCTGTGCCTTCAGCATTTGCTCCTGCATTTTCTTCACTTGTTTCATCATTTGGTTCATGTTGTTCATGATATTCATCTCCTTTGTTATAGTTATCGCGCCAGGCGCATGTATATCTATTCTTTGATCACTACAAGGTCCTCACCAAAGAGCTGGATAGCTTCATCAATCCAAGGCTGCTTGTTGCCTGAACCGCCGTCTTCATGCTCAGGTTCAAGCTTAAAGTCCTCCTTTGGCGTTTCAGTAGCCCCTTCCATCGCTCCAGTCCAATCTTTGAGCATCATCGTCACAAGACGCGCTGAACGTCCAAGCTGTTCAGACAATACCCGTTCAATCACTTCACGATTAGCCTGCTTCTCCGTAGTTTCACGGTGGATGTTGTTCTTAAACGCCACCAGAACATTGTCTTCCAGCAGCGATACCGGTTCACCATCCATAAACCAGGCGTGAACGGTTACTTTCTCTTCTTTTACGCGCTGCAGGATCTGCCCCCACTTCTTGCTAACCTCCGCAAACTCAGGAGATCCCTTACGTGCAACGTACTGATCAAGCTGTGCAGGCAGCTTCGCTGGCGAATTGCCTCTCGACACTGGAGCTCGTGTTGCCGGGCGTGAAGGAGCACTTGATGCAGCCTCCCCACCAGACAAACCGCTCTTAAGCGCGCGATCCAGCTTTTTCTCCAGTTCAGCAAGCTGTTGCTTCAGTCGGTTGATCTCCCCACCATCCGCTGGTGTGGTTACAGCAGGAGCCGCACCGACCGAACCCGCCACCTGACCCGATGACGCCCCTTGAGTAGGAATACTGCACAGTTTAAGGAGAGCTACTTCAAACAGCGTCTGCGGCTGAACTGCATATTTCATCTCACTCTGGTACCGGTTAAGAGTATCAATCATCTGGAACAGCTGTTCCTTGGTGAATGATTCCGCCATATCACGGAACGACTCGGGATTAAGCACCCGATCCGTCAGTTTATCTGCATCCGGCACCATCTTAATCATAAGCAAATCACGGAAATAATAAAGCAAATTTTCCATGCACTTGTCCGCACTCTTACCTTCATGCATGAACCCTTCGATCATTTGCAAAATATGACCTACATCGCCTTTGAGCAGAGAAGCAGCCAACTTTGCAAACTGTTCGGAAGGAATGCCTCCGGTCATATCCATAACTTGCTGATAGGTTACCCTTCCATCTGTATAGGAGGAGATCTGATCCAGGACACTGAGTGCGTCCCTCATCCCTCCGTCAGACAGACGAGCAATATACTGGAGTGCGTCCTGATCAGCTTCCATGCCTTCCTGTTCACAGATCAGCGTAAGTCGTGCTGTCTGTTCTTCCAGGGACACCCGGCGAAAATCAAATCGCTGACAGCGAGAAATAATCGTTGCCGGAAGACGATGGGGTTCTGTTGTTGCCAAAATAAACATCACATGTGGCGGAGGCTCTTCCAATGTTTTGAGTAGCGCATTGAATGCCTCTGTCGTCAGCATGTGCACTTCGTCAATAATATACACTTTCTGCCGGACTTCAGTCGGGGCGTATTTCACCTTTTCCCGAAGATCGCGGATTTCTTCAACGCCACGGTTGGATGCGGCATCAATTTCCTGCACATCCATCACAGCGCCAGTCGTAATCCTGCGGCAAGCTTCACATTCGTTACAAGGCTCAGGCGCAGGCCCGCGCTCGCAGTTTACAGCTTTGGCCAAAATCTTGGCGGCACTCGTCTTCCCTGTTCCTCTGGGCCCGCTAAACAAGTAGGCATGGGAAGTCCGCTGTTCACGAATCGCGTTCTGCAAGGTCTGAATAATATGCTGTTGTCCCACCATATCTTGAAACGACTGGGGACGCCAAGCCCGGTATAACGCGATATGCTCCATGATGCGTTACCTTCCTTCCACTTCGCATTCGAGTCCTTTGTCGTTCCCCCATTATACTATATTCCGGGGTGAATCCAAACTTTATCTGACTCATCATGCATGGTTTTTTTAGACATATCAAAAAGACCTCTGCATACATACAACTGCAAAGGTCTCTACATTTAAATGGTAAGCCGTGCACCTGCTATCGATATTTGCGATCCAAGCGGCACCCCTTAACAACAGCTCGGGCTAGGCGACCCTCCGGCACAAGAGTGATCTCACTTATGGCTGCTTCCTTCCGGACCTGACCAGGTTCATGAGTACTCATTGCGGAGGACCCAACCGTCAACACCACGTTAAGGGACCAAACCTCACATCGACAAAACCTCTAGCAGGAATTCAACCTCGCTGTAGCGGATTGCGAGTTACAGGGCACCGCTACCTCCCCATCTAGCACGGTAAGAAATAGTATAACTTAAGGTTGTCTAAATTGCAACCAGAGCGAAAAGAGCAGCAATACAATCACATAAAAACATATAAAAACCCCTGCCGGAACGGCAGAGGTGATTTGGATGTAATAGTCAGACAATTCCCAGGGAATTGCTGAATTAGATTCCGTATTTTTTCTTGAAACGATCAACACGGCCGCCAGCATCGATAAACTTCTGTTTACCTGTGAAGAACGGGTGGCACGCGGAGCAAATCTCTACACGAAGTCCGTCTTTAACCGAACCAGTCTCAAAAGTATTCCCGCAAGCGCAAGATACTTGACCAATCGTGTATTTAGGATGAATTGCTGCTTTCATTACCTTTCACCTCTTTCCGCCCTGAGCCTCAAGCGGACCCAGAGTAAATGGCACAACATCGAAGATTATAACACGGCCTAATGCCGGTTGCAATCCATTATTGTCATGAGGTGATCAGACGTTTCGGACGCGCCATTCCAGCTGGGGGAACGTGCGTGTATGAGCCGATAACGACATCAGGCAGCTCTTCCTCAAAGATCTCCATCATTTGCTTCATACCCAAAATATCACCTTGAGCTGGAGGAATCAATTCCAGATAGCTCTCAGGGTCTATATTAAGATTACGCATTTGAATAAGACGCAAATCGGTTCTGCGAGCAAACTCAATCATCGCTTCAATCTCTTCCTCACGATCCGTTACTCCCGGGAAGATCAAATAGTTGATCGACGTATATACACCCTGGGAAGCAGCGTATTTCATCGATTTTTCTACATTGGCCAGTGTATATCCACGAGGTTTGTAGTATGCATTATAGTGGTCATCCAGTGCGCTGATTGTACTTACACGCATTAGATCAAGCCCAGCATCAACAATACCTCTCATGTGATCATTCAAACCGGCATTGGTGTTAATGTTGATATATCCCATGTCAGTAATGGAACGCACTTCGCGGATGGCTTCAATAATCAATTTAGCCTGTGTGGAAGGCTCCCCTTCACAACCTTGACCAAAGCTGATAATCGATTCCGGCGTTTTCAAGTGCTCCAGCATTACTTCAACGATTTCGTCTACACGCGGACGGAAATTCATCCGGGTCTGCGGGGAAACGAAGCCACTGTCATCCGGTTGCTCGGAAATACATCCGAAACAGCCTGCGTTGCAGGAATAGGATACTGGAACTCCGCCTTCCCAACGATTCAGGAAGGTATTGGAAGAAGTCAGACATTCATACCCGAGCGCACAATTGGACAAATGGGTATAGAGACGATTTTCGGGATATTGCTTCGTTAAACGTTTAACACCCGCACGTACGTCATCCCGATCACAGTTCAGTGGGTTCCATTTATCCGGATGATCCGACATCCGGGCAGTGACGTAAAACTGACCATCTTTCCAAACAACAGCCGAGTAACCGAACAAAGGCAGTTTGTACTCCTTATCCGTTTTTACATACCCCGGCAGACACAACCGAGTGAATCCTTGCGGAAGCAAAGCCCCAACCGCCTGTGTATCACTAGGCATTGGCAGCATTTCGCCAGTATCCGGGTCCATACCAATCGGACGTGTACTCGGCAGTCCAACCAGCGTTGCACCTTCCGGCAAAGGAATCAGCTCATCCTCCATAATTTCGACGATCATATCTCCACTGCGGGCCAGCCCGTACAGGGAAGGGTGATCAAATACATTACCTTTTTCATCTGCGTATACTAAATACATGATGTTCTCCTCACATCTAATGGGTTAAAGCCAAACGACGAGTATATTGTTAATCAACAGCAGCGCTGCAAAAATTGAGTTAAATCAACGACGTAATGCTAGGTAGTTGTACCGGACGCCGCAGTCTGTCTTGGCGAACGTCGAGTCGTAGTCGTTCCGGAGTTGCTGGTCTGACTGCTGCCAGCTGTATCAAATGCCGCTAGGAACTCAGCATTCGTTTTGCTATTACGAAGTTTCTTCAAGAAACCTTCGACAAAGTCGTGGGAATCGTTCATGTTTTTACGAATCGCCCAGATTGTATCAAGTTCTTCCTTGCTCAGCAACACTTCTTCGCGACGTGTACCGGAACGACGAATGTCGATAGCCGGGAAGATACGACGCTCTGCCAGCTTGCGATCCAGATGAAGCTCCATATTGCCCGTACCTTTAAATTCTTCATAAATGATATCATCCATACGTGAGCCCGTATCAATCAAAGCTGTAGCCAGGATCGTCAGACTTCCACCCTCTTCTACATTCCGAGCAGAACCGAAGAAACGTTTCGGACGATGGAATGCTGCCGGGTCAATACCGCCACTAAGTGTCCGTCCGGACGGTGGGATGACCAGGTTGTATGCACGAGCAAGACGCGTAATGCTATCCAGCAAAATAACGACATCTTTTTTTGCTTCAACCAGACGGAGCGCACGTTCCAGCACCAATTCCGCAACTTTGATATGGTTTTCTGGCAGCTCATCGAACGTAGAAGCTACAACTTCCCCTTTAACCGAACGCGACATATCCGTAACTTCTTCCGGACGTTCATCAATCAACAGGACAAATAGTTCAATTTCTGGGTTGTTGGTTGAGATGCTGTTGGCGATTTCTTTGAGGAGAAGTGTTTTACCCGCTTTGGGAGGTGCTACGATCAATCCGCGCTGTCCCAGTCCTACCGGGGCGAGTACATCCATAATGCGTGTGGACAAATGGCTGGGGGATGTTTCGAGAACCAGTTTCTTCTGCGGGTACAATGGGGTTAATGCCGGGAAGTGAAGTCTTTCCGCAGCCGCTGATGGATTCTCACCATTTACAGCGTTGACTTGCAGCAAACCGAAGTATCGCTCGTTTTCTTTAGGTGTTCTACACTTACCTGATACGAGGTCACCTGTTCTTAGGTCAAACTTGCGAATCTGTGAGGCTGAGATGTAGATGTCTTCCGTACTTGGCAGGTAATTGATCGGACGAAGGAATCCGTAGCCTTCAGGTAGAATTTCGAGCACACCCTGCATGAACATCAATCCACTCTGTTCAGCTTGTGCACGTAATATAGCGAAGATCAATTCTTTCTTTTTTAAAGTGCCGTAGTAGGGAATTTGATATTTTTTGGCCAGTTTGTAGAGGTCCGTTAGTTTCATTTCTTCCAAATCGGAAATTTGTAGATCCATATAATAACCACCTATTCAATTAATAAGTCCGTGAAATGGATAGTTTCGCTTGATGTTCCGGCTATAAGAGCAGCATCGTTCTGCATTTCTCTTCTGTCCATTGTACGGAATGTAACCGTTATAATGCAAATACTTGTCTTTGAGTGTAAGTTTCCGGGCGGGATGGCCAGCTTTCGGCAAGATCCGCTAGTGAGTGAACACGAATACATGAGGCGTTCGATCCGGGCAGACCGGCTATGGAGCGCAGTTCAAACAAAACCGGGGTTTGGGGAAAAGGAAATGATGTTCTTAAAGCCATATGAAGTCTGACTCAAAAAAAGACCCTCCGGTAAAGGAAACAGGAACATTTCGTCTTATCCCGGAGAGACTGAGAACTCTATTAAAACAGGTTTACCCAATTACTGAAAGGATATGCAGTTCTGTAAAAATAATCACTTTAATACCGTAAAACTCGTCATACAATACAGAATTAATCGGTTTCTCGCCACACATCTGCACCTAGCAGACGTAGATTGGTTACTAGATGATCGTACCCGCGATCGATAAACTCCACGCCTGTAACTTCGGTCACACCTTCACTGACGGTGAGACCTGCGATCACCAGCGCGGCACCAGCGCGAAGATCGGATGCTTTTACCTTGGCCGCATTCAATGCACTGCCTTCAATAATAGCTGACCGCCCTTCCACACGGATTTTTGCACCCATGCGTACCAACTCAGGAACGTGCTTGAATCGATTGCTATATACAAAGTCACTCAGGACACTCACACCCGTTGCCTGTGTCAACACACTGGTCATCGGGGACTGCAAATCCGTCGGAAAACCGGGATATACGAGCGCCTTAACGTCTACATGATTGTAGCTCGGTTTGCCAATGACACGAATACTTTCGTCCAGTTCTTCAATGCCAACGCCCATTTCCAGCAACTTTGCCGTCAAAGCCTCCAGATGTTTGGGAATAACATTATCAATCAGGACGTCGCCACGCGTTGCAGCCGCAGCGATCATATACGTGCCTGCTTGTATACGGTCTGGAATGATGGAATGACGGCAACCCTTAAGCTCCGACACACCTTCAATACGGATCGTTTCGGTACCGGCACCCTTGATGCTGGCACCCATTGAATTCAAAAGTGTTGCTACATCTATAATCTCAGGCTCTTTAGCCGCGTTTTCGATAATTGTAGAGCCTTTGGCACGAGTAGCCGCCAGCATGATGTTAATGGTTGCACCTACACTGCTTACATCAAGATAAATCTTTGCTCCGCGTAGCTCTTTGGCATGCAAATGAATGGAGCCGTGTTCGTTTGTTACCGTTGCGCCAAGCGCTTCAAACCCTTTGATATGTTGATCAATCGGACGAGGCTCAAAGTTGCAGCCCCCGGGTAAACCAATGGTTGCTTCTTTAAAACGCCCAAGCAATGCTCCCATCATATAATACGAAGCACGGAGCTTCTTCACGGGACCATTCGGCATAGGAATGGATTTAATGTCGGAAGGATCGATCTTCATCTGACTGCCTTCCCAATGTACACGAGCCCCGAGTTCCTCCAAAATTTCTGCATAAACCGCCACGTCACTCAAAAGCGGCAGATTGTCCAGCACGACTTCTGACTCGGCAAGCAATGCTGCAGGAATAAGCGCGATGGCGCTGTTCTTGGCGCCGCTTATAGTTACAGTTCCCTGTAACGGACGTCCGCCACTAATCATCAATTTTTCCATAAAGCTTAATGTCCCCCTACGTGTTTTGCAGCCGGTTAACGGCAATACGTGCTGTTGGCTTTTGATGTAGAAATAAGGCGTGAAAATGGAAAGACACCGGCTAGGCGGTGTTCTTTCCACTTACACAGTATGGAACTGGTAAAGACAAATTACGCTTTGTTGTTGGAACCAAACTCGCGAATTTTACCTTTAACGGTTTCTTTGATTGCATCACGGCCTGGTACGATGAATGTACGTGGATCGTAAGCATCTGGTTTAGCTGCAAGCACTTCGCGAACCACTTTGGAGAACGAAATTTGGTTCTCAGTGTTCACGTTGATTTTGGAAGTTCCCAGGGAAATGGCTTTGTCGATATCATGTTTAGGGATACCTGTACCACCATGCAGTACCAGTGGAACGTTAACTGCATCGCGAACTTCTTCCATTTCTTTGAAGCCCAAGTTAGGCTCGCCATGGTAAGGACCGTGTACGGAACCAAGAGCTGGAGCCAATGTGTCGATACCTGTTTCTTTAACGATACGTACACACTCGTTCAGGTCAGCGTACATGATACCACCGATAACGTCGTCTTCTTGTCCACCAACAGTACCTACTTCGGCTTCTACAGAAACGCCTTTAGCGTGTGCATATTCAACAACTTTTTTAGTCATTTCGATGTTTTCATCGATGGAGTGGTGGGAACCGTCGATCATTACGGATGTAAATCCAGCATCGATCGCTTCTTTACACTTATCAAAGCTGGAACCGTGATCCAAGTGAATAGCAACTGGAACGGTGATTTTCATGTCGTGAATGAGTCCTTCTACTATTTTAACTACTGTGTAAAAACCGCTCATGTGACGTGCTGCGCCTTCGGATACGCCCAAGATTACTGGGGATTTCTCTTCTTCTGCTGCAGCAAGAATCGCTTGAGTCCACTCAAGGTTATTGATGTTGTATTGACCAACTGCATATTTTCCTTCGAGTGCTTTGTTCAACATGTCTGTCATAGATACTAATGGCATGGTTTCAATCCTCCTAGGGGTGTTGGGTTGTGTCTATGGTTTTTAGCCGAAATCACATACGGGCTTATTATACCACATCCCATGTCAAATACTAAACAAGCATTTGCAAAAATGCTGTGCTTTGCAGCACAGTTTTCATAGACACAGCATGACGACGTCCCTATTTCCAATATTCCCCGGACACCTGACTGAAATACCCTGTATGCCCACTAGTAAACTCTCACAGCTTCACACGCAAAAAAATCCTGTATCTACAGGATTCAGCTGCACTTATTTGCAGTATCATTTCGAAGCTGCATATTGACTGCTACTCGCATCTCATCGATATCAAACGGTTTCGTAAAGTGCATGAGCGCTCCAAGATCGGTAGCTTCTTTGATCATGTCCAGTTCACCATAGGCCGTCATCATGATGACTTTGATATCCGGATCAATTTCCTTAATATGTTTTAGAATTTCTAGGCCATCCATGCCAGGAATCTTCATATCAAGCAGCACAAGATCAGGTTTGTCATTATTTACTATCTCCAGGGCGATCTTCCCATTAGGCGCTTGGAACGTATTATATCCTTCGCTGCTGAACACTTCCATTAACAGGATTCGAATACCGTTTTGGTCATCAACAATCAACACTTTTTTATTTTCCACTAAGTAACCTCCTAGAATTAGGAAAGCATGTACGTCTGAATCTGGATAACAATCCCATAGTCGTCATGATAAGTATTCTACCTTACCCATTGAAATCCTGCTTACATCCCAAAATGCCAAAAACCATTTTCGCTCATCTCGATGCACTAAAAAAGGATGTCCCCAGCACCCTTATCGGCTGCCAAGAACATCCATTTATTTATAGCTTAATGATCAACACTTATTTTCCAGCGCTCTCCAGAGAAGCTTTTACAAACTCACGGAACAATGGCTGCGGACGGTTCGGACGGGAAGTGAATTCCGGGTGGAATTGTACTGCCAGGAACCACGGGTGTCCTGGAAGCTCCACGATCTCAACAAGACGTCCATCCGGGGATGTACCCGAGATAACCAGACCGGCTTTTTCGATTGCTTCACGGTATTCATTGTTGA
The DNA here is from genome assembly GCF_900221055.1 of Paenibacillus sp. RU5M. Taxonomy (NCBI): domain Bacteria; kingdom Bacillati; phylum Bacillota; class Bacilli; order Caryophanales; family Paenibacillaceae; genus Paenibacillus; species Paenibacillus sp. RU5M. The sequence goes on along the minus strand of NZ_OBQM01000025.1, from coordinate 38,586 downwards.
ACTCGTACCGGTGACGGTGTCTCTCATAGACCAGTTCATCATCATAACAAGACATTGCCAGGGAACCTTCCTGAAGCTTACAAGGATACAGACCCAGACGCATTGTACCACCCAGGTTTTCGATATCTTTTTGTTCAGGCAACAGGTCGATCACCGGGAACTCTGTAGCTGGATTGATCTCGGAGCTGTTTGCTCCATTCAAACCAACGATGGAACGTGCATATTCAATAACAGAAACCTGCATACCCAGGCAAATACCGAAGAACGGAATTTGTTTCTCACGGGCATAACGAATCGCAGATACTTTACCTTCAATACCCCGATCACCAAATCCGCCTGGAACGAGGATTCCGCCTACGCCGTGCAGCAGATCGCCCACATTCTCATCGGTGATATCTTCGGAGTGAATCCAGCGGATCTTCACATCTGCATTGGATGCAAATCCTGCATGAGACAAGGATTCAACAACACTCAAATAAGCATCATGCAATGCCACATATTTACCTACAATGGCAATCTCCACTGTATGCTTCAGCTTATTGATACGGTCAACCAGCCCTTCCCACTCGCTCATATCCGGTGCAGGAGTAGTCAGCTTCAGGTGGTTTACCACGATCTCATCCAAACCTTCTTCACGCAGGTTCAAAGGTACTTGGTACAATGTGTCTGCATCACGGCATTCCACCACGGCATTTTCATCAATGTCACAGAAGAGAGCGATTTTGGCTTTCATGTCTTTGGACAGCTCATACTCTGTACGGCATACAATGACATTCGGCTGAATACCGATGCTGCGCAATTCCTTCACGCTGTGCTGCGTTGGTTTGGTTTTCACTTCGCCGGCAGCCTTGATGTAAGGAATAAGTGTTACATGGATGTACATGACGTTGTCACGACCTACATCACTCTTGATTTGACGAATAGCTTCCAGGAAAGGCAAGCTCTCGATGTCACCTACCGTACCGCCGATCTCCGTAATGACAACATCCGAACCCGCTTCCCGTCCTGCGCGGAATACGCGCTCTTTGATCTCGTTCGTAATGTGTGGAATGACTTGTACCGTTCCGCCCAGATATTCCCCGCGCCGCTCTTTGCTGATGACGGAGGAGTATACTTTACCAGTCGTGACGTTGCTGTTTTTGGAGAGGTTGATGTCAATAAAACGTTCGTAGTGGCCAAGGTCAAGATCCGTTTCCGCACCATCATCCGTTACAAAAACCTCACCATGCTGATAAGGACTCATTGTTCCCGGGTCGATATTGATGTATGGATCAAATTTTTGAATAGTTACCTTCAACCCTCTGTTTTTCAGCAATCTGCCCAGCGAGGCAGCCGTTATCCCTTTGCCCAGGGAGGACACAACTCCGCCCGTCACGAAAATATACTTTGTCACTGTTATTACCCTCCTAATATAAGTACAGAAATTCAGGCGATATATGGTATTATCGTAACCCGTTTCCCAGGTAATCATCGTTAAAAAGAGCAATGGCAGAAATTCCCTGCATCTGCGAACTGCTCTTTCATGCGAAGACCGTGTGTAAACAACGTTGTTCTACAGCGTAGAATGGTGCAAACCTTCCGGGAGCCAACTACCGAGCCTGTCCCTAAATAGATATCATTGCATCGATCCATTTGGTGTTTTGGATATACAAAAATAGACCACGGATTGTTGGCCGGGAGCATGCGGAATTCAAATCATTTTGCAAAATTCTGCCTCTAAAAATACAAAAAAAGTACTCCCGCAGGACGGGGCACTTTTTATAAAAAACATAAATATTTTGTCGCTCATTCATAAGCCCATGCAATAGTTTACCCGTTACCCCGTCTGCTGTCAAGGCTGACTATGCGGGGAAAACGGGTAAACTATCGATGTCAAAAATGACTGCTACTTATCGGAATCGTCGTCAAATTCACCCTCGTTTTCGGACTCTTCTTCATCGTCTTCATCGAGGTCTTCCTCTTCCAAATCGTCATCTTCAACTAGAACTTCTTCTTCGCCATCTTCTTCGTCAAAGATGTCTTCTTCTTCTTCATCTTCGTCATCATCATCTTCGTCCTGATCATCATCAGAATTGTCAAAGTCTTCGTCGCTGTTGTAGCTGTCTTCCTCTTCCCCGAAGTCCTCATCTTCCAGATCATCGTCTTCATCGTTGATGATGCGCGGACGCTTCGCACCCGTCATGGTATCTTCCGATCCAGCTACCGGATACCAGCGCTTCAAGCCCCACAGACTTGTACCGACGCAAGCAAAACGGCCATCGATATTAATCTCGGTATATAACTGGGCGATAAACTCGTTGATTTCTTCATCAGTCATTCCGCGCTGTTTAGCTACCTCATTCATCAAATCACGGTAGTAATACGGCGTATTGGCCGCTTTCAGCACCATAAAGGCGAGGTCCACCAAAGGAATCTCTCTGACCTTTTCTTTATCAATTTTCAAATTGAGCGAGGTACTCACTGACAGACACTTCCTCTCACACAAAATTCACTTTATATCCCTACGAACTGGAATGTTACATATAACATATCCATTAACAAACCTAAGTAAAACCTATTTAGCCTCAAAAAGCAAGTTTTTATGTATGGATGTCTCATAAATCCAAGAAGCGACTTCAAACGAGCAATGTACAGACCCGTAAGAGACCGCTAACTCGCGGGCATATCGTCCTTTTTGCAAAAAAAGCATGATCATATAAAAAAGACGGAGTCCCCTCCGCCTTCTGACTGTATACCCTTGAAGGATCGCTCCTCACCAGGGTCCCCGCGAGAGCCCTCTAGCCCTCCATCCATCATATGTCCCTGCGCCCGTTTTGACACGAAGAGAATGTGTTTTTGTAAAAAAAGGGCAGGTTCCCCATGCGGCGGGATCAATGCATTCATAGAATACCTCAGCATGTTCATCCCGAAGGGGGCTGCCCATTATGGACTATACTGGTTTTCTACATCAATTGGTTGAAGGAATGCAACGTCCCGAACCAGAACAGGGGCGGCGATACCTGATCCGGTTCGCCAAACCGAAGCAATATGAAGCCTGCCTCGTGGAACTGTCGCGGATGAGGAATGAATTTACGGATCTTGGTATGGTACGCTCCTCCCGGCTGGCCCGCTCCATTATCGCCCCGGTGCATGACCTAGAAGAATTATCTCGCTACAGCAATGAGATTACGGTAGAAGAAGATGTATCCATCTCACTACATGCCACCGCGCTTCACAGTAAACCGAGCAGTGCTCAGGGCATACCTTGGGGCGTCAAACAGATTCACGCTCCCAAAGTATGGTCCGTATCCACGGGACATCGAATCAAAATCGGCGTGATCGACACAGGTGCCGATTATCAACACCCGGATCTTCGCTATTCACTGGCACGCGGAATCAATCTGTTAAACCGCAGTCTGCTTCCTCATGATGATAACGGCCATGGCACCCATATTGCCGGAACCATTGCCGCAGCTAACAGTACGGCAGGTATGATTGGCGTAGCCCCTCGCTCCCTGATCTATCCGGTGAAGGCATTCGACCATAATGGTTCGGCCTTCGTGTCAGACATTGTGCTTGGCATCGATTGGTGTGTACGCAATCGGGTCGATATTATCAATATGAGCTTTGGCATGAAAACGCGTAGCAAAGCATTGCTTGATGTCGTGAACCGTGCCCATCAAGCCGGGATTGTCATTGTTGCTTCGTCAGGAAATGATGGCAAACGCCGCAGCATTGATTATCCGGCACGTTATCCGCAAACGATATCGGTTGGGGCAACCGACAAAAACCGGCGGATCGCCTCGTTTAGTAACCGAGGTGCATACGTTGATGTATATGCGCCAGGGGACAAAATTGTTTCATCCTGGGTGCAAGGCAAGCACCATGAGATGAGCGGTACCTCCATGGCGACATCGCACGTCAGTGGCGCCATAGCGCTCTTGCTTGCGAAGCATCCAGGCCTGTCGCCAGCCGAGATCAAAACGCTCGTGAAGCGCGCGACCGTTCCGCTGCGCGCACGCAAGACAACCACCGCGAAGAGCAAAATACGCGGTGGCGAGATTGACGCCCTCAAGCTGATGCAGGAGGGCGGAGGGTAAACAGCGCTGCCTGCCGGAGGGAGCCGTTCCGTGAAGCATTCGCTAAGCGCAGCACTGCTGCGCGGTGTGATGCTTCAAGGTGATTGCCCACGGCGGCAGGCAGCGCTGGCTCTGGGTGCCTCGGGGCCGTATGAACTCGGCCGCGGGCACAGCAAAAAGTCTCCATGTCCACGCTGCATTGCAGGCGTGGTGCATGGAGACTTTTTGCCAAAGCCACAGGCGGTTGTGGCACCGCCATGGCTTGAATTACATTTTGTCCGGTGCGGATACGCCCACCAGACGAAGCGCTGTTGCGATGACGGTGCGTACAGCACCGATCAGCGCCAGACGCGCCTGGGTTTGTCCCGCGTCTTCCGTAATGACGCGCTCTGCACGATAGTAACTGTGGAACAGGGATGCCAGTTCATATACATAACGAACAATACGATGAGGCGCATATCCTGTAGCAGCAGTTGCGATTTCTTCAGGCAGTTCACCCATTTTGCGAAGAAGGTCATATTCATGTTCCGTGGTCAGCTTCGAAAGGTCGATCTGTGCCAATGGCAACAGCTCAATGCCTTGTTCTTCTGCCTGACGGTATACGCTGCATACCCGAGCGTGAGCGTATTGTACATAGAATACAGGGTTTTCATTGGACGTCGAAATCGCAAGGTCCATGTCGAAGTCCAGATGAGAATCCATGCTGCGCATAGTAAAGAAGTAACGAATGGCATCAATGCCTACTTCGTCCATCAGATCTTCCATCGTTACCGCCTTGCCTGTACGCTTGGACATCTTCACTTTCTCGCCATTCTGGAACAAGCTCACCATTTGTGCAATCAGCACGACCAATTTCTCAGGATCGTTGCCCAGTGCCTGCATGGCCGCTTTCATCCGTGGAATGTAACCATGGTGGTCTGCTCCCCAGATGTTAATCATCGTGTCGTATCCACGTGCATATTTATCACGGTGATAAGCAATGTCCGGCGTAAGGTACGTGTACGTGCCGTCATTTTTGATCAAAACACGCTCTTTATCGTCACCATACTGCATCGTTTTCAACCAAGTTGCTCCGTCTTGCTCATAAATTTCATTACGATCACGCAATTCGTCAAGTACACGCAACACTTCTCCGTTATCATACAGCGAAGTTTCGCTGAACCAGATGTCGAAATTGACACGGAAGCGATTCAAGTCGCGTTTGATCTTGTCCAATTCTTTTTCCAAACCGAAGTCGCGGAAATAAGCTGCACGGTCACCTGGATGCATGGACAGCAAAGAATCGCCTTTCTCAGCCACTAGCTCCTTGGCAAACCCTTTGATATCCTCACCGTGATAACCGTCTTCCGGCATCTCTGCGTCTTGGCCCAGTTCCTGCAAATAGCGAGCTTCAATGGAACGAGACAGATTAAATACCTGATTACCCGCGTCATTAATGTAGTATTCACGTGTTACATCATATCCGGCATAGTCGAGGATGTTGCAAAGCGCATCACCCACAGCCGCTCCACGCGCATGGCCCAGATGCAGACTGCCTGTCGGGTTGGCACTGACAAACTCCATCTCAACCTTGCGCCCTTCACCAACATTGATTCTTCCATAATTCTCACCCTGCTCATGTACAAGCCCCAGCACTGGGTAGAGATAACTCTTGTCCAACTTAAAGTTAATGAATCCCGGTCCGGCAATCTCAGCCTTCTCAATTCCAGCTTCAGCCAGGTTGAGATTGGCAATAATCTCTTCTGCGATCTGGCGTGGATTACGCTTGGCAATCTTGGTCAGCTGCATAGCGGCATTGGTTGCCAAATCGCCGTGTGTTTTCTCGCGTGGTACTTCAAGGGTGATGGTCGGCAAATCCTCCTGCGTAACAATGCCAGCAGCAACAATGGCATTGCCAATGGCTGTACTTACCCGTTCGTTAATCGTATCTAATGGATTACGTGTCATGAAATTGGTTCCTCCTGTATATGCAAACTAATCGCGAAATGTCCGGATTCTTCGTCAAAGCGGTAAAAGTCGTAGCTCCACGCTGCGCGTGCGCTCAATCCCTGAATGGAAAGTTCCAGCTCCTGTGTATGCGTGGACAAGGCAAACGACATATACGGCGAACGGTAAAAACCAGGAAGCTTGCGGTTTAACTCAAATGTTTGCTCCGATTCCACCTCGCCGTGACGTATAATCTTGATGGATTGTCCGCCCAGCTTCAATGTTGTTCGGGTAATACCGCCCTCGGGTCCAGCCTGTGGCTCTTCATAACGAACATAGAGCACAGATCCCTTCAACACGGCTTCACCCTGCATTTCCTGCAGTACATCTTCACCTTCATAACGGCTGTGCAGCCGGATCTGAACCGGTCGCATGTTCGACATGAATGTTAACCTCCATTATATTCGAGGCGACGCAAAATTAGGCACGGCCGGTGAGAACAGCCCTTCCTGTATTGTTGTGCCGCTATAAGCGCTCATATTCCCGGATAGCTCGCTATCCTACACTCTACTGTATAACTATATCCAGTTCACCCGCTCAATTCAAATCCAAATTCAGAGTTTTTGCCCATCAACGCCAAAAAAAGCAGAGCCACACTCGTAAAGTGCAGCTCTGCCTTGCTTCATTAATAAAGAAATACGTTCTGGATCAGGTCCATCGCGGCTCATATGGAAACGGACAGGTCGACTCTACCAGCTTGGCGCGCACCTGTACGAGACAACCACAATAACGGCAGGTTTTACCGTATTGTAACCCTGGACAATCTGCGCAGATGGATAAACGCCTCTCATATTCAGCATCCTCGACGGCCGGACGTGAGCGTGAGGCCATCTCCACGAGCAGGGCTATCTTGGCTTCACTAATCTTCACATCATACTGATCATTACAACCCTTGCATGGTTCCCGTTTCCCAGCACTTCTACTCTGCACAGATGAATCCATCTGATTATCCCTTTATAGCGACCACACCAACCGAGGCCGGAGGCAGTACAAAACGCAGTTTGTTGTTTTCGAGTGTAATATCCTTCCATTCCGCAGGTTGAACCTGATCCGGCTGTTCAAATGTGTTGAATGCACTATAATCTGCGTGATGCAGAATTCGTCCCGATACAGCAGAAGCGTCCGTTGATTCAATCTGACAAACCACTTCAAGCTCATCCGTATGACTAAGGTTACACGCCGTCACATGAATAACGCCTTCATTGTTGCGAGAAGCCGACAAACTCAGCTGAGGAATGGTCTCTTCTCCGAAAGTGTATCCAGGGCTCTCGTAATTCAGTTCCAACCTCTGCGCGTCCATGTGCACCTGATACATATCAAACACATGATATGTAGGCGTAAGCAGCATCTTCTCTCCTTCTGTCAAAACCAACGCCTGGAGAACATTGACGATCTGCGCAAGATTGGCCATATGCACTCGTTTATTGTGTTGGTTAAAAATATTCAGATTGATCCCGGCAAGTACAGCATCACGCATCGTATTTTGTTGATACAGGAACCCTGGATTCGTACCTGGCTCAACGTTATACCACGTTCCCCACTCATCCACGATAATACCGACTCTGCCCTCAGGATCATATTTGTCCATGATTTCGGAGTGCTTCACAAGTAACTCTTCCATATATAGCGTCTTTTTCAATGTGGTGAACCATTCAGCTTCTCCGAAACCAGTAGCCTGACCTTTATCTGCCCACTCACCTGTTGGAATGGTGTAATAATGCAGGCTGATTCCATCCATAAAACGACCGGCCTCCCGCATTAACACCTCCATCCAGTCATAGTTGTTGTCATTGGGGCCGCAGGCAATTTTATAAATTTCATTCCCGGAATAATTGCGTACATATGTAGCATAACGACGGTATTCATCTGCATAGTATTCCGGACGCATATTACCGCCGCAACCCCAGTTCTCGTTCCCCACACCAAAGTATTTCAGCTTCCATGGCTCTTCACGGCCGTTGCTCTTCCGCCAGTTCGCCATCGGTGATTCCCCATCAAACGTGATGTACTCCACCCATTCCTGCATCTCCTGCACCGTACCGCTGCCCAAATTGCCACTGATATATGGCTGCGTATCAAGCAGCTCACATAATCTCAGGAATTCATGCGTGCCAAAATGATTGTTCTCTTCCACCCCGCCCCAGTGCGTATTAATCATCCGGGCGCGCTCACTTTTGGGACCTACGCCATCTTTCCAGTGATACTCATCGGCAAAACAACCGCCAGGCCAGCGAAGTACGGGAATACGCAGTTTTTGCAGTGCAGTAAGCACATCATTTCGGATACCTTCCGTATTGGGAATAGGGGAGTCCTCCCCCACCCAGATGCCTTCATAGATACAGCGTCCCAGATGTTCTGAGAAATGACCATAAATATTGCGATTTATTAATCCTTGTTCTGATTCTGCCTTTAGAATAACATCAACCATAATTTCAACCTCCTCAAAAGTGTTGTTACCGCTTACAATAACGTGTTTCCGAACAGGATTCAACCGTTTTTATTCAAGCAAAAACAAGCCCTTTCCGGCTTCATTTGTCCGGAAAAGACTTGTTTGTTTGGGCTGGCCTCATCAGGCCAAATTAGTTGAGATTTATACCATTTTAGATTGAAATCGCCTTAAAATTATTCCATGGCATAACGCCATTTACTCGTTTACAGCAGGCAATAACATTTTTTGCTTCCATGTTGTTCCACCATCTGTCGTCTCATAAATCGCAGGAGAATTGTCGCTTGTTACGACGAGCCAACCTGTTTTGGCAGAAGGAAACGAAATGCGGGAGCTATAACCTGGATCTTTCAGGTCGATATTTTTCCACGTGGAACCTGCATCATATGAACGTCCAATCCCCACTTTGCCCGCTGCAGGTGATCCTGCGGAGAGATAGGCCGTCTGATTACCGATCAACGCCATGTTCCCTGGGTGACCCCCTGGGTCTGCGGGGCCTTTTCCATTCCCTGTGCTGTTTGCACCTGGAGCCGGGCCACCACCTGCTGTGGATTGAGCAAAGACCTGTCTCCAATTCTTGCCCTCATTTCCACTCGCGTAGAGAGAATACGACTGCTGAGACATTCCTGCGTCGCCATATAGAAGGGCCCATACCTGGTTACCACTTGCGTATAAATCTCCACCGCTCCAAGTTGCTGAGGCTACCTTCAGCGATTGCGTCCAGTTCTTGCCGCCGTTACTTGTCTGCATGATACGGTATCCTGAACCAGGAGCCACTACAATGGCATAACCTTGCTTCTGTGTCGTGAACACAGCTCCGCGTGTATTGGCTGGTGTGGAGATCGGGCTCCATGTTGCACCGGCATCCTTCGTCAAATAAGCTCCATTATAGGTATATCCAAAGCCTTCGTTTTTATTGAGGAAATCAATTCGTTTAAACTGTATACCTTTAGTATCCATCCGTGTCCAGTGCGCACCGCCATCCGTTGAGCGGATGAGATATGTCGTTGGAGAATCCTTTACCTGTGCCAAAGCAAATCCATTCACATTATTCGGGAAATCAAGTTGTGTGAACTGCCATTGGCCTGTATAGATGGACTGCCAAGTGCAGCCAGAATTCGATGTACCAATAAGGAAGCCTTCACCACCAGCCCGTCCGGTTGTAGTGTTCAGAAAATCAATATCCGTAAATTGCAGTCGTTGGTCTTCCACACCACTGCCTTTTTTCAACGTAGCCGTTAATCCGTGATCTCCACTTCCACATGTTGCGGAGGATGCAGCGTTAGCGCCGGGTAGAGTATGTACCGGTCCCAGTCCCCAAGCCAATGTTACTGATAGTGCGAGTGCGCCAATCCGTTTCCATGTCATTCTGCTCTTTGTTGTCATTGTGACACCTCCTTCTATGTTTTTACCCTATTTTGCAGGATTTAACGTAACAATTTGTTTATCGCGCGTAACATTATTGCAATTAAAAACCACTCATGCCCACATTTTTTTATCTCATGGGCATAAGTGGTTGATCATTAATCTCTACTAAGAGCTGATTTAAATGGGATATGTCTTAAAAGCAATGATCACAAAAGTGATACTTAAAACAAGGCAAAGGCCAAAATGCAATTTATTGTATTTGAGTGTTCTGATGCTAAAGGCAACATATAACATGGCGAGATTAGCCAGTATTAGCGTTAAATTGATGAACAAAGTCATTGTTATTATAAGATTGATGGTAAATATCATAAGTACCGCTATGAACCATTTGGGATACATACTTAATTGAGCCCGGATTGCATGCATAACAAAAACCCCTTTCCACTATTTCCATATTATACATAAATATTAAGATAGAGTCATCCCAAATACGTGTTTTCGCTTAACGCGCGGGCGGAATCATATATACAACAAATGGTAGAGAGACGGGAACGTACGTGCTATAATCAATGTTATGGATTCTGAATAACGGTGGATGTTTTCTTGATCACGGCGCAGCTTCCCGAAAGGGGGTGACGTCGATGGTCAATCTTGTGGCGTTGCTTGAATTAATCCGATGGATTGCTGCGATCCTCAGTTTAGTGCTGAGTATCAAAAAGCTTTACCGCTGGTTGCGCAAAAAGTTTCGTAGCAAGCGAAAACCCACCTCATAAGGTTGACAGCCTGACGGTGGGTTTCGCTTGAATAGCAATATTTAATTCTTGCACGGCGCGGCAGTCCACAGCCTTTCCGGGTCCTAAGAGTCTTTACCGTTGCGCGGTGAAGACTCTTTTTTAGTATATGGTCGAACCCAACCACCGTATACTTCACGAATGTAATATATCAATTAATATACTACTGATTACTGTTGTTGTCAGTATAACACAATACAGAAATGAGGTTCAATTAAGTTCAGGAGCAGATCATAAAAAAACGCCCTCTCCTACGCAGGCTTCAACCTGACGCAGACAGAGGACGCTGTTATTTTGCGATTACTTCACGAATCCAAGCAGCATTTCACGGATCATCTTCGCAGCCACAATTTGTGTCTGTTCTGTATGATCGTAAATAGGAGCCACTTCAACCAGGTCACAACCGACCACATTTACATCTGATCCTGCAATCATGTGAATGGCTTCAAGCAATTCCTTGGACGTAATACCGCCCGCTTCTGCTGTTCCTGTACCCGGAGCCGCAGACGGATCAAGCACATCGATATCGATTGTAACGTACACTGGACGGTTACCCATTTTCGGAAGAGCTTCCTTCATCGGAGCTACCACTTCAAACGGATAGAAGTTGATGTTCTCCCGTCCGAATTGGAACTCTTCACGGGAACCGGAACGAATTCCGAACTGATAAATATTTTTGCCACCCATCAGTTCAGCTGCTTTACGCACTGGCGTTGAGTGGGACAATGGCTCGCCTTCATAGTTTTCACGAAGGTCGGCATGTGCATCAATATGGATCAGGATAAGGTCGGGATATTTTTTGTACATTTGCTGAATGACAGGCCAAGTAACGAGGTGTTCCCCGCCGAGACCAATCGGGAATTTGTCGTCAGCCAGTAGGCCACCGATATATTCTCCGATGATTTCGAGACTGCGTCCTGCGTTACCGAAAGGCAAAAGCAGATCCCCAGCGTCAAAGTAAGTCATATCCACAATACTTTTATCTAGGTAAGGGCTGTACTCTTCAAGTCCAACCGACGCCTGACGGATATGGGAAGGACCAAAACGGGACCCTGGACGGAAGCTGACGGTGTAATCCATCGGCATACCATAAATGACTGCTTTGGAGTTCTCGTAATCCTCTGAACTGCAAATAAATACGTTACCTGAATAAGCTTGATCCAATTTCATCTAATTATTCCTCCTTATTTCGTAAGGTCTTCCACGAATTTAGGAAGAACGAACGCCGCTTTGTGCAGACGTGGAGAGTAATATTTCGTATCCATCTCTGGAATCTGCGTCTCGTCCACCTCAAGCGGATTATGTTTTTTGCTACCCATTGTAAAAGTCCACAGACCACTTGGGTACGTAGGGATATTACAGCCGTACACATGTACGATCGGGAAGATTTCTTTAACGTCTTTGTTTACCTTTTGGATCAGATCCGCTTTGAACCACGGGTTGTCCGTTTGAGCAACGAAGATCCCGTCTTCTCTCAGCGCTTCATAGATACCTTGGTAGAAACCGCGCTCAAACAGCGGAGCAGCCGGACCTACAGGCTCTGTGGAGTCAACGATGATTACATCGTATTCATTTTTATGCTCTATAATATGCATGTAGCCGTCGTTCACCAGCACTTCAACGTTAGGCTCGTCCAATTTACCGGCGATTTCAGGCAAATACTTTTTGGAATATTCAATCACTTTCCCGTCGATTTCGACGAGAACTGCTTTTTCTACAGCAGCATGCTTAATGACTTCACGGATAACTCCGCCGTCACCGCCACCGACAACCAGCACCTTTTTCGGGTTCGGATGTGTATTCAGCGCAGGGTGAGCCGCCATTTCGTGATAAACGAACTCGTCTTTCACCGTTGTCATCACCATGCCGTCAAGCAACAACATATTGCCGAATTCTTCGGTCTCTACCATAGCCAGATCTTGAAAATCCGTCTTTTCGCTTACATAGGTCTGTTTAATCTTCGCGGTGATTCCGAATGCGGGGGTCTGTTTCTCCGTAAACCACAATTCCATAATCTCTACCTTCTTTCCGTAAAGTTTATATAGATTAAATTGACCAGAGCGTACATAGCGTCTGACTAATCAAAGAATCCAATCACTGACAACGGGTTCTGTTCGACCTTCCTTGCCTATTGTATGTTGTGCCGAACTGTACCTTTTCATTACCCTTTTGCATTATACGCGATTGACGTTTATACTGCAAAACGGTTTTTTTCTGCAAAAAAGCTATATTTTAAACCGTTAAACGGCCGGATTGAATATCCGTGTCATTGAATTCCCATACTGGAAAGAAAAGAAAGGAGCCCGTTCCATGACCCAATCAAGCCAAAAGACCCGCAAACGCGGGTTCCGAATATGGAAAGTCATCAAAAGCCTGACTCTGCTCGCTATTCTCGGCCTAATCTCCACAGCAGCAGCATTGGTCTATCTATACGCCACCAGCCTGCCACTAGCCGACTCCGATCGCAATTCCAGGCTGCTGGACAGTCAGGGCGCAGTCATTGCCACTTTCTCGGCAGGCGGCAAAGACTCGGTACCCGTGCAGTTGGGAGATATCTCACCTGATTTGGTTAGCGCTACACTTGCTGTAGAGGACCGCAAGTTCTATGATCATGTCGGCTTCGACATCCGGGGAATGGGACGGGCTGTACTCGTCAACCTGGAACATATGCAGATGTCTCAGGGCGCAAGTACACTGACGCAACAGCTCGCGCGCAACTTGTATTTGTCTCATGAAAAGACATGGACCCGCAAAGCCAAGGAAGCGATGTACACGGCACAATTGGAGATGAAATATAGCAAGGATGAAATCCTGCAGATGTACCTGAATGAAATTTATTACGGTCACGGCGCCTACGGGATCGAAGCAGCCTCACGGATGTATTTTGGCAAATCCGCCAAACAGTTGACGCTTGCCGAAAGTGCCATGCTTGCAGGGATTCCAAAGGGTCCGACCTACTATTCTCCATATAATCATATGAAGAACGCCAAGGACCGGCAGAAGGTTGTATTGAATGCCATGGCTGACATCGGCAAAATTACGCAAGCGGAAGCAGACAAGGCTTATGAAGAAATGCTCTCGTTCAAGCCGGAAAGTGAACGCAAAACCGTAGAAAGTGCACCCTATTTCCGCGATTATATCCGGAATCTAGCCATCAAGGAGCTGGGAATCAGCGAAGCGATGCTGGATCATGGGGGATTGAATATATACACCACGCTGGATCTGCGTGTACAAAAAGCGGCGGAAGATGCCGTAGCCAAGGGCATGGACGCCAAAAGTGAGCTCGAAACGGCTCTGGTATCGATCGATCCGCGTACCGGATATATCAAAGCGATGGTGGGCGGCAAAAATTACCGCACCAATCAGATTAACCATGTACTGGCGACTACACGCCAGCCGGGATCTGCTTTTAAACCGATTATGTATCTGGCTGCCCTGGAATCGAAACAGCTCACCAGTGCGTCCATGTTTAAAAGCGAGCCGACCCTGTTTCATTATGACAATGATCGCAAAACCTATAAACCCGGCAACTTCGGGGATAAGTATTTAGGTGAGATTGATCTGAGACAGGCGATCGCCGCTTCGGACAACATCTACGCGGTAAATACGATTATGCAGATTGGACCTGAACAAGTGGTGAAGATGGCCAAGAATCTAGGGATTACGAGCAACATGAGCCCGGTACCCTCCCTTGCACTCGGCACCTCGCCTGTTAGTCCACTGGAGATGGCTTCAGCATTTTCCGCTATTGCCGCAAGTGGACAGCGGACACCTCCTGTAGCCATTCTGCAAGTGACGGATGCCGCAGGACGAGTCATCTATGAAGCACCTCAGACCAAGGCCGAGAAGGTCGTTGAACCCGCTGCCGCTTATGTATTAACACGCTTGATGGAAAGTGTGTTCGAAAATGGAGGTACGGGTAATCGGGTATCTGCAACGATTAAACGGCCTGTCGCCGGCAAAACGGGGACGACCAATACGGATGCTTGGCTAGTCGGCTTCACTCCAGAGCTCTCAACGGCTGTCTGGGTCGGTTACGATCAAGGCAAAGCCATTTCCACATCCGACGGGCGTCGTGCGGCACCCATGTTCGCCCAGTTTACGGAACAGGCCCTCGCCAGTGTTCCACCGAAGATTTTTACTGTACCGGATAACGTCGTCAGTGTATATATCGATCCCGAATCCGGCAAACTGGCTGGCAATGGCTGCGCCGAGAAACGGCTGGAAGTTTTTATTGATGGCACGGAACCGACCGAGGTCTGCCGCAGCGCTTCAGACGATTCGGGTTCAGAGAAAGATAAAGACACTCGAGAAGTGCAAAGCCAGCAGGGAATACAGGAAGAGAAGCATTCATGGTGGAAGGATTTCAAACGCTGGTGGGTGGAATAACCAAAGTGACGTAAATACGTAATGACGTAATTGCGTCATCACCCGTAAAATTCAATTTAGCATAAAAGCAAAAGCCCCGAACCGATCATCTCGGTCACGGGGCTTTTGCTTCTTCTTTTTGAACAGCTTGAAACATTCATTAATTAGGCAAGCGCTTCTTTCAATTCATCCGGAGAAGCGTTCCACCATTCTTCGTTATGCGTAGTCAGCAACGTCTTGAGTGCCGCGCGATCCTCAGGTCCAAGATCATCCAGCATGAACCGGCGCTTCATGGCATAATCCATGCGATTCACATGATCGGCCAGCAGTTTCCATCCACGACGCGCTTCTGTATCAATCCACATCTCACACGCAGTTGCTCCACCATAGAACTGCCCCTGTTCGTTACGGTCCACAGCTACCCATACCAGCCATACTTGGCGTCCATTGGGCACATCCTCACGATTAGTCGAGAACTTGATATTGCGCTCCACTTTGCTCTTCGCATGCATCGCGCCCACATCAATCTTTGCTTCACCGTTATCAATAATAACGGGGGAAAGGTTATTCAGATCAATGGAGCCTGCACCGAAACCTTTGTGTTTGCTCTTTGCACTAACGATATTCAAGGCAATCTGTTTTTTGCCGTTCTGCTCGTTTTGGTCCATGTTTTATAGCCTCCAAGGGTTGATACAAATATTTTAACTAATAATCGCCCCAATGCAAACATATACATGCTGTAGATGCTTGTCAACGGGAGGTATTTAACGATGATTCCACGACGCGCCAAGAGCTGGCTCACCGCAATTATAGCCCTGTGTGTAGTTGCCGGGGGGATATGGCTTGGTCTGGGCTCCACACGCTCCATTCAATCTGACTTGCCTGCGCTCGCCCCGGAATCGGGCAAGCCTACGGCACCCGTCAAAACCCAAACATCTCCGGAAAGTATACAGACACCTACCGCTGAAGTGTTCAGCAACCGCGTAGTGGAATATCACATGGATGTGAAGCTGGTAGACGGGAATGTACTGCAAGGGACTCAGACGATCACCTGGACACATCCAGGTAAGAAAACCGTCAGCGAGCTTTATTTTCACATGTATCCCAATGCCTTCTCTTCTGCCGACACCACTTTTATGAAAGAATCCGGTGGGAAACTTCGAGGTGATGTCATGCCCACGAACGGTTACGGTTCCATGCATATTACAGAAATGAAAACAGAGGATGGGCTTTCTCTCTTACATCGGATGCAGTATGTGCAACCGGATGACGGAAACATGAAAGATACTAGCCTCATTAAGGTACGGCTGCCCAAACCCGTTAAAGGCGGTGAAAGCATCACGCTTCACACCCGATTTGAGGTCAAGCTACCGAAAATTTTTGCCCGCATGGGAACAGCAGATAATTTCGTTATGGCAGGTCAGTGGTTCCCTAAACTTAGCGTATATGAGCCAGTAGGCACACGAGGTCAAACGACCGAAGGCTGGAATCTGCATCAGTATCACGGTAATTCAGAGTTTTACGCCGATTTCGGTATCTATAGTGTGCGTATTCGGGTACCGGAAACATACAAAGTAGCTGCTACTGGATTCCCAACCCAGCAAGCGGTTGTGAAGAACGGCGAAAAAGTATATCAGTTCTATGCCGATGATGTGCATGATTTTGCCTGGTCAGCCTCTCCTGATTTTGTTTATGCAGAAGAACCCTTCTCTGCTCCCAATGTGCCAGGCGTACGAATCAAGCTGTATCTCGACCCTGCTCATGAGGATCTGAAGGATCGTTATTTCTACGCCGCCAAAGCAGCGCTATCCAATTATAGCAAGTGGTTTGGCCCTTATCCGTATTCCACACTGTCCATCGTTGTCCCGCCCAAATCAGGGAATGGCGCAGGGGGAATGGAATACCCTACCTTGGTCACCGCCTTCGGTGCAGATGATTCTGCTCCTGGATACGATCTGGAACGCACGGTTGTGCATGAGATTGGGCATCAGTATTTTTACGGCATGGTCGCGAGTAATGAATTTGAAGAGGCTTGGCTGGACGAAGGATTCACCTCCTATGCAGAAGACAAAGTAATGGAACAGGAATACGGACTTATCCCGAATCTACCCGTACAAGCTGGTCTCATTACTTCTCCAGCTTCACTGACACAGGACTCCTGGAAGTTTGATTCCCAGAATCAATATGCAGCAAACGTATACACACGAGGCAAGCTTGTATTACTTGGAATAGAACAACAGGTTGGTGCTAAAACGATGGAGCGTATTCTCTCGACCTATGTGAATAAATACCGCTTCAAACACCCTACTTCGTCTGATTTTCAAAAGGTCGTGGAACAAGTGACGCGTACATCCTGGACCGATTATTTTAATCAGTATGTATACGGGGATGGCATGGCTGACTTTGCAGTGGAAAAGATCGCAATCAATCCTATCCTGAAAGGCGGTCAAACGTTGTACGAGTCATCGGTTACATTGCAGAAAAAAGGGAGTGAATATAAGAAGGTTCCTGTTCGAATTATGTTCGAAGACGGGAAAACCATGACGAAAGAATGGGATGGCAGCGAGGAGCGCATTACCTACAAACTGACCTATACTTCCCCTGTTTCCTGGGCTATGACTGATCCGCTGTACACGATTGTGCTGGAGAACCATCATATGAACAATTTTCTGAAAGCCGGACTGGACGAGCCAACTAAATCCCGCTGGAGCATGAGCGCAACCAAAATTATAGAAGCCATATTCGGAAGTCTGTCATGGTGAGGTGGATACAGTGAAATCGAAAATACGTGAAGGCTGGTTTCTCGTCCGTCAGCATATGTTCATTGCGGCACTCTTATTTCTCTATCAATTAGTATGGGGATACTTTCTTTATCGGATGGTGCAGTCAGCTGTGGTTCCGCTGCTCCTGCGTTATCCTGACCCTGATACAGGGGAACTCAGTACGATTTTATTTAAAATGGAGAGCCAACTCGGTCTGACAACGAATCCGGAGGTTCACCGCTATTTATGGATTTTAGGGACTATGCTGCTGATACGGATTCTGATTAGCCCACTCATTCAGGCAGGGCTGCTCTACTCGCTCCAGCATTATAACCATTCGGAAGAGCGCATTCCATTCATTCGCGGTATCAAAAATTTATGGAAACCGATGCTGTTGCTCCACACCATTCGGACTATATTACTGCTGCTACCCGCTTATTGGCTCGCGCCAAAGCTCTATTCCATCTTTATGGAAGGTTTTCATTCCCTCCATCTGCTCTTGCCTGGTATTCCCTATGTTGCTGGTTGGATTGTATACGGGTGGGTTATCCATCATGTCCTACTGTACATGCAGTTTGGTATCTCAGCTCCCGATGGGGAAGGCGGAGCACGTGGTACGTTTCAAGCTATATGGATTGCACTACGCCAAGTCATCACTCTAATCGGCATTGCTGTCCTGCTGGGCGGCCTTCATCTGCTGGTCTTTGGTGCCTTTACTTCAGCTTCATGGTTACTAACCGGCTTAACTGGTCTTATACTACAACAAACGTATCCACTTGCCCGGTGCTTGCTGAGCCTGTGGAAAATATGTGCCCATTTCCGCCTATGGCAGTCCAACTCGGTCAAAGATTAAATTAAACGGTTACCATCTCTATGTAAAGTTGTATTCTTCAAATGCCGTTAAACAAGCAAACCTCGACCTTTCCCCGTCAAAGGTCGAGGTTTTTTTTGTTAATTTTGTTGTTAAACGTTGCCAAAGTGATATACCTCTGTTACAATAATCGCAGTGAGTTTTTAGTAACAACTTTGTAATCTTTACCTTCATATTTGTAACTACTTAAAATTTAATCGTCATTTCTTGATTTCGCAGGTGCATAACTAGCATAGCCAAATTCCTAGCACCTGGGAAGCGGGGGAACCAGTTATGGGTGAATTGATCTTGCAACAGAGGGATCATAGGGGACCTTCAACCGAATCCTTAAGCTAACCTCGCAGGCATTGGAAGGGGTATATCTCTTGTTTAAGAAGAAATTAACCGCAGCTGTACTCAGCCTCACATTCGCATTATCGCTTGGAGCAGGCAGCGCATTCGCAGATTCGAAAATGGACCAAGTTATTGATTCAGCAATGGGGACTACATACAAAAGCGGAGGAACAACGCTTAACGGCTTTGACTGCTCTGGATTCACAAGTTATGTATTCGACAAGCTGGGCATTGATCTGGCTCGCCAATCGAGTTCACAATTCGACATGGGTGATTCGGTATCCCGGATGGAAATGAGACCAGGTGATCTGGTATTCTTCAATACAACGGGCAAAGGTGTCTCGCACGTAGGGATCTTTGTAGGGAATGGGAAGTTTGCACACTCCTCTTCTTCCAAAGGAGTTACAATTAGCGAATTAAGCGAAAGCTATTGGGCCAACCGCTATGTTGGCGCTAAACGTATTATGAGCACGGACGCATATGAGACATTGGCCATTGAATAGGGACAAGCCGAGCAACGTCATGCTGTAACAATAACTTTACTGTAACGAAGCATAATAGAACCGTCTGGTACATTCTCCGCAGGAATGTTATCCGGCGGTTTTTTTGTGCTTCGTTTCCTTAACATATTCGGGATAGCTATCAAACCTAATTTTAACTTTTTTTAAAGCTATTTTTCATTGCTTCGCCCGTGCTCTTATAATGTTTTTACCCATCCCACTATAATATAAACGAAATTACCGGAACTTTTGTTTCACTTTTTTTCAAAAACGAGGACTTGCCAAATGAACGCCTCTTTTGTAGAGTGAAAACAAGCTTAGATATGGAATGACATATGTATATGTATATGGACAAATCAAAATCATTATAGCTTGTTCACAATGAGAGGAGCGTGCAGTTGTATGGATGAAGCCCCTGTGACGTTTCACGTTGTGCCCATGCAAGAAGAACACGCGGAACTAATCTGCGATTGGCAGTATGACCCGCCTTATAATATTTATAGCTGGCTGCCCTGGGAGCAGATGAAAGCACTTGAAGTGGAATTCGGCGATCCCAAGCTACGGAAAGAACAATATGCGGTGGTGCTGGGAGAGGATCAGCAGATTTGCGGTTTTGCTCAATACTTCCCGCTTGAAGGTGTCACCCGCATTGGGCTTGGCATGCACCCCGATCGATGTGGTCATGGACAAGGGACGGCTTTTGTCTCGGCCATTGTGCAGGAAGCCATTCGCCGGAACCCTACAAACGAAATTGATCTGGAAGTTCTGACCTGGAATGACCGGGCCATTCGCGTCTATCTAAAAGTCGGATTTGTTACGCAGGATACATACGAACGACAGACACCGAGCGGTTTGAAACCTTTTTACTGTATGGTCTATGAAGGTCCACGCGAATAAATAGGGCTTGAAATCACCCTAAAAAGTTCCCGGTTATGTGATTAGTTCAAAAAATTACCACAAAATGCTATGATGTCACTACAGGTTCCGTTATAATGGTATGGATAGTTTCAAGTTAGATGATCTTTCATTCTGGAGGGGACATAAGGGATGCACAAATGGATCATGAGCGGGGTATTTTTTGCAGCGTGCGCTTTAGCTATTGTACTAATGTTTACGCTTCCAGGGAAAGAGGAAGTTGCAGAAGAAGCGAAACCGACGATGCCGCAAGTTACAATGGATGCAGGACAGGCTGAGGCACTGGTCAAAGCAAACTGTATTACCTGCCACGGTGATCAGCTTCAAGGGGGCATGGGCCCTAGTCTGCAGAAGATTGGCAGCCAGGACGATGTGGAGAAGATTTATACGACCATCGTCAAAGGTAAAAGCGGCGGTATGCCTTCGTTCAAAGACAAGCTGAAGGATGAAGAAATCGCGAATATTGCGATGTGGCTGGCGGAGAAGAAGTAATCCAAGATGTTCAAGGCGATCAGTTTGTGGCAGGGGGCATGTATAGAGAGTGTGATGGCTTCAATCATCCTCTGCTCTTTACTCATGCTCTAAACCACGCTGGCGCTAGACGCGCAACGTAGTCAACCCTTATTGGTAATACAGGGTTACTCGTTTTATCAATGGTCATACAGACAAGAGGCTCTTACTCTCCCGTACTGGGAAGTAAGAGCCTCTTGGTCATTTCAGGGATGCTCCGATGAAAACATCCACCATGCTATGGCTAAATAGATGCATTAGCGTATCCTTCCAGCCTGCCTCTGATTCACCTAAAGTATGCATATATTACTGGGTCTTTGCCTTCTGCTCGGCAAGGAAAGCCTGCACTTCACGTGCGGACGGCATCCCGGACTGGGCGCCGAGCTTCGTCACCGACAACGCGGCTGCGCCCATGGCGAAGCTTACCGCCGCGTCCAGCGTCTCTCCGCGCGCGAGGGCTACTGCCAGCGCGCCGTTGAAGCAATCGCCAGCACCGGTCGTGTCGACGGCGCTTACGGCGTAGCCGGGCGCACGGCACGCGCCGGCACGCTCTGCCTGAACGCGGCCGCTAGGCGCTGCCGCGTACACAGCCCCCTCGGGGCCGAGCGTCGTGACGACAGCGGCCCCGAGGGATGCGGCGAGCTCTGCGACCGCCGCATCCACGTCTTCCGGCCGGAGATCATCCCGGCCGGTGAGCACGGCGAGCTCGCTGCGGTTCGGCGTGACGACGTCGACGCACCGCAGGAGCTCCTGGGGCAGACCCGGCACCGCAGGCGCCGGGTTGAGCACCACCAATGCGCTGCCTTCAGCCGCCAGTTGGGCGGCGCGGGTGACCGCAGGCAGCGGGATCTCCAGCTGCAGTAGCACCGCTGCGGCTGCAGTCAGGCTTTTTACCGTATCCGCCTCTTCCAGCATCGCAGGCACAACCTGCCCATTCGCTCCAGGAATAACAATAATCCGGTTATCTCCTTTGGAGAGCCAGATGGAGGCCGTACCTGTAACGGTATCATCCAGAATGCGAACTTGCGAGGCATCCGCCCCGCTTTCCGTTAGACTGTGCAGCAGGCGTTCACCAAAACCATCCGAACCTACGGCACCAATCATCGTAGTCTGTCCACCCAGTCGTGCAGCAGCAACCGCCTGATTGGCGCCTTTGCCCCCGGCCAAATAGTGCAGTTCCTCCCCGCTCACCGTCTCGCCTTCCTCAGGAATGATGTTCGTCTTCACCACCAGATCCATATTAAGGCTGCCTACGACAGCAATAAGAGGTTTGTTCTGATTATCGTCTGACATGTATGCTTCACTCATTTCCGGTAGTGCGATATAACCGATCCAGGTTATTCCGACCTCATTTTCTCAAAAGCCTCATTATATTGCTCTGCTTCTTTAATATCTACAGATGTGATGCCACCTTCATCCCATGATGTGAGACGCAGTGTGACTGTTGTATAGTCAATCGTAATGAAAGGGTGATGATTGAACGCTTCCGAAATCGCTGCGACCTCGTCCACAAATGCAATCCCTTTCATGTAGTTGGAAAATACGAACTTGCGGACAATCCATCGTCCCTCTTCCAGTTCCCAGCCTTCCAGCCTTCCCAGATGAGCTTCGACTTCCTCTTGCGAAAAAACCATACGTTATCTTCCTCCCCATATGATGGCTTATCACAGACAACTGTCCATGCTGCCACCGAAACCTTTGGTGCTACCCATAGCAACCCAAACGCTTAGGTCCACCGCCCTGCGGTTCGCCCGTTTCATGACTATCATCTTACCACGGACAAGCCTCAAATTCCAATAGTACAAATGGCGCTAGATCCACTAACCATAAGGCTTTAGGGAGATTCTCCAACTCGGTTTTCCATGCCAAATATCTTATGCGAGCATACTAAATGAGCGGTACAAAAGTCAGTTCTTCTTCCCCAATTAAGATATGAATTCGGTGCTGATCCTTGTCATGAATGACCACTCCACTTCCTACCGGAATGACCGACTCCTCACCCAGTGCATAGAACAGATCTTCCGCCAATGCCTCATCCACTTCGAGTTGCTCTGTTACACCAAGGCGTGACCATTCTTCCTCATCCATTTCAAAGAAAACATAGCGGTCCGGTATTCGGCCTATAGCCTCTGTCAAATCTGTCAATATTCCTTCATAATCTCGTCCATGCTTTACGCCCATTGGCTTTTCACTCCTATTTAGCCCCTAAGGAGCAGATTTGATCTTATTATACCTGAAAATAACCCTTAAAAAAAAAGGCCATCTGGTCGATAAATACTATACATGACCGTTTTAACTGTTTCTGCAACCCTAAAGGATGCCTAACATTAAACGGATTGCGGTGTAACGTTCGTCCGGAAGCCCGAATAAAGCCGCTTGAAAGGATTCAATTTTATCTCATGGATGAGGTGTATGATGGAAATTTCAACGATTATCGGACTAGTTTTAGGGCTGGTTTCACTTGTAGTGGGTATGTTCCTGAAGGGTGCGCCCCTTATTAACCTGGTTAACAACCCAGCAGCCTACGTTATTATTTTTGTTGGTACGGCAGCAACTATTTTCATGGCATTTCCCATGTCTGAAGTTAAAAAAATCCCCAAGCTATTCGGGGTACTGTTCAAAAAGCAACAACTGATTGACCGTGTTTCTCTAATCGGCACATTTATGGACTGGGCTTCCACCACCCGTCGTGAAGGTTTGCTTGCACTTGAATCGAAAGTCGAAGATATTGATGATCAGTTCCTGCGCGGCGGTATGCGTATGATTATTGACGGCAATGATCAGGAATTTGTAAGTGATGTACTCATGGAAGATATTCATGCTACAGAAGAGCGCCATCGTGGCGGTGCCTTGATCTTCGCCCAAGCGGGGATGTATGCACCAACACTCGGGGTACTCGGGGCCGTTGTAGGTCTCATCGCAGCGCTTGCCGATCTCAGTGATATGGAAAAGCTCTCACATGCGATTGCAGCTGCGTTTATCGCGACACTTCTCGGTATCTTTAGTGGTTACGTGTTGTGGCATCCGATGTCCAATAAACTGAAGCGGATGTCCAAAAAAGAGATGGAAATCAAGCTGATGATGGTTGAAGGCTTGTTATCCATACAATCTGGTGTATCCACCATTGCCATTAATCAAAAATTATCTGTATTCCTGACACCTTCCGAACGTAGACAGTTGGAAGAGAAGGAGGGTTCATCAGGTGAAAAAGGCTAAAAAACACGAACCGCATGAAGAACATATAGACGAGAGTTGGTTGCTTCCCTACTCCGACTTAATGACGTTGCTGCTCGCTCTGTTTATCACATTATTCTCTATGAGCTCTATAGATGCAACGAAGTTTGAACAGATGGCTTCCGCACTGAGCAGCGCATTGAATGGTGGTTCGGGTGTACTGGATCATACCTCCATGAACCCTACAGAATCTACTACAGATTTGGGCAAGAACAAACAGCAGCCTGAAGAAATCACCAAGAAGACAGCGGCTCAGATTACGGATGCGCAGATGGCCCAGAAAGAACAGGAAGATCTGGAGAAACTCAAGAAACAGCTTGATCAATATATTCAGAAAAATGGGCTTTCCGATCAGCTGAATACGAAGCTGAATCAATCTGAGCTCAAAATCACGATCAGTGATAACGCCCTGTTCTCCTCAGGCCGCGCTGACGTTAAACCCGAGTCACGCTCGCTGGCCAAAGCCATCTCGAGCATGCTGCAGGAGTTCCCGGAATATGAAGTCGTTGTGTCTGGCCATACTGATAATGTTCCCATTTCGAACAGCCAATATAAGGATAACTGGGATTTGAGTGCCGATCGAGCACTGAATTTCCTCAAAATTCTGTTATTGAATGAGGCGCTGGACCCTTCGAAGTTCACACCTAGCGGTTATGGAGAGTATCACCCAGTCGCTAGCAACCAAACGGATGCTGGACGAGCTCAAAACCGCCGGGTAGAAGTTTCCATTATAAGGAAATATCAGAGTAACAACACGGCCGTGAAAGCAGTCGGACAAGGTAACTAAAGAATCGTTCGTTATAGCAAACTAATGCTTAAGCTTATGTCACTCTCCTTTATACCAGGGGAGTGACTTTTTCTATCCACTGATATGAAAAAGCGCCGCTTCCCTTGAAGGGAAGCAGCGCCTTGGACAATCATCATTTATTCCATATTATAATCTAGCAGAGTACTTAATTCTGATTTTTCTGCGGCTGTCAGTTCTCTCCAGGTTCCTGTGGCCTGTTCCCCGAGATGAATATTCATAATACGAATCCGCTTCAACTTCCGAACCTCATAGCCAAATGCACTGCACATCCGGCGAATTTGACGGTTTTTTCCCTCTGTCAGAATAATGCGGAACACCCGCTCTGATATACGAGTCACCGTACAAGGCAGCGTCATTTCGCCAAGGATCTTGACTCCTGTGCTCATGCCTCTCAAGAAACTCGGCGTTACCGCACGATCGACGGTGACAATATATTCTTTCTCATGGCGTCCTTCTGCCCTTAGAATTCGATTGACGATATCACCGTCATTGGTCATCAGAATCAAACCTTCCGAATCCTTATCCAGGCGACCAATGGGGAAGATGCGCTCTTTGTGTCCTACAAAATCAACGATATTCCCTTGAATGTGCTGTTCGGTTGTACTCGTTATTCCGATAGGTTTATTAAGCGCAATATATACGTGTTTCCGTTTTTCCTTAATAGGTTGACCATTAATTCGTACATCATCGCCATCTTCTGCTTGACTGCCCAGCTCTGCCGTCACTCCATTAATCGTTACTTTCCCGCTTTCAACCAATCTGTCGGCTTCCCGACGGGAACAAAAACCTGTTTCACTGATAAATTTATTAATACGCAAAAGGTAATCTCACCTCATCTAGTTCTCTTCGTCTGTAGGTTCATTGTCCGTCTTATGCTCTTCCTCTATACTCTCCGTTTGCTGTTGGGAGGCAGGCAGATCGATAATGACGGTCGTTCCCTTGTTCATGATGCTTTTGATATCCATCATGCCCTTATGTGATTGAATAATGCGCTGGCTGACCATCAGGCCAAGCCCTGTTCCCGATTCCTTGCTTGTGAAGAATGGTTCCCCCAGCTTAGGCATCAGTTCTTCTGGAATTCCAGTGCCTTCATCCTTAATTTCAATCCGAACCCGACTATTCTCTTCGTCATGATTGAGTTTAATTCGAATATTACCTCCGTCTGGCATGGCCTCCATGCCGTTCTTCAGCAAGTTAATGAAGACCTGCTTCAACTGGTTCTCTTCACAGTGTACCATAGCTGAATCCGATGAAGCATTCAATACAAATTCCACACCATGCAGATGCGCCTGACTATCCAGCAATGATATAACATCTCCCAGAATGAAGCGAATATCCCGTTCTTGAAAATGAACCGCTTGTGGTTTGGCCAGTATCAGAAACTCACCCACAATGAGATTAATTCGATCCAACTCTGACAGCATCAAATCCAGGTGACGATGATTGAGCTTGTTCGTCTCTTGTTGGAGCTGAAGAAACCCACGCAAGGTCGTAAGCGGATTACGAATCTCATGCGCAACCCCGGCTGCCAGCTGACCAACCGTCGTCAGTTTCTCGGAACGTCTGAGCAGTTCCTCCATACGATTACGGCTGGTAATATCTCTTGATACGCTGATCAGTGCTGTAATCTCTCCTGCTTCATCCCGGACTGGTGCTGTACTCACGCTGACTTCAACACGGCTACCATCCTTCTTCATCCATGTCGTTTCATTGGACGTAATTGACATGCCCTCAATCAACTGGGCATGCTGCTCTTCCATCTCCTCTTCAGTACCAGGAGGGATAATTTTCAATTTGCGTCCTTCAACTTCACGACTGCGCCAGCCATACAACTGCTCAAAGGCACGGTTTACCCGCAGTACATTTCCATCCAGATCCGTAATATGAATGGCATCTGCCGTTTGGTTAATGATCGATTCCAAATGCTCTTTTACCGCACGATTTTCTTCATACATCTGTTTCAGACGATTCGTATAATGGCCCAAATTACGAATCATCGCATTAATGCGATTCGCTAATTGGCCCAGTTCGTCTTTCCTTCTCACTTTTAGACGGAAATCAAAATGGCCATCAGCCACATCATTCACTTTGCCCAGAATAGATTGAATTGGACGCGTAATGTATCCCGCAAGCAAATAGCTTCCAAAGATCACAATCTCCAGTAACACAAGCGAAATCGAGGCATGGCTAACCAGTTGTTCCGATACCATGGAGGATATTTGCTTATAGTCCATGACAATACTAATCACATAAGATGATTCATTGGGGGTGAATATCGGAATGAAACTTTTGAGCACCTTCTGTTCATGAGTTTCACTCACAAAAGATACATTCTGCCCAGTACGAATTGCCCGTACAACCGCCTTGTGATCCTCTTCTGCGGCACCATATTGATATGTACCGAAACGAATAGGCCTGTTATTCAACTTGTTGTGGTTCGTATCCCTTCCGTCATTGCTCATGCTTGAGTTACCGAAGGTCAATGGATTGATACCTGTAATCTCCAGAATCGATGAATTCACTTCACGAATCTTATTCAAAATCTCGTCTGGACCAGAGATCTTCACATAGTCGTCAACAGCGGCATTATTATAGAAGGGATTGATTATGTAATTCCTCTTCCCATCATGATAGTAACCCCAGATATCAACATCTGACGGATTGGATGTAGAGTATTCGAATCCATCCGACCAAAAATGGTCCAATTTTTGTCCCTGTGAAATCGTAACCTGATGGTTTTCGAACAGCTGTTTAAATGCCTGATACCAGTACGTCATGGATTTGGTAGACAATCCAATCTCCTTTGGATCGGAAGACCGGGTAACCACAATATCATCAGCCGTTTGCTCCATCAATGAAATGTGGGAGACACCGACTTTTTCGCTCATGCGAACCAGGTCTTCATTTGTGATATTATTAATATTCGGGTCCAGTTCTTCCGCTGCCATTACTGAGGCCAGCCATAGATTGTTCCCAATTTGTCGTTTTACATATTCTGAACTGGACTGACTCTGTTCGACAGCGATTGCAATCTGTTTGGCCGTAAGCACCATCTTGGTTTCGCTGTCCTGCCTTAAATTCTCTTCTGTAGTATAATAACTCAGTGCTATATTTAAAACTAAAATGACGAGCACTGAGCACGACATAATCATGGATAATTTCGTTTTAATAGACAACTTTTTCGTTCACCTCTCGGCTTGTACCCTCTGGCGATATATGGCAAAACCTATATCCATCATAACTGTTGTATGTCTATTTGAAAAGGATAATTGACCCTTGTCCAAAAGTTACCGCTTGGCTGAAAAACGCGAAATCAATTGTATTTTGTCTTTTTCATGCCTACAATGGGAATAACCACTAAAACTTATACACAAATCCACAGGCATGTGGATAGTATGTTAATAACTATGTGAGCAACTCGTTGGTTATCCACAGACTTATACACAACATGTTAACAAACGAATGTTTGTTCGCCGCACAAAATGCTCTTTGGAAGGAGTTTTACATTTTAATGAAGGATGACGTTCTCCAACCTGATCTTACGCATCTCTCCGAGGAGGCTCAGCACGAGCACTGGATGCGTGAAGCCATTGCTGAAGCGTACAAAGCTGAAGCACTCGGGGAAGTGCCGATCGGGGCTGTAATTGTTCAACATAACCGTATTATTGGTCGTGGATATAACCTGCGTGAGACGACACTTGATTCCACAGCACATGCGGAGATGGTAGCCATCCGGCAGGCCAGTGAAGCCATCGGTGCATGGCGACTGCTGGATTGCAGTCTGTACGTCACACTGGAACCATGTCCCATGTGTGCAGGTGCCATTGTGCAATCCAGAGTGCCTCGAGTCATATATGGTACCGCTGACCCCAAGGCCGGATGTGCAGGAACGCTGATGAATCTGCTGCAGGAACCTCGTTTTAATCATCGAACCGAATTGGTTGCTGACATTCTGCAACCAGAGTGCTCCACCATGCTTACTCAATTTTTCCGGCGTTTACGCAAAAAATAGAATCTTACACCCATCTGGAAAGGAAGTGCATTCCATGCCGCTTACACTATACGACACACCAAAAGGAATAAGTCTCCGTTTACTTACTCCACAAGATACAGAGGCGTATCTTGCTCTTATTCAAATTACACGTCATCCCTACCAAGCTGTAGAGCCGATCCGGGATGATGAATTCTATACGCTGCAGGCGCAAACCAGACGCATTCAGGATAGAATACAGGCGGCCGAAGAAGGAACAGGTTATCAATTCGGAATTTTTACAATCGACGATGGTATTCTGATCGGTCAGGTTAGCTTGAACAATGTCGTTCAGGGCGTTGCCAATTATGCAGACATGGGATACTTCATCCATCCAGATTACCAAGGCGGCGGACGAATGACCGCAGCAGTGAAACTCGCTGTATCCTACGCCTTCCGTGCCCTGAAGTTAAATCGTGTTCAGGCAGCCATTCTGTTGTCCAATACGGGTTCCAAACGTGTTCTCGAGAAGAACGGCTTTCAGGCTGAGGGCATTGCTCGTAAATATCTCAAGATTAACGGAGAGTATCAGGATCATCAGATCTACGCTGTGCTGGCCGAGGACTTGGGTGAATCTTTACAGTAATTGAATATACCATGTAACAACATACAAAGAGCCGCTCAACCCTAAGGTCGAGCGGCTCTTTGCTTTAACATGAAACTGAGAACTTAGTATCCGTAAGATGCGTTCATTAATTCTTCAAACTGATCCATTGTAATGACGTCTTCGCCAGTAGGAATATTGATTTTGAATGCTGGCTTCTCGTTAATTTTGGTGTACGTGTTCGAACCAGTGAAAGCAAGTTTAACTTCATCCTTGGTATCAGGTTGTTTAATCAACAGATCAGCAACCAACTTTTGATATACCGGGAAATCTTTTTTGTCCAAAGCAAAATCAATGTGGAACTGGTTAATGGTCAGTGTATCTTTCAACTGGTCCAGATCTTTAGCCATTTCAGCTTGATCTGCTTCAGTAATTTTCAGATCCTCTTTAGCTTTGTCGATATCTTCCTGACTCATTTGCAACATGTCACGATACTCTTCTTTAGAGATGATATCCAGTACTTTTGGCAATGCTTTGGTTACCAGGACAGTAACAGCTTCTTTCACATTGTCATTGTTGACCGAAAATTGAACAACTTGCTTGGCATCCAAACCTTCAGGAAGCTGCGCATCCTTCACGTCCAGGTTTTTAAAGAATTTATCCTGATCGTACTCGCTCAGGACCGCATCCATAACTTCATTGCTCAGCTTTTGTGTTTTCGCTGCATCCATAGCATCCGGATTCCATTCCGTTCCTTCTTGCTCAGCCAGTTCTTTCAAATCCAGCTCCAGGAATTTACCAACAACCGTTTCCGGAATCGGGAAGAACGGAATACTTGGTACCTTAACATATAACTTCTCAGCGGTCATAACCATCGGAATCGTAAATGTCATACCCATATCGCCTTTAAGCTCAATACCTACCGTCATTTCGGTCTGCATTGGCTCGCTTTGGTATACGCCAGTTACATTCAACTGAGCATCCTTCAGCATGCTCATAAACTGAGACATCGTTGGATCCTGTTGTGACTCGTCTGCAGCTTTATAGCTCAATTCATTAATAGTGAAGTTAGAACTCATCTCATACGAAGTCAGTTTGGAAGCATTGGCTGCCGCCGTCTTCAATGCCTCTTTTGGTTCTTGCTTGCTGCTACATGCTGTCAGTGCCATGGATACGGTTAACAGCAACGTAAGAAGAAGCGCCCCAATACGTTTAGTCATTTGTTTCTCTCCTCTCGTGATAACCCCAAAAAAAATAATTCAATATCAATGATATACCATTTATTCTGAAACGGAAACACGATTTGGGAAATTTGTGAGCTTTACTCTCTAAATTGGCTACAAAGACCTATGTAAGCTTTAGATATCAATGGTGTGCTCCTCTAAATCATGTATGAACACGCAAAAACCCCGGTTTGTTAACCGGAGTTATAGGTTATAGTTATGCATTAATATGTGCTAAAGAAAGGAATGCATCTTCCTTTAACTTAGCCTTGAGGATTGTGATGATCTACATGATTCTGGTTTTTCACTTTTTTGGAGCCGGACAACGGTTCCTGCATGGAAGAATGCTTTTCAGGTTTTCGGTGCTGCACATTAGCCTGAGCTTCAGGCACAGGTGTTGTTTTGGGTTTACTCATGTTGTTCCCCCCTCTTCATTGGATTAGGAATGGGATGGGTCCATATCTTCCGTTTTATCATGATTTATGGAATCCTGATGCCGACGGTCATTCGAGTCCTGTTGAATTTGCTGGGCATGGTGACTATTCACAGGTGTCTGATCCAGATCTGCGACTACATTTTGCAGGTTTTTATCTGTTCCAGCTTTGGCTTTGCTCACGTATTACCACTCCTTTGACGTCTACCTAATGTCTGGTTTTGGTTTGCAACGACTGGGCACATTCATGAATATGACGCGTGTAATCCTGAGCCAATTCCTGAATGGGCTCTGTACGCTCATCCGTCGTCCTTCCATCACGCTCCACATCAATCAGCTGCACACTGACTTCACGAGAATCCACATAGGCACACTTGAAATCAAATGAGTACATCTGGTGTCCCGCTGTTGCGATGTGAATTCGAATAGCCTGTTGATCAGCCTCGTCAGCCATAACCTGAGCCCGATCTCCGACATTAAGAACTTCAGGCAATCTTTCCTGCCAAGCACCAACAAGCTCTGTCTGATCTATGTTTAATTCGCGGTTCATCTTACCACCTCCACTCTTATATAAAGTGCGGCGATTCGGATGTTTTTATGCATCTCACAGATATTGAAACCAACTGATTTTCTGGCGTAAACATGCTCTGTAAGTACAACGTGTATGCCGCTGCGCCAAATGGATAAATAAATGCAAAAAAGGACCCGAGCTTATCGCTCGAATCCTTATCATTATTGTAGTATGGCGGAGAGGGTGGGATTCGAACCCACGTGGAGTTGCCCCCTAACGGTTTTCAAGACCGCCCCGTTATGACCGCTTCGGTACCTCTCCAGGACATTAACTTTTATAAACTTGCCACGAAATAGATCATACCATAATTGCATGACAGAAAGCAACCTTTTTATATTATTTATATTCAATACATCAAAATAGGGAGTTAACACCTGTTAAGTAACGGTAACCAGCACTACCTGACGATTGAAATGGTTGTTGTTCAGAATCTTTTCAGCCTTTTCTGTATACTAAAAAAACCGTCTCCCTGTGTAAATGGATCGTTCTAAACTTCCATTTGTCAGGAGACGGTTTTTTATTTCATTCATTTAGTTGAACATCCTAAGAACGACGGGTAATCACGCTGACTCCGCCCATGTAAGGACGCAGTGCTTCAGGAATAACCACTGTTCCATCTTCTTGTTGGTAGTTCTCCAGAATAGCAGCTACAGTACGCCCCACTGCCAGTCCTGATCCATTTAACGTATGAACAAATTCCGGTTTCGCTTTTGGCTCTCTACGGAAACGGATATTAGCTCGACGTGCTTGGAAGTCTTCACAGTTGGAGCAAGACGAGATTTCACGATACGTATTGCCTTCCGGCAACCAAACCTCAATGTCATATGTTTTGGCAGACGTGAAGCCCATATCTGCTGTACACAACGTCAGAACACGGTAAGGCAGCCCCAATAATTGAAGCACACGTTCCGCATTTTGAGTCATGTTCTCCAATTCCTCATAAGAGGTCTCAGGAGAAGACAGTTTCAACAACTCAACTTTATTAAACTGATGCTGACGAATCAAGCCACGTGTATCCCGTCCAGCAGAACCTGCTTCGGATCGGAAACATGAGCTGTATGCCACAAAGTGTTTAGGCAGTTGGTCTGCATTCAAAATCTCTTCGCGATGATAGTTCGTTACCGGAACTTCAGCGGTAGGGATCAAATAATACTCGGTATCTTTCAGCTTGAACAAATCTTCCTCGAATTTTGGCAGTTGACCTGTCCCAAACAAGCTGTCACGGTTAACGATGTATGGAGGCAGAATCTCTTCATACCCATGCTGATCGCTGTGCAGATCCATCATAAAGTTGATCAAAGCGCGTTCCAAACGTGCACCCAGCCCTTTATAAAAGGTAAAACGGGAGCCTGTTACTTTGGCAGCTGCTTCAAAATCAAGGATGTCAAGGTCCTGTGCGATTTCCCAGTGTGCTTTTGGTGTAAATGAAAATGACTTCGGCTCTTCCCAACGACGAATTTCCACATTATCATCTTCGGACGCACCAACAGGCACACTCTCGTTAGGGATGTTCGGAATCGCCATAGTCAGATCGTTGATCTTCACTTCCAACTCACGCACTTCTTCATCCATTGCTTTGATTCGATCGGAGACTTCGCGCATCTCAAGGATCAACTCATCCGCATTTTCACCACTCTTTTTAAGCTTGGCAACTTCTCCGGATACTGTATTCCGGCGACTTTTCAGGTTTTCACTCTCTTGCAGCAACTCGCGACGCTTAGCATCCATGTCCGTGAACCCAGCGATTAGATCCAGCGATTTGCCACGTTTCGTCAATGCTTCTTCAACACGTGCGTACTCATTCCGCAATATTTTCACATCAAGCACTATATACCCCTCCTAAATAACACAACAAAGTAGAAACCTTACTTATTAACTCCTGTTAAAACTTTGCAGCCTTATAACTTCATCATTCCTCAATGGTAAAACAACCTATGACATCCGGTACTACCCTACGCTGCGATTCCCGCTTTGGAAGCAGATACAGGCAACATCAGGTATCTGACCAGACAGCACCAAGCCAGCAAGCTTTGGGAGCCTCTGGAGGGCTGATCCGGTTCACCGGCAGATCATAGGTTGTATATCAATCACTATTGGTTCTGTAAAGGCTGTTTATACGACCTAGCCATGTCCACAAAGTAAGCATGCAGTCGATAATCATCTGTCAGTTCAGGGTGATAGGAACAAGCCAGCAGATGCCCCTGGCGAGCAGTGACAATCTCATCCTTGTAAGTGGAAAGAACCTCTACCTCTTCTCCTACACTCTCAATCAGGGGTGCCCGTATAAACACTGCCCTTACCGTCTCCTCAATGCCTTTTACTGAAAGATCCGTTTCGAAGCTTTCCCTCTGCCGTCCAAATGCATTTCTGGAGACGGTCATATCCATTAGCTCCAGATGAGCTTCCTCTTGTCCTTCAATATGTTTGGCCATAACAATCAAACCAGCACAGGTGCCGAATACCGGTTTACCCTCAGCAGCGAATGCCCGGATGGCCTCCATGAAACCATATTTGCGCATCAGTTTGCCAATCGTGGTACTCTCACCGCCAGGAAGAATCAACCCATCCAGCTCATCGAGTTGCTGAACCTGTTTGATAGCCAATCCTTCTGCTCCGGCCCGTTCAATACTACGAATATGCTCGGTGACTGCCCCTTGAAGTGCTAAAACGCCGATCTTCATTTAAAATCCACCTTTCTCTTACCAGCCGCGATCCTGCATAGGCTCGGAAGGTGCAAGTTTGAAATTGGTACCGATCATGGAAGCACCTTCGCCAATCCGGCTTAACGCTTCACCCAAGTCCTTGGCGCCACATAATGTCCGATCCGCGATTTGGCCCCTCATTTAACGCGTGCTATTC
Organism: Paenibacillus sp. RU5M; assembly: GCF_900221055.1. Lineage (NCBI taxonomy): Bacteria > Bacillati > Bacillota > Bacilli > Caryophanales > Paenibacillaceae > Paenibacillus > Paenibacillus sp. RU5M. The sequence goes on along the minus strand of NZ_OBQM01000025.1, from coordinate 3,976 downwards.
CCGTTTCCATACCCCAATCTACCGTAATGGATGTGTCGTTCTTCACCATAAACAGGATGTGAAATATGCATTGTCAGTTAGAAGAACAATAGACTTTTAAACTGATTTATACGTAGAATTCTAACTTGATATTTTACCGGAAAAATTGTAAATATACAATCCATCCGGTCGGAATTACTTGTATTTTGTCAATGGTCTAACGACACTATATTGAAAATGTCATATTATCCCGTCTTCTTTCACCTTATCTATTAGAACAGGTTTTTGATGCCATCAAACAGATCAACGAAGAAATCTTTCACTGCACGGAAGAAGAGACGGAACCAACCGCCTTTTTCGGCTTCTTCTGCGGTGATGAGGTTCACTGTCTTCTCTTGTGGCTCAATTCCTTCAGCTTTGTACGTATAAGTAACCGTCCCAACCTTGGTTCCGGCCTTAATTGGAGCAACCAGCTTATCAGCTTCAGTTACATTCGCTTTAAATGTCACGTCCAGGTTTTGAGTACCTTTAGGTACAACGAAACTTACTGCATTATCCGTCACAACAGGTACTGTTGTTTCCTTCCCTTTTTTCAAAGGTACAGCTTCCCAGCCTGTGACTTTAGTTTTGGCAGCAACCGCCTGTTTCACTTCAAAATTGTTAAATCCGAAGTCCAATACTTTCTTTGTTTCTCTGAAACGCGCTGGCTCCGAATCGGTACCCATAACCACACTGATCAGACGCATGCCATTACGCTCAGCCGTACCCGTAAAGTTATTCCCGGCGTTCGTGGTATGGCCCGTTTTCATCCCGTCCAGACCCTCATAGGCATAGCTTTTGAAGTTGGTTATATTTTTATTCGCTTCCAGCATCCAGTTATAGTTAACAATTGGATCTTTGTCATTAGGACGGAATTTATAAGATTGAATGGTTGTAAAATCTTTGTAGTCCGGGTGATCCATGATGATGTATCTGCACAGAATTGCCGCATCCCGTGCCGACATGACGATTTCTTTATCCTCAGTCGGGCGGAAGTCCGCAGGCATATCTGCACGATCCAGTCCTGTGGAGTTGATGAAATAGCTATCTTTCATTCCCATACGCTTCGCTTCATCATTCATCATTTTCACAAAAGCTTGCTCGGAACCAGCGATGTGTTCAGCCAAAGCCACTGTAGCATCGTTGGCTGATCCCACAGCCATGGCAATATATAGTTCCTTAATAGTATGCTGATCACCTTCTGCGAGGAAAATGCGTGAGCCAGTACTTTCTGCAGCGTTCTTTTTGATTGTAACAACATCATCCCAACTAAACTTTCCCTGTTTAACCTGTTCAGCCACAATGTACTCGGTCATCATTTTGGTCATGCTGGCTGGCGGCATAGCTTTATCAGCATTCACATTGAGCAGAATTTGGCCCGTTGAAGCCTCCATCAGTATGGCTGATTTAACATCGAGTCCCAGTGAGTCTGCCGAAGGAATGTCCACAGCTTTTTCAGTCTTCGTTGTTGTAGCTGCCGCGGTCAATACCTGCCCTGAATCGTTTGCAGCAGCCATAACAGGCATTACCGCAGACATGCAGAGCATATTAATCAGCATAACCGAGGCTACGCTTTTTTTGAGCATTTGACGTTTTTTCTTATTCATTTGTTTGGTTTTCAATGATGAATACTCCCTTCGGTCCGAAGCTTTTTATTGTGTGCTTCAGTACAGCTTGAGCTGCAATATTTTCTTATTCCCTAACAAGTGGAGATGATGTGTGAGGTGTGTCGTATATGCGCTGTATCGAAAGAGCATTGTCATTGCTCCTAAAGTTCGAATCGATTGTCACTTAGTTAGCATTAAATGAAATGCTTATGTAAAAGGACGTCCGCGCTTCTTTTTTCGCTGGGCTACCTTCAACCTTTTTCAATCACTCAAAATTCATTGTCAGAAGCAGTTTCATAGACTCACGTCAAAAAACCGCCGCAATGCCCTAATCCATTAAAGAATCATTACCGCTTGTTCTATTCTATCACAGGGGTATCCGCAAAAAAAGACAGGCCCGGCGAAAATCGCCAAGCCTGTCCTGGAAATGATTAACACAATTCAGATTACAACGAGTAGTTAGGGGCTTCTTTCGTAATCTGTACATCATGCGGATGGCTTTCACGAAGCCCCGCACCTGTAATACGAATAAACTGAGTGTTGTTACGAAGCTGTTCCAAACTGCTTGTACCACAGTATCCCATACCTGAGCGTAGACCACCAATCAACTGATGAATCGTATCAGATAATGGACCTTTGTAAGCAACACGTCCCTCAATTCCTTCCGGAACCAGTTTCTTGTCATCATCTTGGAAGTAACGATCTTTACTTCCTTGTTTCATCGCAGCCATTGAACCCATACCGCGGTAAACTTTGTAGCTACGTCCTTGGAAGATTTCTGTTTCTCCCGGGCTTTCTGCCGTACCTGCAAACAAGCTTCCCAGCATAACTGCATGAGCACCTGCAGCAAGAGCCTTAGTAATTTCACCAGAGTACTTGATACCACCGTCAGCAATGATTGGTACGCCATATTCACGTGCTACATTTGCACAATCGTATACTGCTGTAACTTGAGGAACACCAATACCAGCAATTACACGAGTTGTACAGATGGAACCTGGACCAATTCCCACTTTGACAACCGACGCCCCAGCTTCGATCAATTCACGAGTTGCATCGCCTGTAGCAACGTTACCTGCAACAATGGTCAGGTTCGGGAAACGTTCGCGCAGCTGACGAACCGCATCAATGATGTTAATGTGATGTCCATGTGCCGAGTCTACCGTAATCAGGTCCACACCGGCTTGAACCAATGCATCAGCACGTTCAAAGGTATCTTTGGAAATCCCAATCGCTGCTCCAACCAGCAAACGTCCTTGTGCATCTTTAGCTGCGTTAGGGAATTGAATTGCTTTTTCAATATCTTTAATAGTAATGAGACCTTTCAGTGTGTTGGACTCATCTACTAATGGAAGTTTCTCGATTTTATGCTTCTGGAGAATGCCTTCTGCTTCTTGCAGTGTAGTACCTACAGGCGCAGTAACCAAATTCTCACGAGTCATGACTTCGCTGATTTTAATGGAGAAGTCGTGGATGAAACGCAAGTCACGGTTTGTCAGGATACCAACAAGCTTTTGATCTCCTTCAACAATCGGTACACCGGAAATGCGATATTTTGCCATAACCGATTCTGCATCAGAAACCAGATGTTCCGCTGTCAATGAGAACGGGTTGGTAATAACACCACTCTCCGAGCGCTTAACCCGATCCACTTCCTCCGCTTGCTGCTCAACAGACATATTTTTATGGATGATACCAATACCGCCTTCACGGGCAATGGCAATAGCCAATGTCGCTTCCGTAACAGTATCCATACCAGCACTAATCAAAGGAATATTCAGTTTAACGCTGTCACTCAAACGAACAGATACGTCCACTTCTTTAGGCAGTGTCTCGGATTTCCGGGGCACCAGCAGTACATCGTCGAAGGTGAAACCTTCCTTACCAAATTTATCTTCCCACACGCGGGCGTTCCTCCTTATGTTTGCTCAGCTTTACGGTCCAAAACCCGAAGATCTCAGGCTGTATTTTATGCCGAAAATACGTTTTCTGAAAAATTTATTATTGCCATCTTAGCAAAGCGTTATTTAGACTGTCAAGGGAAACTCCCTGGTTATATTAGGTGTATTGCCTGATGCATACAACTGTATTTGTCATACGGACAGGTTAATTTTATATATATAAAATGCCACTCGTTATGAGTGGCGTTTATCTATGTTAAGTCATTTAGTGTACTATTTCTAAACTAATAGTTAATGCTAATTTTTGCTTATAAACAAATAAAAACCACCACCGAATAACATCGGCAGTGGTTCTTTGCTTGGCGGCGTCCTACTCTCCCAGGACCCTGCGGTCCAAGTACCATCGGCGCTAGAGGGCTTAACGGTCGTGTTCGGGATGGGTACGTGTGG
>NZ_OBQM01000026.1:0-34744 GCF_900221055.1 Paenibacillus sp. RU5M | reverse complement strand
AACTTTATTGTGGCTCGGTAGCTCAGTCGGTAGAGCAGAGGACTGAAAATCCTCGTGTCGGCGGTTCGATTCCGTCCCGAGCCACCATTTATCACCACTTAATATGCCGGTGTAGCTCAACTGGTAGAGCAACTGACTTGTAATCAGTAGGTTGGGGGTTCAAGTCCTCTCGCCGGCACCATGTAATTCTGGAGGATTAGCGAAGCGGCCAAACGCATCAGACTGTAAATCTGCTCCCGTACGGGTTCGGTGGTTCGAATCCATCATCCTCCACCAGTTTTGCGAGTCATTAGCTCAGTTGGTAGAGCACCTGACTTTTAATCAGGGTGTCGAAGGTTCGAGCCCTTCATGACTCACCATTATATGCGCGTGTGGCGGAATTGGCAGACGCACTAGACTTAGGATCTAGCGTCTTTGACGTGGGGGTTCAAGTCCCTCCACGCGCATCCCTTATATGCGGAAGTGGCTCAGCGGTAGAGCATCGCCTTGCCAAGGCGAGGGTCGCGGGTTCGATTCCCGTCTTCCGCTCCAATATTTTGCGCCCTTAGCTCAGCTGGATAGAGCGTTTGACTACGAATCAAAAGGCCGGGAGTTCGAATCTCTCAGGGCGCGCCATTTATAACTTCATATGCCGGCGTGGCGGAATGGCAGACGCGCTCGACTCAAAATCGAGTGGGAAACCGTGGAGGTTCGAGTCCTCTCGCCGGTATAGATAACGGGATGTAGCTCAGCTTGGTAGAGCACCTGGTTTGGGACCAGGGGGTCGCATGTTCAAATCGTGTCATCCCGATTTTTACATGCGGGTGTAGTTCAATGGTAGAACTTTAGCCTTCCAAGCTAATAGCGTGGGTTCGATTCCCATCACCCGCTTTATAGAAACAAAAAAAGAGATGGTTTCTGCCATCTCTTTTTTTGTGTTTTTTTACGTTTCTATCGGCATCTGAACATTCACTCCAATACTATTAATTTATCGGATCATAGCTTTATTAACAGTGGGATAATACACAATACCACATTGATAAAGCTATGTTTATTTGTCATTTTGTAAAACGCTTACAAAAATATCTTGCCTAATCCTTCAGCCTGTAATACTATATCAATTAAGCGCTTAACCTTCAGGGGTAAGGCGCTTAAACTTAACGTAGATTAAGCGCTTAACCCGTAAAGGGAAGGGAGATGATCATTCCATGACAACCATTAGACTGACGATGGCTCAGGCACTGCTCCGATATCTGGATCAGCAATATATTTCTATTGATGGGGTAGAAACCAAGTTTGTGAAAGGTGTTATCGGCATTTTCGGTCACGGTAACGTAACTGGTATTGGAGAGGCACTGGAGCGTAGTTCTGGAAGTCTGACGTATATGCAGGGTAAAAATGAACAAGGCATGGTACATACGGCAGCAGCCTATGCCAAGCAGAAGAACCGTAGACAGATATATGCCTGCACAACATCCATCGGACCAGGAGCACTGAACATGATTACCGCAGCGGCAACGGCAACGGTCAATCGTATTCCCGTTTTACTGCTTCCGGGTGATAACTTTGCCACGCGTGAACCAGATCCCGTGCTGCAGCAGCTGGAGGTAAGCGGCGATTATACGATTTCAGCCACTGATCCGTTCAAAGCGGTCAGCAAATACTGGGATCGCATTGTGCGTCCCGAACAGCTGATGATTGCTGCCACGCAGGCGATGCGCGTGCTGATGGACCCGGCGGAGACGGGCGCGGTAACGCTGGCGCTGCCGCAGGATGTGCAGGCAGAGGCGTACGATTACCCTGAATCGTTCTTCGCCCGCAAGGTACATTACCTGGACCGTCGTCCCCCGGTCCAGGCGGCCATTGAACGGGCAGCGCAGCAGATTGCCCGTGGCAGGAAGCCGCTGATCGTAGCCGGCGGCGGCGTGTTGTATGCCGAGGCATCCACAGAGCTGGCTGAATTCGCCGAGGCATTTGGCATTCCGGTTGCCGAGACGCAGGCTGGCAAGAGTGCCTTGGCGTGGGACCACCCACTTAATGTGGGGGCTATCGGCGTTACCGGCTCGCTGGCTGCCAACAGGCTTGCCAGAGAAGCAGATGTGGTAATCGGAATCGGCACCCGGTTCTCGGATTTTACGACGGCGTCTCGTTCCGCTTTTCAGCATCCCGAAGCGGCCTTCATCAATATTAACCTGAACGGCATGGATGCCGCCAAATTGGGTGGAGAAGCGATTTTGGCGGATGCACGGGAAGGTCTGCAAGCTTTGCAAGCGGCTTTACAGGGACGGCAGTACCACAGTGGATACGGAACATCTGAGATCGCCGACCTGCGGGATGAGTGGAACACCGAGGTGGATCGACTCTATGGACTGCAACATGAGGCAGGGTTGGCACAGACAACCGCGGTCGGTGTAATTAATCGGACCATTGACCCTTCTTCCGTCATTGTGTGTGCGGCGGGAAGTTTGCCTGGAGACTTGCACCGTCTATGGCGCGCGTCTGCACCGAAAACATACCACATGGAGTACGGCTTCTCCTGTATGGGCTATGAGGTGAGCGGTGCATTCGGAGCAGCTCTTGCGGAGCCGGATCGTGAAGTGTATGCCATGGTGGGTGACGGTAGTTACCTAATGCTTCATTCTGAACTGATGACGAGCTTGCAGGAACAGAAGAAGATGACCATTTTACTATTCAACAACAACGGATTTCAGTGTATTCATAATTTGCAACGGGAGCACGGAAGTGACGGTTTCGGCAACGAGTTCCGCTATCGGGAATCGGAGAGCGGACGACTGACAGGAGATTACATGCCTATGGATTTTGCAGCCCATGCCCGCAGCCTTGGAGCCAAATCCTATAAGGCAGAGACGACAGAACAATTGGAGCAGGCGATCAGAGACGCACGGAATGAGACCGTGACTACACTGATCGAAATTCCAGTCGTGCCCGGAACCAATGCAGGCGGATATGAGTCCTGGTGGAATGTGGGTGTGCCGGAAGTATCCAACGAGGAAAAGGTGATAACGGCTCACCACGCGATGCAGGCAAACCGTGCCAAAGCTAGACTCATTTAATTGAGCATATCATCAATCCAAAGAGTAACTTTCAATCAACATGATATAGATGGGAATGCGCGCGTTAAATAGAATGATGCAAAAATGTTGAACCACAAAAGGAGACGTGGAGCCATGAACAAGCTGCCATTTCAGCTCGGGATTCATCCGATCAACTGGGTCGGAGAGGATGTAAAGGAGCATGGTGATGCAACAACATGTGAACAGATTCTGGATGACATTCAGCGACTTGGCCTGACAGGTACGGAGATGGGACGCAAATATCCCACGGATCCAGACACATTGCGGGAGGAGCTGGGCAAGCGCAATATACGCCTCGTTTCCCAGTGGAAATCGGTATTGTTCTCCGACCCGGCGTATCGCCAGTCTGAGCTGGACAGCTATCGCAGACATGCGGAGTTTCTGCAATCGATGGGCAGTACGGTGATCAGCACGGCGGAAGTAGGTGGCTCCCTGCATTTTGACCCAAGGCGGACACCGTATGAAAAAGAAGTGTTGAGGCTCAGTGAATCGGAATGGCACATCCTTGCTGAGGGGCTGAACGAAGCAGGTGCCATCGCCCGTGAGCACGGGTTGAAGCTGACGTATCATCACCATGGCGGTACCGTTGTTGAGCAACCGGAAGAGATCGATAAATTGATGGAACTGACTGACCCATCTCTTGTTTATTTGCTCTATGACACAGGTCATGCTTACTACGGCGGAGCTGACCCGTTAGCTCTCCTACGCAAGCATTATGACCGGATTGCCTATATTCATCTGAAGGATATCCGTCCTCAAGTGTTGGACGCAGCACGGGCGGAACAGTCTGATTTTGTGGGCTGTATTCGTAAAGGGGTTTTTACGGTTCCCGGAGATGGATGTATTGATTTTGCACCGGTTCTGCAGGAGTTGGTCACACGGGGGTATGATGGCTGGGCGATGCTTGAAGGCGAACAGGACCCTGCGATTCATAATCCGTATGAGTATGCGCGGCGATCGTTGCAATATATGGAGTCCTTATACCAGCACAGCTGATAAAGTCATGGCCATCGGGAGAGAGCCATACCATGAGGTAAACCAGATTATGAGTGTGAGTTTGATGAATGTATCATTCCAAATCCCATCACAGAAAGGGGTTCAAATACAATGACTTACGTATCCTTTCCTGATTCCAGGAAGATGGATTTCACCGCGATTGGCCGTCTGTGCATCGACTTGAATGCCAATGAGATCAATCGCCCGATGGAAGAGACGATGACTTTTACAAAATATGTGGGCGGATCTCCGGCTAATATCACGATTGGCATGTCCAGACTCGGTATGGAAACGGCATTTATCGGCAAAATCGCGAATGACCAGATGGGCAGGTTCATCAACAGTTATCTGGAGCGGAACGGGATCGATACGTCAAATGTGGTAACGGACGATACCGGAGCGGTGACAGGACTTGCTTTTACCGAGATCAAAAGTCCAACCGATTGCAGCATTCTAATGTATCGTGACCATGTGGCTGATCTGCTATTGCAGTCGAGAGAGGTGCAGGAACAGCTGATTGCCGACTCCAAAGTGCTGCTGATCTCAGGTACAGCCCTCGCCCAGAGCCCATCTCGTGAAGCGGTATTCCAGGCGCTGGCATATGCGAAAAAGCATGGCACAATCATTGTGTTCGATCTGGACTATCGTCCTTACACATGGACATCAGCCGAAGAGACGGCGGTCTATTATAACCTCGCGGCCGAGAAATGCGATATTATCCTGGGCACTCGTGAAGAGTTCGACATGATGGAAACGTTTGACCATAATCCAGACCATAGCGATCAGGTGACCGCGCAAAAATGGTTCGATTTCTCAGCTAAAATTGTCGTCATCAAACATGGCAAGGAAGGCTCCATTGCCTATACAGGTGAAGGGCTATCTCATCAAACGGACAGCTACCCTGCGCGTGTGGTGAAGACATTTGGAGCAGGTGATTCCTACGCGGCGGGATTCCTGTATGGGTTGATGCAGGGATGGACAATTAAACGCAGCATGGCGTTTGGCAGTGCGGCAGCATGTATCGTTATCTCCAGCCACAGCTGCTCGGATGCGATGCCAACGGTGGAACAAGTGAATGACTATATTGAACGCTGCAATCGAGGCGAAATTACGGTTTCTTGAAGCGTGCTGAAGTACTTGGAGTGGATGGAGTAATTGACGCAACGCACATATAAACGAAGGGAGACAGGGCTATGGGAAAAGGGATTTCGGAAACGTCAGCAACAGCGACAATGGTTCAAAACTGGATTGGGGGTGCCTGGGTGACCCCGGCGGCAACCCGTACGGAGCCGGTTGTGAATCCGGCTACGGAAGAGGTCATTGCACACGTACCGCTGTCTGAACAGGCGGATGTGGACTTGGCCGTCCAGACGGCACGGGAGGCGTTCCCGTCCTGGAGTGGCACACCGGTTCCCCGCCGTGCACGGATTCTGTTCCGCTACCAGCAGCTGCTGGTGGAGCACTGGGAAGAACTCGCGCGGCTGGTTACGCTGGAGAACGGTAAAAGCTACGCGGAAGCCTACGGCGAAGTGCAGCGTGGCATCGAATGCGTCGAATTCGCGGCAGGCGCCCCGAACCTGATGATGGGCAAACAGCTGCCCGACATCGCCACCGGGCTGGAGTCAGGCATGTATCGGTACCCGATCGGTGTTATTGGGGGAATAACTCCCTTCAACTTCCCGATGATGGTACCGTGCTGGATGTTCCCGCTAGCGATTGCGTGCGGCAACACCTTTGTCCTGAAACCGTCCGAGCGCACACCGCTGCTGGCAGGCCGTCTGGCTGAGCTGTTCAAGGAGGCAGGGCTTCCGGACGGCGTGCTCAATATCGTTCACGGTGCGCATGACGTCGTGAATGGCCTCCTTGAACACAAGGATGTTCAAGCGATCTCTTTTGTCGGATCACAGCCTGTGGCTGAATATGTTTACACTACCGCATCCGCACATGGCAAACGGGTACAGGCGCTTGCTGGTGCCAAAAATCACTCGATCGTTATGCCGGACGCCGATCTCGACCTGACGGTAAAAGAAATCACCAGTGCGGCCTTCGGCTCAGCCGGAGAACGCTGTATGGCCTGCTCGGTTGTTGTGGCCGTGGGCGATGTTGCTGACACGCTGGTGCAAAAGCTGGTGGAAGCGGCAGATCGCATCACGATTGGTAACGGCATGGATGAAGGAGTATTCCTGGGTCCTGTCATTCGTGGCTCGCATAAGGAACGTACACTTAGCTACATTGAATCCGGAGAACAGGAAGGCGCTGCTCTGATCCGCGATGGTCGCAAAGATGAAGCGACAGGCAAGTCTGGTTATTTCGTTGGTCCGACGGTATTTGATGAGGTGCAGAGCACTATGAAGATCTGGAAGGACGAGATTTTTGCACCGGTACTCTCGGTAGCGAGGGTAGCTACGTTGGAGGAAGCAGTAGAACTGGCCAACCGTTCCGACTTTGCCAACGGAGCTTGCCTGTTCACCCGCAGTGGAGCAAGCATGCGCCAATTCCGTGAAACGATTGATGCAGGCATGCTGGGCATTAACTTGGGCGTACCTGCGCCAATGGCATTTTTCCCTTTTTCCGGCTGGAAGAAATCGTTCTACGGTGATTTGCATGCCAACGGTACAGATGGCGTTGAATTTTATACTCGCAAAAAGATGGTTACTGCCCGCTGGTAGTCACTCAGGGCATACCCAGCCAATGGAAGAACGTTGAGTCCACATGGACACATACAGGGAGGATAACGGAATGGGCAAGGATAAAGTGAGAATTGGCATCATCGGCGCTGGGCGTATTGGTAAAATTCATGCGGACAATCTCCTGCGCAACCCGCATGCCGAGATTGTTGGCATCAGTGATTTGTTTGCAGGACCCGAGCTGGAGGCGTGGGCTTCCAGCCGTGGCATTCCGGTGGTAACGACAGATAGCAGCCAGCTGATCGCCATGCCAAATGTGGATGCAGTGCTGATCTGTTCCTCAACAGATACGCATGTACCCCTGATTGAACAGGCAGCCCAGGCGGGCAAACACATTTTTTGCGAGAAGCCGGTCAGTATGGATCTTCATCAGACTCAGGCAGCTGTTGCAGCCGTGCAGAAGGCTGGGGTAAAGCTGCAAATCGGATTCAATCGTCGATTCGATCATAACTTCAAACGGGTACGTGCACATGTGCAGGAGGGAGCGATTGGTGATCCGCATATTATCAAAATCACTTCTCGTGACCCGAGTCCGCCGCCAGCGGAGTACATCCGGGTGTCTGGCGGAATCTTCATGGACATGATGATCCATGATTTCGATATGGCCCGGTATCTGACCGGTAGTGAGGTGGAGGAAGTCTATGCCCAGGGCAATGTGCTGATTCATCCTGTTTTTGCGGAACACGGCGATGTGGATACGGCCATTGTGACGTTGAGTTTTGAAAATGGAGCAATCGGCGTCATTGATAACAGCCGCCAAGCGGTATATGGATACGATCAGCGAGTCGAGGTATTTGGCTCATTGGGCAGCGCAACAGCTGCGAACGATCATCCGAATACGGCAGAAATTAGTACAGCAAATGGATTGATGCGCGACAAGCCGCTACACTTTTTCCTGGAGAGATACAACGAAGCGTACGTGCAGGAGACTGCTCTTTTCGTCGACGCGATTCGGAACGAAACACCTGTCATCGTAAACGGGAATGATGCCGTTCAGGCAGAACGCATCGCACTCGCCGCACGCATGTCCATGGAACAAGGCAGACCTGTGAAGCTGCGGGAAGTCCCGGGGATGTCGGTGGAATCGCAGACGGTTGCCCCGTAGAGCTATTTTCAAAATAACAAGTTCATTTCATCTAATAGACAGCCGTCAGGATTACGGATAAATACCGGAAGGAGTGGAAGGAAGTATGTCAGAACGCGTAGTAAAACCTGTGTTGAATCCAAAAGCAGACGGAACGTTGTTGACGGTCACACCAGAGTCTGCGGGATGGGAATATGTTGGGTTCCAGGTGGTGCAGCTTGTGGAGGGACAGACCCTAACTCGTGAGAGCGGGGATCAGGAACTCTGTCTTGTGCTTCTCAGCGGCTTGGCGAATATAAGTACTCGTGAATATACGTGGGAGAATATCGGGAAAAGAATGAGTGTTTTTGAAAAAATTCCTCCGTATTCGATTTACGTATCCAGTTCAGATCGAGTGGAGTTAACAGCTCTTACCGCATTGGAGATTGCCATATGTGCAGCACCAGGTAAAGGCACGTATCCAGCTCGTCTGATTGCCCCGGATGATGTAGGTGTTGAGACGCGTGGTTACGGCAATCTGGAACGACAGATTCACAATATATTGCCGGAACAAAAAGAAGCAGACAGTCTGCTTGTCGTTGAGGTGTTCACACCAGATGGACATTGGTCGAGCTATCCGCCGCATAAACATGACCGGGACGCCCTGCCTGACGAATCATTGCTAGAGGAGACGTACTATTTCCGAGTGCAGCCTGAGCAGGGGTTTGCCATCCAACGGATATACACCGATGATCGAGCTGTAGATGAGACGATTGCAGTGAACAACGGCGAAGTTGTGCTTGTTCCGTGTGGATACCATCCGGTAGGTGCTCCTCCGGGATACGACGTCTACTATCTGAATGTGATGGCAGGACCAACCCGGACCTGGAAGTTCCATAACGACCCGGACCATGATTGGCTGATGAATAAAAAGTAGTATCGGCTTCAAGTTGCGTATGCGGACTTCCCCCTGCATAATGAGAAGAAAACGATTACCTATATATAAGAGAATTTATATATAGCACAAATGGGGAAATAACAATGAAAGCAACCATATATGATATAGCACGCGAGGCGGGGGTATCCATTGCAACCGTCTCACAGGTCATTAACGGCAAAGGTAAAATTAGCGAGAAGCGGCGCGCCGAGATTATGGAGATCATGGAGCGGCTTCACTACCAGCCGAGCGCTATTGCTGCTGCACTTACGGGTAAGCAGACATACACGCTCGGGCTGCTCGTGCCCGATATCTCTAATCCGTATTTTGCCGAGCTGGCCAGAGCGGTAGAAGATCGCAGTCGGCAGTTGGGTTATAGCGTCGTGATTTGCAGCACAGATAATAAGGACGAGCGGGTAGAGCGGTATTTGAATCTGCTTCAGCAAAAAAGGGTCGACGGCATGATGATCGGAACAGGTATCGACAATGCCGAGATTCTGTCTCCACTCCTGCAACAGTCGATACCTGTTGCTCTGATTGCCCGTCATATGCCGTCGTTATCGGTACATACCGTTGCGATCGATGACAGGCTTGGTGGCGCCTTGGCAGCACAGCATCTGCTTGAATTGGGTCATAGTCACGTAGCGGTGCTGTCCGAACCGTTCAAAGTCAGCAGCAGTCAGGAACGTGTACGCGGATTTCGTGAAGCATTGGAGCAGGCGGGTTACTCTCTTGAAGCCGACCAGGTGAGAGAGTCATATGCCGATTTGGGTTCAGCCAAAAAAGAGGCGCTCGTGCTGCTCACGGAAAAGAATCGAGCCACAGGCATCTTCTGTTGTAACGACATGCAGGCAATTGGTGCGCTTCAGGCTGCCAAAGAACTAGGACTGCGTGTGCCTGAAGATGTATCAATCATCGGATTCGATAATACCATTCTGGCTTCGGTAACCAGTCCGCCTCTGACAACGGTTGCCCAACCTATTGAGGATCTGGGGCGTCGTGCCGTTGATTTATTAATTGATGAGCTAAAAGATGAAGGTAAATCACCACAGAAAATTGTCCTGAAGCCTGAATTGGTCATTAGAGACTCAACAGGAAAGGTATCAAATCAATCTTGAAAACACAGCCCTGTCCAGAAACATATACGTCGTCCCTACAAAACAAGCCGCGTGCCCCTAAGGGTGAACGCGGCTTGTTTGAGTTAAATCTTGAACTTCTTCACTTCTTCGTACAGTGTATTGGCATGCTGCGCCAGCTCATTGGAACGTTCCGAGATGCTTGTAATGTAATTGAACTGTTCCTGCGTGGAAGAAGCAACCTCTTCCGTGGAAGCCGCGCTCTGTTCCGACATGGCTGCAACACTGGAGATCATTATGAAGAGGTTTTTTCTTTATAAAATGCATGTATTTAATGGGTTATTTTAATGATCTAGAACAATATTTGGATGAGGTGGTATACTTATAATGAACTTTAATTTTCCTGATTCACCCAATAACGAGAGGAGAGCTCAATGAAAAAAAGAACCAAAACCATTCTTGGTGTGGTCGTTGTACTCGTGATTGCAGCTATTACGATACCAATGTACATTTCGAGACAATATACCACCTTTCGAGCTGAAGTCACGGATCATATGAGTATGCTGGATACACTGGACATTCTGATTATCAAAAAAATACCGACCACCGATCCATACGATGAAGAAGAAGTGACTATTAAAGATCCCCAAGAGATTAGAAAGATATTAAAGCTTACGAAGGATATCGAATTAAGAAGAGTAAAGCAAATAGATATCTCCGAGCGATCGGAGGGGAACCCATATTACTATGACTGGCAGCTTTTGACGAAGAAAGAAGATCGATTTACAGAAGGCTTTGGAATTACGTTTTATAACGAACATGCCGTCTCTATCTACAGCGGATACAAAACGAGAGATCAACTTGAAAATTATGAAATTACCAATGATTTTAATTTAAATGAAATGGAACGCCTCTTTACCAATTTGAAGGAGGGGAAAAAATGACGGAATATCAATTACGTCCGATTGAAGAGCAGGATATCCCTTTTCTGTGGGAGATGTTGTATGCATCCATGTTCAAGCGGGAGGGCGAAGAGCCTTTTGAACCTGAGATCATTCATAGCCCCGGCATGTCCAAGTACGTTGAAGGCTGGGGGAGAGAGGGAGATTTCGGATTTATCGCCGTGGATTCTCAAGGCAAACGTATGGGTTCGGTGACGTTGCGATTTTTTAATGAGCAGAATGCGGGATATGGTTATGTAAATGCGGCTACACCCGAGATGGGAATGGCTGTGGTTGAGACAGGGCGTGGCAAAGGAATAGGCACCCGTCTCATTCAGGCGGCGTTAGAAGAGGCTCGAAAGCGGGATATTGACGCCGTTTCGCTCAGTGTTGATCCAGATAACGAAGCAATTCGGCTTTATCGGCGTTTCGGATTCGTCGAACATGGCATGTGTGGTACATCTGTAACGATGGTTTGCATGATAAACCCATGACCTTACTGCAAACATGATGAACGTATTCTTATGGAGAGTTTGAAAATACAAAAAGGCGTTCCCTCATATTCAGGGAATCGCCTTAAGATATATATGCCTGCATGTTCATCGCACCATATTTCCATTGTGCTCACATAACAGCCCTATTTAATTAGTTCAATAAAAAAGCCAAAGCTTCATCATATGTTTCCCATTGGAATTCGGTCTGATGCTGCGATTCTTTGGAAATCCGGTTCAGCTGCATTTTGGCAATCGCCCCGCCTACCGCTACACTCGCACGCTTCATGCCCCACTGTGCCAGCAGCTTCTGGTGCTCCACCATTTTCTCTTTTGTATCCTGAGGAAATGCCTTCATATTGCGCATGTCTACCAGCACATCAAATGAATTACCCAATTGCTCAGCTATTTTTTTTATCTCGGTATTGGTTTGTTCCACCTGTTCAGGAGAGACCATTCCTTCCCAAACTATTTCAATAATAGGTTTAGGTGAATCCAATCGTTTTACAGACATTTGGCAACTCCCTTACGATAAAATATTATGTACGATATAAGTCTATTGACCTATTAATTATACCCTCAATTTGCAGAGATGAAAACAAAGTTCACTATTTTATAATACTTATGAACTATGTCCTCCTAGCAGATACAATTTCAGGGAAACGTATGTTGATGAGCTAAATCGGAAATCAAACATAAAAAAGCCGCCCAGTCACGAGGAATCTGGACGGCTCTTAACGATGCCTAAAAACCAATCTTCAAGCTGCTACCCTCTGTGGCTATTCCTTCCGAGCGGTTGATGGGCAGCTTTTGTTCTGCAGAGAAGCCGAGCGTCTCGCCGTCATGCAGGGTTACATCGTTTTCAACAACATAAGTCGCAGTCATATACATCATTTCAAATACTTCACTTAACGGCTTT
Source organism: Paenibacillus sp. RU5M (assembly GCF_900221055.1). Taxonomy (NCBI): domain Bacteria; kingdom Bacillati; phylum Bacillota; class Bacilli; order Caryophanales; family Paenibacillaceae; genus Paenibacillus; species Paenibacillus sp. RU5M. Next base: position 22,560 of record NZ_OBQM01000026.1, on the reverse strand, counting down.
GCGGATTGAGTGATTTCCATCTCCTCTTTCCCGAAGTTGCGTAACCCATAAGTGTAGGCCGATGCGCCTTCAGGGCTTTGGAATAATCCGATGAAGATCCAGAGGGAGACGGGCAGCTCTTGTTCCTTAATTCCACGACTGATGTCCACGTACTGGCCTGCTTCCACCACAAGTGGCGCCATATATATAGCCAACGCATGGTCCAGCTGGAGCAAAGCACTCGCTGTTTGGGTGAACAGAATATGTGCCTGAATGGCGTCAGTTGCATTCAGTACAGAGACAATAATCTGAGATTGATGTCTTGAAGTGACTTGCACCGCTTCCCGCCACAGCACATTTAATTTAGCATTTTCCTCTACTTCGCGATCAGGGACAGGGGCATTAATGTGTGCACACACCACTTGCATTCCATCCACTTCGAAAAAAAGATTGCCTTCCTCCGGACGTTCGTCAATCTCAAAATTCCACTCGTTTTTCATCGTGCTAATGAAGTGATCAAAATTACAATCTTCGTGCTCCAGCAAAACAAATCCAACGATAGTTTCGCTATATGGAGCAGTATGTACGGCTCCACCTGCGGTGGAGTTTTCCTTTTTGCGGCGTCGAAGCTTGTCAAACAGTCCCATAAAACGTTCTCCTTTCCAGACCAATCACAGTGATTAGGCATAATCCGATGCCTTTATAACCATACCTTACCACATTGGAGCTTTTAATGAATCCCGGCATGGTAATGGCCATCAGGTGATCAGAGGAAAAGAACGAGAAGTAATGCAATAATCGCAGGCAGCCCTTGTTTGATAATGATGGACCGAGTAGCGGTTACACCTCCGTAGAGGGCGGCGATAATGACACATGCCAGGAAGAAGATCTGAATGTGCTGTCCGACGGATGCATCTGGATAAACGAGACCCCAGATCAAACCTGCGGCCAAAAATCCATTGTACAGACCTTGATTGGCTGCCAGGGACTTGGTGGATTCCGCTAGTTCAGGGGTAAGACCGAACGTTTTCATCGTGCGTGGACGGGTCCACAGGAACATCTCCATCACCATGATGTAGAAGTGCTCAATGGCTACAATAGCCACGAAAATGATACTAATCAAAAGAAACACCTTGCTTTCTTATATGTCATTTATTTACTTGTCCCACTCAGTATAAATGTTTGCCATCCGAACTGAAAGTATAAATTTAATTTTACACAAATTAATTGTGTAATTTGTTAATGGGTTCATGATTCTCGTTTAAAATGAAGCCGCGGATTAAGTACAAAGATAATCATACGCTGATTGTCGAAAATCCATTCATTGGGTAATAATGAACAATAAAGAAGTGAACTTACTCATGGAAAAGGGGGATTAGCGTGGGTGTGGGAACCGTTCAATTCGTCCTGCTGGCGGATGATCCATCAACGTTTGTTACACGAGTCGTACCTTTTATCGATATTGAGCTCGCTGGAATTCCGAGTGATCGGCATTACGGTCTGTTGCGCCCAGCGGACTCCCGCCAGAAAATATACAAACGGGGAACGCCAATCGCAAATCGTAGGCAAATCAGTATTGTCTCAGAAGAGGAATGTGCTCTCATAGCACAGAAGATGAATATTCCTGAAGTACGCCCGGAGTGGCTCGGTGCCAACATGCTGATCCGTGGCGTTGAAAAGTTGACGGAGCTTCCTGTCGGGACCCGACTTCTGTTCCCGGATGGAACCGGGCTGATCTGCGAAGGGGAGAATCTACCTTGTGTACACCCTGGAAAAATCATTGAGCAAGTCTACGAACAGGATGGTTTGCGCAAAAAGTTCGTGCCAGCCGCCCGCAAAAAACGCGGAATTGTCTGTTCAGTCGAGCGTGAAGGCATCATCCGTACCGGAGATACCATCGAAGTTATTCGCCTGTCCTGAGGTCTCAGGACAGGTTTTTGTATTACAGTCGAATCCGCTTGCTTCGACTGTAGTAAATCTCAGTTTATCCTCTGGATTGGACGTAATCTTCAGGGGTGCTGCCGATAATGGACTTGAAGTCTTTGATAAAATGCGACTGATCGTGATATCCAAGGTCCTGGGACAACTTAACCAGATCGCAATTCACACCCCGCTCCATCAGCTCAGCAGCATTTTGCAGGCGGTAGAGTTTGATCACCATTTTGGGGCTGATACCCACATACTGATTGAACAGGCGCTGGAGCTTTCTGGTGTGTATATTCCAGGAGGCAGATAAGTCATCGACTCTCAACATATCCCGATGCTGCCCAATATACAGCACAATTTGGCTAACCAGAATGGCTTGATCATCAGGAGGAGGAAGGTGTTTACAAAGTAGCTGATCCATATAACTGACTTTGTCCGCATCACTTCCGTCCCCGAGCAGACGTTCTTCGAGCAGTGGAGCATCGATACCAAGCACACCAGAGACATCCAAGGGGTTTTCATACAATGTGGATACGGGAGTACGAATGAATGGATAGAAGCCTCCAGGCTTAAACTTCACCCCAAACACGCTTCCTTTTCCACGGACAAGATAGGAGAATTTCTGTCCAGATGGACCGAAGAAAAAGGTGTTTCCCCGCTCTACCACCAGATTGACACAGGGATTCGGAACCACATGCTGCGGATATGGATCATGCCCGGTAAGATCCCAGGAGACGATCCAGAAATGCTTGACCAAAGAACTCAATGCTTCGGAAGGGGCATAACGTGTCAGGCAATATCTTTTGTCGCCCTCATTCAGATTCAGAAGACCCATACTGGGTCTGACAGCATGATCCGCATGTTTCATCTCGTCGATTCCTCCAGGTATCTCGTCAATTCTGCTTCGTTACGAACCATGCACAATTTATGTTGGTGAGGCTGCAAAAACGCCATGATTAGCGCCTTTTCCTTATGGTCATGTTGATAGCTCCATTTATACATCTTCCAGAGCATAGTGAAAGTCTGTCGGTAATTTCCTTGTTCCAGCCCGAGCTTCTGTACTGTGAAACGTTTGAGAATGCGCACATTCCTTTTCCACACGGGGTATTCAAATAGACGATAAGATCAGCCTGCTCGAAACTTCTTTCCACCCATTCATAGTGTACTCCTTCAATAATCCACTGATTGGAATAAACGGCTTTTTGCAGGAGTGTGTCCCGCTTCTCAGGGCTATTGCGAATATCCTGTCCTTTAGGTACACGGTGCCACACAATGTTGTCGAGCTCATAATAAGGAAGGTCTAACCTCGCGGATAAGAGGCGGGCCAATGTAGATTTGCCGCTGCCGACTGAGCCGATAATATGTATTTTGTTTGGCCTGAATTTGATCTTGGATTGTTCACCGATCATTCTGTAATCAGTCCCCCTTGATATTACCTTTGCTCTCTGAACAACAACGCCCGAACAGCGAAACGTGGCAAAATAAGTTGTCTGCGCCATCTGGAAGGCTGGCTGAGCAGTCGATAAAGCCATTCCAAGTTAAGCTTCTGCCATATGGCAGGTGCTCGTTTGGTTTTGCCGGCCAGAATATCCAGGCTTCCCCCGACTCCGATGGCTACACGAGCATTGAGTTGATGGCGATATTTGTTGATCCAGTGTTCAGCATTGGGTGCTCCTAGGGCCACAATAAGAAAATCAGGTTGTGCCTCTTGAATTTCTTCTACAATGCTTTGCTCCTCGTCCGTTGTGAAAAATCCATGATGTCTGCCACGCACAACGACTCCCGGATAGTTTTGCGCAATAACATCCACAGCCCTCTTACTGACACTTTCTTCTGCCCCGAACATATAAAAGGACCAATTCTTCCGGCTTCCTTCCTCCAACAAACGAAAAAGCAGATCACAACCTGTAACCCGTTCGGTCAATTGTCCACCCCGAAAGCGGGATACCATAACAATGCCCGCGCCGTCAGCGGTAACAATGCCTGCCTGATCTACGACTGAACGAAGCGCCTGATCCTTCTGGCAGGACATGACGATTTCCGGATTGCCTGTGATGACATGGAACAGTTCGGATTGTCTCTGATCGATTACATCACCAAGAATCGTAACCGTCTGATCCATAGTTATATTGGGAAATGGGATTCCCATAATATTTGTTGTTTGGTTCATATTTTAGTTCCTTTCTGGATGCTAACTATCCGTCCCCAGCTTGTATACATTTCCTGTTATTTCATTCCATTTTAGTATATCTGATCTCCTGGCAAAGCACTATATTTGTTGAAGTTTAGCACCGGATGAAAAGTCCGAATTATCAAGCTTCATGGCATCTAAAATCTTTTATTTTCGCTGTTGTCGTGTTTTTACAATACTTCGTTTGGGGTATAACGATAGGATAGTGTTGCAAGCAAGTGTCAGTTGTACCTTCAATACAACACATAAAGGGAGTGAGTTCATGGAATTGAAATATGAGTTCTATATTAATGCCGGACAGGAAGATGTGTGGAATGCCCTGATCTCGCCGGACGGTACACGGAGCAGCTTTTTTGGCAGCGAACTTCGTTCCAATTTCCAACCGGGCCAGCCGTTCGCCTATGTAGGGCCTGGGAATGATGGTGCAGAGACGGTTCATGTGTACGGTGATATTCTCGAATTCGAACCTTTATCCCTATTAAGTTACCTTGAGCATCCCGGACCTTCCTACCACGCCAATCACGCCGAGCTTCAATCCAGAGTAGTGTTCCAGCTCGAGAAGGTAGGGGAATGTACGAAGTTAACATTGATTAATGACCAATTTACGGACAACCACCCATCTTTTGAAAACGCACAGAGTAGCTGGTGGATGATATTGAGCAGTATCAAGACATGGGCAGAGACGGGCGAAACACTGAATTTTGGCTGGTAAAGGTCCGATAGCGAGAGATATATGAATGTAACATCATAACAATATGAAAAAAGCGCTGACAAGGCGTTTTTTTTCATGCTGTTTTCGCAAATGAATGAAAACCCTCTACATTTAATGTCTAATTATGTCGAAATATATAGAAATGACATTAGAGGAGAATCGCGATGTTTCGTAAACGTACCCAAAAGATCAAGCAAGCCCCTGCGGGCTCGCTTCAACCATTATTAGAATACAGCCGTAAACTGGTTAAAGACGCCGAGCAAGGGATATATAACAATCAGCTGGAATCAACCGAGGATTTGCAGGAAGCTGGTGAAATTGCACATAATATCAATAAAGCAGTACATATTCTGAAGAAGCAAAATGAAGCAGCGGAAATGCGCCTCAAAATGCTTAATCAGGCGTTGAATATTGGACTCTGGGAGTCCGAGATTGTTGCAGGAGATCCTCTGGATGGCAATAATATCATTGCTTTTTCCAATGAATTTCGTCAAATGTTAGGCTTCAGCAATACGAAGGATTATCCCGATGCTTTCGCAAGTTGGGCCAAATCCATCCATCCCGACGACAGACCCCAGTTGGTTCAGGAGATTACGAAAAACATTAATAAGTCTTCTGAGATGGCTGCATACAACGTAACGAGCCGAATGATAACGAAGAGTGGAGAGGTACGCTGGTTCCGGTGTCTTGGACAAGTTGTCAGAAATGACGAAGGCGTTCCGGTTAAACTTCTGGGAATCATGTTTGATATTCATGATGAGAAGAGAAAATCCGACGAGTTGGAAGCACTCGTTACCCGTTATGACCTGGTAAATCGTGCATTAGTGGAAGCACCGTGGGATATGACCGTTGTGGCCGGAGATGTGGTTAACCCGAATAATGAATTTTGGTGGTCACCACAGTTTCGCCGAGAGCTTGGGTTTACCGATGAGCAGGATTTCCCGAATGTGTTCAGCAGTTGGAGCAGCCGGCTTCACCCGGACGATCATGACCGGACGATCAATGAATTTGCCAAGCACATGAATGACTACAGTGGACGGACACCGTACGATCTTGATTACCGTCTGCAACGTAAGAATGGGGAATATCGCTGGTATCATGCAGGTGGCGAGACGGTTCGGGACGGTAACGGTGTACCACTCCGTGTAGCGGGAACCATTCGTGATGTGACACATGAGAAAAATAAGGAACAGATCGTTGAAGCGATGAATCAGAAAACAAAACTTTTATCCGAATCTATCGGTGAGATGGTGCGTGGAATTAATTCGATCACCGATCAGGCTCAGGAACTGGTTACTGCGCAAGAGTTATCCGCGGACGCGGCCATTCAGGTGAAGAGCAGTGCAGATGATACCCAAAACATTACAGCGTTTATTCGGGAAATTGCCAGCCAAACCAATTTACTGGGTCTGAATGCAGCAATCGAAGCAGCCAGAGCGGGAGAACTTGGTCTTGGTTTTGGAGTTGTGGCCGGGGAAGTGCGGAAGTTAGCTGACCATAGCTCGCAGGCAACCGTCAATATTGAAGATAGCATGCAGGCAATGAAGACGTTCATTGACCAGATTCTGGAGCACATTGGCAACATGTCCACACTGACGCAGAATCAGGCTGCCCTAACACAGCAGGTAAACGCCTCGATGGATGAGATTAATATGATGTCGCAGGATTTGGTGAACTACTCACGGAATTTGTAAGGTTGAAAAAGGTGTAACCCTTTCGATTTGTTGGATGATAAAATGAATTGCATAAGAAAAAACCACCGAGATGCATTTCTGCTCTCGGTGGTTTTGTATTCTCAACGAAACGATATATGCAATTCGATATGTTGAATTATACTTGTTGAACTTTGATCAAGTTGGTGTTACCGGATTGACCAATCGGTACGCCAGCGGACAATACGATGATGTCCCCTTTTTCGATATAACCAGTTTTGATTGCATTGCGTGTAGCAGACTCGAACATTTCATCGGTTGTTGTTACTTTGTCGCCCATAACCGGGATGACACCGGAGAGCAAGCAGATTTTAGCCAGTACTTCTTCATGCTGTGTAACCGCGATGATCGGTGCTTTCGGACGATATTTGGAGATCATACGCGCCGTAAATCCACTCTCTGTAGAAGTGATGATCGCTTTGGCATTCAGGACGAGGGAAGAGCTAACTGCTCCCTGACTGATAACTTCGGTAATATCAGCTACCTGTTGAGCGGATTTTTGGTTGAATTGTTCTTTGTAATCAATCATAGTTTCAGCACGGCGAGCAACAGCAGCCATCGTGCGCACGGATTGTACCGGATATTTACCTGCTGCCGATTCACCAGACAACATTACAACGTCTGCCCCTTGAAGAACAGCGTTAGCAACGTCACTAACTTCGGAACGAGTTGGACGCGGATTCACTTGCATGGACTCCAGCATGTGTGTTGCTACGATAACCGGTTTACCTGCACGGTTACATTTATCGATCATTTCTTTTTGCATCATAGGTACGTCTTCGATGGGTACTTCAACCCCGAGATCTCCACGCGCTACCATGATACCGTCAGATGCTTCAATGATATCGTCCAGGTTGGTCATACCTTCCTGGTTTTCAATTTTGGAGATAATTTGTACATGATCTACACCGCGTTCTTTCAGGATGCTGCGAATTTCACGAATGTCGTCGCCTTTACGAACAAAGGAAGCAGCGATGATTTCGATACCGTTTTCGATCCCGAATCCGATGTGCATAACGTCACGTTCCGTTACACCTGGCAAAGTCGTTTTGATTCCTGGCAAGTTAACCCCTTTACGTGGTTTCAGAATGCCGCCGCTGATGATTTTACAGTGAATATCTGATCCTTCCACGGACAGTACAGTCAGATCCACCAAACCATCATCGATGAGGATGCGATCGCCAGGTTTTACAACGAGGTTCAATTCCGGATAGTTTACCGAAATACGCTCAGCGTCACCAAGAATTTCTTCAGTAGTCAAGATAAGCTCTTTACCCGCTTGCAGATGGCAGGATGCTTCTTTTAGTTTGCCAATACGAACTTCCGGTCCCTTGATATCCATCATAATCGGTATATACGTATTCAATTCGGAAGCGGCTTTGCGGATATTGTTAATCCGTGCCACGTGATCTTCCAGCTCACCATGAGCCATGTTCAGACGGGCAACAGTCATCCCTTCCTGAATCATTACTTTTAACAATTCGATTGAGTCACAAGCAGGTCCCATAGTACAAATAATTTTTGTTTTCAACATGCTATTTTCCTCCTCATATGTTTGCTTATATGTGTATTGTAGCGTTTTCTGTCGAATCAGGGTATGAACTATAGTACAATGATTAGAATATAGTCCAATAATGAGGTGTGTTATGGTCACTCCATTAGAAGTACGACACATTAATGGTGTCGGTTGGTACGAAGAAGCGGTGCAGTCACAGGCGACTTGGCGATTGAGCTTGGTTACTTATGGAAAATGTGTATATTGGGTGAACGGAGAGAAGCAGATCATGGAGAAAGGTGAACTGCTGCTAATTCCCGCTGGCATTCCGTATTACGGCAAAAGTATTCCTACCGTAACCCACACGCAAATTGTAGTTCAATTACAGGGGGATCATGCACAAGGTTTGCCCGCGCTGGAACGGAGTGAGGCCTTGCGACATAAGCCTGGATGTTATGAACTGATTCATGAACGCATGAAAGCCATCCAACAACAATGGCAGGAACGTCCGTCTTATTATGTCATGATGAGCCAAGCCTTATTGATGGAAGTACTTATTTATATAAATAGGGAACTGGATCGCGGAGTTATTCCACCGGAGAGACATGTTCATGCGGAGCGGATGAAGCGATACATTGAGCGGCATTACCGGGAGAAAGTTACGAAAGAAGAGCTCGGGGACGAGATCCGTAAAACCCCAAATTACGCAGCCGCGTTATTTAAAAGCATGACGAATCAGACGATCAGCCAATATGTTCATGATCAACGAATGAAAAGGGCGGTGTATTTGCTTACCGAGTCACAACTCTCTATTCAGGAAATTGCAGAATTTCTCGGTTACCGTGATCTGTCTTATTTTTACCGGATATTCAAGCGTTTAATGGGAAGTCCTCCATCTGATTTGCTCCATGAACGTCCACCTATTGTATGAAAGACAGGGTCTTCATGGTCTCGTCTTGAATAGTTCTTACATTTAAACATCAAGCTGCAATCACGCAAAAAAAAGAGGGCCTCGGCCCTCTTTTTGGTCTCACGACAGTCGAATTACTCCTGCCGATGCAATATAAATCATATACTAAGCGTTGCTGCTTGTATTTGTAGCCGTGATTGGCTGCTTTGTTTTTTTGCTTGCCAGACCTGCGCGAACCGCAAATACATGCACAGCCCAGTACGCTGCTTCCGCGAACAGAATGCCGCCTGCTACATCCAGCAGCGAATGCTGCTTCACAAACACCGTCGAAGCAATGATCAGCCACAGCCATATCGACCAGGAGATTCGTGCCAGTGGTTTGAAGTTCAAATGGCGATTGATGATAATGAAGAGCAGATAACTTGTGAGACAGTGAATGCTTGGAAAACAGTTGAATGGAGCATCATTGGTATAAATAAATTGTACGAGCGCACTGCTTAGACCTGTTCCGATAGCTTCTGGTCGCGGCACGTAAGTAGGGAAGACCGCAAAAACGATATTGGCTGCGATTACCCCTACGTTATAGGTAATTATCATACGCCAGAATAGCGATTTGTTCGTTAGACCCAAATAGAGAAATCCAAGATACAGAATCGGCATCCAACTGACATAAGGATAAATAAATTCTTTGATAAAAGGAATCTGTGTATCAATCCAGGCATAATTGTAGAAGACATCACTTCCGGTGTTACTGCCCAACAAAACATAAATGGAACCTTGAAGCGGTATACATAAGATTGCCAGCAAATGTCCCCAGCGCAAAAATAATGCTTTCATAGTATCCCCCTGATTTTGTTCTTCATTTCGCAGCTTTCATCTTAACTCTTCATATATATGACGTTGCAGAAATGTCGTACCCCTGCACTGAATCATTCTATTATTACTATAATAGACATTTTAGCACTTGAGCCATACCTGATTGTAAGGTAAAAGCTGTAAGAGGAATTCTCTTTTTTGTTACTTTTATAGTTTTATCCAGAAAAGGATATCTGAATATCCAATAGATATGATACAACTAAATTGTCATATGAGTTCATGTGACAACCATTAAAAATGAAATGAGGCTGGTACAATCTATGAAAACCCCGCAATCCAAGCAAAATCAATCCTTTTCCGCGCGAAGGCCCGTGCTGACGGTAGTCATTATTGAACTGCTCCTTTTGCTGGTGGTTTTTGCGGCAGGGGCGGTCGCTACCGTGAAGCAACTGGACTACACATCACCCGTATTGATGTCGTTTACTCCAATTGCCCTCGTGCTCATTATTTATCTCACCCTGCGACGCAAATGGAGAGAGACTGGATTTCGCTCCATAAGAACCATCCCGGCAAGTCATGCAAAGTATTATATTCCACTACTCCTTGTACTGGGTACTCTTGCGCTGAAAGGATTTACTGAATTAACCTTGTCTAAGGTCGCCTTTTTTATCTTTTTCACCTTGCTTGTCGCTTTTGTGGAGGAAACCATTTATCGTGGACTAATCTTCAAAACTTTGCTTCGTAAGAGTGCGGTTGCGGCAGTTGTCACTTCAAGTGTTTTATTTTCTATCACTCATATCATGAATGCATTATCCGGTCAGAGTATGGCAGACACCCTTCTGCAACTGATCTATGCACTGCTGTTGGGAGCAGCGCTCGCGCTGTTAATGTTGAAAAACGGAAATATCGTGCCGCTGATTCTGTTTCATTTCATACATAATTTGATTCAATTTCTTGGGAACGACCGGCAAGATACCGGAACACTTCCCTACGATATCTTCATATTGGTTGTGTTGGTTGCTTATTGCGTATGGTTGACGTTTAGCGTTCGAACGAAGTCATCTTCTCCAGAGAGTAGTACACCGGGGAGTTCAATGGTTCATTAAACGGGCGTGATCAGTTGATGCATAACTCTGTTTACCGCCAGCCATGGGATCGTGGTATACTTCAGTCTGGCGGTATGACAGGCTTGTTCATAATCGGAGGCCCGTTCATCCGTACAATGCATAGATAAATAGGTGATATTGTGGAAAAGACAGCACAGGCAGTGGCGGAATGGATGGTACAGGAGATTAAATTCACCGGTACACTTCATCAGGAAGCTGCAATTGAATATGTAAAGTCCAATTTTGGTGAAGAATTTGTATTTGTGAATGAGAATGGTAATACTTCGTTATCAAAAGAAGTGAAGAAAGCATTCCGCAAGCTACATCGTGGGCAGATTGCATGGGATCGTGATGCTTTTATGTGGGCATGGACCTAGTGTGTTATCATGTAATGGATTGAGCTTTCATGGATGTGTTGGATATGCATGTCAAAATATTTTATAGAAAATGTATAAGTTGGTTCGGATCTGCATATCCTTTCATAAGACCGCAATGAGCGGCAGGGCAAGCGATAAACCCTGTTCCAGCGCGTGCGAATACATGTATTTCCAAAGCTGTTTGAAAAGAAAATACAAAGATTTGCTTTTTGGTGGAAACGGAGTTATAATAAAAACAAGTTGTAGAGAGTGGAAAACCTAATTCACATATTGTAAAGGGCGATCACTTATAGGTTATGACTGGTACCTTTTTCAATGTGTGAATTTTTATTTGCTTGCTGCAAAGAACAAAGGAACATGTTAATCTTTATTTGGAGGTGTAATTCACATGCAAAACGGAACAGTAAAATGGTTCAACGCTGATAAAGGCTTCGGTTTCATCGAAGTTGAAGGCGGAGAAGATGTATTCGTACACTTCAGCGCTATTACAGGCGAAGGCTTCAAAACGCTGGACGAAGGTCAACGCGTGCAATTTAAAATTGTACAAGGAAACCGTGGTCCTCAAGCAGAAGAAGTTGTAAAACTGTAATTAAAGCATAGCTGCCTTTAACATGTTATAATGGTAAAGGCAGCTTCTTTTTTTTGAGCAGTTATAATGAAAGTCGGCCCAATAGTTGTCGAGACAGAAGTCCGGACGGGACAAAACTTCCGCTAAGTAGTGGCTTCTGTGAAATAACGTCGGATTAGATGTTTTTCCATAACAAAGGGGGTAGAAGTCATGTATAATCGCAAAAAACCGTTGGAAGAGATTCCACAAGCTGATGCGGCAATCTGGGAATGTACGAGTGATACGTGCAAAGGATGGATGCGGGACAATTTTGCGTTTGATAACGTACCTACTTGTCCGATATGTGCTTCTGAGATGGTCAGCACGACTAGGATGCTACCATTGCTTGAGAATTCGAATAGTAATCTTAAAACGATGCCTAAAGGAAATCGGATTTAACATAGCTTACCCGCCTCTAACGAGGTGTTTTTTTTTAATTTGAACCTGACATCTTGTACAAAGGTAAGGGTATTAAATATGAAGTTCCCGGCATTCGTTTTGGCGAATGCCTTTTTTTATATCTTTTTTTCCAATATGTCGGATAATGAAATGGAAATATATCCAATTTACAATGTATTTATTTGAATCCAGGGTTTGTAGAATAGATAGTAATCACATTAATACGCAATAAATAAAACGTTTTCGGTAAAATTGTTAACGCTTACAGTTTGCCGATGACGTAATCGTATGTTCTCAGAGGAGGAAAAGCATTTTGATGAAATGGTTAAGTCTTTCACTGGTTGCTGCTTTAAGTGCGACTCTTGTTGGTAACGCTTTCGCGGAAAGTGTGGAACCGAGCTCGACTCAATCTCCACCATTGGCTACAAAAAAGCAGACTTATGATTGGGGAAGGGCCAAAGTAGTGGGTGGCGGCTTCGTTCCGGGCATTATCTATAATAAGGCAGAGAAAGACCTCGTATACGCACGCACGGATATTGGTGGTGCATATCGTTATGATGCTGAGAGTAAATCGTGGATTCAACTGCTTGATTTTGTTGGTTTTGATGAATGGAACATGTCGGGTGTGGAGAGCTTGGCTACAGATTCCGTTGATCCGGATCGCGTCTATATAGCAGCAGGTACATATACGAATGACTGGACAGATATGAACGGTGTGTTATTGCGTTCAACGGACAGAGGCGATACATGGCAGCGGACAGAGCTTCCATTCAAACTTGGCGGTAACATGCCTGGGCGCTCAATGGGTGAGCGTTTATCTATCGATCCGAACAACAACCGGGTGTTGTATCTGGGTGCTCGCAGCGGAAATGGACTATGGAAAAGCACGGATTACGGAGTGACCTGGAGCAAGGTAGACAGTTTTACAGCAGTCGGGAATGTAAAGGATGACTATAACGATATTGCAGGCGTAGCCTGGATTACCTTTGATCCAACTACAGGTTCGCGTGGCCATACGACTCAGACGATATACGTTGGAGTGGCAGATTCTGAGAAGAGCATCTATCGCAGTACGGATGGTGGGCAGACTTGGGCACCTATAGAGGGCCAACCTACGCAAGGTTTTGTTCCCCATCACGGTGTGCTCGCATCCGATGGCTCCTTATATGTCACTTACAATGAGTTTGTTGGACCATACAGCGGTGGTAAAGGTGCCGTGTGGAAACTGGATACGAAAACAGGGAAATGGACCGATATCAGTCCAACTGGTAATACAGATAACCCGTATGGTGGGCTTGCAGTGGACAGCAAAGATCCGAATACACTAATGGTCGCAACGATGAACAAATGGTGGCCAGATGACTTCATTTACCGCAGCACCGACGGCGGGAAGACATGGAAATCATTCTGGACACTGGATTATGCCAAAGACCCAAGTCGGGAAAATCATTTTACTATCGATTATTCTCTATCTCCTTGGCTGGATTGGGGCGAGAAAAAGGAGTTGCCTGAAACTTCACCTAAATTGGGATGGATGATTGGCGACTTGGAGATTGATCCGTTTGATTCGAATAAAATCCTATATGGTACAGGCGCAACGTTGTACGGTTCGGATAACGTAACAGCCCTAGACCGAGATGAAACGGTGAAAATTTCCGTCAAAGCTGATGGTATTGAAGAGACGGCCATACTTGGTCTTATCAGCCCGCCATCGGGGGCGCCTCTTCTGAGTGCGATGGGTGACATTGGTGGATTCCGTCATGCTGACCTGGATAAGGCGCCGGAGATGATTACAAATCCGTATCTCGGAACCAGTACGGATATTGATTATGCAGAGTTGAACCCGAATCTGGTTGTACGTGTAGGTAACGCGGAAGGAAAGGCTGCTCGAATGGGAATTTCCACGAATAACGGCGTAACTTGGAAGCCTGCTTCGAATGCCTGGATCTCTTCCGATGAAGATAAGACAGAGGGTGGACATGCGGCCTTTAGCGCTGACGGGAAATCGATTCTATGGAGTCCTGTCAGCAAAGCTGAAGGAGAAGCAAGACCGGTGAGTATTTCGACCGATCAGGGTGCGACCTGGAAAGCTTCGAAAGGTATTCCGGAAGGTGCACGTGTCTCGGCTGACCGTGTGAATGGATCTGTTTTCTACGGATTCTCGAATGGGGCCTTTTATGTGAGTCGTGATGGTGGCGTTACGTTTGAGAAAACGACCGCAACTGGACTGCCTGTTGCCTTAACGAGTAACTTCAAAGCTGTACCGGGTTCAGAGGGTGAGATCTGGCTGGCTGCGGCAAAAGATAACAAGAAACTCGATAGTATGTATGGTCTGTTCCATTCCGTAGACTATGGTCAAACCTTCACCAAGCTGGCTAATGTGGAAGAAGCAGCCACGATAGGTCTGGGTAAAGCGGCGGAAGGGCAAGAGCATATGGCATTGTATTCCTACGCCAAAGTAGAAGGAACGTATGGGATTTTCCGTTCGGACGATAACGGTTCTTCCTGGATTAGAATTAATGATGATCAGCATCAGTATGGTTCAGCCAATGTAACGATTACAGGTGATTCGAGAGTGTACGGACGTGTGTATGTGGGAACCAATGGTTATGGAATTGTAACAGGGAATCCAGCAGGCGCCGAGGGCGGAAATGTCGATCCTGAGCAAGAATCAGGTGCAGGGTCATCTACAACAGCTCTTCCATTCACTGATCTGGATGGACTGCCTCAAGATGTACAGGATAAGCTGGTTGCTTTGCGTAAAGACGGAATTATTGACGGCAAAGTGGGTGGTATTTTTGCTCCTTATGCAGGTGTATCACGTGCCGAGTTTGTGAAAATGCTGTCTGGTGTCCTTTCGACTGTATCCGAATTGCCGGAAGCAAAGGAATCGAAATATGCAGATGTAAAAGCGGGAAGTTGGTATGTGGGTTATGTAGCAGCGTTGGAAAAGATGGGTGTTCTTGTTCCTACAGCTCAAGACAAATTCAGACCATCTGCTCTGATTACCGAGAAAGAAACGAATGAACTGCTGGCAAGCACATTGAAAGTGCTGAAAGCGGATCTGGACACGAAGGACCAGGGGCTGGTTTCTTATCTGGCAGAAGATTATAGCGCGGATGAAGTGTTGGGTGTAAGCCGGGGTAAAGCATCCGTAGTGTTATATAACCTGCAACAGTGGCTGCAGGAGAAACTTTAAGTGTGATAAATGAAAAACGAAGAACCTTCTCGCATGAAGCGAGAAGGTTCTTTGTTTGTTTGGAGAGTTTAGATGAACAGGAATGGCAGCAGAAAAAGTGTTGCTACCAGAGCCAGATCGATTCCTGCTCCAGCTCCATAGCCGTAACCACCGTAACCACCACCATATCCTCCATAACCATATGGACCGTAGGCCGAAGATTTAACTTTCTTTGTTGCAACAGCGTTTTTCTTGCTGCTTTTTACAAGTTGCTGTTTGGATTTGACTGAACACAGTCGTGGTCCTTCGAAGCATCCGTTCAAATAAACTTTGCCATCACGACATTGACTAAGCGTACCATACATATGCTTACCGTCGTTCATAACGAGACAAACGGAACGTCCAACGTGCGGAGAAACCGTTTCTTCACATACCGGATTAATTCTGTACATGCAAATCCCCCTCATTAGGTGCGGTTGCCGCTTGAATTCAACGGTTTGTATATCATAGTAAAAAAAAGAACGATTGGTATGGACGAGTACCCGGATATTAGATGGGGAGGAGCCGTTTTTATATCTGCTCCATACACTGGAGGGAGTAAAAGGGAGGGGAGCTCATGGATTATCATGATTTGCTGGCCCGGCTTGGAGAAGGGAGTGCCCATCCGGGAGGGTTTACAGCAACGATGCAACTGTGGGATACGCTGTCTCTGCCTGCGCATAGTAAGGTGCTTGAGGTGGGGTGTGGTACAGGGAGGACGGCTTGTTATCTGGCTCGAAACGGTTATCGGGTAACTGCGGTGGATCTTAATCGGCAGATGTTGGAGAAAGCGGTGCGACGCGCAAGACGGGAGCGCTTAGATATTCGTTTTATTCAGGCAGATGTGAAATCCTTGCCTTTTCCGGATCATTATTTTGATGTGGTATTTGTGGAGTCTGTCACTATCTTCACCCAATGGCGAAGTACCCTTACGGAATATAAGCGAGTGTTGAAGCCAGGGGGTCTCTTCATTGATCGGGAGATGGTGTTATCCGGAAGGAAGACAGAGGTGATGAGCCGAAGGCTGAAACAATTTTATGGAATAAGGACACTGGCAACCATGACTACATGGAAGAAACGTCTCAGACAGTGTGGATTTACTGAAGTCTTGGTCAAGGAACAGTCTCGTTCTATGGGAAAATGGGGCGTGGATCATGATCCTCATCGGGAGATGGATATGAGCTTGTTTGAGGATGAGCAAGTGCAGCGCATGGGTCGCACCAATGATCGTTTGCTTGCGAGATACGGAAAAAGACTGGGTTATGCGGTTTTTGAAGCAAAGTCATCAATGGATAGCGATAATAAACAGAAAGAGTAGGATTACTTTTTGGCGTAGAGGCTAGTCCAATAACGAATGTGAAAAAAATAGGCTGATGCCAAATCTGGCATCTAAAAAAGCAACCCACTTTAAAGTGGATTGCTTTTTCTTTGTTTTGGGACTCTCAATCCAATCCAGTAAGTGATGAAAATAGTTCACGCCAGAGTTTGGTTAAAAGCATTACAGCATATCGTTGTCGATAATACGCCAGTGATGCTTCAGTAGAGCTTCCAGTTGCGGTTTATCTTTGGCTCGAAAAGCGCTTACGATTTGGCGATGTTCTTCATTTACTTCATTAAGTACACTGGATAGCTTCGGCTTGTTGTCGCTAACATACGACTGGCGAATAAAGCTGTTTTTTAACGTGTTTAACATTTCGATGACAGTGGCGTTACCGCAGCTCTGGATGTACAGGTTATGAAATTGATATTGACTCTTACTGTAAGCAGCCAGATCGAGCTGGGTAATATCTTCATCCATTCGTGCAACAAGGGCTTCCATCTCCAGGAACTCAGACGGTTTGAGGTGGTCTACTGCAAGTGTAGCAGCAAGTGCCTCAAGCGCACCGATGGCTTGCGAGAATTCGAGTTTTTTGCCAGCGTCAAAAGGAGCGACGATAAATCCCCTGCGTGGGATATATTGCAGGAGGTTGTCAGAAGTGAGTTGAAATAAGGCTTCCCGAGTAGGTGTGCGGCTGATGTCCAGCTTTTTGCAAATCTCCGCTTCATTAATCTTCTGATTGGGGAGCAGTGTCCCGTCTTGAATTTTCTGTGCGATATAATCGTAAACGTGATCTTTCAAGGACCGGTATTTGGGTGCCTCCATACCGAATCCCCCCTTCTGTATATAGTGATGATTGGATGTGTGAGGGTGTGAGCCCTGTAATGGTGCGCCGTTCGGGAGTTTCAAGTTTTTATCATCTTAACACCGAGGGGGGAGTTGGGCAAGCAATCTTAATGATCTAAAATGGTGTTAGTTCCATGTTAAATAAATTACGTATTATGAAATTATAGCGTATAAATGTGTTAAATTCATTGCCATACAACTGATTGTTTGTTAGTATTACTTACATTAAAGCCCATATATTGTCTTGTGTATATTGTATACAAGTTATATGCCTTTATCATTCCAAAACAGAACAGGGGTATGTTGAGTGAAAAGAGTGCTTTTGCCAATGATGCTGTTGTTAATGGTGGTAATCATGTCGGCTTGTGGGCAGGAACAAACGACGGGGGCCGGATCGGAACCTTCTCCATCCTCGGAGAGTGGTGGCGCAGAGAAGAAAGTAATCGTACTTGGCACCAGTGCAGACTACGCACCTTATGAATTTCACAAAAGCATTAATGGCAAAGACACTATTGTTGGTTTTGACATTGAGATTGCCAAGGCGATTGCTGCGGACATGGGAGCTGAGCTGAAGATTGAGGATATGGATTTTGATGGTTTGCTTATGGCGCTCAGCACGGACAAGGTTGATTTTGTGATATCAGGTTTAACACCTACAGAAGAGCGAAAGAAGAACGTTGATTTTACGGATATCTACTACTATGCAGAACAGGCTGTACTCGTTAGAGCTGACGAAGGCGAATCGATAGCCTCACTGGATAATTTGTCGGGTAAGCAGGTGGGTGTGCAGAAAAGCTCCATTCAGGAAGGCATTGCTCAGGACATTCAAGGCGCCAAACTTACTTCTCTTGCCAAAATTCCCGAATTGATTCTTGAATTGCAGACCGGGCGGGTAGATGCGCTTATTCTGGAAAAGCCGGTTGCGCAGCAGTATGTAAAGAACCAGGAGGGGTTGGTTGTAGCAAACGTGAAGATTGAGCAGGCAGAGGATGAAGGAGGATCGGCTATCGCCGTGAAAAAAGGCAACAAGGAGCTCGTTGATCAGATCAACAGTACGCTGGAGAAGCTCAAAACGGGCGGAGATATCGAACGCTTCGTCGTAGAAGCGAATGAGATGTTAGGCGAATAAACCGGGCGAGTGAGGGATATGCCGTGAATTTAGATTTCTCCTTTCTATCGGAACATTGGCAGGACTATGTGCGTAGCGCGTGGGTAACATTGGAGCTTTCCTTCTTTGGGGTGTTGTTTGGCACATTACTGGGGGTTATGGTGGCACTGCTGCGTATATCACGAGTGTGGCCTATCAAATTCGTAGCAACGGCGTATATCGAACTCATCCGCGGTACACCGATGTTGGTACAAATTCTCATTATTCATTATGGTCTGACCGTAATCGGTGTGAACCTATCCGCATTTATGTCGGGGGTGGTCGCGTTGACTATGAACAGTTCGGCATACATGGCAGAGGTGTTCAGGGCTGGCATTCAGGCAATCGATAAAGGACAGACTGAAGCTTCGCGTTCTCTTGGGATGTCTCATGGCATGACGCTTCGCTACATTATACTGCCGCAGGCCTTTCGTAACATGCTTCCAGCTATCGGCAATGAATTCATTATTATCATTAAAGATTCCTCGCTTGTTTCCATGATCGGGATTGCTGAGATTATCTATACAGCCAGAGCCGTTCAGGGGGTTACCTTCCAACCACTTGCCCCGCTCCTTGTTGCTGCTGCCCTCTATTTTGTAATTACATTTACGTTGGCCAACCTGCTCACCTGGCTGGAACGCAGACTTTCCATATCATCCCGATAACGTGCATACGGATTCTACGAGTTAGTGGAATTAGGTGATAGCGGAAAAAGTGAGCAGGAGTCGTAAATGGTCGTGGCGAAGCATACATTGATATTGTATTTTGTATACAATATAATCAAAGAGGGGTGCTGGGAGTATATGTCAGATTCAAAAATGTTAATGGATTGGTCGGAACGTTACGCTGCACCTAATTATCATCCGCTCCCGATCGTTATTGAGCAGGCGGAGGGAGTATGGGTCGAAGATCCGGAAGGTCACCGTTATATGGATATGTTAAGTGCATATTCGGCATTAAATCATGGGCACAGACATCCAGCGATTATTCAGGCACTGAAGGATCAGGCAGATCGGGTAACATTAACATCACGGGCATTTCACAGCAGTGCGGCATCACTTTTCTATCAGAAGCTCTCGCAATTTACGGGCAAACCCAAAATTCTGGCCATGAACACGGGAGCTGAAGCGGTTGAAACGGCCGTGAAAGCAGTGCGAAGATGGGCATATCGATGCAAGGGTGTACCGGAAAATCAAGCTGAAATCATCGTATGCTCCGGAAATTTTCATGGAAGAACACTGACGGTCACCTCTTTCTCATCTTCAGAAGAGTACAAAACAGACTTTGGACCGTTTACACCCGGATTCAAAATCATTCCTTATGGTGACATTGAAGCGCTTAAGCTTGCGATTACACCAAACACGGCCGCTTTTCTCGTGGAACCCATTCAGGGGGAAGCCGGTATTGTCATCCCACCTGAAGGATATCTTGCTGAAGCCTTTACACTGTGTAAACAGCATAGGGTGTTGACCGTGGCGGATGAGATTCAGACCGGATTCGGACGAACGGGACGGCGATTTGCCTCTGATTGGGAGGGGGTTGAGCCTGATATCTGGATTATGGGTAAGGCACTGGGCGGGGGAGTAATGCCTATCTCGGCTATTGCTGCTAATGCAGAAATACTGGATTTGTTTGAACCGGGTTCTCATGGCTCCACATTCGGGGGGAACCCACTCGCTTGTGCCGTGGCTGTCGCAGCACTGGAAGTTCTGGAAGATGAGAAGCTTGCAGAGCGCTCGGAGCGTCTGGGGAATTATTTTATGAAACAGCTTCAGGTAGTTCGCAGTTCAGCTGTGTGTGAGATTCGAGGTAGAGGATTGTTCATCGGTGTTGATCTGCATGTACCTGCACGTCCTTATTGTGAGAAATTAATGTCTGTTGGACTGCTCTGTAAAGAAACTCATGAGACAACGATCCGTTTTGCACCGCCACTTACCATTACAGAGGTTGAGATCGATTGGGCGTTGGAGCGAATTACTCAGGTGTTGGGTGATTGATAAATATTTCATTCTTTGATTACTTCATATAAGCAGCGAAGGAGCTGACCTACATGGAAAACAATGATATTGAATCTGCAGGAACGCTGAATGCTTCTAATGAAACGAGCCAATTCCTTTTACGTCATCATGACGTTGCTATCATTAAAGTTCCTTTTGGATTAGGTGGGGCGCGAGGTGGTGCTGAGCTAGGTCCGGATGAACTCATTACTGCAGGATTGAAACGTGAAATTGCAAGCCTTGGGTTAAATGTATCAAAAGAGATCCGTGTAGATTGTCCCTCAGAGTCTGTTACTCCAATCGAACGCAACCGTGTGAAATATTTATCCGAGGTTAGACAGGTGAGTGAGCGAGTGTGCAATGAAGTGTCTGAGGCGATAGCGGGAGGTTCTTTTCCACTTGTTCTGGGTGGCGATCACAGTGTAGCCATAGGTTCTCTTGCTGGGGTGTCTGCGCATTATTCCAAACTGGGTGTGATCTGGTTTGATGCCCATGCGGATTTGAACACAGAAGAGCGTAGTCTGTCTGGAAATATGCATGGGATGAGTGTTGCTGCCGCTTTGGGGCATTCTGCATTTAACTTCTCTCATATACCGGGTGCTGGGCCGTTCGTTAATCCTTCCAATCTGGTCTACATTGGCTTACGTGATCTGGATGTGTATGAGAAGGAACAGATCCGAGCGCTTGGCATCAAGAGCTTTACAATGCATGATATTGACCGGATAGGGATACAACAGGTTGTTGAACAGGCGCTGGCTGTAGTCGGGGAAGGAACAGATGGTATTCATATTAGCTTTGATATGGATTGTCTTGATCCGCGTGAGGCTCCGGGTGTGGGTACGCCTGTACCAGGGGGATTGAATTACCGTGAAGCTCATTTCGCACTGGAGCTGCTCGCTTCTACCAACCGAGTCACGTCCATGGATCTGGTGGAAGTTAATCCGCTATTTGATCAGAATAGGCATACGGCCCGCCTTGGAGTAGAACTGATTGCTTCATTGCTGGGTAAACGGATCTTATAACGGTTGTATAGATATTTCTTGTTCGGATGAATTCATGCTTATATAGAAGGTAAGGTCTAATCATATAATGTAAGGTTATATAAGAGCCAGGGTCAGACTCATCCATACGATCTTCAACGGAGTGAAGATAGGTATGAGTACTTCCCTGGCTAATGGTTGTTGGGTGCACTTCTTTACTTCTGAACGGATGGAGGGTGAAGTTAGCTTTATAGAGTAATAATGTTTGGTTAGCTTGGCTTTCTTTTTACCTAAGGAGCCTTGGGTAAATATACGAGGGCTCTACTATAGAAGAAGGAGATTGTAGATTATCTGATGGAGAATGTGGTTCTAAGTTTTTGAAAATAAAGCTTGCGTTCATAATCTGTACATGGTATATTCTAATTCCGGCCAAGAAAACACGAGAAACACGGTGCGGCAAGCGAATGAAATAAGCTTCGAAAGAAACTTAAAAAAAGAGCTTGCAAAGTTGGTTCGGATGTGATAAGATATAAAAGTTGCTGAGATGAACAACACGCGGCAATGAAACAAGTTTGATCTTTGAAAACTGAACAACGAGTGAGTAACGATCTTGCTTGCAAGATCGACGCTGAGAAATCGGTACAAGTCTTCGGGCTGTATGATTTCAAAGCAAAATAAATGAGATTTTTAATCTCGTCAGTTTCAAAATGAGCTTATCGCTCTTTTCAATACTTTATTGGAGAGTTTGATCCTGGCTCAGGACGAACGCTGGCGGCATGCCTAATACATGCAAGTCGAGCGGACTTGAAGAGAAGCTTGCTTCTC
>NZ_OBQM01000027.1:0-2532 GCF_900221055.1 Paenibacillus sp. RU5M | reverse complement strand
CTCCGAGATGTATCCCGAGTAGTGCGGGGCACGTGAAACCCCGTATGAATCCGGCAGGACCATCTGCCAAGGCTAAATACTTCCTAGCGACCGATAGTGAAGCAGTACCGTGAGGGAAAGGTGAAAAGCACCCCGGAAGGGGAGTGAAATAGAACCTGAAACCGTGTGCTTACAAAAAGTCAGAGCCCGTTTTAGGGGTGATGGCGTGCCTTTTGTAGAATGAACCGGCGAGTTACGTTCCCGTGCAAGGTTAAGGTGAAGAGCCGGAGCCGCAGCGAAAGCGAGTCTGAATAGGGCGACTTAGTACGTGGACGTAGACCCGAAACCGGGTGATCTACCCCTGTCCAGGGTGAAGGTGCGGTAACACGCACTGGAGGCCCGAACCCACGCATGTTGAAAAATGCGGGGATGAGGTGGGGGTAGCGGAGAAATTCCAATCGAACTCGGAGATAGCTGGTTCTCCCCGAAATAGCTTTAGGGCTAGCCTCGGAAAACAGAGTCGTGGAGGTAGAGCACTGATTGGGTGCGGGGCCCGCAAGGGTTACCAAGCTCAGTCAAACTCCGAATGCCATAGACTTACTTCCGGGAGTCAGACAGTGAGTGCTAAGATCCATTGTCAAAAGGGAAACAGCCCAGACCATCAGCTAAGGTCCCCAAGTGTGTGTTAAGTGGGAAAGGATGTGGAGTTGCACAGACAACCAGGATGTTGGCTTAGAAGCAGCCACCATTGAAAGAGTGCGTAATAGCTCACTGGTCGAGTGACTCTGCGCCGAAAATGTAACGGGGCTAAACACACCACCGAAGCTATGGCTTGATGCTTTGCATCAGGGGTAGGGGAGCGTTGTATAAGGGTTGAAGGTGTACCGTAAGGAGCGCTGGACATTATACAAGTGAGAATGCCGGTATGAGTAACGAAAAGATCAGTGAGAATCTGATCCGCCGAAAGCCTAAGGGTTCCTGAGGAAGGCTCGTCCGCTCAGGGTAAGTCGGGACCTAAGGCGAGGCCGAAAGGCGTAGTCGAAGGACAACAGGTCGAAATTCCTGTACCACCGTAAGCCGTTATGAGCAATGGGGGGACGCAGCAGGGTAGTGACGCGGACTGATGGATGTCCGTCTAAGCAGTGAGGCTGATGTGTAGGCAAATCCGCACATCGTTAAGGCTGGGCTGTGATGGGGAGCGAAAATTATAGTAGCGAAGGTCATGATCTCACACTGCCAAGAAAAGCCTCTAGCCAGGTGATGGTGCCCGTACCGCAAACCGACACAGGTAGGCGAGAAGAGAATTCTAAGGCGCGCGGAAGAACTCTCGTTAAGGAACTCGGCAAAATGACCCCGTAACTTCGGGAGAAGGGGTGCCCCGGTAGTGTGAATAGCACGAGGGGGCCGCAGTGAAAAGGCCCAAGCGACTGTTTAGCAAAAACACAGGTCTGTGCGAAGCCGTAAGGCGAAGTATACGGGCTGACGCCTGCCCGGTGCTGGAAGGTTAAGGGGAGCGGTTAGGAGCAATCCGAAGCTGTGAACCGAAGCCCCAGTAAACGGCGGCCGTAACTATAACGGTCCTAAGGTAGCGAAATTCCTTGTCAGGTAAATTCTGACCCGCACGAATGGCGTAACGACTTGGGCGCTGTCTCAACGAGAGATCCGGTGAAATTTTAATACCTGTGAAGATGCAGGTTACCCGCGACAAGACGGAAAGACCCCATGGAGCTTTACTGCAGCTTGATATTGAATTTGGGTACGATCTGTACAGGATAGGTGGGAGCCTTTGAAACGTGAGCGCCAGCTTGCGTGGAGGCACCGTTGGGATACCACCCTGATCGTATCTAGGTTCTAACCTGGTACCGTAATCCGGTGCGGGGACAGTGTCAGGTGGGCAGTTTGACTGGGGCGGTCGCCTCCTAAAGAGTAACGGAGGCGCCCAAAGGTTCCCTCAGAATGGTTGGAAATCATTCGAAGAGTGCAAAGGCATAAGGGAGCTTGACTGCGAGACCTACAAGTCGAGCAGGGACGAAAGTCGGGCTTAGTGATCCGGTGGTACCGCATGGAAGGGCCATCGCTCAACGGATAAAAGCTACCCTGGGGATAACAGGCTTATCTCCCCCAAGAGTCCACATCGACGGGGAGGTTTGGCACCTCGATGTCGGCTCATCGCATCCTGGGGCTGAAGTAGGTCCCAAGGGTTGGGCTGTTCGCCCATTAAAGCGGTACGCGAGCTGGGTTCAGAACGTCGTGAGACAGTTCGGTCCCTATCTGTCGTGGGCGTAGGAAATTTGAGAGGAGCTGTCCTTAGTACGAGAGGACCGGGATGGACGTACCGCTGGTGTACCAGTTGTTCCGCCAGGAGCACCGCTGGGTAGCTATGTACGGAAGGGATAAGCGCTGAAAGCATCTAAGCGTGAAGCCCCCCTCAAGATGAGATTTCCCAGTATGTAAGACCCCTTGAAGACGACGAGGTAGATAGGCTGGGGGTGGAAGTGCAGCAATGCATGGAGCTGACCAGTACTAATCGGTCGAGGGCTTATCCAATATGCA
>NZ_OBQM01000030.1:0-1449 GCF_900221055.1 Paenibacillus sp. RU5M | reverse complement strand
ATGAACTGCACCCCAATTGTTAGACACAACTACCAATTGGAGGTGCAGTTTTTTTATGACTAAATTCAGTTCAGAAGAAAAAGTACAAGCCGTTATGCGTTATGAAAAGGGATCAGAAAGCTTGAAAAGCATTGCAAAATCGATCGGGATTCACCATTCTGTCTTTTTAAACTGGATTAAACAATATGAGCATCATGGTGAAAAAGCTTTTATAAAGGGCTATACATCATATCCTACTCAGATTAAACTAGACGTACTTCATTATATGAACGAATTTGGGACGTCTGTTAGAGAAACGGCTGCTATATTTAATATACCTAGCCATAGTACCCTTTTAAGTTGGCAAAAAAGCCTGGAATTACAAGGGATAGACGCCCTTCAATTAAAGAAAAAGGGGCGCTCATCCATGAAAAAAGGATCTAAAGCACAGAAGGACCAAACACTAGTAGAAGGATCTGTAGAGGCTTTACAAGTAGAGGTAGAGCGTTTGAAAATGGAGAATGCTTATTTAAAAAAGTTGAATGCCTTAGTTCGAAACAAGGAAAAATCACCAAACAAGACAAAGCTCAAGTAGTCTATGAACTAAGGAACGAATTTTCGGTGAAAGCACTTCTACAGCTAGCAGGTATCCCTCGTAGCACGTATTATTACGTCGTAAAAGCGTTTGGTACGGTAGACAAGGATTTAGAGCTAAAAGACATGATACAAGCGATTTATAAGGAGCATGAGGGACGCTATGGTTATCGTCGTATTCGCGATGAGTTAACCAATCGTGGACACCATGTGAATCATAAAAAGGTACAGCGTTTGATGAAAGTATTGGGATTAAAGTGTTTGGTGCGTATGAAAAAATATCGTTCATATAAAGGGACCATTGGCAAGATCGCACCGAACCTATTAGAACGCAATTTCCATGCTGAAAGGCCAAACGAGAAGTGGGTTACGGACATTACAGAGTTTAAATTGTTCGGAGAAAAACTATATTTATCTCCCATGCTTGATCTGTATAACGGAGAAATCATTACATATACGATTGGTTCAAGACCGGTCTACTCGCTTGTTTCCACAATGTTAGATCAAGCATTTTGCAGTTTAACAAATGAAGATAAACTCCTTATTCATTCGGATCAAGGCTGGCACTACCAGATGAGACCGTATCGTCATGCCCTTAAAGAACGTGGCATCACGCAAAGTATGTCCCGTAAAGGGAACTGTTACGATAACGCCGTCATGGAGAACTTCTTTGGCATCATGAAATCCGAGTTCTTGTATTTAAAGGAATTTGAAAATATGTCACATTTCAAACAAGAACTATCCAAATACATCGATTATTACAACAACAAACGCATTAAGGCAAAACTAAAAGGCATGAGTCCGGTACGGTACCGGATTCATGCCCAACAAGTTGCTTAAAGATATAATGTGTCTAACTTTACGGGGTCACTTCAT
>NZ_OBQM01000032.1:0-1430 GCF_900221055.1 Paenibacillus sp. RU5M | reverse complement strand
GCAATCAGATGGCTTCTGTATTCATCAGGAGTCATCTTTTTTAATGTCCATTGGTACCGTTCGGTGTTGTAGTAGGTGATGTATTCATTGACGCGAACTCTCAGCTCATGCAGAGATGTGCACTCTTTGTATTCTAGTTCATCTTTCATATGTCCGAAAAACGTCTCCATTGAGGCATTATCCCAACAGTTTCCTTTCCGTGACATGGATTGTTTGAACCCTGATTCAGCAATCATGGAGCGCACCTGTAAGTGTGTGTAGTGAAAACCTTGATCTGAATGGATTACAGCCTCAGGATGAACACTCCCCTCCAGACGATCAAGCAAACGTTGTAGTGTTCGTTTAACAAGGCACACTTCCAAGGTTGAAGATAGGTAGTGGGCTAAGATTTCTCTTGTTGCTCCGTCCTTTACGCAGGACAAATAAGCCCATTGACCGTTTCCATAACGCAAATAAGTGATATCGGTAAGCAAGACCTTTTCAGGTTCTCCGCAGTCAAACTGGCGCTTCAGGAGATTCGGGCATGTTCGGTGCTCTTGAGTAGCTTTAGCCATTTTACGGTATGGATTGGCTTGACGAATAACAGCAATCAGCCTGAATTTACGCATGAGGCGTCGAATTTTTTTGTGATTCATGATGATTCCGTTTAGACGTTCTAGCCGCATTTTTATAACGAGAGCGCCTACTTTTCCTTGGAGTGCATCATAATGCGCCTTAATGAGTACGCCATCTCTTTCATCAGCAAACTCACGAAGCTGGCGTTTTTCCTCCGCAGTGCACCACCGGTAATAACCGCTTGTGCTCACCTCAGCAAGCTTGCATAGATATCGGGTTAGGCGTCTCAATCCGTGTTTACGAACGACCTGATTAATCAGTTGAAAGCGCTCGGAAGACGGTAGTCTATTATCGTTGGGAGGTTGCCTTTCGAGCGCTTCTAGCTTTTTTAAGAGTTCATTCTCGGCCTCAAGGAGCTTGATACGGGCTTCGGCGAGTCGGAGCCTCTCTTCAGCGGATCGCTCGCTACTGTTAGGTCTTCCTGAGCTTCCTTTCCCTCTGCGTTCTTCCAATAATCCAGTTTCACCTAACGAAGCGTGTATCTTACGCCAGCGTTGCAAACATTTCTTTGGTGTCTCCTGCCCAATCAGTCCCATGTCGAATCCCGCTAAAGAGAAAATCTCAATGGGTGTCGACCCAGCTTGATTCGCTCGTACAGCATCCATTTTAAAGGCAGGTGAATAGGTAATATTTTTCTCCGAGACACGAAGTACGGATGGATTCGACTCTAAAACTTGAATCTCTTGTTCTGTAAAAGACCTTCTAATTTCCCCCATGATCTGCACCCTCGCAAACTTTTTCTAATCTGATTAAAACACAAAAGACCCGTAAGAGGGCACTTTTTTCAAAGTGTCTATCTTACGGGTCACAGTTCA